>DASTBV010000100.1:0-65848 GCA_035711805.1 Vicinamibacterales bacterium
CGGCAGGGATTACGGCTGGCCGGACGTGACCTACGGGACGCAGTACGACGCGCGGCAGCCGGACGGGCGCAAGAATGTGGCGGTGGCCAAGGGGCTGACGGCGAGAGCGGACGTCGAGCAGCCGATCTACTTCTGGGTGCCTTCGATCGCCCCGTCGGGCATGATGTTCTACACCGGCGATCTGTTCCCGGCGTGGAAGGGCAACCTGTTCATCGGCGCGATGGTCGGCCAGGCGCTCGTCCGCCTCGAGATCAAAGGCGATCGCGTCGTGTCCGAGGAGCGGCTGCTCACGGAACGAAAGGCGCGCGTGCGCGAAGTGCGCCAGGGTCCCGATGGCGCGATCTATCTCCTCTCCGGCGCAGATCTCCTCAAGCTCACGCCGAAATAGATCGCGTGTTGACGTAGTGTCCGCCTTCAGGCGGACCGTTGGGAGTGTTCATGTAGTGTCCGCCTTCAGGCGGACCCTTCGGTAGTTCAGGGGTGCTAGGACCATCCTCAGAGGCACCCCTTTCAGGGGTTACTCCTGCATCGTTCGCTTTCAGGAGTCATCGCGCCTATAGTGGGCCGAATCCGTGCATGCGGTACTGGTGGGTTAACCAGAACCAGACGTACAGGGCGGAAGTTCGCGGCAGCTTCATGTGGTCCCCGAAGCGAAACGCGAACGGTGCCCGGAATCAGTTCTACGAGAACATGCGGGAAGTGTCACCCGGCGACGTCGTGTTCTCGTTCTGCGATGCTCGCATCAAGGCAATCGGCGTAGTCACAGGGAGAGCGCAAACCGGTCCGAAACCCGACTTCGGAAATGCTGGATTGAACTGGTCGAAAGAAGGCTGGTTCGTGCCTGTCGACTACTGTGTATTGGACACCCAGCTCCGTCCAAAGGACCACGCAGCGATTCTGCGGCCTTTCCTGCCTACCAAATACTCGCCTCTTCAGGAAACTGGAGACGGCTTGCAGTCCGTCTACCTCGCAGAGGTACCACAACCGTTGGCTGAAGCGCTTATAGCGCTGATCGGTCAGGCCTACTGGGATGCGTACGCCACAATCGCCGTTTTACAGACTGTCGTTGAGCCGGTCGATGTCGAAACGGATCTAGTGTTTGAGCACGTGCTGACCGGGCCCACCTTCCGGGAGCAAATCGTTCGTGCCCGAAGAGGTCAGGGAGTTTTTAGGGCGAACGTTCTCTTGCGCGAGGAGGCGTGCCGCGTGACGCGCGTTGGTGAACCCCGGCACTTGAAAGCCAGTCACATAAAACCATGGCGCGACGCAAGCGACGTGGAGCGGCTCGACGGCGCCAACGGCCTTCTGCTCTCGCCGCACATCGATCACCTTTTTGATGAGGGCTATATCACCTTTTCAAGCAACCAAGAGTTGGTGATCGTTCCAGAGGTACGCGACAAGCTGCTCGATGCCTGGGGCATCGACGCCGGGGTGCGGGTTGGCGAGTTCACTACGGAACAGAACGCGTATCTCGACTATCACCGCGCGAACGTTTTCAAACACGCGCTGCTTCGAGAGTAATCGTCGGCGCTCAGCCTCGCTATCCGCGTGACCTACGGCAATTGCGCGATCGTCCGCTGCAGCACGCCCTCGAGCTGATACAGCGTCTCGCGGAACCGGGGCGAATCGGTATGCGAAATCTCGCGCCGCAAATCGATGAGTTTTGCTTCGAGGAATTCCTTCAGCGTTCGACCGTCATCCTCGGCGATGGAGATGGAAAGCATGGCCAGCCCCTTTCACGATCAGGATGACACAAGAACCTTAGTCGGCGGTGGGCCGGTCCACGGAATCGACGACGAGCATTCTGATCGGACCCCTTCGCGCGTCCAGACGAAGTCCTAATTGTTCAGGCAACGCCGTAAAGAGCGACGGCGCATCGGCAGTGGCCTCCTGCGATTCTGGCGTCCAACGCAAGTTGATCTCGAAGTTGCCGGCGAGGCCGGTCGCATCCGTCACAGGTCGACCGGTGAGTTGCGACAGGAGTTCGGCGAGTAGCGGCAGCTCGACGTTGGGGGCGCGTAGCGTGCCCGATTTGATCTGCATTGCGCAGTCGGTGCCGCACGGCTTGGCCGGGGCGAGTGCTTTCGCCGCGCGCTCCTTGTCGTCGACGACGAGCGCGTACACCTGCCCCGGGCGCTCTTCGAAATGCGCGCGGAAGCTGAAGCGTTCGGCGAGGAGTGACTGCAACATCAACTGCACCAGCGCGTACTTATCGCCGGGCGCCCACGTGGTGTCCTCCCTCAGTTCACGATCGGTCACCGCCGTAATGTCGAAGCGTTCGGATTCCGTCCACGAGGGAGCATCGACGATCTGGTAGAGCTGCAGCGTGTATGCCGCGCGAATGAGCTGCTTGAGCGGTATATCGGTCGCCGCGAATCGGCCGCCAGGTTGGATCGCGAACCGTATTACGCCTTCGCTGTTCTTGTTCGGTTTGACCGACGCCACGTCGAACCTGGGCCGCTCGGCATCCGCTGATTGCGCCCATCCCGTTGCCGCCGATACGAGGAGGACGAACGCGATGCCAGCTCGAATTCGCATATCCATGCCAGTATTAAACGTACTTACATTATGTAAGACTTGCGCACACGTTGCAATCGGGCGGCAAAGGTGATTCACGAATGCGTAACGAACGACTGGTATGGTGCGCGGATGACAGGGAAACGCCTGGCCGTACTTGCCGGAGCAGCACTCGTCGCGATCGCTTCGCTGGAAGGCGCCTCCGCGCAGCGGCCTCCAAATACTCCGCGCACGTTTCCGCAGTTCGCCGGCACCTGGGTCCTCGATGAACAGGCCAGCACCGGCACCCTCGGCATGGCCCCGCGCATTCCGCGAACTCTCACGATTACCGCGACGCCAGAGGTGCTCACGCTGACGGAGCGCCTCCGCCTGCGTCCAGGCGACAACATCAGCGAGCTGCAGGTGAGAGCCGTCCGCTTCGACGGCACACCGGCGATTCGGGATCGCGACAGCCAGGCCTACGAATACCAGGACACCTTCCTGCTCGTCGCGGACATGCTCGTGGTCAGCACCAAAAGCATCAGGCGGCGCGACAGGAACGTGTTCGACCTGGCGACGGACGCGTTCTCGGTGGAGGGCGACGTCTTGACGATGCATCGGCAGCTCAGTCACGTCGAGCCGCCGGGTCACATCGCAACGATGGGATTCGCTCCCAACAACTTCAAGCACACCTACGTCTACAGACGCGCGACTGCGGAACCTTCTAAGTGACCTCCTCCGGCGCTTTCAGATGGCGGAACGATCTGTAGAGCGCGATGTCATAGAAGATTTTCAGCGTCGCGCCGATGACGATCGGCGCCGCCAGGGACACATGCTGCATGACGGTGCCGCCAACCAACGGACCGACGGCCCAGCCCGCATTGCGCGTGACGTTCGTCATCCCGCTCGCGTAGGTTCGGGCCGACGGCGGCACGACCGCCATCACGTATGACTGCCGCGTCGGAACGTCCATCTCCACGAGCGCCTCACGGGCCAGGAACAGCGCGGCCGCGGCACCGGCTGTCGGAGCCGTGGGTGCGAGCATCATGAAGACGCTCGAGGGCAGGTGCGTCAGCACCATGGTGTTGACCAGGCCGATGCGCCTGGCCATCCACGCGGCCGCAAGATGCGAGACGACATTCAGGATTCGCGCGGCAAAGAACAGGTAGGCCAGCTGCACTTCAGTCGTGCCGTAACGCTCGAAGAACCAGTAGGCGACGAGCGCCGAGCTGAGGAAGCCGCCGCCAATGCTGTCGATCGCGAAGAGTCCGGCAATCCGGCGGACGACGGCGCGCGTACGCGGATCGACGGCGTCGTTCGTCATGAACCCCGGCGCAGGCACAGGCGCGACGTGCGGGCGCAGCAACAGATACGGAATGGTCGAGGCGCAAACCGCGATCCCGCAGAGCACGAACGTCAGCGCGCGGCCGTCGACCGCGCTCATGTCCAGTGCGCCGGCAAAGACAGTGGGCAGTGCGGCGCCCAGCGCGCCCAGCGCGTGGCCGGAATCGACGACGACGTTGTACCAGGCCATCGTCCAGGTACGCCGCTCGTCCGTGGTCGTCGCGGGCAGAAGCGCCTGTTCGAGCGCGGAGGCCGGGCCGCGGTCGCGGCCCAGACCGTTGAGCATGGCGACCGCCGCGATCAGCATCAGAACAGGAACCGCGGCGGTGAATGCCAGGGCCGCGTAGCCAGCACCTGAGAGCAGGCTCAACACGACGAGCGTTCGCCGCGGACCCCATCGATCCGCGCGGAGCGCCGCGATGATGGTGCCTGCGGCGCTCGCGGCTATCCCAGTCCCGATGATCAGACCGATCGCGCCGACGGACAGACCGCGGCTGGCGAGGTGAATGACGATGAGGACGCCGACAAGGCTGATCGCCGCGGCGCGCGTGCCGCCCGCGGCACAGATCAGCGCCGCATCGCGAGTGACTATTTGCGTGCCTTTGCCTCCTCGCGGCGCCAGGCGAAGTAGGCATCCATCGCTTTGATCTGTGCCATGTTCGGCAGCGGCCGCGCGCTCGACTTGGCGTCGAAGTGCATCACCGTTTGCGACGACTCGGTGAAGGCCGGCCATTTCGGCAGTCCGGGCCCGTTCGGGTCGCCAGTCCGGGCGAAGTTGACGAAATAACTGCTCATCAACTCGGACATTGCGTGATCGTCGGGCTGCGGTTTCCCGACGAGGGCAGCCGGACCGCTGAACATGCCAAGCGTCCGGAACACGTACGGGATTTCCGCGGCGTGACCGGCGCCGTTCCGTGACAGGGACGTGCGGTGATCGAAGTAGTAGACGAAGGCCTTGCCGCTGCCGTGCTTCGACTGCAGCATCGCCCACGCCCACGCCGGCCACCCGAACGTCGTGTCGCGCATCACGTTGCGCATGCTCTGCGAGGCTTCCGCGTCGGTCGCGTGAGGATACACGGCAAGGAGCTTCTCGGCATGCTCCCCGTAACCCGCGCGAAGCGACTTTTCAAGTACCGCCGCCGAAGTGATCCCCGGAGAAAACGTGATGCCCTCGTCGGAATTCGAACCGATCAGCACCGGCGTGTCGTTGAACCGTTTCGCCTGATACAGCTCGTACTGATCGCCAGGGAGGACGTCGCCGTCGAACACGGGCCAGAACGCGCCCTGCAGCCCTGGCCCCATGGCCGCCTGAATCTTTTCCGCCGGCACCTGCCTGGCCGATTGGATGTCCGCAGCGCCGAGCCTTTTCAGAAACGCCTGGCCGATTCCTTCCGCCACCTTCAATGGAGGCGACGTGGCGCCACCGATCGTGCCGGTCCGCGCCGGACCGAAATGACCACCGCTCTGTGAGATCGCGCGATGGAAGAGGCCGTTCGCGGCCGGCGACGCGGCCAGCATGCTGACCGACATCCCCCCGGCGGACTCGCCGAAGATCGTCACGGCGTTCGGATCGCCGCCGAACTTCGCGATGTTGTCCTTCACCCACCGCAGGGCGGCAATCTGATCCTGCAGACCGTAATTGCCCGACCCCTTGCCGCCTGCCCCGAGCGGAGGCGAAGCGCGCTCTTTCGTTAACTCGGGATGCGCGAGGAACCCGAACGGCCCGACGCGATACGCGATGCTGACGAGAACGACGCCTTTTCCGGCCAACGGCGCGCCGTCGTAGGCCGGAATGCTCGTCATGCCACTCGAGAACGCCCCGCCGTAGATCCACACCATCACCGGGCGGCGTTCCCGCGCCGCCTTGGCCGGCGTCCAGACGTTCAGGTAGAGGCAGTCCTCGCCCGTCGCCTCGGGCGCGCCGAACAACTTGCCGATCGACACGTCCTGAACGCAGCTCGGCGCAAACGTCGTTGCCGCCTTCACGCCACTCCAGCTGTTCACCGGCTGTGGAGACTTCCAGCGCAAATCGCCCACGGGCGGCGCGGCAAACGGAATGCCCTTGAACGCGGCGATTCCATTGGCCACCGCGCCCGACACGCGGCCACCGGTCACCTCGACCTCACGGATTTGCGCGCCGCCTGTTGCAGCAGCCAGCAACTGCGTCGCGGCGCACACGACGACGACTCGTTTCCTCATGGCGCGGATTATCCCACCGGAATCGTATATCTTCGGTTCATGGCCGACTTCACCGCGCATGCACCGGGCACGTTCTCCTGGGTCGAGCTCATGACCACCGACGCGAAAGCCGGCGTCGCGTTCTACCGCAACCTCTTCGGGTGGGACGTCGTCGAGCACGACATGGGCCCGGATGGCGTCTATACGATCTTCACGATGCGGGGGCGGGATGTCGCCGCCGGCGCCAGTCTGCCGCAGGACGAGCGACAGATGGGCATCCCCTCGCACTGGAACCTGTACGTCTCCGTTCCGAACGCGGACGACGCCGTGAAGCGCGCCGCCTCGCTCGACGCCACGGTTCTGTTCGGGCCATTCGATGTCATGACGCACGGGCGGATGGCCGTGATTCAGGATCCGAGCGGCGCCGTCTTTCACGTCTGGGAGCCGAAGGCGCACATCGGCGTGAAGGTTCGCAACGAACCGGGCGCGCTCTGCTGGGCCGAGCTGACCACACGCGACCCGAAGAAGGCGGAGACGTTCTATACGCAGATGTTCGGGTGGAGCGCCAAGCACAGCGCACCGGCGGCGGTGATGGACTACACGGAGTTCAGCGTCAACGGACAACCCGGCGTCGGGATGATGGCGATGCCCGAGAGTATGCCGGCGCCGGTGCCGTCGTACTGGATGCCCTACTTCCAGGTCGCCGACCTGGACGCGTCAGCCGCTCAAGCGAAAAGCCTCGGCGCGTCGGTTATGGTGGGGCCGAACGCGATTCCGGACGGCGGACGGTTCGTCATCCTGCAGGACCCGCAGAAGGCGATGTTCGCGGTGTACCAGGCGGCGCGATAGGTCCGCCTAAAGGCGGACACTACGACGGCGGATTACGACGGCTTCGACTTGATGTTCCTGACCATCTGATCAAACGGTTCGATGACGCCGTGGACGGGGACGCTTCGCTCGATCTTCAACCCGCGGCGCTCGAGGTTCCGCAGCACGTTCTCGCCCCACGAGTGGCGCAGCCATGTGGCGTCGTAGAGGTCGGCCTGCACCAGGATCCGATCGCGCGGCACATAGGCGTAGATGTTCGTGCCTTCGCGCGGGTTGTCGAGCAGGTGATAGAGCTGCACTTCCATCGACTCGTCCTTCAGCGTCAGCTGATCGTCGACGAGCTCGAAGGTCACCAGGCGGCGCACCTTCTCGAGTGTGTCCGGCGCGATGGTGTGCTGCCGCGCCACCAGCGACGTGAAGAACGCTTCGTTGGACCTGTGCGTGACGATGGTCAGCCCCTCGGCGATCGCCACGCGCAGCCCGCCGGAGTGGTCGAAGTGGTGGTGCGACACGATCGCCTTCGTCAGCGGCTTGGGACTCAGCGTGCGCGCCTTGTCGATCACCGCCTTCGTCCGTGCCTCGTTGACCGGCGCCTCGAACAGAACGAGGTGATCGTCGAACTCGAAGACGACGCTGCGGTGGTTGCCCGAACCGGCCAGCCACCAGATCCCTTTCGCCACCGGCTCAACCGTCACCACCACGGGCGACGGTTCCGGCGCCTTCGCCTGTCTGAGCGCGGCGGAGAGCGCCAGGTCCGACATATCGCCGTCGACGGCGTTCTTCGCCACCTGAAGATCGAGCTGGAGGTAATAGTCCATCTTCGTGGTGAGCCGCCGCGGCAGCTTCAGACCGCCGACCTCTTCGTAGTCTGAAAACCGCGTTTCGATTGCCACGTCGCCCATGTTCGGGTTGGCCGCCATCGACACCACGCGCGTCGGCAGATGCGTGGCGGCGTCGATACCCAGGGTCATGGTGCCGCCATCCGGCATGGCGATGTCCACGAGCCGTTCGCCGGCCCTGGCGCGGAGGTTCGACAAAGTGATGTCCGCGTCGACGATCGTTTTGAGGAACGTGACTGGATGATGCAGCAGCTCGCTGCGGCGATCGCGCGCGGCAGCCGCACCGGCGCGGGAGACGGTTCCGCTGGCGGAGACGTTATAGGCGGCGTCGCCGTCGATTCCCTGCGTCTGCCGCTGCACCAGCTCACCGGCGAAGAGGAACTGCGCTTCGCGCACCTGCTGCACGCGCGTTCGCCAGTTCACCAGGTCGATTCGCCGGGTGTACTCGGTGACCTTCCATACCGGCAGCTCGTCCTCCGGCGTGCGGTTCTGTCCCGCGTTCGGCGCCGTGCCGGTGCCTTGAATGGTCAGCGCCTTCACCTCCCTGATCCGGCCGGCGCCACCCATCGCCTCGACGGCATCGTCGATGACCTGCTGTTCCTGGGTTGCCGGAGCGCAGGCGCACAGAAGGGATGCGACGAGAACGGTCGCGTATCGTGTGATCACTGGGACGTCACCTCAGCACCCGGCCGTTCCAACGGCTTCCGAGCCTTCGAACGCGCGGCCATCGATCGTTTTCCCAGTGACTCTGATGATCTGGTTCCCGCACGTAACCTGCATGTCGCGCACGCGCACCAGCAGCATCCGATCGACGTCCCCGTCCCGGTCGATATCCTCGAGCATCGACCGGAACACCGACGCTTCTTTCCCCTGTGGGCCGACGAGAATCGTCTCGGGATCGGCAGTCGCCGCGTCGAACTGCGGCGTCGTCAGAATCACGATCGGCAACATGCCTTCGCGTCCGGGCTCGATGGTCACCTTCTCGTCGCCGGGCTTCACGTCGATGGCGACCTTCAGCGGTGGCTGCATGGCGAGCGTCATCGACCCGGCGGCAACAATGGCGAACAGTCCTCCTGCGAAGCAGTGCACGTGCATAGGTCGGCCTCCGGGCGAGATGATAACGCGCGCCGCCAACCCCGGTATGTGCTGGTTTCTTGACGAAACTCCGACAAATCTCCACGTCATCACACAATAGGGCTGCTTATAATGCGCGCCCGACGCCCAGCTATGCACGTGCCCCAATGGCTCCGCCCGCCTCGATTGCTGCTGCTGGTTTTTGTCGGGACGATGCTGTCGTTTCTCGCCGGGCTGGGCTATTTCGGCTGGCAGTCGATTGAACAGAATCGGGCCTTGCAGGACGACAACGTGCGCGGAGCGGTCGAGCGGGCGGCAGACCTGATCACATCCGAAATCCGCCAGAAGCTGACCGAATTCGATAACGAGCTGGAACGTCTGGCCGCGGCTCCCGCCGGCGAACTCGACGCCGCGGCGGCAGCGCTGGGAAAGAAGCTCGGCGACGACGCGCTGCTCGTCGTGTTCGAGGCGGACACCGTTCGCGCCTACCCCACGCAGCGGTTGCTGTACCGCCCTGCGGTCGCAGCGCCCGACGAACCGGACCCGCAGGTGTTTGCTCCCGGCGAGGTCTACGAGGAGCAGGGCGAGGATTACCCGCGAGCGATCCTGTACTTCCGTGATCTGGCTGACAGCGAAGACTCGCCTGACATTCGCGCCGGCGCCCTCTACCGGCTTGCTCGCAACCAGAAGAAGCTCGGTCGCCCCACGGATGCTCTGGCGACCTATGCCGAATTGGAGCGCATTCCGTCCGCGTGGGTCGCCGACCGCCCCGCAGATCTCCTTGCGCGATCGCTTCGAGCGGGCCTGCTCGCGGAACTCGGCCGCCGCGAGGAGCTGCTGGAGGAAGCCCGGCGGCTCGATGTGGACCTGCATAGCGGCCGATGGCCGCTGACCCGCCCCCAGTTTCTCGGCTACGCGAACCAGATACAAGAATGGCTCGGCCGCCGCGACCCGGGCCTGCCACCACAGGATCAGCCGGCGATGGCTCTGGCCACGTCAGTCGAAGACCTGTGGCGCGACTGGCAGCGCGATGCCATCAACCCAACCGGACGCGCCATGTTCATCGCCGAGGGACGTCCGCTGCTTCGTATCTGGCGGGGAAGAAGCGACCGCTTTCTGGCGCTGGTGGGAGGGGCGACGTTCCTCAAGGATCAACTGATTGACCCGTTGAACGCGATGCTGGACGAGCGCGAGGTGGGCATCGTGCTCTCGGACCCCGCCACGAAGTTCACCTTGTCGCACGCGCTCCGGACGGCCGGTCCGGCTGGGAGGACCACGCGCGAGCCTTTTCGGTCCGATCAGTTGATGGATGACACACAGCTGCCGTGGAATCTTCGCGTCATCAGCGCGAGCCCGGGGCCCGATGCCGCGGAATTCGCCAGGAGCCGCCAGCTCCTGATCGTCGCCATCGCCATTCTCGCGCTCCTGGTGGTGGCCGGCGGCTACTTCAGCGGCCGCGCCATCACGCGCGAGATGGAGGCGGCGCGGCTGCAATCCGATTTCGTCGCCGCCGTGTCACACGAGTTCCGGACACCGCTCACGCTGCTTCGTCAGTTCTCCGATCTGCTCGCGGACGGGCGCGTTTCGAACGACGAGGAACGACACCAGTACTACGCAGCGATCCAACGCGGCACGCGGCGGCTGACGCGGCTCGTCGAAGATCTGCTGGACTTCGGGCGCATGGAGGCGGGGTCGCATGGATTCCGTTTCGCGAAACTCGACACGCAGGAATGGATCGCCCGCCTTGTCGCCGACTTCAAAGATCAGTTCCGCGGACAGGGATACGAGGTGATGCTCGACTGGGCGGTCCCCGAGGGTGCCGTCGTCCACGCCGACGAAGCGGCGATCAGCCGCGCGCTGTGGAACCTGCTGGACAACGCCGTCAAGTATTCGCCCTCGTCGAAGACGATCTGGATCGGCGGAACGATCGGTGACGGCAAGCTGACGGTCAGCGTGCGCGACCGCGGCATCGGTGTGCCGCATGCAGATCGCCGCGCCATTTTTCGCAAGTTCGTACGCGGCTCCATGCCGGACGGAAGTGTGGTGAGGGGTACGGGCCTCGGACTCGCCCTCGTCGAACAAATCATGCACGCCCACGGCGGCGAAGTGCGTCTCGACAGCACCTCGCCGGACGGCAGCACGTTTTCGCTCGTGCTGCCTATCACGGTGCCGGCCAACGCCGTCGCCACTCGCGCACAGGCGCCGGCCGTTCAGAGGTAACGCATGCCTCGCATTCTGATTGTCGAAGACGAGCCTGATATCGCGCTCGGTCTGAAGATTGACCTGACGCACGAGGGCTATGACGTCGAGGTGGTCCAGGACGGCGAAGCGGCGCTCGAGCGCGCCGCCCGCGGCTCGCTCGACCTGATCCTCCTCGACGTGATGCTGCCGAAAAAGGATGGCTTCGCGGTGTGCCGCGAGCTGCGGCGGTGGGACAACCAGACGCCAATCGTGGTGCTGACGGCCCGGGCTCACGAACTGGAAAAGGCCAAAGGGCTCGAGCTCGGTGCCGACGACTATGTCACCAAGCCGTACAGCCCGGTCGAGCTGCGGGCGCGGATCAAGTCGATCTTCAGGCACCGGAACGCATGGCTCGGTGACAGCGCCCGTCTCGATCGTGAGCTGCGCACCGCTGCCGACGTGCAGCAGCGGCTGCTTCCGCAAACGCGCCCGGCGATCAGCTCGCTCGATTACGTCGGTTATTGTCAGCCGGCGCAGCTCGTCGGCGGCGATTACTACGACTTTCTCGATCTGTCCGACGATCGGCTCGGCCTCGTCGTCGCCGATGTATCGGGCAAGGGTGCATCCGCAGCCCTGGTCATGGCGTCGCTGCACGGCTGTCTGCGCGCCCACGCCACCGGCGACGGCCGCCAGCTCGATGACATCGTCAACGCAGCGAACACACTGCTCCACGCTGCAACCGACGCCAGCCGCTACGCGACACTCTTCTACGGCATGTATTCGGGAGAGTCCCGCGAACTGCTGTACGTGAACGCGGGCCATCCGGGAGCGCTCGTCGCGCGCGGCCGCGAGATCCAGCGGCTCGACTCCGATTGCCCGCCGCTCGGCATGTTCGAACACATCGCCGCGGTCGTCAGACGCGTCGAGCTGCGAGCCGGCGATCGCCTGCTGATCTTCAGCGATGGGTTGTCCGAGGCAGCGGACGCGCAGGGCACAGAGTTTGGCAGCTCGAACGCAGCGGCGGTGCTGTCGAACGACAGCCTCCAGTCTGCCGAGGCGATCCGCGACGGGCTGCTTCGCGCGCTGAGCGGCCACACGGCGGGATGCCGGCCGGCAGACGACGTGACGGTGATCAGTGGTGTGGTGCGATAGCGGGGACCTATGAGCCGGATTCTTATTGTCGAAGACGATCCTGACATCGCCCTCGGCCTGCAGCACGACCTGCGGCTCGAGGGCTATGACGTCGAAGTCGCCGGCGATGGCCAGAAGGCGATCGACCGCGGGGAGACGGGCATTTTCGACCTGATCCTCCTGGACGTGATGCTGCCGATGAAGGACGGCTTCGAGGTCTGCCGTGAGCTGCGGCGGGCGCGCGTGCGCACGCCGATCATCCTGCTGACGGCGAAGAGCCACGAGGCGGAAAAGATACTGGGGCTGGAACTGGGCGCCGACGATTACGTGACCAAGCCGTTCAGCCCGATGGAGCTGCGCGCCCGCATCAAGGCGGCCCTTCGACGCGGCGCGGGCGAACCGCGGCAGGTCTATGCCTTCGGTGATTTCGAACTGGACTTCGGACGCTTCGAGGTCCGTCGCGGCGGCCGATCGGTCGATCTCACGCCGATCGAGTTCAAGCTGCTGGCGACGCTGGTGCAGAACCGCCGGCGCGTCTTGACCCGGCAGCAGCTGCTCGACCAGGTATGGGGCCGGGACGTCTACGTGACAGATCGCGTCGTGGACACCCATATCGGCAACCTGCGGAAAAAGATCGAAACCGACGCCGAGCAACCCTCGTATCTGGTGAGCGTCCGCGGCGTGGGCTACCGGTTCGAGGGGTAGATTTCATCTGTCAAGGTTTCTTGACAAAACCACACGGAATCAGGCCCAAACGCTCATTCGCAGCCCGGGCGACTCGTTTATGCTGCGCGACAGACTGTTGGGCACCCTCTTTCGGGGGACCAGGAACGCGCAGCCATGACATCAACTCCAACCCGCGCTCTCTTCATCCTGGCGATCGTTGCTACGGCGCCGCTCTTCGTCAGCGCACAAAACGCCGACATGCCGGGCCTCCTGCTCGAAGCGGCCATTCAGAAGGAAGTCGCCTCCGGCTGCGCCACGGCCATCCCGGAGTTCGAAAACCTCTTGACCCGCTTCCCGGATGAACGAGCCGTCGTGCCGCAGGCGCTCTGGCGTCTGGGACAGTGCTACGACCGACGGGGTGATTTACGGGCGCGACAGACGTTCGAGCGTCTGGTGCGCGACTATCCCGATCACAAGCTCGCGCAGCGCGCGCGGACGAAGCTCGCGGCGTACTTCGACGAAGGCAGCGCCGGTCCGTTAGAAGTCGCCGTGCGCGAAGTGTGGACGCGCGCCGACACCACCACGCAGTTCCTGGGCAACAACGGCAACGTCAACCCGCGCGTCGTCATCTTCAACGACCTCGCCGTCTACGATGCACAGGCCAACGAGGGAAAAGGCGAGGTCAGGCGTCTCTCGTCGGGCGTGCGCGCGGCCGCCTATCCGGTCGTGTCGCCAACGGGCCAGGTCGCCTATCTGAGCTGGAGCGGCGACATCAAACAGCGGATCGACAGCCAGCGTGACCGCGGCGCCGGCCCGCGGCCTGTTACCGAGCTGCGCGTCGTGCGTCAGAACGGCCAGGGCGACCGCGTGCTGATCGCCGACCCGAAACTGCCGTGGCTGCGACCGTACGCATGGTCACCCGACGGCAAGCACATCCTGTCGGTGTTCGAGCGGAGCGATGGCACGCGGCAGATTGGTCTCGTTGACGAGCGGGATGGCGCGACGCGAGTCCTCACGTCGCTGCCCTGGCTCTCGCCGCAAGGCATGGCCTTCTCACCGGACGGCAGCTACATCGCCTACGAGGTAGCGACACCACGAAACTCGCGGCAGCAGGACTTCTACATCATGTCCGTCGACGGTGGTTCGTCCACGGTCGAGCGGCGCTACTCACTGAATCTGGCGATGCAGCGCGGGCCGGTCCTCACCGACGACCAGCTTGCCGTGCATCTGCTGAACCGGATCGGATTCGGGCCGCGGCCAGGCGATATCGAGAGAGTCAAAGCGCTCGGGATTGAGGGCTACCTCGAGCAGCAGCTCTACCCGGAGCGCCTTCCCGACCCTGTTGTGGACGCGAAGCTCGCCGGGTATACCTCGCTGACGATGGACATCCCGACGCTCTTGACGACCACCGGGCCGCCCGTGGCCGTTGGCAACAGACGACGGGCCACGATCTTCGATCGGGCAGACATGGCCCGTCAGCTGCCGATGCCCGCGACGCAGATGCCGGGGGACGAAACACGGGTCTTCCTGCACCCCGATCGCCCACGCGATCTGGAAGCGCACACGGCGCGGCTGATTCGCGGCGTCTTCAGCGAGCGCCAGCTGTTCGAGGTGGTCGTCGACTTCTGGATGAACCACTTCAACGTCAATCACGGCGATCACCAGCTGACGCCGCATTTCGAGGAGCAGGCGATCCGCAAACACGCCTTCGGAAAGTTCGAGGATCTGCTCCGCGCGACGGCGATGCACCCGCGGATGCTCTACTACCTCGACAACTGGAAAAGCTCGGCACCGGCGGAGATCGTCCAGAAGCGGATCGCCGCGCTGAAGGCGTCGTCGCAGGGCGACGCGCTGATTGCGCTGATGGAGCGGTTGCCGTTCCTCGAGGCCAACAAGGGACTGAACGAGAATTTCGCCCGAGAGCTGCTCGAACTCCACACCGTGGGCGTAGACGGCGGCTACACACAGAACGACGTGATCGAGATCGCGAAGGTGCTCACCGGCTGGACGATCTCGGGGAAAGGCGTTCCCAACGGACGCGAAGACGACGGCGTGTTCTTCTTCGACCCGCTGATGCACGTCGACGGCAGCAAGACCGTGCTCGGGCAGACGATTCCCGGCGGAGGCGTTGACGAAGGCGAGAAGCTGCTGAAGATGCTCGCGACGCACCGCTCGACCGCGCGTTTCCTGTCAACGAAGCTGGCGCGCAGGTTCATTGCCGACGAACCGCCGCAGGCGGTCATCGATGCCGCGGCACGAACGTTCGAGAAGACCGGCGGGGACATCCGGGAGGTGCTGCGGACGATTCTGACGTCACCGCACTTTCGTTCGCCCGATGCCTATCAGGCGAAGATCAAGAAACCGATCGAGCTGGTGTTCAGTTCGCTCCGCGCCGTGGGGGCTGATTTCCGCGACCCGCTCTTTGCCGGCGCCGGTGGCCCGGTGCGAATTTCGGGCAACCAGAGCATCCTCGGCCGAATGGGCGAGCGCGTGTATGACTACCAGGCGCCTGACGGCAACCCGGATGTCGGGCCTGCCTGGATCAACTCGAATGCGCTCCTTGCACGGCTCGATTTCGCCAACCGCCTGGCCACCGGCAAGCTGCCGGAGGTGCAGATGAACCTGCAATCAGCGCAGCGGCTCCTCGAGCAGATGGGCGTCACGCGGCCGACGCCTGCGCAGATCGAACAGACGCGCGCGATGCTGCAGGCGGCGGCAGCGGCGGATGCCGCGCGCACGACGAGTACACAGACCTCGATGATGATGGCCGGCGGCAGCACCGCCGCGGCAAAGACGGCGCCGATCGATGCGACTGCCGTCGCAGTAGCGGCAATGCTGGGTTCGCCCCAGTTCCAGAAGCGATAAGAAGGAGCGCGTGATGATATCCCGACGTGTATTCCTGCGGGACGGCGCCGCAACGGTGGTCGGGCTCTCGACAGTGCCCGGCTTCCTGACCAGAACACTCGCCGCCCAGCCGGGGCAGCGACGAAAAGTCCTCGTCGTCATCTTCCTGCGCGGCGCCGCCGACGGCCTCAACATCGTCGTGCCGTTCAAGGAAACGGCGTACTACGATTACCGGCCGACGATCGCGATCCCGCCGCCGGACAAGCCGGACGGCGCCCTCGACCTTGACGGCTCCTTCGGCCTCAACCCGGCGCTGCGACCGCTGCTGCCGATCTACAAGCAGGGGCAGCTGGCGATCCTCAATGCCGTCGGCACGCCCGACACTGGTGGCCGCTCGCATTTCCAGGCGCAGGACTTCATGGAGTCCGCCGCGCCTGGCAACAAAACCGTCAGCACCGGGTGGCTGAACCGGTATCTGCAGCTCACGCCGCAAACTCCGCACAATCCGCTGCGCGCGACGGCGATCGGTGAATCGCTGCCGAAGGCGCTGCGCGGGCCGGCGTCGGCCATGACGATCGGGCGCACGTCGATCGGTCCGAGCGGAATGGATCTGTATCAGTCGATGTACAGCAAGGACTCGAATACGCTGCTGAGCGGCACGGCGCGTGAGCTGTTCGAAGTGTCGAAACAGCTCGAGGCGTTGAAACCCGAAGACTACAGGCCTGCAGCCGGCGCCAACTACGGCGCCGCCAACGACCCGGTTGCCGGCGGGCTCCGCCAGGTGGCGCAGATGATCAAGGCGGACGTCGGTATGCAGGTCGCGTTTATCGACACGAGCAATGGCTGGGATACCCATCAGGATGAGGCCGGCCGGCTCCCGGCGCTCGTGCGCGGCCTCGGGCAGGCGCTGGCGGGGTTTCATGCCGATATGGGCGACCGGATGCAGGATGTGGTTGTCCTCACCATGTCGGAGTTCGGCCGCACGGCGCGGGAAAACGGCAACCGCGGAACGGATCACGGTCACGCCAACTTCATGTTCGCCGTGGGCGGCGCGGTGAAAGGCGGGAAGATCTACGGCACGTGGCCCGGGCTGGCGAAGGAGCAGTTGAACGAGGACCGCGATCTGGCGTTGACGACGGATTTCCGCGACGTGCTCGCAGAAATCGTTGTGACCCACCTCCAGTGCAAGGATCCAGCGGCCGTGTTCCCGGGCTTCGCTGTCGATGCGAAGCGCTTCACAGGCATTCTCTAATCGGAGCGAATCATGAGGATCGTCAGCA
This sequence comes from Vicinamibacterales bacterium, assembly GCA_035711805.1. GTDB lineage: Bacteria > Acidobacteriota > Vicinamibacteria > Vicinamibacterales > UBA2999 > Gp6-AA40. Next base: position 16,862 of record DASTBV010000100.1, read on the forward strand.
CCCTGATCGTTGCCGCCGCCCTTGCCGCCGCGTTTCCACACGAAGCCCGGGCAGACGAGTTACCGCTTGGCAACTGGAACGGCTTCGCCGTTCGGTTGAACACGGGTAATCAGAATCGTCAGCCTCGTGTTCTGGTCGTCAGGAAGGTCGCGGACCCGCATGTCGCCTGGCGCGGCGGCAGCGGTGAGCTGCTCAGCGTGAGCTTCGGACAAAATCAGAACAACATGAACGAGGTGAGTGCGATTGCCCTCGCCGACGGGCGTTTGACGTTCACAGTACCCGTGGGCGACCAGGTCCTGACGTGCATGCTCGTGCATCAGCCAAAGGAAAACGCGTATGTGGGCGACTGTTCCGGCGCGAACGACTTTCGCGTGACGCTGAACCCCCCGCCGCCTCCGGCACCGACGCCCGCCGCGGCCACACCGGCAGAGGCAAAATAGCCGCATCGCGAAACGGGGCGCTGCGTGCAGACCCTTTTTGCCTGCTCGACATTCGCTCTCGCGGTCACCCTGTCGGTCACACGGCCGCGCTTAGGTGTCCGCCTTCGCATCGGACCGGCGGTCGCCACGACGGCGGGCGCCGCGCTCCTGCTGGTGTCGAACACCGTCTCACCGGAGGACGTCGCGGCGGTCGGCCGGATGCTCTGGCGGCCACTCCTCACTATTCTCGCCATCATGATCACGACGGCGGCGGCGGCGCGTGTCGGCGCCATCGATCGCCTGGCCTACCTGGCCTTTGCGCGGACAGCCGGCAGCACCGGGCGGTTGTACGCCGGTGTGTTTCTCCTCGGCTTTGTCACCGCCGCACTTCTCAATAACGACGCCGCGATCCTGCTGCTGACGCCCCTCGTGCTCACGTTCGTGACAGTGCGCTACCCGGATCAGCCGCGTCTGCTGCTGGCGTTCGCGTTCGCGGTGTTCATGTCGGCCGGCGTCGCCCCGTTCGTCGTTTCGAATCCAATGAACGTGATCGTCGCCTCCTATGCCGGCCTCAACTTCAATGCCTATGCGTCGACGATGCTGCCGATCTCGGTGATCGGCTCACTGGTGACGTTCGGGGTGTTGCGCTGGGTGTTCCGCGCTGATCTGGCGGCGGCGAAGCCAGCAGACGATCGGTCACCCACGCCCGTTGCCACGACCGCACAGCGGCGGATGCTGTGCCTCCTCCTGATCGTGCTTGGCAGCTACCCGGTGGCGGCGGTCATCAGCGATTCGTCGACGTGGCTCGTCTCATGTCTCGGAGCCGCTGCCGCGCTGTGGGTGGCACATCGTGACGGGACCAGTCCTGCGCATCTGCTGCGGCGCGGCATCGCATGGGAAGTCGCGATCTTCCTGCCGGCGATGCTGGTGCTCGCGACCGGGCTGCGAAACGTGGGCCTGGTCGACTACCTCGCTTCCTGGTATCGGAACGCAAGTGTGGCCCTGCTTGGCGCGACCGCAGCGGTAGGGTCGGCTGTCCTCAACAACCATCCGATGGCGTTGATGAACACGCTGGCGCTCGATCTACGGCCCGAGGCGGGAACGCGCGAGTTTCTCGCTGTCCTGGTCGGCGGCGACCTTGGGCCGCGGCTGCTCCCCGTCGGATCGCTGGCCGGTCTGCTGTGGCTTGACTGCTGCCGGCGGCGCGGCGTGGTCGTCGCGCTGCGTCAATTTGTTCGCGTCGGAGTCGTGGCGACCATACCCACGCTCGCCGTCTCGCTGCTGCTGCTCAGCCTCTGGTAGAGGACCCGACGCCCACAGGTCCTGCCCCTCCCTGCCGAACAGGTTTCGCTTGCTGATGGCTTCCGTGAGCGTCGCGGCGGAGGTAATCCGATCGTGATAGCGCACCGCCACGAGCTTCAGCTGCGGCAGGTCATTCTGCAGCGAGTTGACCCACACCGTCTCGACGTACATCAGGTCACCCCCGACGGGCAGCAGCAGCGTGCTGCCGCGCAGCACCTCCGACGCGTGCCGGATCCACATCGTCACCTGCTGGTGCACCGGCCGATCGTTGTCGACGTAGGCGTCGACCTGTTCGGGGCCCGGGACGAATGTTCCCTGCGGGATTTGCAGGCTGAGTAACCGTCCGTAGCCCTCGGGATCCTGCAGGGCGACGATCAGCGAGCGGAGGTTGCGCGCTGCCTCGGGCGTGAACGGCATCAGCATCGCGTACTGCAGCTGTCCCGGCCTGCCGATGTCGACGCCCTTCGGCATGTCCGCGGGATCGAGCAGCACGTTATATCCCTCGTAGGAGAACGTCATCTGATCGCCCGTGCCGAAGCTGCTCAAGCCGCGGCCGAGCGAACCCAGCGTTTCATCGGCGTCGTCCCACAGATCCTCCACGTTGTAGAACTGGATCGGGTCGTGCTGGTGATACCGCTTGTAGATATCGTCGAACTGCACGTGGAACCATTGCAGCGGGTACGTCAACTGCGCGGCCACCGAAGACGGCATGGCGCTGCGCGGTTCGAACAGCTCCGGATAGACGTGGGCCCAGGTGCGGGCGATCGGATCGTCGGCAATCCGGAAGATGCGGACCCGGCCGCTGTATGCGTCGATCGTGATCTTCATCGAATCTTCGGCGTAGTTGATGACGCGTTCTGGAAATCTCTCGACAGCGCGCTCGTCGGCCTTGTCGCCAAGGACTTCCCGGAAGGAATACGGGTACTGATCGGTGGTCGTCAGGCCGTTGATCATCCAGACCACCCGGCCGTCCGCCACGAACGCATAGCTGTTGGTGTCGAGGAACAGAAACGGCGCCAGGGCGCGGGCGCGCGACACGGGCGTGCGACGGATGTGCACGCGCGTCGTGTTCATGTCGATATAGTTCGAGAACAGGAATGCGGTGAAGTCGCGTGTGTAGACGGCAAAGACGACACGCTTGAGCCACGAATCGAGCAGGATGCCGTTCTGCGCAGCCGCCGGCGCGCTGAACTCCTCGCGCGACTGGGAGGTCGCATAGTCGAACTCGCGCAGCCCGCGCGCGTTGGTCAGGACGTACTCATCCTTCATCCCCTCGCCGATATAGATGCGCGGCTCGTGCGTCAACGCCGCGTCGCCGACGTCGGGTGGAACGTTCTTGGCCGCGTAGGTCGGCTCGCCGGTTTCCGTCACCTGATGGACCGGACTCATGACCAGTCCCATGCCGTGCGTAAACTGCAGGGCGGAACTGCCCCAGTACTTCAGCCATTCTTTCTGGCCGACCAGTGCCAGCGATGGCAGCTCACGCACCGCGCTGGCAAACATCCGCTTCTCGCCGTTCACGGTGTAGCGGACGCCGTCGACCGACAGGAAGTCGTAGTACGGGCGGAGCTGCTGCTGCTGCTTGTAGATCTGCAGCAGCGGACCGAAGACCATCGTCGACTTCGACGTCCTGATCCGTTCGAAATGCTGCACGTCCGGCGGCTGCTCCAGCGACGAGACCCAGCTTGGGAGCAGCGGCGCGTTCTGCACCGTGCGGCTCGACAGCAGGGCGTCGGCCGTCAGCGGCTTGTCCGGAGGAGTCCATTCGTGCACTTCGACGCGTTCCAGACGGTATCCACGCCTGGTCGCGTCGATATGGCGGGCAATGAAGTCTCTCTGGATGTGTGGCTCGTTGGGCGTCACGAAAATCCACTGGCGGACGATGACCGCGAGGGAGAAGACGACGGGCAGCGCGACCAGAGCCGCGGCCATCCAACAGGTCCGCACGAACGACCACTGCGGGCGGACGCGGCCGGGTTCCTCGGCAACCGCGCGGTACTCACGATGCAGCCGAAGGAGGGTGACAACGATCAGAACGGTGCCTGCGGTTGCGGCAAACGCCAGCACGTGAATGCGATTGAGGCTCGAGATGGCGCCGACGACATCCACGTAGGCGGGGCCGGTGCGAACGCCTGTTGCCGCGTTGTCTGTCACCAGCAGGGCGTACCGCTGCAGGACGATTTCCGCCGTCCGCACGAGTCCGGCCAGCAGCAGCAGAACAGTGACGTACGGAGTGGCGAACGCGCCAATGGTCATGCGCAGCGACAGGCGCCACACCTGCCGTTGGGAGGTAATCAGCGACGTCCAGCGTGCCGCGCACGCCGCGACGATGCCAAGTGCGAACGCGGACTCCAGCATCGTGAGCGACGTTCGAACCGCCGGCAGCGTGTACACATACAGCCCGATGTCGTTGCCGAACACCGGATCCGCCTGGCCGAATGGAACGCCGTGCGACGCAAGCAGGAACTGCTGATACGTGCCGGCCATGACCCATCCAGCGGCGACACCAGCCCACACACCGGTGTTCACCAGGATTCGTTTAGGCAGCCCGCTGATACGGAATATCCACACCGGCAGCACCGTCACCGCCGTGAAAAGAATGAGGCCGGCCGCAAACAGGCCCACCTCCATCTGCAGGTTGGTCCAGAACAGCGCGCGATAACCGAGGCTCTGATTGAACCAGTACTGCACGAACAAATGCGGCAGCGCGTCGACCGATACGATGACCACGAATACCCAGACCCAGAACGCCAGCGGCGTCCACAACGTCGAGGGGCGCGGGATCCGCGCCTGCAGGGGGCTCATGACCGCTCCGCCTCGACAATCCGGCTGAAGCCGGACTCCACGGGGAGTCCGCCTTCAGGCGGATATCCAGCAGCGACGCGCGACTGCTGGACGAACGCGCGCCACGTTTCGAACGCGCTCGGACAGCGTCCGAGCCAGAGGACGACGATGAAGGTCAGCGCGCTGATGCCGTTGATGAGCAGCGAATCCAGGAGCGCGACGCTCGTGCCCGCGAGGAACCCTTCGTCGAACACACGGAACATCGCCACGGAGACGACTTCGTAAATGCCGATGCTCGCGAACGTAAACGGCAGCACACGCGTCGTGGCCGCAACGGCGATCGCGATTGCAAAGTGGACGAACGGCAGGTCTTTCATGAGGATGTAGTCGTCGAGCGGGGACGAAAACGCCTGCTTGATGCACCAGTACGCGAGCGTCTCCACCGCAAGCGCCACTACCGAGAGGATCGTCAGCCCGGCCAGCAACCCCGGCGTGGCGGAAAACCGCCGCAGCGCCGCTGCGACCTCGCGGCCATTGAACACGCGCCACAGGTAACGAACAGGGCTTCCCGCGGGCGACGCGGCATCACCAAGGGGCCGCGTCAAGGACACGACCGCGGCAACCAGAACCAGTGCGAGGCACAGCGGCCACACCGCTCCTTCCCAGCCGAGATACAGCACGCCGGCAGCCAGCACCAGCACGATGGCCATGAGTTCGAACAGACGGTTATGAAACACGACGGTTGCGGCAGTGTCCGGCGAAACGCCTCCGTCCGTCAGCGCCTGAGCCGACCCGAGCTCACCCGGTCCGAATGGAAAGAACAGGTTCAAGCCGCGGCCAAAGAAGTAGCCGACGATTGGGCCGCGCGACGGCTGGCCATGAAAGTGGCGCGCGAGAAAACGCTGGCGGATGCCGCGCAGAAGCAGCGAGACCAGCGCGAACACGATGGCGAGCACGAACGCGGAGCCGCCGAACCGGCGATCGGACACGCCGATCAGATCGAGATCGACGTTGAGCCACCCGTCGCCGACATCGGCCACCTTCACGATGCCGAGATCCGCGAGCTCGTCCAGAATGCGGAAGTTGGCGGCCATCTCCAGCACGCCCGCGCGGAACGCCTGGCCATCCCACGGTGATGGGCCGTCCGCATCCGGCACGAGGATGGTGAAGACAAAGACCATCAGCAGGATCGCGAACGCGTACGACCAGGCGATGGAGACGCCCAGGTATGTCCCGCCAGTCGAACCTTGGTTGCTCATGTTTACCGCCCCTTCGCCTGCGCGTCGTCGAACCACGGCAGCTCGCTGCCGCGCTGCTCGTCCGCCTCGGAGACGCCAAGCTGCCGCAGGGCACTCGCCAGCGTCGTTCCCATCGCCGTGCGGTTGCGATAGACAACGGACACGAGCTTGATCTGCGGCAGCTCGTTCTGCAGCGACGTGACCCACAGCGGCTCGATGTAGAGCACGTCGCCGCCGACCGGCAGCAGCAGCGTGTGCCCACGGACAACCTCGGACCCATGCCGAACCCAGAGCGTGATCTGCTGGTTCACCTGGGCGTCGTCATCGATCAGCGTGTCCGCCTGTTCCGGTCCGGTCAGGAAGACGCCCTGAGGGATGCGCAGATTCAACAGCCGTCCGTACTGACCGCGGTCCTGCAGCGCCACGACCAGCGAACGAAGATTGCGCGCACCTTCGGGAGTGAACGGCATCACCGTGGCGTACTGGAGCGCACCTGGCGGGCCGAGCCCGGCTGCCGCGGGCACGTCGGCCGGATCGAGCAGCATCTGATAACCCTCGTACGAAAAGGTCATCTGATCGCCCGTCCCGAACTCGACGAGACCGCGTCCGATGGAGCCGATGACCTCGTCGGCGTCGTCCCACAGGTCCTCGGCGTTGTAGAACTCGATCGGGTGTGTCTGGTGATACCGCTTGTAGATGTCGTCGAATTGGATGTGGAACCACTGCAACGGATACGTCAGCTGATCTTCGACCGCTGACGGCATCGCCGAGGCGGCTTCGAACAGTCCGGGATAGACGCGCGCCCAGGCGGCGACAATGGGATCGTCGCGCAGCTGATAGAAATGAAGCGCCCCTGTATACGCGTCCATCGTGACCTTGACGGAATCTTCCGCGTAGTTGACCCGCCGTTCCGGGAACGTCTCGACCGCGCGCTCGTCCGCCTTGTCGCCCAGCTGTTCGTGGAACGAGTACGGGTAGGCATCGCTGGTCGTCAGCGCGTTCACCATCCACAGCACCTGGCGGTCCGCCGCAAACGCGAAGACGTTGCTGTCGAGAAAGAGGAAAGGCGCCACCGTCGAGACCCGCTGCATCGGCGTGCGGAAGACGTGCGCGTGGCTCGTTCGGTAGTCGATGAAGGTCGAGAAGAGGAACTCGTTCACGTCTCCCGTGTAGAGCGCAAGCACGATGCGCTTGAACCACGAGTCGACGGCAATGCCGGTCTGCTGCGGCGGGTCGTACACGGACTCACTGCGGAACTGCGTGGTGGCGTAATCGAGCTCGCGCAGGTGGCGCACGCCGGTCAGAATGTAATCGTCTTTCGCACCCTCGCCGAAGTAGATCCGCGGCTCGACGTCGAAGGCCGAATGGGTCGACTGCGGCGGCACACTCGCCGACGCGTAGGCCGGCCCGCCTTCCGCACGCATCTCGTTGACCGGGCTCATCACCAGCCCCAGGCCATGCGTGAGCATCATCGCCGCGCTGCCCCAGTGTGAGAGCCACTGTTTGGGGCCGGCGAATCCGCGTGAGGGCAGCTCGCGCACCGCGCTGACGAACATCTGCTTCCTGCCGTCCAGCGCATAACGAACGTTGTCCACGGAAATGAACTTGTAGTAGGGGCGCAGTTGCTGCTCCTGCTCGAACACCTGCAGCATCGGCCCGTACACCATGGTCGATTCACTCGTGCGGATTCGCTCGAAGTGCTGGATGTCCGGAGGCTCCTCGAGCGAGCTGACCCAGCCGGGGAGCAGCGGCGCGTTGCGCACCGTCGCGCTGGCCATCAGCCGCTCGACACTCAGCGGCCTCTCCGGCGGCCGCCAGTCGACGGTCTCGATCCGATCGAGCCGATAGCCGCGAGTCGTCGCCGCAATGTGGCGCGCGATATAGGGCACCTGAATAGTCGGTTCGTTCGGGGCGACGAAGACGTGGGTTCGGACAGTGACCGCCAGAAAGAATGTGAGGTCGACGGCCAGCAGCGTGGCGATGGCGCCGGCGATCGGGCGAACATGAAGACGGCCGGACAGGTGGTAGCGGGCGATCTGCTGCAGGGCGTAGCCGCCGATGCCCATGATGGCCAGTTCAACGACCGTCGAGGTGTAGATGAAGTTCAACGTCGAAAACAACCCCTCGACGTCGACGTACGACGCACCGGTCCGAACGCCCGTCAGTCCGTTGTCCTTGACCAGCAGCGCGTAACGCGCAAGGAACGTCTGCGCCACCAGCGACAAGCCGACAACGGTCAGCGCACCGTTGACCCAGCCGGTGACGAGACGCGTCAGCCTCGACAGCGCGGGTGCTTCTCGATCGGCGAACACGCCGCGTGATTGCAGTTCGTCGAACCTGCCGATGAGGGCTCCAATACACGCCACGATCCCCCACCATAGAATCGCCAGCCGCGTCGTCTGCACGGCTGGCATGACGAAGACGTAGAAGCCCACGTCCTTGCCGAATACCGGATCGACCTCGCCGAACGATCCGCCGTGCCAGGCGAGCAGGTAGTCCTGATAGCGGTCGGCCCACAACCATCCGGCGAACAGGCCTATCCAGATTCCTGCGTGAAGCGCTCCGCGCCGAAGCGATGGAGATACGGCGTAGGTGCGGAGGGGCCAAACGAACCCCGTGGCGAAGACGATGACGCCGAGGGCGAACAAGGCCGCCTGGGCCGAAAAGTTCGTCCAGAAGACGGCAGCATGACCGACGCCGTCCATGAACCAGTAGCGGACGATCAGCGGCGGCACAGCGGCAGCGAGCAGCCACAGGCCCGCGACGTTGATCCAGAAGCGGAGCGAGCGCCACACCCGGTGCGGCGCCGGCACGATCGGCATGTGCGAAGGGGTCATTGGCTTTGTCAGCGCGTCGGCACCACGGGGAGCGCCGCTCGCGCACCAGGTGCTGTTCGAATGGCTGTGACGGCTACTTGCTGATCGCTCGTTGCCGCGATCGTCCCCTGCAGCGTCTGCACCTTGGCGTTCGGGAACAGGTCGTCGAACGTTCTCACCACCTGGCCGTTCGCCGGCACGCGAATCTGCGCGGCCCCGCCCGGCACCGGCGCACCCGCCTGATCGTGCAGGGCGACCTGGACGCTCGCCGCCTGTCCACTCGACGTCACGGCCAGTTCGGTGGCGATGCCAGCCGCACGGTCACGCACCACGGCGGCGACGAAGGCGGTCGCCGGCGTCGCCGCCGGGGTGTCCACAACCGAGGCACCACTAACGACTCGCAGCACAGCGCCGACGTTCCCCTCGTTCGCTTCGACGTGCGCAAAACCGGTCTGAACCGGGCCTCCAGCCACTGTCGTGAGGACCAGGGTTGCTAACGGTGCAAGGTCGAATGGCGTCGTCGGCGCTGCCGGCTGCTTGTTGAGCGAGATCGGCCACGGGCGGCCCTGTTGATCCGCCAATGCCACCGTGCCGCGCGCACGGGCCGTGAAGGATGGATTCATCAGGATCAGACTCGAGCCGGAATCCCCGCCAGCAGTCACCGAACTGAACACGATCGGACCGCCCGCCACGCCGGGCGTGATACGCACCGCAGGTGTCGCTGTCACGACGGTCCCGCGGCGCTGCAACGCCACGATGGCAAGGGGACCGCCCTCCTGCGGCCGGTCGCTGCCGACTTCGACGGTGAGCGCCCCCTGGAAGTCACCGAGGCGCGGAAACAGCTCACGAACCCACACGGTTCGCTGGGCGTAGGGCGCCAGCTCCACGGTGGCGCTGCAACACTCCAATTCGGCGCCGACGGCACTCCGTACCGTCAGCTTGACGCGGCTGCGGAGAAGGCTGTTCGTGATGAGGACGCCGCTGCCGCCGGTCGCATCGTCGTTGACCGGCACGATTGCGCCATCCAGCAAGGCAGACTCAGAGGCGCCGAATGTGCCCAATGCCGCCGACGACGTCCGCGCGGTGAGGCCGAGCGGTACACTCGAAAACAGCTGCGCGGACGCGACGATCGCCGCTTCCGGCGCAAAGGTCTCGATGACCACTGCGCCCAGCGGCGGAACGCTGAAGGCTCCGGCCTTGAGCGCCTCCGCCCGTGGCGTCACACGCGCACCATCCTCGCCGTAGAACACGAGCCGGCCGCTACTCGCTTCCGTTGCAGACGGATTGACGAGCAGGAAGGATGTGGAGCGCGTGGGATCGAGGCCGACGTGCGGGACAACGTGCGTGTGCTGGACGCGCTCGACGTTGGCGGCGAGGTATGTGCCGGATGTCAGCGGATCCATGAAACGTCCCGGCGCGAGGTCGCGCGGCGTGAAGCCGCTTAACGTGAGCAGATCCTCGCCCGGTCCGCCGTCCACGATTTCCGTGCCATCGCGGACAACATCGCCGGTTCGAATCACGATGATGTCGTCGCCGTCGCCGCCGTTTACGACATCCGTGCCGGCGCCGCCGAGCAGCAGGTCGGCGCCGCTGCCGCCGTTGACGAAATCGCGGCCATCGCCGCCGAACAGCGTGTCCTGATCGTTTCCGCCATCGACGAAGTCGCCGCCGGCGCTGCCCGTCAGAGTGTCGTTGCCAGGCCCGCCTTTGAGCGTGTCGTCGCCCTGACCGCCATCGATGGTGTCGTCGCCGGCCTCACCGAGGGCCGTGTCATCGCCGTCCCCGCCGGCGATGATGTCGTTGCCGGCACCGCCGGCGATCGAATCGATCCCGTCGTTGCCGGACAGCCGGTCGTTGTCGGCGCCGCCGGACAGTGAATCGTCTCCGTCGCCGCCGGCGAGCACGTCGTTGCCGGCGGCGCCGCGGAGCACGTCAGTGCCGTCACCACCGTCGGCATCGTCAACACCGGGCCCGCCCTCGATCACATCGTCGTCGTCGTTGCCTTCGATCGTGTCGTTGCCGTCGCCGCCGCGAAGCGTATCGTTCCCAGCGCCGCCATCGATAATGTCGTTTTCGGCGCCACCGTCGACGGTGTCCTCGCCCTCGCCGGCGTCGATTACGTCTCGACCTCTCCCCCCGGCGATGATGTCCTGCCCCTTCCGGCCGAAGATCCAATCCTCAGCGTCGGTACCGGTCAGGCGGTCGTCTTCGTCCTTGCCTTCAATGACGTTCTTGGGGCCGGATCCGCGACCCGCTTCGGCAACGGCGTCCGGACGTGGCTTCCCCTGGGCACCTTCCTGCGCCGTCGGCCACTCGGGAACGAACACGACGCCGAAGATCAGTGCGGCAGCGGCCACCGCATCGCGAGCCGTGAGGTGTAGTTGGATCATGACGCGTCTCTGACCGCGCACATTAGTGGTAGCGTGTCGGCCCGCCTTGCGAATCACGCGCGGATTGTATGTGGTTTTGTCAAGAAACCTTGACAGGCTCGGCGAGAAACATCTGCACCTCGTTGAACATCTGCGTTCGATTCCGTTCGAGCATCAGATGGTGCGTTCCCTCGCCCACGATCACCAGCCGCTTGCGCGGCGAGTTCGTCAGCCGCGCCAGGATCGCCTGCGCCATGTAGGCCGGCGTGTCCACGTCCCAGTCGCCCACCACCAGCAGCACCGGCGCTCGGATCGCTGACGGATCGTAGTAGCGTGTGTCCGCTTCCCAGTACTTGAACGCGTCGACGAGCAGGCCGTTTGGCGCGCGCACGGCGGGCGGGTTCATCTTCGCGCCAACGGGGTCGGCTTCCATGTTGGCCGCCCACCACGATTCGATCACACCCGGTGGAATCAGGTCTTTCTGCCGGTCGTGAGCGACACCGGTCAGCCACCGCTGCGTCGCCGCCTCCAGCGTGACGGTGCGATAGGCTCCCATCGGACCGCTCACGCGCAAGCCGCCCGGAATCCGCCTGACCCAGAGCGGCGCATACATCACGAGCCGCTCCACGTTGTCCGGGTTGTTCGCCGCGTACGCGCCGGCAATGACCGTTCCCCATGACCAGCCCATCACGTTCAGCCGCGGCACGCTCCGTCGCTGACGAATGTGATCGACCACGGCTCCGAAATCCGACACGGCATCGTCCGTCGTCACGACTGGCGCGTTCTCGGCGGCCGGACGATCCATCGCTGGTGGCCGCGTCGATCGGCCGAAGCCGCGGACGTCCATCGAGTACACGTCGTAGCCGCGGCCGGCGATTGAGTCCATCCACGATGCGCCGTCGATCTTCAGATCGAACATCGTGTCCGACGGGTATGTGGCGCCGTGGACGAACAGGAGCGTGCGCTCGCCGCTGAACGCGTTCACGCCGTCGGGCCGCGTGTTGCGGACGTACAGGCGAATGTCGGGGTCCGTCGATGGTACGTGATAGCTCTCCGAGATGAGCCGTTTGCATTTTGCATTTTGCATTTTGCATTGACGTGGCTTCTGCCTTAAGGCGGAAGCTACGGAGAAGACGGCAGGATCGCCACAGCGCGAAGCGGAGCGCCCGTGCCGCCGGCGATCTTCATCGGCAGCGCGACGATGAAGGCGCCGCGGGACGGAAGGCGATCGAGCGCCGTCAGATTCTCGAAGGCGGGCAGGTTCGCCTCATAGAGGATCCGGTGCGACTCGAAGAGCGTCGACTGGCCGTAGTCGATGCTGGCCGTGTCGATCCCGACGGCGCGAACGTCTTTCGTGACGAGCCATTTCGCGGCATCGGGATGGAGACCCGGGAAGTGCAACTTCGGCACCGCCGCGGCTCCCCGTTCAGCAGTGCCAAGATAGCGTGCCGCATCGGGCCACCGGCTCGAGAATCCCGTTCGCAGCAGAACGATGGAGTCGGCCGTGATCGGACCGTGTTCGGTCTCGGCACGCGTCAGATCGTCAACGGTCACCTGATAGTCGGCGCTTCCCTCGCTCGCCTTCGACACGTCCACCACCACGGCGGGGCCGAAGAACCGCTGGAGCGGAATCTGGTCGACAGTCTGCCGGCCCTGAGCGAAATGCACTGGTGCATCCAGGTGCGTCCCACCGTGCTCGGAGGTGAAGAAACTGTTCGAGGAGTAGTAGAAGCCTGCCGGCGTCACACCGTCCGCGTCCTTCCTCAGCCGGAACTGTTCGGCCGTTGGCCAGAAAATGCTCTGCGCGTCGTATGCGTGCGACAGATCGACGAGCTGGCCGGCACGGAACGGCAGTGGTGATTGCGCGGGCGGTGCCTCGCGGGCGCAGCTGGCGAAGACTGTCACAAGCAGCAGGCAAACAGGTAGGCTTTTCATCGGCCGAATCGTAACGGGAGGGCCCCATGTCTCTCAACCGAATCGCGATCGTTGCGCTGGTGGTGGTGACCGCCGGGCAGCCTGCCGCTCAGCAGTCAACGACCCCGCAGCCGCCTGTTCTGTTCGACGGGGTGACGTATCTCCCGATGGACGGCGAGACCTCGACCACCGTGAACCGTGACCGAAGCGTGCTCGTCTCGAACGGACTCATCACTCAGATCGGAGCAGCTGGAGCAAAGATCCCCGAAGGAGGAATTCGTGTCGATGGCCGCGGCAAGTTCCTCATGCCGGCGCTCGCTGAAATGCATGCGCACATTCCAAACGATCCGGCCGAGGCCGAGCGCGTGTTGTTCATGTACGTGGCAAACGGGATCGGCACGATCCGCAGCATGCTCGGTGATCCCTCGCACTTCCGGCTGCGCGAACGGGTCAGGCGTGGCGAGATAGCCGGACCCGCCATGATCCTGTCGGGACCGTCGTTCAATGCACAGACGGCTTCAACGCCACAGGCCGCGACGTCCAGAGTCGCGGATCAGGTGAAAGCCGGCTACGACTTTCTCAAGATTCATCCCGGCATTCCGCTCACGGCCTTCAACGCGCTGGCCGCTGCGGCGGGCAAGGCGGCCATTCGATTTGCCGGACACGTGCCCGCCGACGTCGGCCTGCGACGGGCGCTGCAACTGAAGTTCTGGACCGTCGATCACCTCGACGGCTACGTGGAGGCGCTCGCCGGCTCAGGCGCGCCCGCGTCCCAGAACTTCGGCGTCAATCTGATGTCGCACGTCGATGAGTCACGCATCGCCGCGCTTGCCGCCGACACGAAAACAGCCGGCGTCTGGAACGTGCCGACGCAGATCCTCCTCGAAAACTGGTACGGCCCCGAGTCCGCGGAGACGATGCAGGCACGCCCGGAGATGCAGTACGTGCGGCCCGCGGAAGCTGCCCAATGGATGGCGACCAAGCGGGACAACGACCGCACCGTGTCGGCGAAGGAGCGGGCGCGGTTCATCGCGGTGCGTCGGCGAATGATCAAGGCCCTGCAGGACGCCGGCGCAGGGTTGCTTCTCGGATCGGACGCGCCGCAGGTCTGGAACGTCCCCGGCTTCTCCATTCACCGGGAGCTTGCCTCGTATGTTGCCGCCGGACTGACGCCCTATCAGGCGCTCGCGACGGGAACCCGCAACATCGCCGCCCATCTGGGCGGATCGGGTCCCCGCTTCGCCGTTCGGGATATCGACCGGGCGAACCTCGTGCTGCTGGACGCGAACCCGCTCGAGAACATCGCGAATAGTTCGCGAATCGCCGGTGTGATGATCGGCGGTCGCTGGATCCCCAAAGCGGAAATAGACCGGCGACTGTCAGAACTAAGACCGCGATAATGCAGGATTCAAAATGCAGGATGCAAAACGGCCGCGGAGCCTGTGCTCTGGCTTGCATTTTGAATTTTGCATTTTGCACTGCGCACTCTCGTATAATTCGCGCGCGAGGAGCATTCATGAAGTCGATGTACAAGGCAGGATTGACGGTTGGCGCCGTCGTGATCGTGGCGGCGCTCTTCACCACTGAATCGCTGTTCGGACAGGGCGGCGGCCAGGCGCCAGCCGCGGGCAGAGCCGGCGGCCAGGGACGCGGCGGGCAGGGGCCGGGCGGACCCGGTGGCCCGGGCGGTGGCCGCGGTGCGGTTCAGCAGAACCTTCCCGCTTCTCCAACGGCGGTGACGCTGCCGACGATGACGGAAGTCACCGGCCCGGGGCCGATGTACGACTCCGCGCCATCGCAGCCGGCAGGCAAGGGCCTCGACTTCTACAAGTACCAGGCGAAGGAATACTTCATCAGTGGCACGGCCAACGGCCAGCCGTACAAGACCCGCATGGTCGTCCGTATGCCCGCCGATCGCAGCCGCTTCAGCGGTCTCGTGCTCGTCGAATCGATGCACGGCAGTGGCGCCGCGCACATGTTCGAGTACACCTCGATGTACACGATGGCCTCGGGCCACGCCGCCGTCGAGATCGTCACCACCCCGAACACGCCGGGCGAGCTGACGAAGATGAACGAGGCACGCTACAAGGAGATGGCGCTCGTCGCCGGCCAGAACACCGACATCCTCGCCCAGGCCGGCGCGCTGATTAAGAGCGGCAGTCCGCTTGGCGGCGCGGTGCCGCGCAAGATGGTCCTCGCGGGAACCTCGCAGACCGCCGGCATCCTGATCAACTACCTGCCGGGGCACGTCGTCTACCGCACACCGAAGATGGAACGCATCTACGACGGCTTCATGCCGACGTCCAACGGCTCCAACATCACACAGGACGTTGACGTCCCGATCGTCCACGTGCCGACGATGCACGAGGTGAGCGGACAGACCATTACGTGGCGGCAGGACAGCGACGAAGCCGGGAAGCAGTATCGCCTCTATGAGTTCTCGGGCATGGCGCACGTGGACACTCGCGACGCCGCGCGCATGATGCCGAACCCGTGCGCGCAGCCGCTCAGCACCTACCCGCTGCAGGCCTACATGTCGGTGGCGCTCAACCACCTGTTCAACTGGGTGGACAAGGGTGTGGCGCCGCCGCGCGCCGACCGTATCTGGCTCGATCGCAACGAGGCTGACGGCTCGACGATGGCACTCGACGATGCCGGCAATCCGCGCGGCGGCATTCGCAGTCCGTACGTGGACGTTCCGGTCGTCAAGTACCGGATTCGCCCGCCGGTGGCAAACCCGTTCCCGGCAAATCCGAGCGCCTGGATGAAAGCGAACGGCAACGAAAAGGGCGGAGCGCTGATGTGCAACCTCAGCGCCTCTCAGCTGGCCCTTTCGAAAGACGAGTTGAAGAAGCGCTACAAGAACAAGAAGAACTACGCGGGCATGGTCGAGCGGCGCGTCAACGAGCTCGAGAAGGCCGGGTGGTCGCTGCCGGTGTATCGCGAGCTGATTCTCAGCGACGCAGCGAAGGTTGATTTCTAGAGAGACGAAACGACACACCGAGGCAGTGAGGCAGCGAGGATGACCGTTCAAGGGTTACTCGGTGTCTCGGTGTGTCGCCTTCGGCGTCGCCTGCATGTCGTCGGGTGCGCAGCCGTGATCGCGTTCTGCGCCGTCACCGTTCTCGGCCAGACGACGGCCCCGTCGAAACCTTACACCGCTCCGCGAACGCCCTGGGGTGACCCCGATCTCCAGGGCATGTGGCCGGGCAACGTCAGCGCGCCGCTGCAGCGTCCGGCCAACTTCGGCGAGCGCGGCACACTGACCGACGACGAGTTCGCGCAGCGTCAGGCGCAGGCCCGCGCACAGGCGGAGGCGGACTCACAGCAGTTCGTGGCGACCGGGCGTGGCGGACGCGGGGGCCGTGGGGGCGGCGGCATCGGCCCGCCGGATCACTGGCTCGAACGCGGCTCACCCATCCGCCAGACATCGCTGATCGTCGACCCGCCCAACGGACGCCTGCCCGCGTTGGCGGCAGGAGCTGAAGAGCGGCGGAAAGCCGCGCGCGGCGGACGTGGGCTGCCGGGCGAATGGCGCGGCACCGCCGATTCGTACGACGACCTGAACATCTACTACCGCTGTGTCACGCGCGGACTCCTCGGTTCGGTGATCCCGGTCATTTACGGCAACGGCAACGAGATCGTGCAGGCGCCCGGCTCCGTGGTGTTTCGCAACGAGATGATCCACGAGAGCCGCGTGATCCCGCTCGACGGCCGGTCGCACGTGCCGGCGTCGATCCGTATGTACATGGGCGATTCGCGGGGACGCTGGGACGGCGACACGCTGGTGGTCGAGACGACGAACTTCACCGACAGAGTGGCCATCGGATCGAACGGCGCGGGCTATCCCGGCGACCCCGGTTACCACAGCCCGGCGCTGCGCGTCGTCGAGCGCTTCACGCGCACAGGCGCCGACACCCTCGTCTACGAAGCCACCGTTGACGATCCGCAGACCTGGGTCAGGCCCTGGACCCTGCGCATCCCGTTGGCGCGCGGCCAGGACCCGCACCTGTTCGAGTACGCCTGCCATGAAGGCAACTACGCGATGCGCAACATCCTGAGCGCCGCGCGCACCGAGGATAAAAAATAGTGGGATCCCCAGACACAGTTACCCCTCCTTCTTCGTGGCTTTTCATCAAGAACAACGAGTCCATCTGGGTCGAGCGGCCGCACGGCCGCCTGCTCGTGGTCGCCGGCCCGGGCGCGGCGCACGAGGAACGCGACTTCATCAGCGACGAGGCGCTCGATCAGTTCCAGATCGCGCTCGCCGAGAAGCTGGCCGGCGACGGCTGGTTTCTGTGGGGCGTGAACCGCGAACGGCGCGAGGGCGATCGCCGCCAGACGGCTCGCGGGACGCCGGATCGCCGCGCGTTGCGGCGATCCTGAAGACCTCAGGATTCAGGCCCGGGCGAGACGACCAGATAGCGCGCGAGGCAAGAGGTCAATGTAGACTCGCCCGATGCGCGCACGACTGCTGGTCGCTGTTGCCCTGCTGACGGCAGGCCTCTCCTTTTCCAGCGGCGCCCAGGAACCGCGAACCGCTCAGCGTGACGCCGACTGGCCGACGTACCGCCGCGATCTTGCCGGCACCGGGTATTCGCCGCTCCGCCAGATCACTCCGCAGAACGTCGCGACTCTCACCCCGGCCTGGACGTTTCGCATCCAGAGCAATGCGCCCGCCGCCGCGGGCCGCGGCGGCGTGGCTGGTGCAAACGTCAATTCGCAGGCGACGCCGATCGTCGTCGATGGTGTGATGTATTTCCCCGGCCGCGACCGCGTGGAGGCGCTGGAGGCGGACACAGGCAAGGAGATCTGGCACGCGCCAGTCACCGGTGGTGCGCCTTCGAGGCGCGGCGTCGCGTACTGGCCCGGCGAAGGCAGCACGCCACCACGGATCTTCTTCATGGCTGGCCGGCGCTTGATCGCGCTCGACGCCAGGACTGGCGCGACGGCCTCTGCCTTCGGGCAGAACGGAGAGATTGATATTGGAGTCCCGTACAACTCGGTGCCCGGCATCTTCAGGAACGTGGTCGTCGTAGGTGCCAACACCCCTCCGGGTGCGAGCGGCGGCATTGGCAATGCCCGCGCGTTCGACGCGCGCACCGGCGTCAAGCTGTGGGAGTTCAGCTCCGTGCCCCAGCCTGGAGCCGTCGGGCACGACACCTGGGACGGTGACAGCTGGAAGGGCCGACTTGGCGTGAATGCCTGGCCGTTCTACTTCACCTTCGACGAGTCGCGCGGTCTGGTCTATCTGCCGCTCGCGTCACCGATTCCGGGTGCCTTCGGCGGTGACCGGAAGGGCGCGAACCTGTTCGGAAACTCGGTCGTTGCGGTTGATGTTCAGACGGGACAGTACAAGTGGCACTTCCAGACGATCCATCACGACCTGTGGGATCACGATCCCCCGGCGCCGCCGGGATTGTTTGACGTCGTGCAGAATGGACGCCGGATTCCTGCGCTTGGACTCACGACGAAGTCGGGCTACGTCTACATCCTGAACCGCGAGACTGGCCGGCCGCTCTTCGGAGTCGAAGAACGTCCGGTGCCAAGGAGCGACGTCCCGGGCGAGTTGGCGTTTCCAACACAGCCGATCCCGGTGAAGCCGCCGGCACTCGCACGAGTGTCGTACACCGCCGCGGATCTTGTCACTGCCGCCGATACCAACGCCGAACACGCGAAAGCGTGCGCCGACTTGATCGCGCAGATCGGCGGTGTCTACAACGCCGGACCGTTCACGCCATGGCGGTACAAGGCGGAGGGCGGCGCACCTGGAGTCACGGTCGGATTCCCTGGCGGACTTGGCGGCGCGAACTGGGGCGGCATCGCCTTCGATCCCAACTCGCGATTTATCTTCGTCGCGACACAGGACGTCGGGGCGTTGGGATCGATGGAAAAGACGAGAGAGGGATCGCCGGTTCCGTATAACAAGACAACTCCGGGACGAGGCACGTTCGACGTCAGGATGGGCGACACAGACTGGCCGTGCCAGAAACCACCGTGGGGTCGTCTGACGGCAATCAACACGTCGACGGGAGACATCGCATGGCAGATTCCGCTGGGAATCACCGAGCAGCTTCCAACCGACAGGCAGAACACCGGCCGGCCTGCTCTGGCCGGTCCTATCGCGACGGCAAGCGGACTCGTCTTCATCGCCTCGACGGACGACAACCGCTTCCGCGCCCTGGACGTGAAAAACGGGAGACAGCTGTGGGTCACGAGGCTGGAGCGGCGCGGCAACGCCGACCCCATCACCTATCTGGGTCGGAATGGCAAGCAGCACGTTGCCGTGGTGGCCACCGACACGCTGATGGTCTATTCGCTGCCCTGACTTTAGCGTCACCGCCCGGACGCTGCGGCTTTACTTCTTCTCGGCCGGGATCGACGTAGCGGGGCCCATGCCCCACACCTGGATCACGGCCGGCTCCTTCTTGGCGCCGTCGTAGTGCACCTGCTTGGCTTTGTGGATCACGTAGCTCCCGGCGGGCGCCGGAACCGTGCTGTCCGGGTCGAACTTCTCGCCCGTACCCAGCCACCAGGTTCCGGAAATCACGACGAAGAACCGGTCGTTCTGGTGATAGTGCGGCCGGCTCATGTTGCCCGGCAGCCATCGCAGTCGGATCACGTACGGCCCCGGCTTCTCGGGATCGCCGAAGAGGACCGCGGTCTCGTTGGTCCCGGCCGCGTTCCTGACCCACTTGATGTTCTCGGGGGTGATGAACTCCACGGCCTTGCTGTCGATTTGTGCCGCGGAACCCGTGATGGCGGCGAGCATCATGCTGCAGAGAGTAAGGGCGGCCGCGCGCGTCACTCTGGTCATGGTTCCTCCTCAGCCTACCAACGGAGGTCCGCCTGAAGGCGGACACTACGTTCAGGTGGTGGCCGGAAGCGGCACGGACCGCCGTTTCGCAGCCCGGCGGCGCGCGAAACGCTCGCGTATCGCTTCAATGTACACGTAGTACACCGGCGTGATGTAGAGCGTCAGCAGCTGCGAGACGAGCAGGCCGCCGACGACCGCCAGGCCGAGCGGACGGCGCGACTCCGCGCCCGCGCCGAGCGCCAGCGCGATCGGCAGAGTTCCGACCAGCGCCGCCATCGTCGTCATCATGATCGGACGGAAGCGGACGAGGCAGGCTTCGTGGATCGCCTCGACCGCCGTCTTCCCCTGGCGCTGCGCGTCGACGGCGAAGTCCACCATCATGATCCCGTTCTTCTTCACCAGACCCACCAGCATGATCACGCCGACGAACGCGTAGAGGTTCAGGTCGACGTCGAAGATGAGCAGCGTCAGCAGGGCGCCGAGACCGGCGGCCGGGAGGCCCGAGAGGATCGTCAGCGGGTGCGTGAAGCTCTCATACAGCACGCCCAGCACGATGTAGATGACGACGATGGCCATCAGCAGCACGAGGCCAAGCCCGCGCAGCGAGTCCTGGAATGCCTGCGCCGCTCCCTGGAACGTCAGCGTGACCGTGGCAGGAATCGTCTGCGCCGCGGCCGCCTGAATCTGCGTGACCGCGTCGCCCAGCGCGACCCCGGGAGCCAGGTTGAACGAGATGTTCACCGACGGCAGCTGGCCGAAGTGGTTGACCTGGAACGGTCCAACGGTCGTCTCCATGCGCGCGACGGATTCGAGCGGAATCAGCCGCCCGCTGTTCGACCGCACGTACAGGAGCGACATCGCCGACGGGTCGCTCTGGAACTGGGGCGCCACGCGCAGCACGACCGGATACTGATTACTCGGCGCGAAGATCTGCGTGACCTGCCGCTGCGCGTAGGCGTTGCGGAGCGCATCCTCGACCTGGTTCGCCGTGAGCCCGAGCGCCGACACCTTGTCGCGGTCCATTTCGACCGACACCTGCGGCGTGTTGAGGCGCAGATCGCTGTTGACGTCCAGCAGGCCCGGAATGCTGCGGATGCGCTCCTCGAGCACCGGTGCCCACCGGTACAGCTCCGCGGTGTCGGCGTCCTGCAGCGTGAACTGATAAATCGGACGACCGCCTCCGCCGCCCAGGTTGATTGGCGGCGGGTTCGTGGGGAAC
Source organism: Vicinamibacterales bacterium (assembly GCA_035711805.1). Lineage (GTDB taxonomy): Bacteria > Acidobacteriota > Vicinamibacteria > Vicinamibacterales > UBA2999 > Gp6-AA40. The sequence continues at coordinate 37,740 of DASTBV010000100.1, forward strand.
GCTCGGATGCCGGGAACCTGCGCCAGCTTCGGCCGCAGCGAGGCGATCACTTCGTCCACCGAGCGGGCTCGCTGTTCACGCGGGTCCATCTCGACGAACAGCCGGCCGGTATTCACGCCGCCGGCGGCGTTGTTGCCGACGAGCCCGACGTTGTGCGACACGGAGAACACGTCCGGCTCGGCCATCACGATGTCGGCGATCTGCAGCTGGTGCCGGACCATGTCGTCGAAGCTGATGCCTTCCGCCGCCTCGGTGTTGACCACGAACCGGCCCTGATCTTCGTTCGGCAGGAATCCCTTCGGCACGATGGTGAAGAGATAGACCGTCACGCCGAGCAGAACGATCGACAGCGCCATGGTGGCCGCGCGGAAGCGCAGGCAGACGCCCAGCGTCGTGCCATACGCGCCGCGCCAGGCGTCGAACACGCGTTCGAAGGCGTTGTAGAGCGAGCCGTGACGCGTGCTGTGCGGTGGCCGCAGGAAGCGGCTCGCCAGCATCGGTGTCAGGCTGATCGACACGAAGCCTGAAATCAGGATCGCGGCGCCGATCGTGATCGCGAACTCGTGCAGCAGCCGTCCGACGACGCCGCTCATGAAGAAGACCGGGATGAACACCGCCACGAGCGATACGGTCATGGACACGATGGTGAAGCCGATCTCCTTCGACCCGTCGAGCGCGGCCTGCATCGGCGGCTTCCCCATCTCCATGTGCCGCACGATGTTCTCCAGCATCACGATCGCATCGTCGACGACGAAGCCGACCGAGAGCGTCAGCGCCATCAGCGAGAGGTTGTCGAGGCTGAAGCCGAGCACGTACATGATCGCGAACGTGCCAACGATCGAACCGGGCAGCGCCAGGCTCGGAATCACCGTCGCCGACAGGTTGCGCAGGAAGAGGAAGATCACGAGCACGACCAGCACGACGGTCGCCACGAGCGTGAGCTTCACGTCGTGCACCGACTCGCGAATCGTCGCCGAGCGGTCGCTGCGCACGTCGAGCTTCACGGACGCCGGCAGCTGCGCCAGGATGCCGGGCAGCAGCTCCTTGATGGCGTCGACGATCTGCACCACGTTGGTTCCGGGCTGCTTCTGGACCGCGAGGTAAATGCAGCGATCGTGGTTCTGCCAGCTCGCCGTGCGATCGTTCTCGACGCCGTCGTAGACGCGCGCCACTTCGTCCAGCCGGACCGGATAGCCGTTGCGGTAGGCGATGATCGACGGACCGTACGCCGATGCGCGCATCAGCTGGCCGTTGGTCGTGACGACAAACGTCCGGTCGCCGAAGATCGTGCCCGTCGGCATGTTGACGTTGGCGTTCTCAACGGCGTTGGCGAGCTCGTCGATGCCCAGGCCGCGCGCCGCAAGCTGCCGCGGATCGACGTCGATGCGGACCGCGTACTTCTGCGAGCCGAAAATGTTCACCTGCGCCACGCCGCTCACCGTCGAGATGCGCTGCGCCACGTTCGTCTGCGCGAGCTCGTCCAGGGCCGAGAGGCTCAGCGTGCTCGAACGCATGACGATGAAGAAGATCGACTGATCGGCCGGATTGACCTTCTGGTACGACGGCGGCGCCGGCATCTCCCCCGGCAGCTGACGCGAGGCGCGGCCGATCATCGACTGCACGTCCTGCGCGGCGGCGTCGATGTTGCGATCGAGGTCGAACTGCAGCGTGATCTCGGTGCCGCCCTGCGTGCTCGTCGAGTTCATGCTGGTCAGGCCGGCAATCGCCGAGAACTGCTTCTCGAGCGGCAGCGCCACCGACGAGGCCATCGTTTCCGGGCTGGCGCCGGGCAGTCCGGCCTGGACGCGGATCGTCGGGAAATCAACGCTTGGCAGGTCGGCGACCGGCAGCTGCTGGTAGGCGAGGCCGCCGAAGACGAGGAGCCCCGCAATCAGCAGCGTGGTCGCAACGGGGCGGCGAATGAAGATGGACGACAGGTTCACGGCTTGCCCTCCGGCCTGCCCTGAGCCGGGCCGAGGGCCTTGCCCCGAGCGGAGTCGAGGGGCTGCTTCACGCTGATGCGGCCACCTGGCACCAGACGGAGGTGACCGTCGGTGACGACCGTTTCACCTGGCCGTACGCCGCTGGCAATCACACTTTCGGCGCCGCGGATACGGGCGACGGTGATCGGACGCATCTCCACCGACTGATCGGGCTTCACCGCAAAGACGTAGGTTCCCTCCTGCCCCGCCTGCACGGCGGCCGACGGGACCACGATCGCGGTCGGGTCGGTGGACAGCGTGACGACCACGGTGACGAACTGCCCCGGCCACAGCCGGCCGTCGGTGTTCGGGAACGTTCCCTTGATGCGAATGGTGCCGGTGTTCTGATCGACCGCGTTGTCGATGAAGGCGATTCGCCCGTTTGCCGGAGTCCCGGTGCCCTGCGGAGTCGCCGCCACCGTGAGGGAGCCGCGCGACATGTAGTGCCGCAGGTCCGCGAGACGCGCTTCAGGAATGGTGAACGCGACCGAAATCGGTGCGACCTCGTTGATGACGACCAGCGGCGTCTGATCGTTGGCGCGAACGAGGTTGCCCTGGTGAACCATCAGCGCTCCGGTGCGGCCGGAAATCGGCGCCGTGATCGTCGCGTATTGCAGCTGGATCTTGGCGTTCTCCAGCGCCGCGCGGTCCGCCTCGACCGTCGCGTTCAGCGCCGCCACCGACGTCCGCGCCGTGTCGCCCTGCTCGCGGGGGGCGATGCCCCGATCCACGAGCTGCTGGAACCGCGTGGCCTGCACTTCCGCGTTGGCCGCCTGCGCCATGTCGCGCGTGAGGTTCGCCTGCGCCTGGCCGAGCGCGGCCTCGAGCGGACGGCGATCCAGCTCGAACAGCACCTGGCCGCGCTGGACGATGTCGCCTTCGCGGAAGTTGACGGATATCAGCTGCCCGGTAATCTGCGAGCGGATGGCCACCGACGAGTACGGCTCGACCGAGCCGATCACCTGAATCTCAATCGGCATCGGCTTCTGGACGACGGTCGCCGTGGTCACCGGGACGGCCGGCAGACCGCCGCCCCGGCCGTCGGCGGTGTCCCCGGCGGTGCCGTCTGCCGTGCAGGAGGCGCTGGCGCCCAGTAAGAGTGCGACGAGGATGATCCGGACGAGTTTCATGAGGGGTCCCAGGTTCGTATTAAGCCTGCTGATCTTAATCGACCGCCGACGTCTCCCGGGATCGTAGTGTCCGCCTCTAGGCCGACCCGCCGTCGTAGTGTCCGCCTTCAGGCGGACCTGAAGGCCCAAGGGATCGGGCTCAGGGGCTGGTCAAGGAATCTGGGTTCCAGGAATCAGCCGATGGTGGCCAGGTCGTGGAGCCGTGCGAACCTTGGACGACACCGATGGTGTTGAATCGGGTGCGCATGAATCAGGTCCAACCGCCGGGCGGCACGTAGCGGAAGCGAATCAGGAAGACTTTCCGGCCTTGCCCGTGCTGTGCCATCTCGAGGAGTTCCTTGACCGTGTCGAAGCCGGACTCGCGGGCCAGATCCCGCGTGATATCCGCCCGCCTGATCGGTTCAATCGACTCGACGAGGATGTGGCCCTCGTCCATCGGGTAGCGGCCGCCGACCTTGACGTGCGCTTTCGTCCAGATGCGAATGCTGCAGCGGATGCGCCCGCGCCGGACGCCTTCGCGGAGGCGCTTGGTGAAAACCACACGTCGAGCATAGATCGTCCGGAACTACGTCGATCGCGAACCGATCGACCTGGATTGGTCACTCGTTCCCGGGTCACGCGTTGAACGGTGGTTGACCCCCGTTTACCAGAGCGTGCGGACGGGGTACTGAGTAATCAGCGGGTCCGGCGTCACGATCGCCAGGCCGTGCGCGACGGCCTGCGCAATCAGCATGCGATCGAACGGATCGCGGTGCAGCGGCGGCAGACGCGTGCCGTAGAGTGCCGACTCTTCGTCGAAGGGCAGCGCGTCGACACCACGCAGCTCTCGCTCGGTTGGAACGAGCGTCTGCGGCGGTTCGGGAAGAGGCAATTTGCCGGCGCGGTGCTTCGTGACGACTTCCCACACCGACACCGCGCTCAGAAACACTTCGTTGCCGGGATCCGCGATCGCCCGCCCGGCGGCGGCCGACAGGGCCGCGCCACCGCCCGCCAGCCACAGGAAGGTGCAGGTATCGAGGAGGAGCTTCATTCGGCGTTATGAGCGGCCGCGGCCCTTCTTACGGGTGCGCGCGCGAGCCTTCACGTCCGCTCCCCGTTCGGCCGCCCGGGTCGGCTGTGCTGCCGATGAGCGGCTAGGCGTTGCAGACGGGGGCATGGCTCCCTCCCACGATTCGAGCTCCTCGTCGGACATCGGATCGAAGAACGACGGCGTCACGTCGAAGACCGGCCGCCCGGGGAGAGGTCCCACCGGGCGCGGCTCAGTCCGAACCGCCGCCACGTGACGCAGTTCCGCGACCGGCGTGTTGTGCCGGCAGACGACGATGCGCTCTCCCCTTGCGGCGCGGTCGAGATATTCGGAAAGCCGGGCTTTGGCTTCGAATATGTTGACCTTTATCATGACTATATTCTGAACTAAAGTTGGACCGGGTCAACCGCCTTTACCGCGGCGCCGGGCGCCTCTGGCGCGTCGGGAGGCCGGGTCGCCGCGTCGGGATCGGTTACTTCGAAGCCGCAGCCTGCAGGATCGTCAGGATCGCGCTCATGTCCCTGTTGCCGCGATTCTTCGCGAGCATGAGCGGAGTCTGACCGCGCTTGTTCTGGACGTCCAGCCTTGCGCCGCGCGCGACAAGCGCCCTGACGATCTCCGGAGAGGCGCGGCCTGAAACCGCGGCATGCAACGGAGTGTCGCCGGTGTTGTTCGTCGCGTTGATGTCGAGGCCGCGCGCGAGGAGCAGGTCGATCGTGGCCACGGCTTCCTCCGCCGATCCCTGATCGTAGGACGGCGCCGCGGGACTGCCGTCGCGCCAGCCGAGGCCGGAGGCGAACAGCAGCGCGTTGTTGCCATTCGCCAGCGTGGCCGCCGGGTCGGCGCCGGCGTCGAGCAGCAGCCGGACGATTGCGGCGTCACCCGACTTCGCCGCCCGCATCAGCGGCGTCGCGCCGGCGGCCAGCGTCGCGTCGCCGATGGTGTGCTGGCGCTGGATGATCGCGGCCTTCAGCTTCGCGTTCGGATCCGCCTTCTTCTCGAGCAGCCGTCTGGTGAGCTCGACGGCGTCGAGCGCGCCGGACGGCTTTGGATTCGGCCGCCCGTGACCGACGGCGAGGCGATGCATGTCGGCGGTGGCATAAAGCGGACCCATGCCGGCATCCTTGTCGGCAACATTCGGATCGGCGCCGGCGTCGAGAAGCATCGCCGCGAAATCGTAGTGGGCGTTGATGATCGCGATCACCAGCGCCGTGGCGCCGTCGGGATCGACCAGATCGAGCTTCGCGCCGAGGGACGCGAGCGCGCGACCGGCCTCGATGGCGTTGCCACGCGCCGCGTACATCAGCGGCGTCCAGCTGCCGAGCGGCAGGATCGACTGACCGCTCCGCCGCCGGTACGTCTGCGTCGCCGAGCGCACATCGACGTCGGCGCCGCGCGACGCCAGCAGCCGGACGGCATCGCCGTGGTTCTCGGCCGCCGCCCAATGCAGCGCCGTCTCCCCGTGCCACTTCTCGACCGCATTCACGTGCGCCCCTGCGCCGAGCAGGATTTCGAGCGCCTCGGGCCGTCCGGTGCGTGCCGCCGTCATCAGGATCGTCTCGCCTTCCGGGAGCACCGCGTTGACGTCCGCGCCCGCCGCAACGAGGCGTGTGATGACCGGCGCGCTGCCGTTCACTGCCGCCAGTTGCAATGCGGTGACGCCGTAGCGATTCGCCAGCTTCGCGTTCCCGCCCGCGCGCAGCAGCGTTCGCACCATGTCCACATCATCCGCGCGGGCTGCCCAGTGCAGCGCGGTCGTACCATCCGCTTCCGGTGCGTTCACGTCCACACGCTGCTTGATGAGGGATTGGACGGCGACACTGTTGCCGGCTTTGACGGCGGCGACAATCGGCGGCGTGGAGTCGGCGATTACTACCGAGCCGAGTACAAGCGCAGCTGCAAGCGTGACAGATCGTGGGGCGAGCCGCGCCACCCCATCGCGCTCGCGCGACGGGGACCCCGGGGTCAGGCTCGCCCGCGCGGACGTGACAACGTCCGCGCCACGATCACTGGAAAGCAGCATTAGAGTTGCAGCCGGCCGGTGCTTTCGCCGAACTTCTCGAGCGGCGTGCCGAACATGTCCGCCACACTGAGCCACACGTTCGCCACCGACGTCCATTCCGGCGCGACGATGAAGCGGTTGCCCCTGAGGCGGCCGCCGGCACCGCCCACCAGCGAGAACGGGAGCGGATAGGCGTTGTGCGCCTGGCCGTCGCTCATGCCGGTGCCGAAGGCGATCAGCGCGTGATCGAGCACGCTGCCGTCGCCCTCGGGCGCCGCCTTGAGCCGCTCGACGAACCTCGCGAAGAGCGCCGTGAAGTGCGTCGTGATCGTGGCGTGCTGCGCCATCTTGGCCGCCGCGTTGCCGTGGTGCGAGATGTCGTGGTGCGCCTCGCTGATGCCGAGCGCCGGGAACGTCCGCATGCTCGCCTCGCGCGCCGTCATGTAGGTGAAGACGCGCGTCAGGTCCGCCTGCCAGGCCACGGCCAGCAGGTCGAACATCAGCGCCGCGTGGTCGTCGAACGCTTCCGGAATGCCGACCGGGGCCGCCACCGCCGTGACGCTGGCCGAGTTCCGCGACTCGGTCAGCTGAATCCGCCGCTCGATCTCGCGCACGTCGTCCAGGTAATCGTCCAGCCGCGCGCGGTCCTGCGCTCCCACGCGCTTCTGCAGCCGGCGCGCTTCCTCGGCGATGGAGTCGAGGATGCTGCGGTTCTCCTGCATGCGCCGCAGACGGCTGGCCGCGTCGCCGGCGCGGCCGAACATCCGCTCGAAGGCGACGCGCGGGTTGATCTCCATCGGCAGCGGCGATGCCTCGCCGGCCCAGGAGATCGTGTTCATGTAGGTGCAGCTGTAGCCGGGAACGCAGCCGCCGATGTAGCCGGAGAAATCCTCGGTCGCGAACTCGAGCGACGGGAACGGCGACTCCTGGCCGATCTGCTTCGCGAGCACCTGGTCGATGGTGATCCCGAGGCTGATGTCCTGGGCTTCCGTCTGCTTGGCAACGACGCCGCTCAACCAGCCGGCGGAGCTGACCGCGTGGTCGGTGGCGTTCTTGCCGCCGGCACGTGAGAGGTTCCCGATGACGGTGACGTAGTCGCGATGCGGCGCCAGCGGCGTCAGGATCGGCGTGATCTCGAGTTCGCCCGCCGCCTTGGGCATCCAGCTCGTCGTTGGCGAGTTGCCCATCGGCGCGCCGTTGGGGACATAGACGGCGCCGAATCGCAGCGGCGCACCGGCGCGCTGCCGGCCGCGGGCGAACGCCGGTGTCATGGCGTCCAGAAACGGCAGCGCCAGCGCGGTGCCGAGGCCGCGCAGGACGGTGCGACGGGACAACGCGGTCTTCGTTACGAACATCCTTCGCTCCCACGAACCACGGAGGCGCGGAAACACGGAGATTTCACCCTTCAAACCTCCGTGTCTTCGTGTCTCCGTGGCCCTCATTCCGTCGACGCACGGCGCATCCGGAACGGCACGCTCTTCACGATGCCCACGAACAGCGACGAGAACCGGTAGTTCTGCCGGCTGGCGTCGCGAACGATTTGCCGGACGACAGGCATATCGTACGACTCCAGCCCCCGCCCGAGCGCGTAAATCATCAGCTTCTCGGTCAGCGTGAAAACGAATGCATCCTGGTGCCTGAGCAGGGCCTGCCGCAACTCGACGACGCCGTTGATCGCCGTCCCATCCGGGGCGAGGCCTGTCGCGTCGATCGGCGCGCCGGCCTCGCGAACCCGCCAGGCGCCGACGGCGTCGAAGTTTTCCAGCACGAACCCGAGAGGATCGGTCACCCGATGACAGCCGGCGCACGCGGGACTCTCCCGATGAATCGCCATCCGTTCACGCATGGTCTTCGCGACGCGTCCCGGCGTCGGCTCCAGCGCCGGCACGTCGGCCGGTGGCGGAGGCGGCGGCGTCCCCAACAGGTTCTCGAGGATCCATTTGCCGCGCAGCACCGGCGCCGTGCGATCGGCGTGCGATGTGGCGAGGAGGATGCTGCCCTTGCCGAGGAGCCCGCGCCGCGCCTCGTCTGTCAGCGTCACGCGGCGGAATTGACTGCCGTAGACGTACGGGATGCCGTAGTGCTTCGCCAGCCGCTCGTTGACGAAGGTGTCGTCGGCGGTGAGCAGATCGAGAACCGGGCGGTCCTCGCGGAGCACGGCGCCGAAAAACAGCTCGACCTCCCGCCGCAGGCCATCGCGCAGATCGTTGTCGAAGTCGGGGAACTCGTCGGTGTTCGGCGCCGCGTTCTGCAGGTTGCGCACGTGCAGCCACTGGCCGGCGAAGTTCTGCAGCAACGCGTCGGCGCGCGGGTCTGCAATCATCCGCCGCACCTGCGCCTCGAGAACGGCCGGCCTGCGCAGCTGGCCCTGCTCGGCGAGCCGGAACAACGTGTCATCCGGCATGCTGCTCCAGAGGAAGAACGAGAGCCGCGTCGCCATCTCGTGGTCGTTCACCTGGAAGGCAACGCCCGGCTTCGCATCCGCACGGTCGTCCTCAACGCGGAACACGAACGACGGGCTCGCCAGCAGGCGGCGCAGCGCGAGCTGGATGCCGGTCTCGAACGTGCCCTTCCTGCGGCCGTCGCGGTAGAAGCCAAGCAGCGTGTCGAGTTCACCCGCGCGCAGCGGCCGCCGGTATGCCCTTCGCGCAAGGTTTGTCAGGATGCGCCGCGCGCAAGCCTCTTCCGATGTGGGGCGGGTTCCGTCGAGTCCTAATGCCACACGAGACGGACCCGCCGGATGACACATGAAGATCCGCCGACGGCTCAGGGTGTCGCCGGGGCCGGTCGGATTGAACGGACCGGCAATCGTCAGCGATTTCACATGCGGGCGGCCGGTTGAGTCGTAGGTGCCGGCGTTGCTGCGCAGGAACGGCTGGAGACGGTTGGTCCCCTCACCAATCTTCCTGATCCACGCCGCCGCAACCAGCCGTGAGCCGGCCTTCACGGGCACGCGGACCCGCAGTCGCGCGTCGGTTGCATCGGACCGGTCCGTGACGACGCCACCCTGCGCGGTCTCCGCATCGCCGCCGACGGCGCCAAGGAACACGCGCGCACCGTCCACGGTGATCTCAAGCTGGTGCTTGTGCTCGAGTCCGCGGATGCCCTCCGTGTTGGTGCGGATCAGCGCCACCTGGAACTGATACTCGCCGTCGAGCGGAAAGTAGTGCCGGACACCGATGCCGCCAACGGTTCCAAGGGGCAGGCCGTCCTGATGCTGGCTCTGCGACTGATCGCCGCGCGTGAAGTAGTTCTCCGCCGCCGGCACGGTAGCGGGATCGCCGATCGCCAGCGCGCTGACCTTGTCCGCGGCGGTCAGATACCGCTCGAGCAGTGCCGGCGAGGGTGCCTGGAGGTCGGCGTTGTTGTCGAAACCGAACGCCGCGTCATCGGCAGGCAGCAGTGACCGGACGTCGACGTCGAGTGCGAGCAGGTCGCGGATGAGGTTGCCGTATTCCGCGCGATTCAGCCGGCGCAGCAGGGGACGGCCCGGATCGCGCGGCGCGCGATCGAGCTCCGCGGCGAACGTACCGATCAAAGCGGCAGTACCGGGAGCGTCGGGCCGTGGCATGCCGGGCGGCGGCATGGCGCCCGCCCGCAGCTTCCGCAGCACCTCTTCCCACACCGGCGCATGGTCGCGGACGGAATCGCGAGAGACGACGTCGAGCGCCAGTCCGCCGGTCTTCGTCTTCTCGTTATGGCAGGAGACGCAGTACCGCGCGACGAGGCCATCGCGATCCAGATCCGCGGCGGTGCTGGCCCCGCTGAGGCGGGGTCCTACGTTCGATTGCGCCGCAGCGAACGGACTCACGCACCAGACGAGCGCGGCCACCGCGATCGCCGTCGTAGTGTCCGCCTCGAGGCGGACCTTCAGCGAAGGTTGCATCAGAATTCCAGAAACCCGCGCTGCCGCGCGCGTGTGCCGGGGTACGAAGTGCCCGAATTTTACACCCGACCTTCGGGGACAAACCTGCGTCCTACCCTACAATTACGGGCGCCAGCCCTCATCCCCTGGAGGTCGTGAATGTCGTTCAGGTGGTTCGTCCCTGTCCTGGTTGTTCTGAGCCTCTGCGCGGCCGGCGTCCGCGCGCAGGAACAGTTCACCCTGCTCGCCACCGTCCTCGACCCGGAGAAAGGCACTCCGGTCGAATCGCTGACGCCAGCGGACGTCCGCGTCACCGAAGACGGCCAGCCGGCCAAGGTTACGAAAGTGGACGCCGTCGTCCGTCAGGTCAAAGTCCAGATCCTCATCGACAACGGCGTCGGCATCGGCTCGAACCTGGCCGAGTTCCGCAGCGGTGTGCGCAACCTGCTCAGTAGCCTGCCGCCGGACGTCGAAACGACGGTGGTGACGACATCGCCCCAGGGGCGCTTTCTCGTGCGGGCGACCAAGAACCGCGACGAGCTGCTCAAGGGCGTTGACCGCCTCGCGCCCGACTCCGCAACGGGACGATTCACCGAGTCGCTCAGCGAAGCGATCGAGCGGGCCAACAAGGAGAAGGACACCTTCACGGTCATCATCTGCGCCGCCACGACGAGCGGCGACGGCCAGGTTATGGCCGCCCACATGCAGCGCGTCATCAACGCGCTGGGCGGCCGCCCGATCATCGTTCATGTGCTGATGTACTCAGGCGAACGATCGGCGACCGGGGGCGACGCGCAGATCGATCTCGGGCAGCGCGTCACGAAGATGACCGGCGGGCGCTACGAGAACATCAACAACATGACCCGCTACGTGACCCTGCTTCCGGAGCTCGGCGCCGATGTCGCCAAACAGGCGACGGGCAACACGCGGCAGTTCCGGATTACGGCACAGCGGCCGGACGGCAAGAAGGGCGAGTTCGGCAAGCTGGCAATGAGCTCCGGGCCGCGCGCCGTGACGAGCGTAAGGCTGGAATAGGAACAGGGATCAGGGATCAGGGATCGGGGATCAGGGATCGGGGATTAGGGATCGGGGATTAGGGATCAGGCGGCAAGGCTCGGACGTCTGATAGCTGGAAGGAGCAGGCGTATGTTTCGAGTGATCAGCAGGCTGGCCGCGGTTGCCCTCGTCGTCGCGGGGACGGCCACGCTGTCCGGTAACACCATGTTCACCTCCGCCGTGCACGACTACCGCGTCGTCACCGTGGTGGACGGCCTGGTGCAACCCTGGTCGATCGCCTTTCTGCCAGGCGGCCCCTCGACTGGGCTCGGGGCCGGTGACATGCTGATCACCGAGCGCCCAGGCCGCTTGCGCATCGTCAGGAACGGCAAGCTCCTGCCGCAGGCGGTCGACGGTGTGCCCAAGGTATTCCATTCCTCCCAGGGCGGCCTGCTCGAGGTGATGCCGCATCCGAACTTCGCATCGAATCGTCTTCTCTATCTGACGTACTCGAAGCCGGGGGCGACCGACGCACAGGCGACGACCACACTCATTCGCGGGCGCTTTGAAAACGACCGCCTGACGAACGTGCAGCAGCTCTTCGAGGCTGTCGCGCAGGGACGCAATCACTTCAGCGGCAAGATTGCCTTCGACGGCAAGGGCTACCTGTTCCTGTCGGCCGGCGATCGGCAGGCGCCGCCGGAAGGCAACCTCGAGGCGCATCCGGCGCAGAACGTCGCGAACCATCAGGGCAAAATCATCCGGCTGCACGACGACGGGCGCGTGCCGGCGGACAATCCGCTGTCGAAGCAGGCGGGGGCACGGCCGGAGATCTGGAGCTACGGTCACCGCAACGTGCAGGGCCTGGCGATCCACCCGACCACGGGCGAACTGTGGGCCAACGAACATGGACCGCAGGGCGGCGACGAGTTGAATCGCGTCCAGCCGGGCCAGAACTACGGCTGGCCGGTGATCGGCTACGGCGTCAACTACAACACCGGCGCCGCCATCCATGCCGGGACGCACCGCGACGGGATGCAGCAGCCGGTCAACATCTGGGTGCCGTCGATCGGCATCTCCGGGCTGATGATCTACACCGGCGATCGATTCCCGAAGTGGCGCGGCAATATTTTCGTCGGCGGCATGGCGGCGCAGCAGCTCTCGCGCCTCACCGTCGAGGGATCGCGCGTCGTCAGTCAGGAACTGCTGGTGCAGCGGATGGGCCGGATCCGTGACGTACGGCAGGGCCCCGATGGCTACATCTACCTGGTCACCGACGACCGCGATGGCAAACCGACTCCGGTGTACCGCATGGAGCCGGTCGAGCGGGCGCCGATCAAATAAACCGTTCGAATCGTTCGAATCGTTCGAATCGTTCGAGTCGTTCGAGTCGTTCGAGTCGTTCGAGTCGTTCGAGTCGTTCGAGTCGTTCGAGTCGTTCAGCGGGTCGCGCGAACCTCCGCCGCTCTCGCCTTGATCAGCCGCTTGACCAGCGCCACTGGCAACGGCTGGTCGAGCGGAAACTGAATCGTCCCCTTCGACGTCTTGTAGCCCTTCAGACTGGCGGCGTACGCGCGCCTGATTCGATCGCCCATCGGATACAGGCTGGTGTGCTCCCGGAACGCCGCGTAATAGACGAACACTTTCCCGTCCAACCGGAAACCGGGAATCCGATAGGAAAAGGTTTCGACTGCCGACGGGGCGATAGATTTGACGATCGCGCGCATCTCCTTCATCCGCCGGCGTGACGGCGGCGGCAGCGCGGCGAAATACTCGCGAACCAGCTCTGCGGGAGTTGCCATTGCGCAGCTCCTTGTTGCGACGATTCGAACGAACCGAACGACTCGAACGACTCGAACGACTCGAACGACTCGAACGACTCGAACGACTCGAACGACTCGAACGACTCGAACGATTAAGACGTCGACAGACTCTGAATACTGCGGCGGAACTCGAGCGGGTTGGCGATGTTGTGGAACGTTTCGCGCACGCCGCCGGTGCCGGTCAGCGTGATCGTGCCGAAGTTGAAGATGCGTCCGGTGAGGCTCTGGTCGACGGAGATCGCTTCCACCTGCCGAATCAGCAACTCGAGCGTGCGCCGCTGAATGAGACCGACCTTGATGATCACGCGCTTGCTCGTGACGCCGAACTCCGACGTGGTGCGTTCCAGCCAGGGCGGCACTGCCATCAACAGGCCCACCCCACCGATGATCGCCCCAACCATCGGCTGTAAGACGGTCAGCACGACCAGGCCGACGACGACCACCGCGATCGCCTTGAGAAACACGATCCAGTGCAGACGCGCACGCTGGACCACAGCCTCACCGGGCAACAGATTCGCTTCGATGTATCCCATTACTGCTTCCTGTGGAGATTGAGCGTCACGTGGTTGGTCCCTTCCTTCGAAACGAACGACTGCTGCAGAAATTCGCCGCTGAATCCGGCCGGCACCCATCCTTCAGTCGCGTAACGGAAGAGCGTGGCGAGATAGACGCCCTGCAGCGTCGAGAAGAACACCGTCAGCGCGATCGCACCGGCCACGAACAGCCCAATCCCCGCCGGGCGTCCGGCGAACAGGGCCACCGCGGCCGCAATCGCCATCAACGCCACCCACATGACGAGCGCGGCGAGACCGACGGTCACTGGGACCGCGATGCTCTCGCCCCACGTCTCCTTGAAGACGCTCACGGATCGAGTGAACGAATCGCGAATCGATCGCTCCTCCAGCACGAGCACCGGCACGATGAAGAACGTCGCCAGCGACCACGCGATGCCGAGCACCCTCGTGAGCAGTTGGCCGAGAAAACCGGCCTTGTCGTGGATCGCGCGGATGACAGTGCCGACCGTCGCGGCAACGAGCGCCCACGCGACGATCGACCCGATTCGCCGTCCGGCAGCCGACAACGCCGATCCCACAGTCGGATCACCACCGCGCATCCGCTCGGTCGCACCAGCGACTACGGCTGCCTGGAAGAAGATGCCGACCGTATAGACGACGACGAACAGCAGAAAGAGGGGGGCGTAGGTGTCGAAGCCGCCAGCCCGCACAACTGACGGCGTCAGACCGAAGCCGAAAGCGAAGCTCAGGGCCACGCTGATATTGATGACACCCGCGATTAACGGCAACACCATCAGCTCCTTGTCGTGCAGGAGAATCCGGTACGACTGCGTGACGATGTCGAAGCTTCGGCTGAGACGTTCCATCGCGCTCCCCAGACATCCGGCGGGTCCGCCTGAAGGCGGACACTACGACGGTGGGCGGTATTATGCCTGCGCCGCAAGCCGCAGACGACGGACGGCTCGATACCCGGCAACCGTCAGGCCCGTGAGCATGGCCAGCGACGCAATCGCGACTAGAAAGCCTCCGTCCACGCCTGTTTCGCGAATCAGCGCCGGTGGCGATGACGACAGCTGCCATTCGGGACGGCCCGTCATCCAGAGTCGCCCGAGCGACCAGATGTCGCCGCCAACATGAAGGACGAGCGAAGGCAGGATGGAGTTCGCCGCCCACGTCAGCCCGCCGTATACCGCCGCGACGGCGATGTAATACGGCAGCATCACCAGGACGCTGTCCGGATGATTCGGGAAGTGCAGCAGCCCGAACATCGTACCGTTGACGAGAATCGCCAGCGGCAGGCCGTAGCGCTCTTCGATCGGCGTCTGCATGTAGCCGCGAAAGGCTGCTTCCTCCGTCACCCCCGCAACCACGGACGCCATCGTCAACAGCACGAGCATCGTAACGGCCGGCATGCCTGCGGGCGTAGGAATCTGCGCTGATTGCGGGAGCGGCACCAGCCGCGCCATGACGGTAATCAGGGCGAAGAGCGCGCCGAAGCCGACCAGACCAGCAACGAGCGCCACCGGCCAGAGATCGCCGGAGAGCGCGTTCGCCCGAAGGTCGTGACGACGTGTGGCCGCGTGTTCCGGCGATCCCCAGTCGCCGCGGATGAATGTCCAGTAGCCCCAGAGATACGCGGCCATCGGCAACGCAGCCCACGGCACGCTCACGCCGACGCGCAGGTTCAACGGCGCCAGCATGAACCCCCACGGCAGGCTGCCCGCGAAGAGGACCGCGACACCGACCATCACCGCAGTGACGATCGTCGTCACAGGGCCTGCAGCAGTGCGAGCGCAAGTGCGGCGCGATCATGTCCGGCCGGCGGCGCTACGGCGGTCAGGCCGAGGATCGCCTCAGATGATGGCAGGACGCCTCTTGCCGTGCTGCGTGGTCTGTTCGAAGACGTGCGCGAGCTGCAGAACGCTCCATTCGTCGCGATGGCGGCCGACGATCTGCAGCCCGACCGGGAGTCCGGCCTTCGTAAAGCCTGCGGGCACGGAGATCGCCGGGTTCGACATGAAGCTCACATACCAGCACGAGCGCATCCAGTCGATGTAGGTAGTCATCGCCGTGCCGGCGATGCTCGTCGGATACGGGATGCTGACGTCGAAGGGCACGACTTGCGTGACGGGAAGGATGAAGTAGTCGTACTTCTCGAACAACTGACGGCTCTGGTCGTACATCTGCGTCTGGCGCGCGATCGCGCGGCCGACATCTGCGGCCGTGAGACGCTCGGCCTGGGCGACCTCGAACTTGATCGTGTCCTTCACCCATTCCGGCCGCTCGCGAACCAGCGCGGAGTTCTGCGCGTAGCTCGATGTGTATCGCAGCGTGGCAAACGCGTCCGCCACGCCCGTGAAGTCTGGTTCCGCTTCCTCGACAGCACACCCGAGCGCCTCGAACACGCGCCGTGTTGAATCGACCACCGTACGGATCTCCGGTTCGAACGGAACCCCGCCGAGGCCCTTCCACCACGCCACGCGCACACCCTTGAAATCGCGGCCCAGCGGCGCACGGAAGCGGGCGCCGTCTTCCCCGTTCGTCAGCGGGCCACGCGAATCCGGGCCTGCGAGCGCGCTGAGAAACAGCGCCGCGTCCGCAACGGAGCGAGCCATCGGGCCCGACACCGACAGCGGCGACCAGCTATTGGTTTCGGTCGGGACTCGACCGGGCGACGGACGCAGACCCACGACGTTGCAGAACGCGGCAGGGTTCCGCAGCGAGCCGCCGACGTCCGTACCGTCGGCGATTGGGACCATCCCGCACGCCAGCGCGACCGCGGCACCGCCGCTGCTGCCACCACAGGTCCTGGTCAGGTCATACGGATTCAGGGTTGCCCCAAATACCTCGTTGAACGTCTGGGAGCCGGCGCCGAGCTCCGGCGTATTCGTCTTGCCGACGGTGATGGCGCCCGCCGCGCGCATGCGAGTCACGATCAGCGCGTCGCGGGTGGGAACGGTGTCGCGATAGAACCGCGAACCCCTGGTGGTCCTGATGCCGGCGGTATCGACGAGATCCTTGTGCGCGACCGGCAGGCCGTGCAGCGGACCGGGCGTGCCACCTTTCGCCACGAGGTCGTCCGCGCGCGCGGCGTCGGCCATCGCGCGATCGGCCACGAGGGTGACGATCGCGTTCACCTTCGGATTGACCCGTTCAATGCGAGCCAGGTGGGCGCTCATGACGTCGCGGGCGGACAGGTCCTTGCGGCGAACGCGCGCAGTCAACTCGATCGCGCTCAGGTCGCACAGCTCGTCGCGTCCGGCAGGGGACTGGCTCACACCGCTCCCCTGAGCGCTCGCTGCCGCCGGCAGGGCGTGCAGCGCGCCGGCGACTGCCGCAATGCCAATGCGCTGCCCGAACGTCCGGCGATCGATGCTGTCAGCCATTCACTGCCGCACTGAAGGCGTAGCTTCCGCCGCGAGGGGAAGTCTGAACCGACCACGACCACGTCACTCGACCCGTCGATAGACCCGCTCGTCGAGAGGGCTGCCGGAGACCGGCTGCACCTCGTCGCGGTACTGCTTCGTGTGAGCGGCCGCCGCATGGCGATCGAGCGCCTGCTGATCCGCCCACACTTCGACAACCGTGAAGTGGTTGGCGCGGGCGGTGTGCTGGGTGACGTCGAAGCGGAGACACCCCGGCTCGGCGCGGCTCGCCTCCGCCAGTTTTGTGAGCATCGAAGGGACGTCTACCTTCCCACCCCCGCCGATGTCGACGTGGCTGACGACGATGACGGCGTTGCGGCCGGCGGCGCCGCGCGGCGGCGCGACGCTCACGGTCCTGTACGGTCGCTGGTCGTAGCCACTCGTGCGAATCGATTGCAATGAGTCTTTCAGCGCCAGGATCGACGCGTTCGACTGGTGGACGTCGAGGGCCGCCTGGTCGCGCCACGTTTCGACGACGGCAAAGTGGCCGGGCCGGCCGATCTGCTCGAACATCTCGGCCGCTACAAAGCCTGCCTCTCGCCCCGATGCCTCCCGATACGCGTGAAACGCCTTTGCCGCGTGCGCCGCGCTGGACGGCGTCACTTCGAAATACGCGACGGCGTAGCGGGTTGCGTCGGCTGCCTGAGCCATCCCGACGGCCGACACGGATATAACGACGGCCAACGCGCGCAGTAGTTGGCGAATCATCTGACTTCCATGAAACCGGCTGAATCCTAGCATGCGCCGGGCTATCCTCCGTCTGCGATGAGCGCATCCCGCACGGCGGAGGCGGTGATCGCAGGCGCCGGGATCGGCGGAGTTGCCGCCGCGTACCAGCTTGCGGTGCGCGCCGGCGTCTCCCGCGTGGTGATTGTCGATCCGCGGGAGCCGCTCTCGCTCACTACCAGCAGAGGCTTCGAAGGCTATCGTAACTTCTGGCCGGGGCCGGACGACACAATGATGCGCTTCATGGACCGCAGCATCGATCTGCTGGAGGCGCTCGACCACGAGAGCGGACACGCGTTCGCCCTGAACCGCCGCGGCTACGTATTTCTCACCGCCGACCCGGCGGAGGCGGAACGTCTCCGGGCAACGGCCACTCCCACCACGGAGTTTCTCGCGCACGGGCCGGGAATCCGCGCGCGCTATCCCTTCGTCACCGATCGCGTCGTCGCGATGCTGCACGCACGCCGCGCCGGATATATGAACGCACTCGCCCTTGGCCGCTGGCTGCTGGAGCGAGCGGTTCGGCACGGCGTCGATATCGTTCGAGACGAAGTGAGCGACGTGATCGTCGAACACGGTGGGTTTATTGGCGTGCGGCTCGCATCCGGCGGCCGCATCGACGCGCGGTCGTTCGTGCTGGCCGCAGGGCCGCGGCTGCCGGAGTGGGTCCAGAGGCTCGATCTCAACCTGCCGGTCGTCAACGAATTGCACGGCAAGATCTCATTCGAAGACGACTCCGGCGTCGTCCCGAGGGACGCGCCGATGATGATCTGGAACGACCCCGTGGAGATTGCCGGGCTCGGCACCTTTCCCGCGGGCGTTCATCTGCGCCCGCGCGGGGAGCGCTCGGTGCTCGGCATCTGGACCTACGACACGCGCATAGAGGAGGCGCGCGCTGATCCGGTCTTTCCGCCGCAGTACGCCGAAATCGTGCTTGCCGGCCTGGCGGTGATGATTCCCGGGCTCGCCGCCTACCGCGGCGCCAGAGCAACGGTTGACGGCGGCTACTACTGCAAGACGCCCGACAACCGGCCCCTCGTCGGGCCCACGACAATCGCCGGCGTCTTTCTGCTCGGCGCGCTGTCCGGCTTCGGCGTTATGGCCTCGCAGGCCGCGGCTGAACTCGTCGCCGGGCACGTCCTCGAACAGCCGCTCCCTGGTTATGCGGCGGCGTTTCTCCCGGGACGATTCGCCGATGCGGCGTATCGGCGAGGGCTCGCGGGCGCCGACGCGAGACACGGACAGCTATAGGGTGAACGGCGTTCCAGTGTCTGCCGGAACGCCTTGACGGCGTTCCTTAGCGCACGGCGATCGGCGCGACCGTTGAGCCCGTGCCGCCCTGAATCTTCAGCGGCTCGACGATCAGCGCGAACTCGTAGGCGCGGCGCGCGGCGAGCTCGTCGAGCCGGAGGTTCTCGAGCAGGTGGATGCCGTTGACGACGAGCAGAATCTGGTGTCCCGGACCTGCCAGCTGCTTGTCGGGATTCGGCGAGATCTCGACGGCGGTGTTGTCCGCTCCGACCAGCATCGGGTCCTGCCTCGCCAGCCACTCAGCGGCCGCGGTGCCAACGCCGGGACTGGCGCGCTGGTAGCGTGCGTTGTCCTTGCCCCACAGCGTCCCCCATCCGGTGTGGATCAGAATGGCATCGCCTGGCGCGATCGTCAGCTTCTGGCGCGCCAACGCGGCCTCGAGATCGGCCGGCGTGATTTCGTAGTTCTCCGCGAGCGCCGGAACGCCCTTCAGCGCCGCGACGTCCACGAGCACACCACGCGTCATCAGCGCCCCGACCTGTTCCACCCCCAGCTTCGAGAACCCTGTGCGCGTCGCCGCGTCCTCCAGCGTGACGCAGTTGTACATGCTGTTGCCGATCATCTGGTGGCTGAACGTGTCGAACTGCGTGCCCACCTGTCCGATCTCGGCGACGACCAGTTCCTCGTTCGAGCCGCGGCGGTTGATCCCGGGATCGTTCCTGGTGCGTTTGGTGAACAGATCGAACTGCCGGCCCGCAGGCATCGGCATCGATGGAGAGAGCACGCGCCCGAGCTCGAACACCTCACCGGTCTGGATCAGGCGGGCGGCCTTCAGCACCGTTGCCGGTTTCATGTGGTTGGCCGATCCGCGCTGGTCGCCGGCTCCCCATTTCGACGGACAGCGCTCGGTGTCCGCGGGCGGCTTCCACGCCTGCGCGGACGCAGAGCCGCTGTCGAACGCGATCAGGAGTGCCGCCAAAACGAAGATGCCGCGCATTGAAATCCTCCGCACACGCGAAAAAGGCCGACGTAAACGTCGGCCTCTCCCACCCGTCGCGTGCACGCGGACCCGACGGGGTCCGCGCCACTAAAACGCAATCGAATCAGCCGCCTAGAGCACCCCGGCCTTGAAGGAGTACGGCGTGGCCTTGCCGTCGCCCTCGCGATAGAGCTTGTGGCACGCGCCGCACGTCGCGCCCTGGAACTCCTTCACCGCACCCTGCACCGCCATCTGATCGACCGTCGCGGCAGAGAGCATCTTGTCGATCGCGTCAAGCCGGCTCAAACCATCCTTGACGATCGCGACCGCATCGTCTTTCTTCACGCTCGCCCACATGCCCTGAAGCGTCATGAAGTTCGTGCGGAGCGCAGCCACCTGTGTGCGTGCGTCCGCGTAACTCGCCGAGGCGATGGCTTTGTTCATCGGCCCGAACGCCGACACGTTCGCTTTCATGATCTTGGCGTGTTCTTCCAACGTCATCTTGGCCTGAGCCGCCACGCCGACGGCGAAGACGAACAGGAGCGCCGATGTCCACATGAGGAATCGCTTCATATTGCCCTCCTTGGGAGCAAAAATCGCCGACAGGCGGGCGAATACTACGTCAGCGACATGAAGGAATCAACGAAGGAGCGCGATACGATCGGCGCATGAAAAAGCCGGCCGCGAGCCACGGTCCGTCAGCGTCGGACCTGATCTCGAACAGAATCGCCGACCTCGGCGACTGGCGCGGCGACACGCTCGCCAGAATGCGCAAGCTCATCAAGGATGCGGACCCGGACGTCGTCGAGGAGTGGAAGTGGATGAATCCGGTGTGGTCGCACGACGGCATCATCTGCACGGGCGAGGCGTACAAAAAGGCCGTGAAGCTGACGTTCGCCAACGGCGCCGCGTTGAAGGATCCGGCCCGGCTGTTCAACTCGAGCCTCGAGGGAAACGTCCGCCGCGCGATCGACATCCACGAAGGAGTGCAGCTTGACGAGTCGGCTTTCAAGGCGCTCGTTCGCGAGGCCGTCGCTTTCAACAGGCAGGCAACCTGAGTCGCGCTCCCTTCGTCCAAGCATCATCCGGCGCAGGGAGAACACTCATGCGATATCTGGCCGTTCTGGCCGCCACAGTGCTGATCGTGCCGTTGCAGGCGCAGTCGTCCACGACCTTCGATGTGGTGTCGATCAAGCCGAACAAGAGCGGAGCCGCCGCCTCGGAGACCGAGACGACCCCCGGACGACTGAATCTGATCAACGTGACGCCGCTGTCGCTGCTGCTCCGGGCGTTTGGCGTGCTGACGCCCCAGATCGTCGGCGCACCGGGCTGGCTCGCGACGGAGCGTTACGACGTGGTGGCGTCGGTGCCCGGCGGCGCCGTGCTGACTGATCAGACCCGGCAGGCGTACATGGAGCGGATGCTGACCGATCGCTGGCGGCTTCGATACCACCGGGAGACACGGGACATTCCCGTCTATTCACTCGTGACCGCGAACGAAGGGTCCAAGATGGTCACCCACACGGGCCCGGGTGAATACGGAATGAAGGTCGAGCGGGCTGGCCCGCGCGTGATTCTTCGGAGTACGCGAGGCAACATGCCGCGGCTGGTCGAGATTCTGAGCGGCTTTAGCGGCCGCGTGGTGAGCAACGACACCGGGCTCGGCGGCGAGTACGACTTCACGCTCGAATGGATCCAGGATGCCAACGCCACTGATTCCGGCCCGTCGCTCTTTACGGCGCTGCGCGAGCAGCTTGGCCTCCGGCTGGTGTCCGCCGAGAGGCCCGCACCGGTGATCGTCATCGACCAGATCGAGCGGCCGTCTGAGAATTGAGCCGCCGCTACTGCGGTACGCCGGCGAATGACCGGTTATCGAGCTTCGCCGCGAGCTCCACGAATTCGGGCCGCGGGCCATCCCACCGCAGCGACTCCACGTCGTCGAACAACGGCAGATGCGTGCGCAGCGTGGCCAGGTTGCGGAACAGCAGCGCCAGCTCCAGATCCCGTGCGAGCGTCTTCGCGAGCGCTCCTGAACTGGTGGCGTTCACGGACCACAGGGCGGGATCCATCGGGATCGCCTCGAGGTGAGCGAATCGCGCAAGCACTGCCGCCGTCGACTTGGCGCCCCAGCCGCGCAGGCCGGGATACCCGTCCGCGGCATCGCCTACCAGCGCGAGATAGTCGGGAATCGACGCCGGTGAAACGCCGAATTTGCCTCGAATCCCGGCTTCGTCGAACGTCGTGCGCGTCCGCCGATTCATCTGTACGACGCGCGTTCCCTGCACGCACTGCGCCAGATCCTTGTCCGGCGTGCAGATGACGACGCGATCGACACGGGCGTCGCGAGCGGCGATCGCCGCCGCAGAGGCCAGCGCATCATCAGCCTCGAACTCCGTCATCGGCCAGACGGCGATGCCCGCCGCCGCCAGCGCCTCTTCGAGAAGCGGGAACTGCGCGTAGAGCTCCGGCTCGATCCCTGCGCCTGTCTTGTATCCCGGCCAGAGATCGTTGCGGAACGATTCGATGACATGGTCGGTCGCGACGCCGACGTATCGTGCTCCACCCGTGATCATCGCCAGGACCGACTGGACGACGCCGCGCACCGCGGCGACTTCACGTCCGTCAGCGTCCTTCGCCGGCGGCAGCGCGTAGTAGTGGCGGAACAATTCGTAGGTGCCGTCGATGAGAACGACGTCCATTATCTGGCGCTCCGCGGCGGCCGCACGATCCGCGGCGACGACGAGAGCTGTTCGTAGCGGAAGCCGTCGGCGGGCCGATCGAGCTCGCGTACGTAGAGAATCGCTTTCTGATCGCGTCCAGGCCTGCCGGACACGAGCAGCTGCTCGCCGGGTTTCAACGTGCTCGCGGTCATCCCGATCTGCACCAGCTCGAATCGATTATCCAGTTCCAGGCGCCACACGCTCGACAGCGAACCCGCCCTGGCCTCTGCGATCAGGTATGGGTGCGGATTCACGAAGTGAAACTCGCGGACGACGACCGTCAGTGAAAGTTCGCGGGCGGCATCATACTCGGACAACGAGTGATGTCCATAGACGGGCGCCGCGGACAACAGGACGACGAACGCGAGAATCTTCATGTCGTGACCCGGCGAAATGCCGAGGTGCGCGGTATCCAGCATCGCACGTGCTGCGAGTATGTCTCGAACTCATCGCCAAAGGCGTCACGAAGATCGCGTTCCTCGGCCGGGCGGACCAGGTACTCCCAAATAAGTCCGCCCACGATCACATACGCCAGGACCGCCCACGAGCCGAGCCACAGCGCAACCGCGAGCCCCTGGCCCAGCCCGGCAACGACCATTGGATTCCGCAGATAGCTGTACGGTCCGGTCGTCACCAGGCGGTTGGTGGCGATAAACGGCAACGGCGTGCCGGCGCCCCGGCCGGCCATCGTCACGCCGCTGGCGAGACCGAGGCTGCTGAATACCACAAACAGGACAGCGGCGAGCAGACGCTGCGAGGTGAACGCGAAGGACGGCCACCGCAGCTGCCGCTCGACGAACACGATCGCCGACGGCACGACGAACAGGAAGAACGACCAGAACACGACGATCTGAGCGAGAGTGGCGGCAACGTGGCGCACCGCGTGTCCAGGTGCGGCCCGGCGGAAGATCGGGATGCTGCCCGCACTGACGTCGAGTGCACCGATCGTCGAGAACAGGGCTGCCGGCGCCATCAGCGCGACGTTGAGCCACCCGCCGCCGCGCCACATCGACCACCCGACACAGTAGATGAAGGCGTAGACCATCGCGCCGGCTGCGAACCACGCCAACGGCATCGCCCAGCGCAGCGACAGGAGTATCGACACGGCGGCTGCCAGAGACACCGGTACGGCTACGAGGAGGTCTGGCATCTGAAACGCGCGGAGGTCGGCTTCGGCCGCACCGCGAGGCAGAAACAGCGGCACGGCGGACGGCTCGGCGGACAGGTATACCCACCAGCCCGCAATTCCCAGCGCCTGCACGAGAAAATACCAGCCGCCGAAGCGACTGCCCGAAAAAGAATTCATCGGCCGGAGAGGCGATCCGCGGATGGCGAGGGAGACGTCAGGTTCGCCGGCGACGCGAGGTTTCTCGCGAAGAACGGCAGCACGCTCCATTCGATCCGCTCGCGGATCCGATTTGAACGGTCGCCGTCGTACTCCTCGTAGGCGTGGGGAATGCGGAGCTTGGTCATCGCGGCGTGCAGTTGCCGGGTCGTCTGCAATGACGGATCGCCGGTGCCAACGTCAATCGAGATCGCGTAGTACACATCGAGATTGGATGCGTACTTTGCGAGCTCCGTCGTGACGGCATCCACAGCGGACGGACTCATCGCATACAGATTCGCGAACACTTCCGGCCGCTTCATGCCGATCCGCAGCGCGGCCTCGGCACCCGCGTCGTGGCCGGCGATGCCACGGCTCATTCGATGCGTCAGCGTCCGGAAACGAGCATCGATAGACGAGACCAGATCATCGGCAATGAACCGTTCCCAGTCGCCGGTCGCCGCCGAGCTGACGTACGTGTTCCCCTTCTTGAGCATCGCGGCGTTCGGCGTGACGACGATGAACTCGCTGAAGCCCTGGGCGGCGGCGAGACGATCGGCGCTCTGCTGGAGCGCGAATGTCTGATCGACGAATGTGTTCTCGCTTCCGCCGTCGCCGTGAAGCAGGTAGACCGTCGGAAAGCGTCTCTTCTCGTCGCCGGCGTAGCCGGGCGGGAGGTACACCGTGACTGCGCGCTCAGGCGATTCGCCCTCCCGATTTCCTTCGAGCGCCTTGCCACGTACCGTGATTCGTTCAACCGTGCCCGTCGTCGCGCGCGCGCCGCGCCCGGGGCCCGCAGGGCCGCCTGGCGCACCACCCCGCCGCTGGGCCTCGGGTATGGCGCCCGCGGCGATCACGAGCGCGATCGACACGGCGAGCGAAAACGTGCGCCCTGGCTTCATGGCGTCTTCACGCGCCTAGTGTAGCCGGGAATCTGTCAACGGTAGCCCAACTGAATCACCTCGAAGTCGTCGCCTGTCAGGTTTCGGAATGCCGGGTTCAGCTCGCTGTTGTTCCAGCGCGAATCCATCGCGCCGGTCACGTAGAGGTCGCTCCCGTTGTCGGCCACGATGAGGCCGTGCGTCTGCATGCCGCGGAAGATGTTGCGGATATAGGCAGGATAGGTCGCCAGGTCCTTCGACGCTTTCAGCCGCAGTCTGGCTCCCATCGGCAGCGCGCCCGGCGACGATCCGGCACGGTGCGACGCGGGCCAGACGTAGCCATTGGTGGCGCGGACGGTGACACGAAGGGCGTGGCGGATCGGTCCGCGCACGGCTTCGTCGTAGCGAACGAGGCCCGGAAGGATCGCCAGCCCCGCGGCATCGGCGGACGTCCAGCCCTCGGGGCGGCGCGCATTCGATGCGAGGTTGAACACCGCGCCCGAGCCGGCTTCCCACCGCTGGGCGCCGGCGTTCCACCGCGTGGCAAACAGTTCGAACAGCAACCATCGATCCCGATCGACGACGATCAGGTGACGATCGCCGCTCGAGCCGCCGCCTGGCACTCCACCTTCGATGTAGTTCGGCTGCGTCGCCGCCTCGGGCGGAATGGGATATCCGGCTTCGCCACCAAACCCGGTGTCACTTTCGCTGCCGTAGGCAGTGAAGGTGATCGGTACGCGCGGCTGACCGCTGCCGACGCCAACGTACGGGATGCCGTACGGCGGCGGCCCGAAGTCGGGGTGGGACGAGCGCGTCCGGCCGATGAAGTCGATGTACGCGCTCGACTGCGGATCGACCGGAGCGTTCGAGATATCGAGATTCCACCAGTTGTCGTCGGGGAACAGCCGCCGGCCGCCAAAGTCGTCCGACAACTGGACGCCGGTCGAAGAACCGCCCGGACCGGGACCGGGCGACTCGGACGGGCTCGTGGGCGCGCCGCCGCAGGCCATGGACACGAGCGCGATCACGATTCCCGCGCGTGAATTACGGATTCGCTTCGTCATCCTGTGCTGCCGCGCGATCGGCCGCCGCGGCAGCACGGACGGAATCAAGAGTCATTCCTCTGCCCGTCAGGTATGACGCCGCGACACCGCCATCGCGCAGCAGCGCGAGCACGACGTGTACGGTCGCAATCTTCTCGTGGCCAAGTCGATCCGCCTCTTCAGCGGCGAGCAGGAACAGCGTTTTTGTCGACTGTTGAAACGGCACCTGCACCGGCTCGATCACCTCCTGGCGAGGCGCGTTCGCCGACGCAATCACCGCATGCGCGTCGTCGTGGTCGATTCCCGCGGTCTGAAACATCGCGCGCGCAGCATCACCGGCGCCGCGAATCACGCCAAGCAGCACGTGCTCCGGTGCAATCTCGAGACGCCCGAGCGAGGCCGCCTCGTACCGCGAAAAGAACAGCGTCCTCTTGGCGGCTTCGGTAAATCGCGGGAACAATGGCGCCGGCGACGACGACGATGCAGCCGGCGGCGGCGATGGCGCCGCCTCGACGTGCGCTTTCAGCTTCGGCCAGCTGGCGAAGCCGTAGTCGCGCGCGAGCGCGTGCAGGGCGTCGGCGAGCGTGGCGTGGGCATCGCGCTCACGCATCGAGCGCAGCAGCGCCTTCGCTTGCTTCTTCAGGTGTTCGAGATCGGGGCGACGCGGAAGATCGCGAGACATGACTCCTCCTTGATGCCCGGTGTCCGCCGGTGGGGCAAGGGGGTCAGACTCGGATCACGGATGCAGCAGGTGGGATGATCCCTCTCCGCGGACGGGGTGCAACCTGGATTGCAGGAGGGATCTTAACGCGGCTACCGCGAGTAGTTCAAATAGAGCTCCGCGCCGTCGGGATCGGTGATCGTCAGCGTGCGCGACGGGTACTGCGCATCCCGGAGAAGCCGGAGGACATCAGGCAGGCCGGCCGATCGCCGTCCGACGATCATTGCCGCGCCGCGTCGACCACGGATCAGCCCGGCGGCGGCCAGCTCGTCGTACGCGGTCAGCACGGTGTTGCGCGACACACCGAGCAGCTTCGCCAGCATGCGGCTCGACGGCAGCCGGGCCCCTTCGTCTGCACCACCGCGAAAAGCCCGCGCGATCTGCGTGCTGATCTGGCGATGCAGCGGAATCGACGCTTCGCGATCGAGCTCGATCGGCGGCAGGAAGAACTGACGTGTACGGCGCACAACTGGCCCCTCCAAGTGGATCTTTTCCAGGTCCGCCTAAAGGCGGACACTACGACAGTCCGACGTCACCCGTACGTAGTGTCCGCCTTCAGGGGACCAAAAAAAGAATACTCTGCCAAGGAGGCCTGTCAGCGATGATTTCCAGCGGCAACGCGACCGTCTACGTCTCCAACCTCGACGAAGCGATCCAGTTCTACACGCGGCAGCTGGGGCTGAAGCTCACGAATCGCATCGGCGATCGCTGGGCGACCGTCGACGCGGGATCCAGCTATTGGACGAGTAAAGGAACCGCTGCCGGCCTGACTCTCGGATTGCGACCTGCGTCTCCGCGCTACCCGTCGCCGGGTACAACCGGCGGGGTCGGATTCGGGTTTGAAACCTACAGGCGGATCGAGGATGTCGCCGCAGAGCTGAAAGGACGCGGCGTGCGCGTCACCGGCGACGTCATCACCTTTGAGGCTGGCAAGGTCGTGCCCTTCACCGACCTCGATGGCGTTCCGACCTACGCCTGGGAATTCTCCGACGAGATGCTGGCCGAGGTGGACCGGGCGTCGGTACCTGACGCGCTTCTTTCAGGCGGCCTCGCCATCGTCTACGTGTCGGACATGGACGCCGCAATCCGTTTCTATGCCGACACGCTGGGGCTGAAGTTGACGTACCGTTTCGAAGACAAGTTCGCCACGATCGAGGCTGGACGAAATCTGCTGCTCGCGCTGCACCCGAAAACGCCGAACACGCCCGACCCTGGCACGAAGGGTTCAGTGACGCTCGGCCTGGTTGTCGACGAGCCGATCGATACAGTCGTCGCGCGGCTGGCGCGGCGTGGCGTGCGGGTTACGGGGCGTTCGGAACCGGACCGCTCCGTGGACATCGAGGATCTGGACGGCAACGTCATCACGTTGTGGGACGCGCACACACTCAGTGCTGAATTCTGGCACGAGACAGCCGCCGCGGCGGCAAGGTCCATGTAATGTCTACGTCGTCCAGCCGCCGACGGTCACGAAGGCGCGATCGACAGGCGAGTACTGCCAGCAGTGCGCGGTCGTGTTGTCGGTGAATCCGCACACGACGGTCGTGTTCCAGCGCGGGGCGATCTGGCCGTGAATTGTCCCCGACTGCCGGATAGACCGTTCAAGCTTCTCGGCTTCGGCCCGGGTGTAACACGAAAGGTCGGCGCGGCCCGTGAACTCAGAGAGTGCCGTCGCGCGCCCATCGGCAGCGAGCGCGAGATA
>DASTBV010000101.1:0-13525 GCA_035711805.1 Vicinamibacterales bacterium
TCGGCTGGACGGTGATCGTCGAGCAGCCGACGCGTGAGGCGTTCGCGATATCCACGCGGCTGCAGACCCAGCTGTTCGTCGCCATCACCGTCGCGCTCTTCGCCATGCTGCTGGTCGGCTCGCTCTGGGGCCGGCGGTTCATCGAGCCGATTCTCGTCCTCACCCGCGGCACGCGCGAACTGTCGCTGGGCAGGCTCGACACCCGGGTCACCGTCGAAACGAGCGACGAACTCGGTCAGCTCGGCACCGCCTTCAACACCATGGCCGACAAGCTGGTCGAGCTGCAGGAGGACGTGCGCAAGAAGGAACGGCACGCGATGTTCGGGCGCATCGCGATCGGTCTGGTGCACGATCTGTCCCACCCGATTCAGAACGTCGGCAACGGCTGCAAGCTGATCCTGAAGATGTGGGACGACCCGGAGTATCGCGAGAGCTTCCGCCGCACGATCGAGCGGGAGCTCGCGCAGATCAAGCGGGTGCTGGACGACCTGCGCAACGTCGCCAAGCCGATGCCGGTCGAACGCTTCCCCATCGACGTCAACAAATCAGTCGGCGACCTCGTCGACTCGATGCTGACGACCGCGGAGAACGCGGGCATCGCGATGGCCTGCGACCTCGTGCCCGAGCCGCTCTTCGTCGAAGGCGATCTCTTCGCGCTGAACCGCATCTATCGCAACCTGATCATCAATGCCGTGCAGGCGACGCCGCCGCGCGGCCGCGTGCTGGTGCGCACGTTCAAGCAGAACGGCCACGCCGTCATCGAGGTGGCCGACACCGGCTGCGGCATCCCGGCCGAGCGACTGGAGTCGATCTTCGACGACTTCGTCACCACGAAGCGCCGCGGCCTCGGCCTCGGCCTGGCGATCTCCAAGAAGGTCGTCGAGCAGCTGGGCGGAACGATTGCCGTGGCCAGCCAGGTGGGCGTCGGCAGCACGTTCACCGTGCAGTTCCCGCTGACCTCGGCGCGGCCGTCGAAGATCGCCGCGGTGTGAGCCACACGGGTCCGCCTGAAGGCGGACACTACGTCGGTACAGCAAAACGCCCGGCACCGAGGGGCGTGCCGGGCGAACCTTGAGACACTACGGCTTCGAGAACTACGACTCTTAGAACGGTGTCGCGGGCCGTCCGGGGGGACACGCGGAGCGCCACCGCCCCGTTGTTCCCCGCCGTTACTTCTTGGGAAGAACGGTGTCCTTCAACTGTTTGGCGATACGCGCCTTGACAACGGTCTTGGCGGGAATCTTGATCGCCTCGCCGGTGGCCGGGTTGCGGCCCATGCGCGCCTTGCGCTTCTGCACGACCAGCTTGACCATGCCCGGCAGCACGAACTCGCCCGAGCGCTTGAGCTCCTTCTCCGCCAGTTCAGTCAGCGCATCGAAGAATTCGCGTGCCTGCGTGCGCTTCACCTCGAACCGCTCGGCGAAGTGCGAGAACAATTCTGATTTGCCCATTCTCCGGGCTTCTGCCATCACGTCCCCCCAATGCTGGTGCGCGCCGACGATTCGGCCGCGTCGCAGTTGCGCGCGCGTCTGAACTGCTGCGGAAACTCGCGAGAAATCGCCGTAATGCTAGCGCGCACGTGATCGACTGTCAACGAACGCACGCGCAAGACACAGGGATTTCCTTAGCAAAGTGCTAGAATCTGGCACCGATGTCAAGCACGGGGCCGCTGGAGACCTTTCCCAATCCGCGTCCCGAGCGCGACTTCGAGATCGCGATCAGCTGCCCGGAGTTCACGTCCGTCTGTCCCAAGACCGGCCTCCCCGACTTCGGCGAGATACGCATCACCTACGTGCCGGGCGACCGCTGCATCGAGCTGAAGTCGTTGAAGTACTACATGATCGAGTTCCGCAATCGCGGCATCTTTTACGAAGCGGTGACGAACCAGATCCTCGACGATCTCGTCGCCGCCTGCGCGCCGCGGCGGATGACCGTCGTCGGTGATTTTTCTGTCCGGGGCGGCATCAAGACCGTCGTTACCGCGTCCTACCCGGCGCCGACGATCGCGTAGCTTCCGCCTCGCCGACGATCGCGTAGCTTTCCGCCTTCAGGTGGAAGGAAGGACATCAGCGCTGACCCACCGCATCCCCATCGAAGCGCAGCTCGACCTGCACCCGTTTGCTCCGCGCGACATCGCCTCAGTTGTCGAGGAATACATCAACGCGGCGCACGAGGCCGGACTGGGTGAAGTCCGGTTCATCCACGGACGCGGCAAAGGCGTCCAGCGCGGGATCGTCCAGCAGGCGCTCGACCGTCATCCGCTGGTCGTCGAGTTCTGGGACGCAGCGGAATCGCACCTCGGCGCCACCGTCGCGAGGCTGAAGGGCAGGTCGGTCTAAAGCTGGCGACGTACGCAATTACTGCCGTTCGGGCGCTTCGCCCGGACTGCAGTTTCCGCTATTCGCAGGCCGGACACCTCGCGTAATACCAAGATTTCTCGCCGGAACGCCGTCTGCAGTCCGCTCCCGCCATGGGTGCATCCGTTCCGCGCCGTGGCGATGTCGTGCGAATCCGCGACGAACGATGGACCGTCGCCGAGACATTGCCGTGCGACACCGCCACAGTCCTCACGGTTGTCGGCAGCGATCGAACGAATCGGGGCAGCCGTGCGCGCTACCTCCTCCCCTTTGAGCCGTTCGAACGTCTGCCTTCCATCAACACCACGCGAGTCGTCTCCCGGCGACGCTGGCGGCATCTGGCCCGAACGGCGCTCGCAGAAGCCACGCCTGCCCTCGACTCCCTGCGCGCGGCGGTCAAAGCCGACGTCGCCGTCCTCCCCTATCA
This sequence comes from Vicinamibacterales bacterium, assembly GCA_035711805.1. GTDB lineage: Bacteria > Acidobacteriota > Vicinamibacteria > Vicinamibacterales > UBA2999 > Gp6-AA40. Next base: position 2,785 of record DASTBV010000101.1, read on the forward strand.
GCTCGAACCGGCATTGGCGGTCGCCGGCGGGCAGACGACGCGAATCCTGATCGCGGATGAAGTCGGCCTGGGAAAGACAATCCAGGCCGGGCTGATCATCGCGGAAACGCTGGCGCGGCGGGGAGATGCGCATGTGCTGGTGCTCTGCCCGGCTGGGCTGCGCGAGCAGTGGCAGGACGAGCTGAGCGGACGGTTTCACGTCGCCCCAGTGGTGCTCGATTCGGCAGCCCTCCGGCGTCTGCCGCTCGTCGACGGCAACCCGTGGGCCGCGCATTCGCTGGTGCTGACTTCCACGGACTACATCAAGCGCCCCGAAGTCATCCGCGCCCTCGAACCGGTGGTGTGGGACCTGCTCGTCGTGGACGAGGCGCATGGCATCGCGGGGGCGACGGGACGCCATGAGGCGGCCGCGCTGCTGGCGCGACGCTCTCGCGTGGTTGTCATGCTTTCGGCGACGCCACATTCCGGCGATGAGGCGGCGTTTGCGCGCCTCACATCCGTGGGCGATCTGGAACACTCGTTTCCGCTCTGGGTCTTCCGCCGGACGCGCGCCGATGTGTCCATTTCGGCCACCAGGCGCACGCGGTGGCTTCGCGTCCGGCTGTCAAACGTCGAGAGCCAGATGCATCGTGCCCTGATGGCGTACGTGCGCCGCGTCTGGCGAAAACCCGCATTCGCCGCCGCGCGACTGGCAATGATCATCCTGACGCGGCGGGCCTGCAGCAGCGCTTCCTCGCTGGCGAGAACGCTGGAGCGCCGCCTGGCGCTTCTCGACGCGTTCCCGTCTGCGGACGGCCAGCTCGACCTCCCGTTGCACCTGTTTTCAGAAAACGACGACGAGCCGGCCGCGGACGTTGGCGCCCCGGGGCTGACGGACCGCGCGACGGAACGACGCACGCTCGAAGCCATTCTGGCGCTCGCGCGGGGAGTCGTCGCGTCGGAAAGCAAACTGCGCTGTCTCGAGCGGCTGCTCCGGCGATCGAATGAGCCCGCGATCGTGTTTACCGAATACCGCGACACGCTGGGCGCCCTCCAGCGTCAGCTCGCCGGCCTGGACACGTGCGTGCTGCACGGTGGCCTGACCGCCGCGGAACGATCACGGGTGATCCAGGAGTTCGCCGGCGGGGCCCGGCGGGTGCTGCTGGCAACCGATGCGGCCAGCGAAGGGCTGAACCTCCAGCAGCGGTGCCGGCTGGTGATTCATCTGGAGGTTCCGTGGACCCCGACGCGGATCGAACAGCGTGTCGGACGTGTCGACCGCATCGGTCAGTCCCGCATCGTTCACCAGCTGCATCTGGTGGCAAGAGAGACGGTTGAGGAAACGCGCGTGGTTCGCCTCGCGCAACGCCGATCGCATATCTCGTCCGCCTTCACCAGTCTTGCCCGGACCGCGCCATCCGATCGGGAGTCGGCCGCATACATAGTCGGCGGCAGCCCGCTGCCCCGATTGGCCTCTCCGTCAGCGTCAGCGTCACCGGGCGTAGTGGCCGGTGACCTGCGTGAGCGTGCGGCGGCGGAAGCGGCACGTCTCGGTACAGCCCGGCGGCTGCTCCCTGCGGATGTTTTTGGCGCGGGCGCGCAAGTCCGTCCCTTCGTGACGTGTGGACGGCGCGCACCGCCTTCGCATGCCTGCTGGGCCCTGTGGGTCGAGTTCGCGGACTCCGAGGGTCAGCTGTTATGGGAGACGCTCATCGGTGTCAGCGGAGAGCCTGGCTGGACCAGGCAGCGGCACCGGGACGAGATTCGCCGGCTCGTGGATACCTCATGGAAACAGGTTCAAGAAGATGCCGGCATTCAACATCGAGGTTTCATGCAGCTGTTCCCGGACTCGCTTCGCGCATCGATGGCACTGGCACTCGAACGGGAACACGCTATCGCGCGCGAAATCGCGCAGCGTGGCGCACGCATGGCGGTGAACCTGCTCCAACCCGGGCTGTTCGACCGTCGCGCGGAAAGGCAGGCGGCAGCCCAACGCGAGGTGGTCGATAACGCGTTGGCGCATTGTCATGCCAGGCTCGCGGAGTTGCAGCGACAGCATGCCGCTGCCGCCGCGCTTCGCCCGGCGTTCTCACTGATTGCGTGGTAGCCATCGTTCCCGGGTTGACCGGACGGCTGATCTCTTCGTCCTTCGCTTACGACCTGCTTCCAACGCTCGACGGCTATGTCCCTGTCCCCGCAGTATCGGCCAGAGCCATCGCACGAGCGGTCGATTCGTCGGTTTCGACGCTCGGTCCTTCGTCCGGCGTGCGCGCCATCACGGACACGCTCCTCGTTCCTCTCCTTCGCGCTCTCGGATTCGTGGCCGCGCGGCGGATCGCCGATTCCCAACGGTGCGTGCTCAGTCTGGTTCCGGCCGTTCCCGCTGAAACGGGACAGACGACCGCCATCGTCGTCGGCTACAACGAGCCACTGTCCTCTGCCTGGCGCGAGGCTGTCAGGAGCGGTGTCGGGGCGGACGCGAGGTGGACCTTCTGCTGCAACGGAATGGCGCTGCGGCTCGTTGACTCCCGCCGCACATGGTCGAGGGACTATCTCGAGTTCGATGTCGGCGTTCTCGGCGAAAGCCAGCTGACTCAATCGGCGCTCTGGAGTCTTGTCCGCGCCGAATCGCTCTCTGCGCCACAGCCGCTGCTCGAGCGCGCAATCGCCCTTTCGGCCAGGCACGGCCTGGACGTGTGCCGTGCACTCGGCGATGGCGTCCTCGAGGCGCTGCAGGAGCTGCTGGCGGCGCTCGCCCTCCGTACGCGACGCCGCTACACCCCTGACGTCCTGTTCGAGCATTCGCTGACGGTGCTCTACCGAATCCTGTTCCTCCTCTTCGCGGAGGCTCGTGGCCTCGTGCCGGTCTGGCATCCGTTGTACCGCGACCGCTACAGCCTCGACTCTCTCGTCACGTCACTCCTGCGAGGCCAGCCGTCCTGCGGGTTGTGGAAGGCGCTGCAGGCGATTTCGCGGCTCGCCCACGCCGGCTGCTGCGCCGCTGAATTATCGGTGACCGCCTTCAACGGCCGGCTGTTTTCACCCGCTCGGGCAGCGGCGTTCGATCGTACCCCTGTGGACGACGCCGTTCTGACGAAAGCGATCGTCGCGGTAGGTACGACGATGCGGGGCGGCTTGCGCGCACGCATCGCCTACCGCGACCTCGATGTCGAACAGCTTGGCGCCGTCTACGAGCGTGTTCTCGACTATGAGCCGCGCGCCACAGGGAACATGCTGGCTCTCGTTCGCGGCGGGGAGGTGCGCAAGGCGACGGGAACGTTTTATACCCCGCGCGCTATCACCAGCCATCTGGTGAGGCGGACGCTCGAACCATTGGTGAATGGCCGGACCGCGGAAGCTATCCTCGACCTTCGCGTTCTCGACCCGGCAATGGGCAGCGGCGCGTTTCTCGTCGCCGCCTGCCGATACCTCGCTGCGGCCGCCGAGGGGGCCCTGATCCGCGAGGGCCAATGGCAGCCGCACGACGTCACGGCGGCGGACCGTGCGCTCCTGCGACGGCAGATCGCCTCGCGCTGCCTCTTCGGCGTCGATCTGAACCCGATGGCGGTTCAGCTCGCCCGCCTGTCGCTGTGGCTGGCGACGCTCTCGGTAAACAAGCCGCTCTCGTTTCTGGATCATCATCTGGTCAGCGGCAACAGCCTGATTGGGGCACGACCGGACGATGTCCGCCGGCAGCCGCCCGGGAGCGGCAGCCGCGGGCGCCGCCACGAGGCGCTCCCGCTGTTCGATGCGGAGCATCTATCGCCTGTACTCGCCGAAAGCGCGGCGATAAGAAACCGGATGTCGTCCGAGGCCGACGACTCCGCCGCGGTGGTTCACCGGAAAGAACAGACGCTGGCGGCGCTGGCGGCACCTGACGGCGCGTTGCGGCAATGGTGCCGTGCACTCGATCTCTGGTGTGCCGGCTGGTTCTGGGAGCGCGGCGCCGCCCCCGATCGGCAGGTATTCGGCGAGCTCATCACACAGCTGCTGGATGGCCCGTCGCGGCTGCCGGCGCGGATAACGGCGCCGCTTCTCGATCATTCGGCGGCAATCGCTGAACGTCAGCGCTTTTTCCACTGGCCACTGGCGTTTCCGGAAGTGTTCTGTGGAGCCGATGGAGCGCCGCTGCCTGACGGCGGTTTCGACGCTGTCATCGGTAATCCGCCGTGGGACATGGTGCGTGGCGACAGCGGCGCGGACGAGTCCCGGCGCAATCGTCGCGCGGAGGCTCGCCGGCTGACCGGCTTCGTGCGCGAGTCAGGCGTGTACCACGTCGAGACGAGAGCGCACGCCAATCGATATCAGCTGTTTGTCGAACGCGCCCTGCAGCTGGCCCGGCCCGGCGGAAGAATCGGGCTGGTGTTGCCCGCCGGAATCGCGAGCGACGCCGGCGCAGCCCCGCTGCGGCGGTATCTCTTCGATCGGGCGGCCGTCGACGAGATGACCGGACTCGACAATCGCGAGGCCATCTTTCCGATCCACCGCGGCGTTCGATTCGTCCTGTTGACGTGCACGGCGGGTGCGCCGACGTCCACTATCCGCTGCCGGTTCGGTATTTCACGCGCCGAATCGCTGGAGCACCCTGACGCGGAGGACGGCCACAGCGTCACGCTGACGCGCGCCTTCCTGTCGCGTCTGTCCGGAAGCGACGACCTTGGCGTTCCGGAGCTGGCGGGTGACGCCGACCTGCGGCTCCTGGAACGTATCAGCGCCGGTTTCCCGCGCCTCGGATCGCCGGACGGCTGGAACGTTCAGTTCGGTCGCGAGCTCAACGCCAGCGACGACCGCGACTGCTTCGCGCCGTATGCCGCCGGCTCGCCCGCGCGGCCCGTCGTCGAAGGCAAGCAAATCGACCCATTCCGCGTTGATCTCGATCGGTCGCGTCACCAGCTGAAGACAGCCGCACCCGATCGCGTCCCGCGCCGCGCACGCCTGGCCTACCGTGACGTCGCCAGCGCGACGAACCGTCTCACCTTGATTGCCGCGATCATCCCGGCACGCGCGGTGACGACGCACACGCTGTTCTGTTTGAAAACGCCGCTCTCCCTCGACGCGCAGCACGTTCTCTGCGGCCTGCTGAACAGCTTCGTCGCGAACTATCTCGTGAGGTTTCGGGTGAACACGCACGTCACCGCGTCGCTGGTTTCGCGGCTGCACGTTCCGTTCGTGCGACACGCTGACCCGGCTTTTCTGCGTATACACACTCTCGTACGAGAGGTTGTCGGGAGCGACAAGCCGGAGAAGACGGATGAATACGTGGAGCTGCAGGCCGTCGTGGCACGCCTCTATGGACTGAGCTCACAGGATCTCGAACATGTTCTCTCGACGTTCCCGCTGCTACCTGAACAACTCCGCGCCTCAGTCCGCCACGAATTCGACCGCGCTCACTAGAACATGGGCCACGGAGGCACGAAGACACGGAGACGTGAATGCTTTACGGCGACGATGACACGAACGCGTTAACTGACCGAGTCATTGCGTGCGCCATCGAGGTGCACCGGGAGCTCGGCCCGGGACTGTTGGAATCGGTATATGAAAGGGCACTCTGCATCGAGTTCAGCCGCGCGTATCGAGTTCAAGCGTCAGGTTGGAATCCCGCTGTATTACAAGGGTGAATTGCTTTCGGAGCACCGCCCTGATCTGATCGTTGCCGAGCGAATCATCGTGGAGGTGAAGAGCGTGGAAACGCTGAATCCGGTACACACCGCGCAACTACTTACCTACTTGCGCGTCTGCCGAATCCGGGTCGGATTAATCTTGAACTTCAACAGCGCCTTCATGAAGCAAGGAATCCGTCGTCTGATGCTCTAAGTATCGGCCTCCGTGCCTTCGTGTCTCCGTGGCATTCCGAGTCCTGCAAAGGAAAAGCCTATTTGCCGGACATCCACTTCGCCGCCATTGCCGCGCGATCGATAGTGGCCCCGCGCAGGTAGACGGACGAAATCCTCCGCGTATTCGTAATGTCGTCGAGCGGATTCGCATCGAGCACCACGAAGTCGGCGCTCTTCCCGGTCTCGATCGTGCCGACGTCCTTCACGCCGATCATCTCCGCCGCGTTGCGGGTCGACGCCACGATGACCTGCGCCGGCGTCATACCAGCCGCCACCATGTCGGCCATCTCCACGTGCGGCCCCCACGGAGTATTGCCGTCGGTACCCATGGCGATGCGGATGCCGGCCTTGTTCATCCGCGCGAGATTGCGCCCCTGCAGCGCAAATGTCTGCTGCGCATCCGGACGATCGGTCGCCGCGGCCTGGAGCTTCTGCAGCTCGCCGGCCGGAATCGACGCGCTCAGCCAGCTCATGTCCGTCTTCACGCCGCGGTCGGCGAGATTCGGCACGACGATAACGCCCGGCCGCTGCTTGAAGAGCGCCAGCAGCTCGTCGTCGACGTCTCTGTCTCGAACGCCGTGGGCGAAGGCGTCGATGCCGGCTTTCATCAATCCCTTCGCATCGTCGAGATAGAAGATGTGCGCGGTGACACGAAGACCGCGGCGATGCGCCTCCTCGATGATCGGGCCGTAAAGCGCAGGCCCGAGCTTCGGATACTTGCCGTTGCGATCGTCGACCCAGATCTTGACGATGTCGACTTTTCGAGCGGCGAGCTCCTGGACCGCTTTACGGCCTTCGTCAGCCGTCTGGATCCAGTACGGGGCCTCGTTCCGCCCAGGTTCGGGCATCGTGATGCCACGTCCGGCGGTGAAGAACCGGGCGCCGTTCGGGATCACCTCGGCGCGAATCTGGAACGCCAGGTCGCCGGCGTCCTGTCCAAGACTCATCGCGGCGCCGACGCCGTAGTAGGCCCTGCGCTGCAGATCCGCGACCAGTCCGTCGCGCGTGGTGCTCAGGTGCACGTGCGAGTCGAGGAGCGCGGGAATCACCGTCTTGCCGGCGAGATCGACACGCGCCGCGCCGGCCGGCACCTTCACGGCGCCCGCACGGCCGACCTGTGTGAATCGCGTGCCTTCGACAACGAACGTGGCGTTCTCGATCGCGGGGCTACCGCTGCCGTTAATCAGCCGCGCGCCCTGAAACACCGTGACGCGGGTGGCGCCGGTCTGGCCAAACGCCACAACCGCGGCAGCCACAAAAGTAACGAGGACGAGGAGGGATGTTTTCGAATCGCGCATAGCACTCTCCAGGCGCGACGGATCTTATGGCAAAGGCCGCTTCAGCGTCGACCTTTCAGCGCGAACCGGCGAATCGCCTGCGCCAGGCCGGACTCATCCTGGTGGCCGGTGACGAGCCATCCCGGGCGCTTCATCCCGTCGACGGCGTTCGCCATGACGACCGGCGTCCCCGCGTATTCGAGCATCTCGAGATCGTTGAAGTTATCGCCAACGGCCATCACCTCGTCTCGATCAAGCCCGAGTTGCGCGGCGCGCCACGCGAGCGCGCGGCCCTTGGTCGCGTCCGGAGCGGTGATGTCGACGAGCGAGAAGTCGCGATGAACATACTCGGTCAACGAGACCGCGAAATCACGCGCGTCGCGCCGAAGCGATTCCGTCAGCGAACGCATCGCGACGGCGGCGCCGTTGAACATCACCGCAATCGGATCTTCGACGAGTGCCTGTTCAAGCGGTATCACCTGTCCGATGAGATGCTGATTCCGGAGCCAATAGTGCTTCCGTCCGGGATGTTCCCAGTTCATCGTCTCGAAAACAATCTGGTTCGCGTCGTCGCGATCGAAGATGAGGGCGGCGTGATCGCGGTACGGGTGCGTCGCCGCGAGGATGCCCTCGGCGACGCGTCGATCGAGCAGCCTGCGCGCGAGGACGACGCCGTCCATTGAGCGCTCCACCGCCCCGCTGCTGACGATGAGCGTGACGGCGGCAGGAAGCGGATCGGCGACCGGGCGGGCGAACGGATAGCTCCGGCCGGTGACAAGCGCGACGTGAATGCCGGCAGCGACGGCGTCGTGGATGGCAGCGCGATTGGCCTCCGGGAGATGACCGCGGCTGTCGAGCAGCGTGCCGTCGACATCGATACCGATCAGCCGAATCACGCGCGAAAAGGGGCGAAACAGCGGATCGCCGACCGGTGACGCGTAACCAACCGAGTTACGATAAGAAGGTTATGAACCTGGAGCAGTTCGCGGGAGTCAATGCCGCGTACGTCCTCGAGCTCTACGAGCGATACCGGCAGAATCCCGAGTCCGTTGATCCAGAAACCCGCAAGGTATTCGAGAGCTGGACGCCGGAAAGTCCCTCTGCGCCGCCGACCCCGGCGGCCGGTGTCGATATCAGGGTCGTCGTCGGCGCGGCCAACCTGGTCGAGTCGATTCGGCGCTATGGCCACCTTGCGGCGAAGCTCGATCCGCTTGGATCGGCGCCGGTCGGCGACCCCTCGCTCTCGCCGCGCGCTCATGGCATTACCGAGGAGGATCTGAGGCGGCTGCCGGCGTCCCTGGTCGGGGGTCCGATCGCTGAAGCATCGGCGAACGCGTTCGACGCCATCGAGAAGCTGCGCCGGATCTATTGCTCGACGACCGGATTCGATATCGCGCAGGTCTTCGTGCCGGAAGAGCGCGAGTGGCTGCGCACTGCGGCGGAATCGGGCAGGTTCCTGCCGCCGATGGACGAAGGCTCTTCGGCCGCCCTGCTCGACCGTATCACGCAGGTCGAAGTCTTCGAACGCTTTCTGCATCGCACGTTTCCCGGCAAGACCAGGTTTTCGGTCGAAGGGCTCGACATGCTGGTGCCGATCCTCGACGAGATGATCTGCGGCGCCGCCGACAGCGGCACGCGCCAGGCCGTCATCGGCATGGCGCATCGCGGCCGGCTCAACGTGCTGGCGCACATTCTTCAGAAGCCGTATTCGCAGATCCTTGCCGAGTTCAAAGACCCGGTTGCCGCGCGCACGCTGAGGGTCGATCTCGGGTGGACGGGGGACGTGAAGTATCACGCCGGCGCACGAACCTCCGCTCCACGCGGCCGGATGCATGTCACGTTGGCGCCCAACCCCAGCCATCTCGAAGCGGTGAACCCGGTGGTCGTCGGGATGGCGCGAGCGGCCGGCACGGTCGCCAACGAACCGGGCAGTCCGCGATTCGAGGGCGCCAGCACGCTTCCAATTCTGATTCATGGTGACGCGGCCTTTCCAGGACAGGGCATTGTCGCAGAGACGCTGAATCTCTCCCGCCTGGCCGGATACGACACCGACGGCACGATTCACGTCATCGCCAACAACCAGATCGGTTTCACCGCCACGCCCGGCGAGTCGTACAGCACCAGCTACGCCAGCGGCCTTGCGCGCGGGTTCAAGATCCCGATCGTCCATGTCAATGCCGACGACCCGGTGGCCTGTCTCGAGGCGGCCCGTCTGGCCTGGGAATACCGCGCACGGTTCCGTCGGGACTTTCTGATCGACCTGATCGGATACCGCCGGTTCGGCCACAACGAGGGCGACGAACCGTCGTTCACGCAGCCGCTGATGTACAAGGCCATCGCCGAGCATCCGACCGTCCGCGAGCTGTTCGCCGGCACGCTGATCACGCAGGGAAAGCAGTCGCCGGAATCGGTCGAGGCGCTCGTGAAGAAACACTTCACGCGGCTCGAGAAGACGCTCGAATCGCTGAAGCCGGAGCAGGATTTCGTCCCGCCGATCTCCGAACCGGCGCCGGCCGGCGTCGCCGGCAAGACGGCGACCGGCGTTCCGTTGCCGCGGCTGAGGGAAATCAACGAGAGTCTGCTCACCGCGCCGGCTGGCTTCACGTTTCACAAGAAACTCGAACGGGGACGGACCCGGCGCCGTGCGGCGCTGGCGAATCCCGCGGAACGTTCCATCGACTGGGCGACGGCGGAGGAACTGGCGCTGGCGACGATCCTGGCGGACGGCACGCCTGTCCGCCTGACGGGCGAAGACGTGGAGCGCGGCACCTTCAGCCAGCGCCACGCGGTGTTTCACGACGCGGAAACCGGCCTGCAGTTCGTGCCGCTGCAGGATTTTCCGCAGGCCCGCGCGTCGTTCGAAATCCACAACAGCGCACTCTCGGAGAACGCGGCGATCGGCTTCGAGTTCGGCTACAACATTCAGGAGCCCGATCGGCTGGTGATCTGGGAAGCGCAGTACGGCGACTTCATCAACTCCGCTCAGGTCGTCCTCGACCAGTTCGTCACGTCCGGGCGCGCCAAATGGGGGCTGCAGCCGTCGCTGGTGCTGCTCCTGCCGCATGGCTACGAAGGGCAGGGCCCGGAGCACTCGAGCGCCCGGCCCGAGCGCTTCCTGCAGGCCGCGGCCGACATCAACCTGCGCCTCGTGAACTGCACGACGGCGGCGCAGTATTTTCATCTCCTGCGTCGTCAGGCGGCGCTGCTGCGCCGCGATCCGCTGCCGCTGATCCTGCTGACGCCGAAAAGCCTGCTGCGGCACCCCGCGGTCGCCTCGACACCCGCGGAGCTGGAAGAAGGACGATTCCGCTCGGTCATCGACGATGCAGATGCGCGGCCGCGGGCCAAGACCGTCAGCCGGCTGGTTCTGTGCAGCGGCAAGGTGTACGTTGATCTGATCAGCAGCGAGCTGCGCGCGAACGCCGACAAGATCGCCATTGGCCGGGTCGAACAGCTCTACCCGTTCCCCAAGCACGCGCTGGGTGAGGTCCTCGCCGGCTATCCGGCGCTCCGCGACGTCGTATGGCTGCAGGAAGAGCCCGAGAACATGGGCGCGTGGGAGTTCATCCGTCCGCTGCTCGAAGAGATGATCGGCGACAGGTGCCCGCTTCGGTACATCGGGCGCGCACGCAGCGCGAGCCCGTCGGAGGG
>DASTBV010000102.1:0-41668 GCA_035711805.1 Vicinamibacterales bacterium
CTCGCGCGACAACCGGTCTTCGAGATCCGCGCGCTCGGCACGAGCGCTTTCGGTCAGCGCCGCGATGTCGTCGAGGTACCGCCGTTCGGCATCGGCCGCCGCCGAACGCTGCTCTGCAATGGCGCGCTCGAGGGCGAGACGGGCGTCGATCTGTTGTGCGAGCACGGTTTCGATGCCGCGCAGTTGCTGTTCGAGACCGTCACGCGTGATGGTGATCGACGCGACCTCGGTCTGGAGCTGTGCCTCCCGCTCGGCCAACCGTGTGGCCGCGGCTGCGATCGCCGAGTTGTGCCGCTCTTCCGCGTTGGCGTGAGACGTTCTAGCAGAGGCGAGGGCGGCCTCGACTTCAGCGACTCGCTGCTCGAGCGTCGCTCGCGTAGCGGCCTCATCGGCGTACTGGGCGCTGAGCTCGGCCTCGCGCCGGGTGAGCTGCTCGACTTCTAGTGCGGCCAATTCGTGTCGCTGCCTGGCAGAAGCAAGAGCGGACTCGACGTAACTCAATTGCTGTTCGAGGCCGTCGCGGGTTTCCGTGACCGCCGACAGCTCCGACGCGAACTCTGCTTCGCGCTCTGCCAGCCGGGCGACCGCTACGGCTTCGGCGCGTGCGAGCCGCTCGACCGCTGCCGCGGCGGACGCCTCCGCCTCCCGGGCACGTTTGACTTCCAGACCCGCCTCGCGGAGCTGCTCGTCAACCATGGCGCGTACCGCATTGGCCCGTGCGATGTCTTTCTCGTAGTGCGCGCGTCGGGCGGCCAGCTCCTGCTCGAGCACAGTTCGGGCGGCACGTTCCCTGGCGATGATTTCCGCGAGGTTGTTCTGTGGTTCCGCCGCGGCGGCGGCGCGGGCGGCAAGCCAATCTCTCTGCCGCCGTCGGACGATGGCTTCGAGGTCCGCTAAGCGCTGCTCCAGCACGGACTTAGGGTCCGTTGGCCGCGCGTGACGTCCGTTCACGATCTCGAAACTCTTCATGCACTTGGGCGCAAAAGCGAGAACGCTACGCCCGCATCTATCGGCCGCACGCGCACACTTCTGCACCCCTGGGCTGAAATCGGATGGAACCCGGACGGAATCGGACAGGTTATCCGCGGGCGCGAATCGGCATGACCCGGGCCCGCATGTACGCGAGATACGTTGCCATGACCAGCAGTACCAGCGTGACGAGCGCCGACGACCATTCACTGCGCGCGAGGTGGAAGATGGTGGCGCAGACCATCACGAACATGATCCCCACGGCCGCCCACGTCACCAGCCATGGCAGAATCCGCGTCAGTCCGGGAACGATGAGTCCGACCGCAGCCAGAATCTCGGCGACGCCGAGAAACAGCTGAAACCACCGCGGCATCGACGCGTTCATCTGCGCGGCGATATCAGGAGGCGGAATCAGAAACAGCAGCCCGTGCGCGAAGAACGCCGCCGCGAGGAGAAGCTGCAGGACCCAGAGCACGATGTTCATCACGGCCTCCGTTTGGAACAATAGACTCCACGGTGCGAAGGAAATCATCGGTCCGGTCGGTGCGGCCCGGATACCGCAGTTCCATTCCCAGACACGCTCGCGCCCGCGTCGCCGACCGGCACGCGTCGGGAGCGCCCGAACGCGTCGAGTATCTCGTAGGACGGTCGGTCGTGGGGTGCCGGTACTTCGACCCGAATGGCGGATTGCTCCTCGATTATGGCGTCCACCGTGGCAAGCGGCACGGCCGCGAGTACCGGTGGGACGTTCCAGGCACGCTCCTGTCCGCTACCTCCTATCGGAACGGCCTCGAGCACGGAACGGCGCGCCAGTGGTCAAGCGATGGCCGCCTGCTCGGCACTTACCGGATGCGCTCCGGCACCGGCATCGACCTCTGGTGGCAGGAAACGTGGACGAAGCCGCGCCGAACCTATCTCGCCGAAGCGCGATTCGTGAAGAACGGGAAACGTCACGGCTTCGAATGGTGGCTGAACGGCGATCAGCGGTCCGTGCATCAGGAGCGGCACTGGTCGATGAACGAGCTGCATGGCATCGAGCGCGAATGGAACGATCGCCGGTCGCTGCGCCCGGGGTTTCCCCGGTTCTACGTTCGCGGCCGTCGTGTGACACGGCGGTCGTACGATCGCAAACAGAAACGTGATGCCTCGCTGCCCCCCTACACGCCGGAAGACAATCGGCCGCAACGGGACCGGCACCCGATTCTCGGTCACCTCAGGCGGGTGCGAGCCATCCGACGCATGAGATAGCCCCTTGGAGCCTTGACTTGGCCTGACCCTGTTTAGTACACGTCCCCTCTCTGGGCGGGGAGATTAGGGATGAGTCCGTGAAGACCAAACGAATCGTGCTCGGGGTCCTGGCGTGTGCGCTGGTCTCCGCCGTCGCCTTCGCGCAAAATTTCATGCACATCAAGGAGCTGCTCACCGGCTACGAGGAAGTTCCCTCGGTCTCGACCGGCGCAAGCGGAACGTTCACCGCGCAGATACGGAAGGACTCAACGATCGACTGGCAGTTGAGTTATTCGGATCTCGAAGGCGCCGTGCAGCAGGCGCACATCCACCTCGGTCAGCAAGGAGTCAACGGCGGCATCTCCGTCTTCCTGTGCACGAATCTGGGCAACGGCCCGGCCGGAACCCAGCCATGTCCGGCACCGCCGGCGACGATCAGCGGGGTCATCACCGCCGCCGATGTAAGTCCAAACATTCCCGCCACGGCGGGCGCACGAACGCAGGGACTGAATACGGGCCAGATCGACGAGCTCCTGGCGGCGATGCGCGCCGGAGCGACTTACGTCAACGTCCACACCACCACGTGGCCGGGCGGCGAGGTGCGCAGTCAGATCGATAACGGAACGCCTTAAGGACAAGCCTCAGGAATCAGGCCTCGGGCCTCAGCTGGGGCCTGAGGCCTGAAGCCTGAGGCCTGCTTCATACAGCCATCTGTTCGGCAGGGGCGGCTTCGAGCATCTCGCGGATTGCCGAGAACGGCATCACGCGCACGAGCTCTTCGATGTTCGTCACCTGATCGTGCAGCAGCTCCGATGCGCACTGCGCCATCGTGAACGTACTGGCCTTCGTGGACGCGGTGAGCTCGTCGGCGGGTACGTCCTTCGCGATCATCACCGCATCGTCCTGCGTGGGCACCCACAGCTCGCCGACCATGACGCGGCCGCTGAACCCGGTGAAGTTGCAGGCCGGGCAGCCGGAGCCCTTGACCAGCTCCCAGTTCGAGAGGTTCGCGCTGAACGGCAGCTGCTCGATCAGGTGCTTGGACGGCTGATACGGCGACTTGCATTCCTTGCACACGCGGCGCACCAGCCGCTGGCCGAGCACGCCGGCAATCGTCGATGCGATCGTGTTCGAGTCGATGCCCAGGTCGCGCAGCCGCGCGACCGATTCGACGGCGGTTGTCGTGTGCAGCGTGCTCATCAGCAGGTGGCCGGTCTGCGCGGCGCGGAGCGCCATCTGCGCGGTCTCGCCGTCTCGAATCTCGCCGATCATGATCACTTCCGGGTCGTGCCGCAGGAACGCGCGCAGATACTTCGCGAACGTGTTCCCGATCTGATCGTTGACCTCGCACTGCGAGAACTGCTCGTAGACGTATTCGATCGGGTCTTCGGCGGTGAGGATGCGAATCTGCGGCTTGTAGAGCGTCTTCAGCGCCGCGTAGAGCGTCGTGCTCTTGCCTGAGCCGGTCGGGCCGGTCACCAGAATGATCCCGGCGCTCCGCTTCAACAGCTGACCGAACTGCACCACCATCGCCTTCGGCAGTCCGAGGCCGTCGATCGACGCGGGCAGCCGCGACTTGTCGAGCACGCGAATGACCACGCTCTCGCCGTGCATGCTGGGAATGATGGAGACGCGCAGGTCGATGGTGATCAGTTCCTCGGCCTTGCTGACCCGCACGCGGAAGCTGCCGTCCTGGGGCCGGCGGCGCTCGGCGATGTCGAGCTTCGCCAGAATCTTGAACCGCGACACCATCTCGCGGCCGAGCTGATTGCAGGCCGCCTCGATGTCGCCCAGCTGCGGCGCCTGGAGCAGGCCGTCGATGCGGAACCGGATGCCGATGCGGTTCGACAGCGTCTCGATGTGGATGTCGCTCGTGCGCTGCTCGATCGCCACCGCCAGCAGCTTCTGCACGATGACGTCGGCGCCCTTGAATTCGTATCCGTAGTTGTTGACGCGAACGTCCTCCGCCTCCTCGTCGAACTGGAGGTCCATCACGCCGGTTTCGACCGTGCCGCCCGACGGCCCCTGCAGCGCTTCGCTGTACAGGCGCGCGAACGCGGCCTTGATCGATTCGTGCGACGCCGTGACGACGCTGATGCTGTAACCGGTGATGCGCTTCAACTCGCCGACGACGGTCTGGTCGGACGGGTCGTCCATGCAGACCGTGAGGCTCTGTCCGATCGAGCTGACCGGCAGCAGGCAATGGCGGCGCGCGTAGGCGTGATTGATGATCCGGCCGAGCGCCGGGTCGATGCGCATCCGTTCGAGATCGACGAAGGGCACGTTGAGCTGTTCGCTCAAGGCCTGGCGCATCACGTCGTCGCTGATGAAACCGAGCTTGACGAGCAGGCGGCCCAGCCGCACGCCCTTGTGATGTTTCTGCTGCCGCAGCGCGTCCTGCAGCTGTTCCTGCGAGATCGCGCCGATCTTGACGAGCGACTCGCCGAGCGGGAGCCGTTCCTTGCGCGCAGCGCCCGGCGTCGCAAGATGGATGTCGGGCTTCTTTCTGGCGTCTGTCGACGATGCCTTCATAGGGGGATCCTGTCCTCTGAGCCGCAGCCGTCGGAGCAAGACACACGCCACGGGAACGGAACCCCTGGTGCGTTTTCCTTGGCAAAAATCAGCGGAAACGGGATCACGGCCGGAGGGTGCGTGCGGCCGCTCACAAATCTGGTCCGCCACGCACAAAACTGAACGTCCAATCACAACCCTGGCATCAGGCAGGTGTCCGGGATCGGGGCCGCTAGAATAGCAGCCATAGGAAATTATGTGCGCCGCCTGCTGCTGATCCTCGGAACAGCCCTCGCCGCTTTACTCACCTTCGCCTTTCGCTGGCTCAATCAGACCGAGTTCGTGAACGACCACTTCGATCACGTCGCGCTGGCGCTGCAGCTGCGGCTCGGCGATCTGCCGGTGCGCGACTTCGTGGACGAAGGAATGCCGCTGATGTATGTGGTCTCCGCGGCGGCGTGGGAGCTCCTGAAGTCGCCGTTCTACTCGGAAACCGTCGTCATCGCCCTGGGCTTCGCGATTGCCGCCGGCCTGAGCTTCCGTCTCGCGGCGCTCGTCTCGGGCTCGGTGCTGGCGGCGGCGCTTGCCGTGTTCGCGCAGGTGGCGCTCAACCCGCGCACCTACAGCTATCCGAAGCTGCTTGTCCAGGCCGTCGCGCTGACCGTGGCCTGGTGGGCCGTCAAGCGTCCGACCGTGGCGCGGCTCGCCGCGCTCGCGGCAGCCACCGCACTTGGCTACTACTTCCGTCACGATCACGCGCTCTATCTCGGTGTGGCAAGCGTGGCGCTGCTTGCTGTCGCCCAGTGGCGATCGGGGTTCGCGACGATGACGCGATCGATTGCGACCTACGGCGCACTGGCTTTCCTGTTCGTGCTGCCACATCTGGCGTACGTGCAGTGGGCGGCGGGAATCCCGACGTATCTCCGCGTTGCACGCGCGTATGTCGGCGGGGAATCGGTGTCGGGCGTCTATCAGCTTCCTGTCTTCTCGGTGAATGCCCGGGAAGGGCTCTGGATCTCTCCCGAGACGCGAATCGTTCACGTCAGGTGGGCGCCCGGTGTGGACGATCGCTTACGCGCCCGGCTGGAGGACGGCTACCAGCTGGACGTGGTCAGGCATGTCGAGGATCGCACGTGGCGTTATCGCGCGCGCGACACATCGGCCGCGAACCTGCAGGCGATCCGCTCGGACGGCAACGTCGAGGACACGCACGGATTCGATCAGCTGGCGCGCGGCGATCGCTGGCAACGGCTGCTGGGCGAATCGCACTTCGGCCCCGGGTGGCATGCCCGCGAGAACAGCGTCGCGCTCATCTTCTGGCTGTACTGGGCGCTGCCGGTTCTCGGGCTGGCGATGGTCTTCGCGCGCAGGCACGTGCTCGCGGTTCCGGAAACGGCCATTGCGGTCATGCTGGCGGCGCTCGCGCTCTGTTCCAATCTCGTCTTTCTGCGGCATCCGCTGGAAGCGCGTCTGCCTGACGTCGGCCTCTCGCAGTCGGTACTTGCCGCGTGGATTGGCGCCACGGCGTGGCGCTGGTGGCCGGCGCCAGGACTTCGGCGGCGTATCACCCGCGGCATCGTGGCCGTCGCAACGGCGGCGGCGCTCAGCGCCGTCGCGGTCTTCGGAGAGACCGGCAAGCTCCTCGCGGCGGCCGGCGTCTTCACTGGCCCCGGCGAAGTAGTCCGCCGCTGGCGCGACATCAGCGCACGGCTTCACGACACGCATCCGGGGCCCGTCCCGAGCTATCCCTCGGGAATGCTGCTTCCCTTTATCGAGTACGTCAGGGAGTGCACAACGCCCGAGGATCGTCTCCTTTACGGCTGGTACTCGCCCGAGCTCAATGTCGTTACCGGGCGCGGGTTTGCGGGAGATCATCGGCGGTTTTACCGGCGCCTGACCCCCTGGGAACAGGCGGTCACAATCACGCATCTCCGGCGGGCGCGGGTCCCGTTTCTGATCATCCCGCTCGATCGCCATGATTGGTTCGCGACCACCTATCCCGACATCTGGGAGTACCTGAAACCTCGTTACGAGCGGATGACCGTGATCCCACCGGACGACGAGCGCGGGTTTGAAATCTGGCGCGACGTCTCACGACAAGGTAACGGCGTTTACCGGACGACGAACTGGCCGTGCCTTCGATAGAATCCCCCCTTACCGAAAAATCCCCTTGCGCGACTCTGTCCCTGCTGACCCGCGGCTCGACGAGTTGTTCAGCGCCGCGTACGAAGAATTACGCCGGCTGGCGTCGCTCGTAAAGAGCAACGATCCGCGCGCGACGCTGAGTCCGACGACGCTCGTCAACGAAGCGTTTCTGAAGCTGGCGGCGTCACCGCGATTCAAGGTGTTTTCCGATCTGCACTTCCGCCGGATCGTGGCGCGCGCCATGCGGCAGGTGCTCGTCGAGGCCGCGCGCCGGCGGAACGCCGCGAAGCGTGGTCGCGACGTCGTGTTCGTGACGCTCGATGAATCGATGGTCGAACGCGTGACGAGCGCCAGAGAAGTGCTGGCGCTGGACGCGGCGCTCGACACGCTCGAACGGCTCAATCCGCGCCAGGCGGAGATGGTCGTCTGCCGCTTCTTCGGCGGGCTCGACGTCGCGGAAACGGCCGCCGCGCTCGACGTCTCGGAGGCGACCGTGCAGCGCGACTGGCGCGCCGTCAAGGCGTGGCTCGCCCGGGAGCTTCGCAGCCATGGATAGCGAACGCTGGGAACGAATCCAGGCGATCTTTCACGAAGCGGTTGCGCTGCCGCCGGCGGAGCGGCACCGCTACGTCGCCGCTGCGGCCGGCGCGGATACCGGGCTCGCCGACGAGGTCCTCGCCGCGCTCGACGAGGATGCACGCGGATTGACGCTGCTCGACGGCGGGATCGGCCGCGTCGCCGGTCCAATCCTCGACGGCGCCCGCGCGGCGGTGGAACAGATCGGCCCCTATCGTCTCGTGCGCGTCGTCGGCGAAGGCGGGATGGGCACGGTGTTCAAGGCCGAGCGCGTGGATCTCGGCACCAGTGCGGCGATCAAGGTTCTTCGCGACGCGTGGCTGTCGCCCTCCCGCAGACGCCGCTTCTCGGCCGAACAGCGCACGCTGGCCGCGTTGAATCATCCGGGCATCGCCCGGCTCTTCGACGCCGGCGTCCTCGGCGACGGCACGCCATGGATCGTCATGGAGTACGTCGACGGCGTGCCGATCACCGACTACTGCCAGACACACCAGTTGCCGCTCGCGGAGCGGCTCCGCCTGTTCCGCGCTGTCTGCGACGCGGTGAATTACGCACACCGCCACCTCATCATCCACAGGGACCTGAAACCGTCGAACATCCTCGTTGCCGCCGGCGGCAGCGTCAAGCTGCTCGACTTCGGGATTGCGAAGCAGCTCGCCGAGACCGATTCGGACACCGACGTCACACGGACGGGAATGCGGGCATTGACGCCGGCCTACGCCGCGCCCGAACAGATTCGCGGCGAGCCCGTGGGTGTGTACTCCGACGTCTTCAGTCTGGGCATCCTTCTGTACGAGCTCGTGACCGGAAAGAGGCCGTTCGATGTGCCGGCAGCGGCATCTGCCGTCATCCGGGCGGCTGCATTCGATCGCGAGCCGCCGCGGCCTTCCGGCGCGCGAAAGAACACGGACCTCGACGTCCTCGTGCTCACCGCACTGCGCGCGGACCCGGCGCGGCGCTATGCCTCGGTCGAGGCGCTGATCCGCGACCTCGACCACTACCGGAACGGAGAAGCGCTCGACGCGCGAGCCGACGCCGTCGGCTACCGGCTCGCGAAATTCTCGCGGCGC
Organism: Vicinamibacterales bacterium; assembly: GCA_035711805.1. GTDB lineage: Bacteria > Acidobacteriota > Vicinamibacteria > Vicinamibacterales > UBA2999 > Gp6-AA40. Next base: position 8,499 of record DASTBV010000102.1, read on the forward strand.
CACTGGCGCCCGCTCGCGGCGGCAGCGGCGATGATCACCGTCATCATCGGCCTCGTCGGCTTCTATACCGTCCGCCTGGCGACGGCTCGCGATTCCGCCGTTGTCCAGGCGACGCGCGCGGAACGCACGCGGGAGCTGCTGCTCGGGCTCTTCACCGGCGGCGACACCAGCGCCGCGCCCGCCGAGGATCTGCGCGTCCTGACGCTGCTCAATCGCGGCGTGCAGGAGGCCGATGCGCTGCGCGGGGAGCCTGCGGTGCAGGCCGACATGCACGCAACGCTCGGCACCATCTACGGACGGCTGGGTGATTTTGCGCGGGCCGACGGTCTGCTGCGAAAGGCGCTCGACGAACGCGTGCGGCTGTCCGGCGCCGGCAGCCCCGAAGCCGCGGACGTCGAGCTGCGGCTGGCGCTGTTGCGCAGCGACCAGGCCCGATTCGACGAAGCCGAACGTCTCGCACGGCAGGGACTCGAGTCGCTGCAGAAGCTTGGTCCGCCGGCAGCGGCGCAGGTCGCGAAGGCGTACACCACGCTTGGCGAGGTGCTGACAGAACGCGGCCGTTACCCGGACGCCATCAGAATGCTCGAGCAAGCCAGCCGGCTGCAGTCCGGAGCGGGCGACGACAATGCTGACTACGCCCGAACGCTGCGTCAGCTCTTCAACGCGAATTTCTACGCCGGCAATTACGACGTCGCCGACGAGGTCGGACGGCGCGTGCTCTCGATGACGCGGCGAATCAGCGGCGATCGTCACGCGCTGGTCGCCGACGACCTGATCAACCTTGGCGCCATTCAGTCCGAGCGCGGCAAGTACCCGGAGGCGGAAGCGTTCTACCGCGATGCGCTGGCCATCACCGAGGCGTGGCATGGCAAGGACAGCCCGCAGACGGGATCCGCGCTGACGATGCTCGGGCGATCGCTGGTCTATCAGAAGCGCTTCGACGAGGCGCGCGTGCTGCTGCAGCGCGCGCTCGGCATTCAGGAACGCGTGTTCGGCCCCGACCATCCCCGCGTCGCCTCAGCGATCAACGACCTCGGCAACATCGCCGTCCAGAGCGGCAGACTCGACGACGCGGAAACGGCGTTCAGGCGGATGGGCGACATCTACCGTAAAGCGCACGGCGGAAAGCACTTCCTCGTCGCGACCGCGAACTCGAACCTGGGCGGCGTGTTCCTCGCCAAGAAGGATTACCACCGCGCGGAGTCCCTCTACCGGGGGGCCGTGGCGATGTACTCGGACACGCAGGGTCCGGAGCATCTGAACACCGGCATCGCGCGCATCAAACTTGGCCGTGCTCTGCTGCGTCAGCAGCGCTCCGCCGACGCCGAGCGGGAAATCCTGGAAGGCTATGCGATCGTCAGCCGGCAGTCGTCCCCGTCGGTCAGCTGGCTTCGGGCGGCGCGCGAAGATCTCGTGACGCTCTACACCGCCACGGGCCGTCCGGAGCAGGCGGCGAAATACCGTGCAGGCGACCAGCCGCAGTGATGCTTTCGGTGTTGCCGCCGCGCTGAGCGGTGGCTATACTGGCCGCTCTTCTTCCCAGACAAACACAAGCCTGGAGGTTCCCATGCCGCGACGCCGCCGCATGGTTCAGGGGGTCGAGTCGCCGCAGGACCTCGAACGCAAGCTCGAGATCCTCGAGCGCGAGCTGGAAGTGCAGCGCGCGGCGATGGAGAAACTGAAGTTGCTGGGTCCGGCCGAGAAGGCCACGCAGGCCCGCGCGCGCCTAACACGCCGCAAGTCGGCCTGAACCTTGGTCCGCCTAAAGGCGGACGGGGCGCGCCACGCCACCCCGGGTCAGGCGCGCCATCAGCGCTTGTTGGCCGGCGCCCGTTCCAGCAGGCGCCGTAATTCCGCTTCGATGACATCCGGCGCGCACGGTTTCGTCAGCACACGCAGGATCCCCGCCTGCCGGAACCGGTCGGGTTGTTCGAGATATTCCGCGTGTCCGGTGACGGCGAGAATCGGGATGTCGCGCGTGCCGTCCGACTGTTGAAGGGCGCGGCAGAACTCGAATCCGTCCATCCCCGGCACCGCCAGATCGGTCAGGATCACGTTGGGACGCAGCTCTCTGGCCTTGGCCAGCGCCTGGTGCCCGTTGTGCGCATCGATGATCCGGAAGCCAGAGTGGCTGAGATAGTCCCGGTACATCACGCGGGTGCTCAGGTCGTCCTCGACGATCAGCACCAGCGGCGCTTCAGGCATTTGCCCTCCGCTCATAAAGGCCGAGATTAAACGGCCCTGCGAGGAACGGCAAGTCACGCTGTCAAAAAGTATGCAGCCGCCGGAATTCCTGGGGTTTACACGGGGCGCGGTGCGCGCGTCTGGACCGGCTTCGTCCGCCAGGCCCACCAGACCCGGAAGCCGAGGAGGGCGGCGACCGCCAGGGCCCACCGCTGCGGTTCAGTGGTATCGGCTTTGACCAGCCACCAGAAATGAATCACGCCGCCGATGGCGGCGGCGTAGACAAGCCGATGCAGCGTCTGCCATCGGCGTCCCAGCTTCCGGACCGAGAAGCGGTTCGAGGTCACCGCCAGCGCCAGCAGCATCAGAAACGTCGCCATCCCAACGGTGATGTACGGCCGCTCGGCCACGTCCTTGACCATCGCATCCAGATCGAAGAAATGAAAGAACACCAGCCACGTGAGCATATGGAGCGTGGCGTAGAAAAATGCGAACAGCCCGAGCATGCGCCGCAGCCTGATCAACTCATTCCATTTCGTCAGCCGGCGCAACGGCGTGACGCACAGCGAGATGACCAGCATGGTCAGTGTCCACGTGCCGGTCTGGTCGGTGAGGTAGTCACCGGGGTTGGCCGTGAGGGCGTCGAAGTCCTGAGCGTAAAGGAATCGGTAGAACCGGTACGCGAGCGCCGCCGCGGGAGTGAGGGCGGCGGCGAACGCCGCCGCCTTGAGCATCGTGATCGGTTTCAATAATTCTTGCGGAGGTCCAGGCCGGAGTACAGGCTCGCCACCTGGTCGGCGTAGCCGTTGAACATCTGCGTGCGCGTTGTCGCCAGCAGGTCCGGCAGCCGCCGCTCCCGCGCCTGGCTCCAGCGCGGATGATCGACGTTGGGATTCACGTTGGCGTAGAACCCGTATTCGCTCGGCTGCATCACCTGCCACGTGTTGCGCGGCTGTCTGTCGACGAACCGCATCTTCACGATCGACTTGCCGCCTTTGAAGCCGTACTTCCACGGCACGACGAGCCGGATCGGCGCGCCGTTCTGCGGCGGCATGACTTCGTCGTAGATCCCGACGGCGAGCAGCGCCAGCGGGTGCTTTGCTTCGTCGAGACGCAGACCTTCCACGTACGGCCAATCGAGGACATCCTCGCGGCGCTGCATCGGCATGCGGCCCACGTCGTGGAGTGTCACGAACTCGACGAACTGCGCCTTCCCCGTCGGCTGGACGCGATCGATGACGTCCTTCAGCGGAATGCCGACCCAGGGGATGACCATCGACCATGCCTCGACGCAGCGCATCCGGTAGATGCGTTCCTCGAGCGCGAACGGCTTGATGAAGTCTTCGAGCTGGTAGGTGGCCGGCTTGGCGACGTGGCCTTCGACTTCAAGCGTCCACGGCGTGGTCCTGAAGTTCCGGGCGTTGACCTTCGGTTCGTCCTTGCCGGTGCCGAACTCGTAGAAGTTGTTGTAGCCGGTGACGTGCTCGTACAGATTGACTTTTTCGGTCGTGCTGAACGAGCTCTTTTTAATCGGGCCTTTCAGCTTGACGCGCGTCTGCGCCTCCAGGCCGGGCAATGCCGAACATCCCGCCGCGACAAGCGCGGCCGCAGACGCCTGCAGGAACTCCCGGCGGCGTAAATAGACGCTCTTGGGAGTGATTTCCGACGAGCGGACGTCAGACGCCTTCCTGATCACCATATATAGAAATTATAGGAGCAACCGGCCGGAAGGGGACTACGGCCGAGGTCTGAATTCCGACCGCACGTGGTACCGTGGCAGCACGGGCGTTTCCAGCACGGTCGAGCCGCAAAGCGCGGCTGTCCGGAACCAACACGAATCCCAGAGGCCGGCGCATGGCTGTCGAACACGATGTGGGCGGAGACGGGGTCCTGCCGCGAGCGATTTCCCTGGCCGTGCATGAGCTCCGAACGCCGGTCACCGTCGTCGCCGGCTATTTGCGTATGCTGCTGCGCGAACAGGCCGGTCCGCTGACGGACAAGCAGAAAAGGATGCTCGAAGAGGCCGATCGATCGTGCGGACGGCTTGGCACGCTCGTCGCCGAGATGAGTGAGTTCGGCAAACTCGAAGGCGGAGACGTCGCGTTCGCGCGCCAGGAATTCGACCTTTCCGGGCTCGTGGCGGAGCTGGCGAGCGGGTTGCATGACGGTGACGACCGCGGCGTGCATCTCGAGCCACGCGCAGTGACCCCGGTCATGGTGACCGGCGATCGCGCGCGAATCGCCGCGGCCGTGAAAGCATTGATGCAGTCGGCAATGCGTGAGCGGGTGGAACCAGGTGTCATCGTCGCGCGGTGCTCCGCCGGAACCGTCAATCCGGCGTGGGGCGTCCTAGCGATCGGCGACGAAAGCGCGCTGGATGAACTCGAGCGCGGCGCCGTCGCCTCGCCGTCGGCGTTCGATGAATGGCGCGGCGGTCTCGGCCTCGCGCTCCCCGTCGCACGCCGCGTCATCGAGGCTCACGGCGGCGCGGTCTGGTCCGGCAGCGGTCCACACGCGCGCGCCACGTCGGCACTTCGTTTACCCCTCACGTGAGTGAAGACAAGGATATCGACCCGATGACCACAGTCGCTGGCACCGGTCCGTCCGCGCCGCCCTCCCCTGCCGCTACCGATCAGCGACGTCCGTCGATCGCCGTCGTCGACGACGATTCAGGTTTCGCCGGATACCTGCGCACGTTTCTCGGCGTTCGCGGCTACGAAGCCCGCTCGTATACGCGCGGCGACGAGATCGTCGCTGCGATCCGTCAGGGCGAGCCGCCCGACATCGTTCTGCTCGACGTGGCCATGCCGGGCATGGACGGCATTCAGACGCTCAAGGCGCTGAAGGCCGCGCGTCCGGAACTGCAGGTCATCATGCTGTCGGGCCGCGAGCAGGCGCAGACCATCGTCGAGGCCGTGCGCCTCGGCGCCGCCGACTATGTCGTCAAGCCCGATGATCCCGAAGGGCTCGGCGAAATCGCGCTCGACGCGGCAATCCGCCAGGCGATCGAACGCAGCCGCCTGGTCAACGAGCTGACCGATCTGCGGCAGCAGCTGAGCGACGATCAGAGCGACGCGTTCATCGGCTGGGGCGACAGCCCCGCCATGCGCCACGTCGCGCTCATCATCGACCAGGTCGCCGACAGCGACGTCACGGTGTTGATCCGCGGCGAGAGCGGCGTCGGCAAGGAACTGGTGGCGCGGGCGATTCATCAGCGATCGAACCGGAAAGCGCGCCCGTTCGTGAAGGTCAACTGCGCCGCGCTTCCGGCCGAACTGCTCGAGAGCGAGCTGTTCGGCCACGAGAAGGGCGCGTTCACCGGCGCGGCGACGACACGCATCGGCAAGTTCGAACAGGCGCACACCGGCACGATCCTCCTCGACGAAATCGGCGAGATGAAGCCGCCGCTGCAGGCCAAGCTGCTGCACGTGCTGCAGGACGCGGAGTTCACCAAGCTGGGCAGCAACAAGAAGATCAACGTGGATGTGCGTGTCCTCGCGGCGACGAACCGCGACCTCGAGCAGATGATGCTGCGCGGTGACTTCCGCGAGGATCTGTACTACCGGCTGAAGGTGATCGAGGCGATGGTGCCGCCGCTGCGCGAGCGGCGCGACGAAATCCCCAGCCTCACCGATTTCTTCATCGTCAAGTACTCGCATCGCTACAACCGTCCCGTGCGCCCGCTGTCGGACGCGTTGCGCGAGCGGTTCCTCGCCTACGAGTGGCCCGGCAATATCCGCGAGCTCGAAAACATGATCAAGCGGTTCGTCATCCTGCAGGACGAGCAGATGGTCATCCGCGAGTTCGAGAAGCCGCGGCTCAGCCCGAACCCCGCCGGCGTAACGGCGCCGCAGAGCGAGTACTCGCCCGCGTATCACGCTCCGGCTCCCGCGGCGCCACCGCCGGCAGCGGCAGCAGCCGCTCCGGACGACGAGGACGAGGACGACGCTGCCGAAGCGGGCGGGCAGGATGGACGGCGGCTGGCTGAGGTCGCGCGCGAAGCGGCGCTGGCGGCGGAGCGAGCGGTCATCTCCGATACGCTGAAGCAGGTCCACTGGAACCGCCGGAAGGCTGCGGTCCTCCTTGGCGTGAGCTACAAAACCCTGCTCAACAAGATCAAGGAGACGGGGATCGAACGGCCGTAGCGCGCCTACAGCCGAGACGCGTCAACCGCCCAAAAAGAGCAACGGCGTTCCCTCGGGGACGCCGTTTTCCATTTTCGGGATACCGGCGTCCATCCACGCCGCAGCGAATTCCTTCCTGTTCCAAAGGTTTTCCGGCGCTGGTACCTCGATTGCTCGTCCGGATGCCCATGCGGCGCAGTCGAGCATCGGGGATGGGAGCGCGATGAGCCAGAAGCATCAGGTGATGGTCGTCGACGACGACCTGGCGATGTGCGGGTTCCTCCAGGACTTCCTGGTGTCCCGCGGATACGGAGCGCTGACGATCAGCAACAGCGACGAAGCGGTCAAGCGCTTCCACGCGGAGCGGCCGTCGGCGGTGCTGCTCGACGTCATCATGCCCGGCATGGACGGGCTGGCGGCGCTCGCCGCGCTGAAGAAGATCGATCGCGAGATCCCGGTCATCGTGATGTCGGGACAGGGAGGGACGCAGACCGTCGTGCAGGCGATGAAGCTGGGCGCGAGCGATTTCGTCTGCAAGCCGTTCGAGGACCACGAGCTCGAAGTGCTCATTGCGTCGGCCATCCGGCAGCGCCAACTGAGCCAGGAGGTGGCATCGCTGCGTGCGCGCCTCAGCCAGCAGTCGAAATACTCGACCCTCTTCGGCAACAGCGACGCGATGACCGAAGTGCGAGATTTGATCGAGCGCGTGTCGGACACGGACGTCACGGTGCTGATTCGCGGCGAGAGCGGCACGGGCAAGGAGCTGGTCGCCCATGCCCTGCACGACCGATCGCTGCGCAAGGACAAGGCGTTCGTGAAGGTGAACTGCGCGGCGCTGCCGACGGAGCTGCTCGAATCCGAGCTGTTTGGATTCGAGAAGGGCGCCTTCACCGGCGCGATCCAGCAGAAGCCCGGCAAGTTCGAGTTCGCCAACCACGGCACGATGTTCCTCGACGAGATCGGAGATATCAGCTATCCGCTGCAGGCCAAGCTGCTGCAGGTGCTGCAGGACGGCGGATTCTCCCGGCTCGGAGGCAAAGCGGACGTCCAGGTGGACGTGCGGCTGATCGCCGCCACCAACCGCGACCTCGAGACCGCCGTCGCGTCGGGACAGTTCCGTGAGGACCTGTATTTCCGGCTGAACGTCGTGACCATCAACCTGCCTCCGCTGCGCGACCGGCGCGAAGAGATTCCGATCCTGACGCAGCATTTCCTGGACAAATACTCGGCGCAGTACAACAAACCGCTGACTGCGATCAGCGGCGAGCTGTCGAATCAGTTCCTGAATTACGACTGGCCAGGGAACGTGCGCCAGCTGGAAAACCTGATCAAACGAATGGTGGTGCTCGGCACGGAAGCGGGCATCTCGCGCGAGCTGCTGCAGCCCGTCGTGAACTTGTCTCCCCGTCCGCTGTCACCGCCTCCCGTTGCGGTGCCGGCGCCCCCGGTTCTGCCGCCGACGCCAGCTCGCGTGAATTCGTGCGCCGAGCCCGTCGCCGCGGCGGCGGGCGCCGTCAGCGTGTCATTGAAGGACATCGCGCGTTCGGCCGCGCGCGAGGCGGAGCGCGAACTGATCCTCCGTATGCTGACGCGCACCCGGTGGAATCGGAAAGAGGCCGCGGAGCACCTCGGCATCAGCTACAAGGCGCTGCTGTACAAGATTAAAGAGAACGGCCTGGACACGGCCTCCTGACGCCTGCCATGAGCGACTCGCTCTTCGACGAGGATTCGCGGCTGCTCAAGCCGCACGCCTTCGAATTCGTGCTCGACGGCGAACTGCGGCGGGCCGTCCGGTCGCAGAACTACCTCACGCTGGTGACGGTGGAGACCAGCCGCGAATACGATGGCATGACGGTCGCGGCCGATCAGGGCACCGTCGGCGAGGTTGCCCAGATCATCCGCAACGAGGTGCGCGACACCGACGTGCTGGGCGTCACCAACCACGGGCTGCTCTCGCTCGTACTGCTCGACGCCGATTACGCGAACTCGACGCGCGTCATCGACCGGCTGATGGAGCGGATGAATCACTACGACTTCCCCGCACCGCTGCGCCTGTCGGTGGGAGCCGCGTGCTACCCGACCGACGCGGTCGATGCGCAGTCGCTGCAACGGCAGGCCGTCTCGCATCCGGTCATCAGCTGGCGGGGGGGGCATCCTTGAGCTAACCGTTCGAATCGCTCGACACCTTCGCGTTCGGCATTTCATCGGTACTTTTCGGAACTGCTCTTCACACACGGCCGTGCGCAAGCGTACCAACCCCGCGCGCGCGCTCGTTTTCGTGCATTTCCCCGCGTTTCAGGACCGCCGTGGCATCGGCACATACCGCATGCCAGCGAATGGTGTGAACGGTTATTGCACTTCAGGCGCGACGTAAGTGAACCGTATCAGCAGGTGATACGGCGGCGTCGCCGGCGTTTACGGCACACGCGCAAGGGATGCGTGAGTCACGGGGGCGAAGCCCGTGAGGAGTGAAAACAGGAACTATGCGTTCGACCATTCTCGCCACGCTCGCCGTGATCACGGCACTGTCGCCAGCCGTGTCGGCGCAGACGCGCTTCACGTTCGTGCCCTCGCTGTCGATTGCAGGCGTCTACGACGACAACCTCTTCGCGACAGAGGAAGGCAGCGCCGGGAAGATGCTGCAGGTCCGCCCGACGGTCGAAGGGAACTACGAGTCGCCGCGGCTCAAGTTTCTCAGCCTGTATTCGCAGGACATGCTGCGCTCGAACTTCTCGACGCTGAACACCGTCGATGCACGGCGGCACGCGTACCTCGACACCGAGTTCCGCAGCTCGCCGCTGACGACATTCGGCGTCGTCGGGCGCTACGACCGGTCCGAAACACCCGGGGAAATCGAGCTCGACACGGGAATCCTCGGCGCACGGCGGACGGCGCAGCGCTGGCAGCTCTCGCCGACGCTGGTGCGGCGCTTGAATCCGCGCTCGGTGATCACCGCGGGCTACGACTTCACGCGCGAGAACGAGCTCGACACGCCGAGCGGCACGCTGCATCAGGGGCGGGTCGCGCTGTCGCGTGAGTTCACGCCGCGATCGGCGATTGTCGGGACCTACCTCGCCAGGTATTTCGTCGACCCGCTCGGGGAGTCCTCGTCACACTCGGTGCTCGCCGGCTGGACGCGCGAGATGGCGCCGCACACTCACCTGTCGCTGTATGCGGGACCGCGGGTCAGCTCGTATCAGAGCGGCGTCAAGCCGGAGCTGTCGGCGTCGCTCAGGCGCGACACGAACCGCTTCGACGTCAGGGCCGACTACTGGCACGGCGAAACGATCATCCTCGGCATCGAAGGACCGGTCGCGGTGGACAGCGGCTCGCTGCGGATCACCTGGCCCTTCCGCAGCCGCTGGGAGTTCGGCACCCACCTCGGCGCGACCGACATCGACACCCTCGATTTCCGTGAGGCGCGTGTGTACCGAAGCGCCCTGCTTGCCTCCTGGACGTCCCGCGGGATGTATAGCGTCTCCGCTTCGTATGGCGTGGATTACCAACAGGGCGATATCCGCCGCCGTCTGGACGACAACGTATTGCGGCACGTGTTTCGCGTGAGCTTTACCGTCGCGCCGCGGCTCTTCCGTTCGATTCTGCCGCCGGATGAGGCGGCGCGAGTGAAAGGGGTTATTCGATGATCGCGCGGGTCCTGACAACGTTCACAGCTGCATTCGTCCTCGCGTCGGCCGCGTTCGCGCAGCAGACCACGGCACCGCGCGAAGCGGTCGGCACCGCCGGCACCACACCGCCCGCACAGACGCCGCCGGCGGCGACGAAGGCCGTGCCCGCCCCGCCGGCAGCGGCACCGGCCGCAGCGCCGGCCGCAGGCGCACGCGCGATCGAAGCGGCGCGCGTCGATCCGCGTGACTACAAGATTGGGCCCGAGGACATCCTCGACATCCACGTCTGGAAGAACGAGGAGCTCAGTCGCGAGCGGATCCCGGTCCGGCCCGACGGCAAGATCTCGCACCCGCTCGTCCACGACATCACCGTCGCCGGCCTGACCGCGGGTCAGGTCAGGGTCGAAGTGGCGCAGCGCCTGGCGCAGTTCATCGATCCGGCACCGGAAGTGTCGGTCGTCGTTCGCGAGATTCACAGTCCGAAGGTCTCGGTGTCGGGCAACGTCCGCATGGCCGGCTACTTCGAGTTGAAGACACCCGACGTCACCGTGCTCGACATGATTGCCAAGGCACAGGGGCTGAACGAGTTCGCCGACAAGGGCAACATCAAGGTGATCCGCCGCGGCCAGAACGGCGCGATCGACTTCAAGTACAACGACGCCATCAACGGCAAGAATGGCGCGAACTTCGTCGTCCAGCCCGGCGACGTCATCGTCGTCAACTGAGGAGCCCATGGCCCGCGAGTTCATGTCCCCCGCATCCGACGAATCCATCGCCCTGCGGACGATCGCCATCCTTCGCCGGCGCGCGCTCATCGCCGCGGTCGCCTTCACGACCGTCATCGCCGCCGCCGTCGCGTTCGCCGTCTACCTGCCCGACCTGTATACGGCGAGCGCGATCGTGACCATCGAGCGCCCGCTGCCGGATGGCGTGATCCGCACCAACGTCGGCAACGAACTGGAAAGCCGTCTGTATCAAATCCGGCAGGAGGTCCTCAGCCGCGAGCGGCTGACGAGCCTGATCAAGCGGTTCGATCTGTATCCCGAGCTGCGGCGGACAGCCGGATTCGAGGACGTGCTGAACCAGGCGCGCGAGGACATCGACTGGGAGGCGAACGGGCCGGAGCAGGTCTCCGGCCGGACAAAGACCGTCGCATTCACGCTGACCTATACGGGCAACGACCAGCGCAATGTCGCGAACGTGACCAACGCGATCGCACAGTTCTTCGTCGAGCACAACTCCGCGATCCGCGCCGGCGAGGCGCGTCGCGCCGTGCAGCTGGTCGAAGAGCAGATGAAAGCGGCGAAGCAGCAGGTGGACATCCAGGAGGCGCGGCTGCGCGATTTCACGCTGCGGAACCAGGCGCAGCTGCCGCAGGCCGCCGGCGTCGCCATGGCGGCGTATCAGTCCCTCGCCGATGAACTGCGCCGCAACCGCGACGATCAGCGCCGCAACATGGACGCGAGGGAGAAGCTGCTGGAAGGGCTGGAGGACGCCTCCGCGGTTGCCGCAGCGGCCAAAGGCGTGCTGGCCTCGGACCCGGCCGGTGTCCCGGTATCAAAGGAGCTGGCGGAGGCGAGGGAGCGTCTGGGGCAGGCGCGGAAAGATCTCATCGAAGCCGAGCGCAAGGGGTTCACCGCAAACCACCCCGAGATCATCAGCGCCAGCAGCCGCATCGCCGCCATCGAAAAGGAAGTGCAGGACCAGCAGGCACGTGATCTCGCCGCCTACAAGGCCAGACAGGCCACCGACGCACAACGGCAGGCGGTCTCGAACACGCCACAGAACCTCGCCGCGCTGCCGCGCAGCAGGCGTGGCATCAAGGATTTCGACGACGAGCTGACGCGGCTGCGGAGCGAAGAAAAGGATCTGCAGCAGCGGATCGCCGTGCTGCAGCAGCGGTTCGATTCGACCCCGGGTGTCCAGGAGGGCTACCTCCAGGCGCAGCGCGAGTACTCGTCGGCGAAGGAGAACTACGACGTGCTGGCCCGCAGGTTCGACGAGGCGCGGCTGGCCGAGTCGGTGGAAACGGGCCACCAGGGCGAGAACTTCCGCATTCTCGATGCGGCGGTTGCGCCCGAAGGTCCGTCCGCGCCGAACCGGCTTCGCCTGGTGCTGATGGGACTGCTCCTGGCCCTTGCCGCCATGGCGGGCGCGGTGGTGCTCGCCGAACAGTTCGACACGTCGTTCCACAACGTCGACGAAGTGCGCGAGTTCACCGGGGTGCCGGTGCTCGCGACGATTCCGCAAATCGGCGCCGCGCCGCGCCGCGGCTGGGCGCGCGCCACGCTCGGCACGGCGTCCGCGGTTGCGGCGGTCGTACTCGTCGCCACGCTCTCCGCCTATCTCGCTCACGGAAACGACACGCTGGTGCGGCTGCTCCAGCGCGCGGGTTAAGGGGTCACATCGTGAAAAGGACGCTCACACCATCGCTCAATTCCCGGCTGGTCAGCTTCACCAGCCCCGGCTCGTTCGCCGCCGAGCAGTACCAGGGGCTGCGGATCACGATCGAGCGGCTCACAAAAACGCGAGGGTCGCAGGTGCTGGCGATCACCAGCCCGGCGGCGGGCGAAGGCAAGACGCTGACCGCCGTGAACCTCGCCGGCGCGCTGGCGCGCGAATCGGACGGCCGCGTGCTGCTGATCGACGCCGACCTGCGCCGGCCCTCGATTGCTGCGACGCTGGGATTGGAAACGTCGCCCGGGCTGACCGACGTGCTGTCGAGCGACCGGCTCGAGCTCGCCGCGGTTGCGCAGCCGGTGCAGACGTTCCCGCTGTGGGCGGTGACGTCCGGCACGCCCGGCTCCGCCATCCACCGTCTCCTCCGCTCGCCGCGGTTCGACGGCCTGATCCAGCGCGCGCGGCAGGACTTCGACGTGGTCATCGTGGACACGCCGCCCCTCCTGCCGGTGTTCGACTCGGCGGTCCTGTCGCGAATCGTCGATCAGATGCTCGTCGTCGTCGCCGCCAACCAGACGCCGCGGAAGCTGCTTGGCGAAGCGCTCAACCTCGTGGACCCGGCAAAGGTGATGGGCATCGTGTTCAACCGCGACGACCGGCCGCTGTTCGGGTACTACGACGAGTACTACCGGGAATATTTTCCCGACACCTCTGGCGCGGTAAGCCAGGCATAGGAGCCCAACGAACCCTTGGGAACACTGGGATGCAATCCAGCCTTCTGATTCTCGGCGCCGGCCCGATAGCGGAGCGACTCATCGAGGAAATCGAGTCGCTCGACTCGCTGCACTTCACGGTCCTGGGCGTGGTCGACACCGAGCGGCCGGATCAGCACTCACCGCTCGCCGATCGGTGGCTGGGCACGTGCGACGAGCTCGATCAGATCGTCGCGCGCGTGCGTCCGTCGCGGATCGTCGTGGCCATCGAGAACCGGCGCGATCGCCTCCCGCTGCAGGCGCTGCTCGATTCACGCGTGAGCGGCATCGACGTGGAGGACGCCATCGAGCTCTATGAGCGGATCACCGGGAAGATGGCCATCGAGGCACTGCGGCCCAGCACGCTGATCCTGTCGAAGGGTTTCCGCAATCACGGAGCCGCGGAGGTGGTGGCCCGCCTCGTCAGCGTCCTCGGAGCCGTCGTCGGGCTGGTGATCTGCGCCCCGTTGCTCGCCGTGATCGCCCTGCTCGTGAAAATCGATTCCCCCGGACCCGTGCTCTTCGTGCAGCCGCGCGCCGGCCGCCACGGGTGCCCGTTCGGCCTCCTCAAGTTCCGCACGATGCATCCGACGATGGAGGCGCCGTCGGAGTGGGTCATGGACAACATCCACCGCATCACGCGGGTTGGCCGGTACCTTCGCCGTTTCCGCCTCGACGAGCTGCCGCAGCTGGTCAACGTGGTCCGCGGCGAGATGAACCTGATCGGCCCGCGTCCGCATCCGGTGTCCAATCACGCGACGTTCATGGAGCACATCGCGTACTACGGGCTGCGTTCGACGGTCCGGCCCGGCGTCACCGGCTGGGCCCAGGTGCGATACGGGTACGCGAACAACCTCGAGGAAGAAACCGAGAAGATGCGGTACGACCTGTACTACATCAAGAACCGGTCGCTGTGGCTCGACCTGCGGATCATGTTCGCCACGATCGGCATCGTGCTGTTCGGCCAGGGCGCGGCGCAGGTTCGCCATCCGGCGCCGATGGGGCGCGATCTGTCGTGGCCCGCGGCGCAGCGGCTCCGCGCCAAGGACCTCGTGCCGGTGCTGGCCGATCAGGCGGCGCCGCGTTCCACCACAGGACGCCAGTGAACACCTCCCCTGCGGCTCACACGGCTGCCTGGTGGCGGCCGCAGCCGGGTCCCCCTGCGGAGTCCGGCTTCAGCCGGATGACTCCAGGCCCGGCCAACTCCACCGCCAACACGGTTGCCTTTCGCGCGCTGGTCGCCTTCACGGCGATTCTCCTGCTGTCGCCGCAGGCGTGGTTCCCCGTGCTCGGCCAGCTGCGCATCGCGTTCGTCGCCGCAGCCGTCGCCATCGGCGCCCATCTCATGGATCGACTGGTGCGGCGCGATTCGGCACCGCCGTTCAATGCGGAGATTGGCATCGCGTTGCTGCTCGTCGCGTGGGCCACCATCACCGTGCCCGTCTCGTATTGGGCCGGCGGCAGTGTGGAGGTGCTGACGAGCCAGTACATCAAGGCCGTGCTGTTCTTCTGGCTGGTGGCCACGCTGGCGACGACGAAGCGGCGGATCACGGCCATCGCGTGGACGCTGGTGCTCTGCGCCATTCCGCTGGCGGGCACCGGCGTGAGCAACTACCTCTCCGGCGAGGTCCTCTCGACCGGCGTGCCCGGATTGAAGCGCATCTACGGCTATATGGGCGGCTCGGGACTGGCGGCCAATCCCAACGATCTCGCGCTGATGCTCAACCTGATCATCCCGATCGCGGCGGCGCTGATGATCAGCACCAGACACCTGGCAGGACGCGGTGTTGCCGCCATCGCGATGCTTATCAGCATCGCCGGCGTGATCGTGACGTTTTCACGAGCCGGATTCCTGACACTCGCGGCAACCGGCGTCATGCTGCTGGCGGTGCTGGCGCGGCGCCATTCGAACGGCGCGGGCGCGCTGCTGGTTGCAGTCGCACTCGTTGTTCCGGTGGTTGTGCCGGACAGCTACTTCGATCGCCTGAGCACCATCACCGATATCGAGGCGGACCGCACCGGCTCGGCGCAGGGCCGCTGGCAGGACGTAATCGTCTCCGCGGGCATCGTGGCCCAGAACCCGATCGTCGGCGCCGGAATCGGCAACGACATGCTGGCGCTGAACAGGTACCGCGGCCGCGACACCTACCGGTCCGTCCACAACGCCTATCTGCAGTACGCCGTCGATCTCGGCCTTCCGGGGCTGCTGCTCTTCGCCTGGCTCCACATCATGTGCTTCCGGACGGCGCGGCGGCTCGAGCGGCTGGCCCGCCATCATGAAGCCGTGAAGTCGATCGGCCCGCTGGCCGCGGGCATCCAGGTGTCGCTGGTCACGTTCTTCGTCGCGGCGATGTTCCACCCGATCGCCTATCAGTTCTATTTCTTCACCATCGGCGGTCTCGCGGTCGCGCTCAAGCACACCGCGCGCGCCGCCGCAATCGTCGACGAGCCGGTGCGGGCAGCGCGGCACCGCCTCGAGCCCGCCTTCGCTGAAGCTCCGGCGGGCAGGCCCGTCCCCCTGTCGTGACTCGCACGCGGCTCCTCAAGGTCGTCCCGACGCTGATGTGCGGCGGCACCGAGAACCAGTTCATGGCGCTCGGCCGGCTGCTCGACCGATCGCGGTTCGACGTCGCCTTCGCGTGCCTGCGGCGCTGGGGACCGTTCGTGGACGAGCTCGGACAGCTGGGCATTCCGCTGCGGGAATACCAGATCGCCACGTTCCGCAGCGTGCACGCGCTGGCGCAGCAGGCACGGCTGGCCCGCCAGATCGCGCGCAGCCGCATCGACATCGTCCACGCCTACAACTTCTATGGAAACGTCTTCGCGGTTCCGCCGGCGCGGCTCATGGCGCCGGTCGTAATCGCGTCGATTCGCGACCGGTCTCCGTACCTGACGCCGATGCAGAAGCGCGTGCAGCGCTATGCCTGCCAGTTCGCGGATCGCATCCTGGTTAACGCCGACGCAGTGCGCGACTGGCTGGTCAAGGAGGAGGGCTACGACCCCTCGAACATCGTGGTGATCCGGAACGGCGTGGACATGACGCGCTTCGCCGGTCAGCCGGCCGGCGAGCGCATCCGGCACGAGCTGGGGCTGCCGGCGAGCGCCCGGCTGGTCGTCGTCGTCTCCCGCCTGGCGCGCCTCAAGGGCATCGAGGTGTTCCTCGAGGCCGCCGCGGCGCTGAAGCCGCGTTATCCGGACGTGCAGTTTCTGATCGTCGGCGAAACGAGCCCGCCGGATCCGGCATATCTGCTCTGCCTCGAACAGCTGTCGCAGCAGCTCGGCGTGGCGGATCGGGTGACGTTTACGGGCCGGCGCTCGGATATTCCCGCCGTGCTTGGTGCCGCCGACGTCGCGGTGATGCCGTCGCTCAACGAGGCCCTTTCCAACGTCGTGCTCGAATCCATGGCGGCGGCGGCGCCGGTCGTGGCGACCTGCGTCGGCGGGACGCCGGAAGCGCTGACCGATGGCGCCACCGGACTGCTGGTGACGCCCGGCCACGCAGGAGCGATTGCCGCTGCTGTCGCGCGGCTCCTGGACGACCGCGAGCTGGCGGCCCGGCTGGGCCGCGCCGCACGGGCACGCATCGCCGAGCGGTTCTCGGTCGATCGCATGGTGTCTGCGACAGAAGACCTCTATGCGGATCTGCTCGCGCGCAAGCAGCAGCGCCGGTCGATGGCGGCATGACAGGGCTGGCTGCGGATCTCGACGCTCGCGCCGATCGTCGCCAGGTCACGGCGGAGATCGTGACCGACTACGAGACGTTCGTACGGCTCGAGCCGGAGTGGAACGACGCCGTGAGCCGTGCCCACGTGCCGCACCCGTTCCTGCTCCACGAGTGGTTCCGCACATGGTGGGACTGCTTCGGCGCCGGCCGCCGGCTGCACGTCGTGGTCGTGCGTGACGGTGCGGACGTCGTCGCAATCGCACCGCTGATGACCGAGCAGGTCCACATGTACGGCCTCACCGTGCGGAAGCTCGATCTGCTCCACAACGATCACACGCCGCGCGTTGACTGCATCGCCGCCGGATCTCCGCTGGAGAGCTATGGGGCGATCTGGGATGCCCTGCGCGATGCGAACGACCAGTGGGACGTCCTTCAGCTCAGCCGGCTGCCGGACGACTCGCCGACGCGCATCGCTTTCGCTGCCCTTGCGGACCGCGACGGATACGGCACGGGCATCTGGCGAGGCGACAGCTCTCCGTACCTGACGCTGTCGGGCACATGGGACGCCTATCACGCGTCGCTGTCCGCGAAATTCCGTTCAAACCTTCGCAACCGCCTGTCGCGCCTGCGCGCATTCGGAGAGCCGCGGCTCGAAGTGCTCGACGCCGCGGAGCAGATCGCCGGCGCGAGCGAGGAGGCGCTCCGCCTCGAGGCGTCCGGCTGGAAGGACAAAGCGGGGACGTCGATCACCTCGGATGCTGCGGTGCACCGGTTCTATTCGCTGCTGGCGCAACGCGCCGCGGAACGCGGCTGGCTGCGCCTGATGTTCCTGACCGTCGGCGGGCGCCGGATCGCGACGTCCTACGGGTCGTGCTTCGACGGGCGCCTCTTTCTCTTCAAGACCGGCTACGACCCGGACTACGCCGCGTGCGCGCCCTTCAAGCTGCTCACGTACTTCGCCGTCGAGCGCGCGTTCGCGGAGGGACTTCGCGAGATCGATTTTCTCGGCGACCGAGAACCGTGGAAGCTGGAATGGACATCGACCAGCCGCGTCCACGAGTGGCTGTACGTGTTTCCACACACCATCCGAGCGCGGCTTTTGCATTCCCTGAAGTTTCAGGTGGTACCGGAGCTGAAACGATGGCGAGCGTAATCGGCACTTTCGTTCCCACGTATCAGGGACTCTCCGCAACAGACTTCGTGCGGACGCGCGCCAGCGCCGCCGGCTGCTTCCCGTTCAACGCGCCGCATCACCTTTCGTTCTATCGCGCGCGCAACGCGATCTATCACCTCTTTCGGGCGCTGCTCGAGACCAACCCCGGACTGACCGTGCTGGCGCCCGATTACAACAGCGGCAACGAAATCCTGGCCATGCGCGCGGCCGGCGCCGCGCTGCGGTACTACCCGATACGCCGGGACATGACGCTCGATCCGGACGAGATCGAATGGAGCTGCCGCCGGCACAACCCTGATCTGCTGTACGTGATCCATTACGCCGGCTGGCCGCAGCCGATGGCTGACATCGTGGACCTGTGCCGCCGCCGCGGCATGCTGCTGGTTGAAGACTGCGCGCTCGCGCTTCTCAGCGAAACCAACGGCCGCCCGCTCGGCAGCTTCGGCGACTGGTCGGTGTTCTGCCTGTACAAGACGCTGCCGCTGCCCAACGGCGCATTGCTCGTGCAAAACGGCCCGCGGCTCGAATCGCTCGAACGGTTGGTGCTGCGTGACGCCGGTGCCGCGTCGGTGCTCGGACGAACCGCCGAACTGCTCGTGCAGCGCCTGCGCGGCCGTGCCAACGGTGTTGGCGCTGCGCTGCAGGTGGTGAAACGTGGCGTCGGCCGCGCCGCCGGCGTGCTGTCGGTTCGCCGGGCGAACGTCGGCGACATCGGCTTCAGCCTCGACGAAGTGGACCTCGCGATGTCGCCCGTCTCGCAGCGCCTGCTCGAGCGGTTCGACTACGGTGAGATCAGACGGCGGCGCGTCGAGAACTATCGCCGGCTGGCAGCGCGACTGGCCGGTTACGCGGTCCCGGTATTCCGCTCCGTTCCCGACGGTGTGTGTCCGCTGTTCTTCCCCGTTCTCGTTAGCGACAAGCACCAGACGGCGGAAAGGCTGCGCGCGCACGGCGTGGACGCGCTCGAGTTCTGGAACGACAGCAGCGAGCCAGGCGGCCACGAGATGGGACCCGACGCCCAGTTCCTCCGGCGCCACGTCTTGGAACTGCCAATCCATCAGGACCTCACGGTTCGTCACATCGATCACATCGCCCGGCAGATGTCCGGTCTCGGCCTCGGAGCGGCCGCGTGATGCCGTGCCGTGCCCTGTCGGTCACCAGCGTCCAGGACGCGGAGTCCTTTGCGGCGCTTCGACGCGAATGGTCCGAGCTGCTCCAGTCGAGCGCCAGCAGCAACCCCTTCCTGACCTGGGAGTGGTTGTACGCATGGTGGATGCACTTCGGGAACTCGAATGGCCTCCGGCTGCTCGTGGTTCGTGCCGGCACGGAACTGATCGCGATCGCGCCGCTCCGGATGGTCAGCGCGTCGTTGTACTGGTTCTCGCGTCTCGAGTTCCTGGGAACCGGAGAGGCAGGTTCGGACTACCTGGACGTGATCGCACGTCGCGGCTGTGAGGACAAGGCTGTCGAGGCACTCGCCGACTTCCTGACGTCGCGCCAGCTGACCCTCCGCCTGACGCATCTGCCGCCTGCGTCCATCTCCGCGCAACTGGCCAGGAGGCTCGGCGGCGCCGGCTGGGCGACATGCTTCGCGGATGACGGGACGTGCCCGCTCGTGGATCTCCAGGGCCATACGTTCGAGTCGTTCCTCGGCAGCGTTGGCGCTTCTCATCGCGCGAACATCCGCCGGCGCCTGCGTGCCCTCGACCGCGAGTTCGACGCGCGATTCGACCGGATCACACGGCATGAAGATCGGCAGGCCGGGCTCGCCGCGCTCGCCACGTTTCATAAGCGGCGCTATGCGGATCGCGGTGGTTCGACCGCCTTCGCATCAATGGCAGCGCGCGCCTTTCACGAAGACGCAACGCACCTGGCGCTCGAGGGCGGCTGGCTGCGGATGTACGCCCTGACATTGAACGGGGCCACTGCCGCGGTCATGTACGGCTTCCACATGGGAGGCCGCTTCTATTTCTATCAGCACGGCTACGACGAGACGTACTCCCCGCAGAGCATCGGCCTCGTGCTGATGGCGCTCACAATCAAGGCGGCCATCAACGAAGGTGCCAATGAGTTCGACATGCTCTGGGGCACCGAATCGTACAAGTCGCGGTGGGCCCGCCGTGCCAGCCTCCTGCAGCGTGTCGATCTCTATCCCGTCCATTTCGGCGGCTCGGTGCAGCGGCACGCGGTCGAGGCACGCCGCGGCGTCGCCGGCCTGGCGCGGCGCGTATTGGCCCTGGGGACCCCTGGAGCGACCCGTGCTAGCTAATCGAACGAACCGCTGGCGCACGCACGTGAAGAGCGCGCTGGCGTCAACCATCTCGCGCACCCACGAACTGGGTCTCGCCGAAGCACTGGCACGAGGACCCGAGCGTCCGCTCATCCTTGGCTATCACCGGGTCGTCGACGATTTCGACGGCACGGCGCGCGACGAGATGCCGAGCATGCTCACCAGCACCGCCATGTTCGAGCGCCACCTCGACCTCGTCGGAAGCCGCTTCCGGTTCACGACGCTCGACGAGATCGGCGAGCACCTCGCCGACGGACGGCCGTTTACCGAGCGCGTGGCGGCGGTCACGTTCGACGACGGGTATCGCGATAACTACGAGCAGGCGTTCCCGATCCTGAAGCGCAAGGGCATTCCCGCGGCGGTGTTCGTGGTCACTGATCTCGTCGGCCGGCAGCGGTGGCAGATCCATGACCAGCTGTTCCACCTCGTCACGAAAGCCTTTGCCGCGTGGGACGACCCCCGGCGCGAGCTGTCGGCGCTGCTGCGCCAGCTCGACCTCCCTGCCGGCCACCTGCTTCGCTCGCGCGCCGCGACCAGCTCGCCGATGATGACCGTCTCCGCCCTGTTGCCGGATCTGTCGATGGCAAACATCAGCCGTGTCCTGGCGGCACTGGAAGCCAGCACCGGAAACGGCTTCCACGACATCGCCCTGTCGCTGACGTGGCCGATGATCGTCGAGATGCATCGCGCGGGCATCACGATAGGCTCCCATACACGCCGCCATGTCTCGCTGCCCGCGGAATCGACAGACACGGTGGTCGCCGAGCTGGAAGGGTCGAAGCGCGCGATCGAGGAGCACATCGGCGCGCCGGTGACGCACTTCGCATATCCGGGAGGCCAGTTCACCCCGCGTGATGTCGATGTGCTCGAGCGGACGGGTTACCGCTTCGGGTACACGGCGTGCCCGCATCAGGATGCCCGGCATCCGACGCTGACCATCGAGCGGCTGCTGCTGTGGGAAGGCTCGTCCGTCGACGGCGATGGCCGGTTCTCGCCGGCCATCCTGCATTGCCAGGTCCACGACCTGTGGCCGCCGGCGCGCACGTGCGGCCGCGTGCACCACGTATGAGCACGGCACGACAAGACACTCCGAAAGACCACATTACGGGTCCCGCCTTTCTGCTCGTCGCCGGGCGGACCGTCGGCCTCATCGCCACGTTTGCGATCGGTCCGCTCCTGGCGCGGCTGCTGACGCTCGAGGAACTGGGCACCTATCGCACCTTCTTCCTTCTCTACGCGACCTGTTTCGGACTCGCGCAGCTCGGGCTGGCCGAGAGCCTGTACTACTTCGTCCCGCGACAACCGCAACGGGCGGGCCGCTATGGCGCGAACGCCGCGCTGACGCTGACGCTCGCCGGGCTTGCCTGTCTCGGACTGCTCTGGCTGGCGCGCACGCGAATCGCCGATCACTTCAGCAATCCCGATCTGCCCCGTTACCTGCTGCTGCTCGGCACGTTCCTCACGCTGATGCTGGTGACGACGGTGTTCGAGATTCTGATGGTGTCGAGGAAGCGGCATCTGAACGCCGCCCTGACCTACGCGCTCTCCGACGTCACCCGCACCGCGTTCTTCGTCGTCCCGGCGCTGCTCTTCGTCAGCCTCGATGCGGTGTTCACGGGCGCGGTGGCGTTTGCCGCGCTGCGGCTGGCGGTGATGCTGCTCATCATGAGGCGCGCGTTCGGCGACGTGCGGCCCGACCTCGAGCTATGGCGAACTCAGCTCGCCTACGCGCTTCCGTTCGCACTCGCCGTCAGCGTCGAAGTGATTCTCGTCACCTATCACCAATACGTCGTCGGCGGCAGCTTCGACCGGGCGACATTCGCCATCTACTCCACGGCGTGCATGGCGATTCCGCTTGTCGACCTGATCATGACGTCCACCACGAGCGTGATGATGGTGAAGATGGCGGAAGACTCCGCCGACCGCCACCTGGCACGCTCGCTGTTTCACGACACCGTCGCGCGTCTGGCGTTCCTCCTGCTGCCTGTCGGTATCGGCTTATCGGTTCTTGCCCAGCCGTTCATCGTCGGACTGTTCACGGACAAATTCCAGGCTGGCGTTCCAATCTTCAGCGTGTGGGCGCTGACGGTTCTCCCCGCCATCGTCGCGGTGGATGCGGTGCTGCGCGCTTATGCGCAGACGCGGTGGCTGCTCGCGATGAACCTCGTCAGGCTCGTATTCGTAGTCGCGCTGATCGGCTGGTTCCTGGGCGCCTTCGGCCTCGTCGGCGCGGTGCTGGTGACGCTGCTGGCAACGGTCATCGCGAAAACGTTTGCGCTGGTGCGCGTGTCGAGACTGCTGCACGTCGGCCTTGGCGATGTGCTGCCGTGGCGAGCGCTCGCCCGGCTCACGCTCCGCGCGGCGGTCGCCGGCATTCCTGCGTGGGCCGCCGCGACAGCATTGGCCGCCGTGCCGATTGTTGCGTTTGCGGCTGGCGCAATTGTGTATGGCGCGACGTATCTCGTTCTCTGCTACGCGCCCGGCATCGCCGAGCCGGCCGCGATTCGACTGCCCATTACCCGACGTGGAGCGGACCTTGTCAGGTCCGCTCGCGCGAGCCTCGTCAGGCTCGCGCCACAGGGAGGCAAATAGCCATGTGTGGCATTGCCGGAATCGTCCGCTGGGACGGCGCGCCGGTGGCCGAGCACGACATCAGGGCCATGTGCTCGGCGATCGTGCACCGCGGACCGGACGACGAAGGCGTGTACCTCGGCGAGGGTGTGGCGCTCGGACAGCGGCGGCTGAGCATCATCGATCTCGAGGGCGGCCATCAGCCGCTCTCGAACGAAGACGGAACCGTGTGGATCGTCTTCAACGGCGAGATCTACAACTACCGTGAGCTGCGGCGCGACCTCGAGCAGCGCGGCCACGTCTTCCGCACCGACAGCGACACCGAAACCATCGTTCACCTGTACGAAGACCAGGGCGCACGGTGTGTCGATCGACTGCGCGGCATGTTCGCGTTCGCCATCTGGGACGAACGGCGGCGCCAACTGCTCCTGGCGCGCGACCGCATGGGCATCAAGCCGCTCTACTACGCGGAGCGCGGGAACGAGCTGATCTTCGCGTCCGAGCTGAAGCCGATCCTGCAGCTGGCCGATGTGCCTCGAGCCATCGACTGGGGCGCCGCACACCACCTGTTTACGTTCCTGTCGACGCCCTCGGCCTCCAGCATCGTCGAGGGCATTTCGAAACTGGAGCCGGCACGTACCGCCGTGGCGTCGCGCGCACACCCACGCCTGCGCATCGAGAAGTACTGGGATCTGCAGTTTCAGCCGAATGAAAAGGCCTCCGAAGGTGAGCTCGTCGAGCAATTGCGCGGGCTGCTGGAGGAATCGGTCGCGCTCCACCAGGTCAGCGACGTTCCGGTTGGCGCCTTCCTGAGCGGCGGGATCGACTCGAGCGCGGTGGTCGCGTTGACGGCGAAAGCCGGTTTGAAGACGTTCTCGATCGGCTTTGCCGAGTCGGCATTCGACGAACTCCAGCACGCGCGGCAGGTGGCGGCCGTCTTCAAGACTGATCATCACGATCTCGTGTTGCAGCCGGACGTGGTGCAGGTCGTCGAAGACCTCACCTGGTACCTCGACGAACCATTCGGCGACACATCGGCCATCCCCACCTTCATGGTGTCGAAGCTGGCCTCGGAGCACGTCAAGGTGGTCCTCTCCGGCGATGGCGGCGACGAGTTGTTCGCCGGATACGACAAGTACGTCGTGGAACAGCGCGAACGGCGCTTCGATCGCCTTCCTCGTCCGCTCCGCGCGGTGGCGGGCGCCATCGGCGGTCTCCTGCCGGAGGGGATGCGCGGGCGGCGATTCCTGCGGCACCTGGCTCTCGACGGCCCGCGCCGCTACCTCGACGCCTCGTCGATGTTCCGCACCGACGAGATCCGGCGGCTGTTTCGCCCGGAGGCCGTGGAGCGCCTGATGCGCCACGATCCGCTGTCGGAATCGCTCGCCGCGCTCGGGGGCTACGGAGACGAGTGGCTGGCAGCCATCCAGTACCGCGACGTCCACACCTACCTGCCGCTCGACATCCTGACGAAAGTCGATCGGGCGACGATGGCGCATTCCCTCGAGGCGCGGCCCCCGCTCCTCGATCACCGCCTCGCGGAATTCGCGGCCACTATTCCCGCCGCGTACCGGCTGCGCGGAGGCACCACGAAATATCTGTTCAAGCAGGCGATGCGAGGCATTCTGCCGGACGCGATCATCGATCGCCCGAAACACGGTTTCGCCGTGCCGATTGCCGCATGGCTGCGCGGCGGCCTGGCCGAGTTCTCGCGCGCGCTGCTGCTCTCGGACGTCTGCCGTCAGAGAGGGTTCTTCAACGCGGCTCACGTCGAACGTCTCTTGACACTGAACGCGCGCGGCCGGGATCTCGACCTCCAGCTCTGGACGATGATGTCGTTCGAGCTCTGGTGCCAGCGCTTCCTCGACCGAACGCCACGGCAGCAGCCGGTCCCCGTGCGCCCGGCCCGGCGGCTCGCGCCGGCCATCGTTCGCCTCGGAACAGCCCAGACGGCCTGAGATTCATCACAACTCAGTGTCCACCCCTCCCCTCGCGTCCGATCTCGCGCCGACGACCGCGGCTGTGCCTCCGGCGCTGCCGGAAGACACGCTCGTCGCGGTCCAGAACTTCGGCTCTGCGGCGCCGCGACGTTTTTTCGACGGCGCGTCCGATCGAGCCGCACTCGCGATCCTCAGGGAGCGCTTCCCGGAGTATTACGAAGCTGTTGCGCAGGCGCCGACGGGCATCGCACGACGGCATCAGGGGGAGTTCCAGCTGGCGCAGGCCTATGCGCTGACTGGTGACGAACGGCACGCCGTGCGATCGCTGTCGCCGATCGAGGAGTGGAGCACGGCCGCGACGCCGGACGCGGGCTTCCGGCTTCTTGCGTGGTGCTGGTCGCTCGTGCTGCTTCGGCATTCCGCCGCACTCACGACATCGCGGCTGTGCGGCGCGACCGAGGCCATCCGCCAGCAGGCCTTCAGCCTGAGTACGGACGACGCGCAGTCGTCAGCGCCGGCCACCACCGTCATCGTCAACGCGCTTGCCCTGTTCTATGTCGCCACGCTGTTTCCGGAATTCCGCGCGTCGCGCCGATGGCGTGACCTGGCGGTGCGGGTGCTGGTCGCAGAGTGCGAACGCCAGGTCCACGCCGACGGTGTGCATTTCGAACAGTCGACGTCCTTTCAGTTCTATGCCGTGGACGTCTACCTCCACTTCCTGCTGCTCGCCGCGCGCAATCGCGTCGAGGTGCCGTCCGTGGTCGGCGAGCGGCTGCAGCGGATGCTCGACTTCGTCCTGGCGATCCGCGCACCGGACGGTACCGTGCCGTCGATTGGCGACTCCGACGGCGGCTCCCTCCTTCCGCTGATGTCGCGTCCTGCTCTCGATCCGCGGGGCCGGTTTGCCGTTGCCGCCGCGTTGTTCGGGCGGCCGGACTTCGCGTGGGCGGCCGGGAGCGCCACGCCGGAAATCGCGTGGTTGATGGGCGCAGGCGGGCTGCGGGCGTTCGACGCGGTGCGGCCGGCCGCACCCGCGGCCTCGGCATCGCGCGCGTTTCCGTCGGGCGGCTACGCGGTCATGCGTTCGGGCTGGGATCGCGGCGCGCATCACATGCTCGTGGATGTCGGCCCGCTCGGCTGCCCGGTGAGCGGAGCCCATGGCCACGCCGATCTCCTGAGCATCCACTGCTCGATTTTCGGAGATCAGGTCGTTGTCGATCCCGGAACGCACTGCTACGGCGACTCGCGGTGGCGCGACTTCTTTCGCAGTACTGCCGCGCACAGCACGGTGGTCGTCGACGGCCTCAGCCAGGTGGAACCCTCCGGAGTTTTCGGGTGGAAGCGACGGCCGCGCGTCCGCCTGCGTGAATGGCATTCCACGGCGGACGTGGACTTTCTCGACGCGGAGCACGACGGCTACGCGACGCTCCGGCAGCCGGTCACGCATCGCCGGCGCGTGATTTTCATCAAGCCTTGCGATGCGGCTCGTGGAGCGGACGTTGTCACGTCCGCCGGGCGCCAAGGTGCCTACTGGATCATGGTTGACGACCTGAGCGGGAGCGGCCGCCACGACGTCGAACTCCGTTTCCAGCTCACCGGCGATCCGGTGGCGCTGGGACCTCATCCGTGGGCCCGGGTGCAAACCGCACACGGACACTGCCTCTGGATTTCCCCTTTTCCCTCCGCGCCTGCCCAGCCGGCGGTCAAATGTGGTGAGCCGGCACCCATTTGCGGGTGGATTGCACCCGAATTCACACGCCTCAGCCCGGCACCGATGTTGATCTACTCGTTCGCCGTGGCTCTGCCCTGGCGCATCGTGACGCTGCTGCTGCCCGATCGACAGGGACTTTCTACGCCACCGGGAGTCCGGCCCATCTACGACACGGGCGGCCTGCCGCATGGATTCGTGTTCGAACGGCCGCGGCGCGTCGTGCGCTTCGATGATCGAGCCGTCGTCGTCGAACGCGACTAACGCAGGGCCGGGCTCTGCCGGGAACGTGATGCGGATTCTGTGGGTGAAGATGGGCGGCCTGTGGCCGTCGACAACGGGCGGGCGCGTTCGCAGCCTGCACACGATCGCCGAGTTGTCGCGGCGCCATCAGGTGACGGTGATCACGACGCACGGCGTCGGCGACGATCCCGAGGGGCTGGCGCGGCATCTCTCGTACTGCGACCGCGTCATCTCGCTGCCGTATGTGGTGCCGAAGCGCGGCAGCGCCGCGTTTCCCGGCGCGCTGTTCCGGTCGTGGCTGTCGACGTATCCGGTCGATCTGTGGAAGTGGCAGGTCCCGGACGTGCGCGCGCAGGTGCAGGCGATCATGGACGCCGGCGTCGATCTGGTCGTCGCCGATTTTCTCTTCGCCTCGATGAACGTCCCGATGGACGGTTCGGCGCCCGTCGTCCTCTTTGAACACAACGTCGAGTACCAGATCTGGCAGCGGCTCGCCGCCTTGGAGCGGCGACCGTGGATTCGTCCGCTGCTCGAAGTGGAGTGGCGGAAGCTCCGCGCGCGCGAAGCGGATGCCTGCCGCCGCGCCAACCTTACGATCGCGGTTTCGGCCGACGACCGGCGCCGGCTCGAACGACTGGCTCCCGGGATCAACGCCGTATCCATCCCGACCGGCGTGGACACCGGCTACTTCACGCCACAGCCGGACGCCCAGCGTCCGGCGCACCTGGTGTTCAGCGGGTCGATGGACTGGCACCCGAACGAGGACGCAGTCCTCTATTTCATGCAGTCGATCCTCCCGGCAATCCGCGCGCAGATTCCGGAAACCACGTTTACGGTGGTCGGGCGCAATCCGACGGGGCGGCTGCGCGAGGCTGCCGATCGAGTCGGCGGCGTCACCGTCACGGGCACGGTCAACGACGTGCGTCCGTTCATCGCCGAGGGGGCAGTTTACGTGGTGCCGCTTCGCGCCGGCGGCGGCACGCGACTGAAGATCTTCGAGGCACTCGCCATGGCGCGGCCGGTGGTATCGACCACCGTCGGCGCGGAAGGCCTCGGCATCGAGCCCGGTCTCCACTACACACGCGTCGACGATCCGCGCGGGTTCGCGGCGGCCGTCGTCTCGCTGCTCCGCGACCCGGCGCGCCGCGGGCAGCTGGGCAGCGCCGGCCGGCATCTCGTCGAGACGTGCTACTCGTGGCCGACGATTGGACGCGTGTTCGAACAACGGTGTGAAGAGGTGGTTGCCGCGCATGTCTACCCACGCAGGAACGCCGACCGTCGTGCTCATCTGTCACGAGGCGGAGCGCCTCGATCGCGAAGGACTCGCGTCGTGGCTGGCGAGCACAATGAGATTGGCTGGTCTGCTCGTCATCCGTGACGGCTCGCGGCGCCGCTGGCAGGCTGCACGGCGGGAGCTGAAGCGCGTCGGCCCGCTGGGACTCCTCGACGTCATCGCCTTTCGCGCCTACGCGCGTCTGGTGCACGCGGCGGACGACGCGCGCTGGGAACGCGCCGCCGTCGCGGAGCTTCGCCGCCGGTATCCCGCCAGTCTCGACACCGTGCCACGTCTCACCGTGCGGTCGCCGAACTCGAGCGAGGCACGAGCATTCCTCCAGCGTCTGCAGCCGGATCTGGTCGTCGCGCGCTGCAAGGTCCTGCTCCGGAAAGACGTCTTCGAGATCCCGCGCGCCGGGACGTTCGTGCTGCATCCGGGAATCTGCCCCGAATATCGCAACGCGCACGGCTGCTTCTGGGCCCTGGCGAACCGCGACCTGACCCGCGTCGGAATGACGCTGCTGCGCGTGGACGCGGGCATCGATACCGGACCGGTCTATCTGCACGGCACCTGCGAGTACGACGAAGACCGCGACTCGCACATCGTCATTCAGCAGCGGGCGGTGGTCGACAACCTCGACGCCGTCGGCGAGACGCTGATCGCGGTCGCGCGCGGCGAGCAGGTGCCGCCGGTGGACACGGCCGGCCGGCAATCGGCCGTCTGGGGCCAGCCGCGGCTCACGTCGTATCTGCAATGGAAGCTCGCGGCGCGGCGCCGCCCCTTTATGGCGCGCCATGAGGAGGCGAGGCATTGATGCGCGCCATCGCCCTGCTCTTCCACGACGTCTACGTCGACCACCCGGACGAAAGCGGGTTCACGTCGGAGGCGGCGAACCGCTACAAGCTGGCCCTCGGCGATTTCGATGCGCAGCTGTCCGGCGTGGACGGTGTCCGGTCCGACTCGCCGATCCTCGCCAGCGCCATCGCGCGGCTGGATGACGACACGGCTCCGGCCGGCGCGCCGCCTTTTCTCATCACCGTGGACGATGGCGGCGCTGCGTATCACGACTGGATCGCGGAGCGCCTCGAGCGGCGCCGATGGCGGGGCCATTGTTTCGTCTCGACGGACTGCATCGGACGCCGCGGGTTCCTGCGTCGCGAACAGATCCGCGAGCTGGCCGAGCGCGGTCACGTGATCGGCAGCCATTCGGCCTCCCATCCCGTCCGCTTCAACGCGCTGCCCTTCAGCGAGATGGTGTCCGAGTGGTCGCGAAGCCGCGCGGTTCTCGAGGATATCGTCGGCCGCGCCGTGGACATTGGATCGGTGCCGGGCGGCTACTTCTCGCCCGCCGTCGCGCGCGCGGCGCGTGACGCCGGCCTGCGCACGCTGTTCACGTCGGAGCCGGTGACGCGAGTGCACGAGGACGGCGACCTCCTGCTCGTCGGCCGCTTCACCATCCGGCGCGGCGATCCGCACCCTCGCGCACGGCGCCTGGTGTCTGCGCCGGCCTGGACACGGTCCGTCGAATGGGCCAGCTGGAACGCCAAGGGCCTCGTCAAACCGCTGCTCGGCCCTTCGTACATCCGTATCGCCGACTGGCTGCTGGCTGCGCGGCCGTCAGGCAGGACATCCTGACCATGGAATTCGCGAAACCACTTCTCGCCGCGTTCGTGGCGCTGCTGCTGATCGGCACACCCGAGCAGGGTGCCAAACCAGCGGGCACAACCGGCGCCGCGAACGGTCGCACCCAACCTGAACGTCCTCGCAGCCGCGTCGAGCTGCCGCCCGAATCACCGGGACGCGTCGTGCACGTGAAAGCCGGCGGCGACCTCCAGGCGGCGCTGGATGCCGCGGCGCCCGGCGATCGAATCACGCTCGATGCCGGCGCCACCTACAAGGGACCGTTCAGGCTGCTGCGCAAGACCGGCGACAGCTGGATCGTGATCACGTCGGCCGGCCAGCTCCCGCCGCGCGGCCGGCGCGTCACGCCGCAGGACGCCTCACGGATGCCGCGCCTCGTCGCCGAGGGCAACGCCGTGTTCGAGGCGATGCCCGGCGCGCACCACTACCGCCTCGTCGGTCTTCACATCTCTCCATCCGATGGGACCTACGTCAACACACTGGTGCAGCTGGGCGACAAGGAGCGGACGGCAGAAGAACAGCCGCACCACATCGTCATCGAGCGTTCGTACCTGCACGGCGATCGAAGCAAGGGCAGCCGGCGCGGCGTGGCGCTCAACTCGCGCCACTCCGCCGTCGTCGATTCGCACCTGGCCGACTTCAAGGAGGCGGGCGCGGATTCACAGGCGATTGCCGGCTGGAACGGCGCCGGTCCGTTCAGGATCGAGAACAACTACCTCGAAGGCGCCGGCGAGAACGTGATGTTCGGCGGCGCCGACCCCACCGTGCCGCAGCTCGTGCCGGCGGACATCGAAATCCTGCGGAACCACATGGCGAAGCCGCTGCGCTGGAAAGCCGGCGACGCGGCCTACGAGGGCACTCAGTGGTCGGTCAAGAACCTGTTCGAGCTGAAGAACGCGAGGCGCGTGCTCGTCGAAGGCAATGTGCTCGAGCGGGTCTGGACGCAGGCGCAGAACGGCTTCGCCGTCCTCTTCACCGTCCGCAACCAGGACGGCGGGGCGCCGTGGTCAGTCGTCGAAGACGTCACCTTCGTCAATAACGTCGTCCGGCACGCGGGCGGCGGCATCAACGTGCTTGGCAAGGACGACAACCATCCAAGCCAGCAGACGCAGCGCATCGAAATCCGCAACAACCTGTTTCTCGATATCGGTGAGCCCTGGGGTGCCGGCCGGTTGTTCCAGCTGCTCGACGGTACGAGCAACATCACCATCGCGAATAACACGGCGCTGCAGACCGGCAGCATCCTGTTTGGCGGCGACCACGCGCCGCACGCGGCGTTCACCTTCCAGAACAACATCGCGCCGCACAACGAGCACGGCATCGTCGGGTCTGGCACCGAACCCGGCAACCAGACGCTGGCCCGCTACTTCCCGCGCGGCGTCGTCAGGGGCAACGTCATCGTCGGCGGCACAGCGGGCAAGTACCCGCCCGAGAATGCGTTCCCGGGCTCGCTCGACGAAGCCGGGATTGCCCATCTGCGGCGCGGAGAACTGCGGGCTCGAACGGCCCAGGCCCCGCGCGATAGCGGCGGGGCGGCGGGAGCGGACACGGCGCAAGCCGGAGCGAACATCGCACAACTGCTCCGCGCGATCGACGGCGTCGCCGCGATCGAATCGCCGCGGGCGAAAGAGGCGACGCGCACGCCGGAGGCGACTGGCCTCGCCATAGGGCTGTTCTGGCTGTTCGTGGGTCTGCTGTTCTACGTCTACGCGGGATATCCACTCATGGCGCTTCTCCGTGCGCGGCTGCAGCCGAGGACGGTCGCGCGCGCTGTCGAACGGCGCTGCCATCCGGCCACGATTCGGTTCCCCGATCGCCGCGTGCATGCGTTCGCGCCAAAGGTTTCCATTGTCGTCGTCGCGTATAACGAGGCCGCGTCCATCGAAGCACGGATCGAGAACCTGCTCGCGCTCGATTACCCGTCACACCAGTTGGAACTCATCGTCGGCTCGGACGGCTCGACAGACGACACCGTCGAGCTGGTGCGGCGGTACGAGCCGTTTGGGGTTCGCGTTCAGGCGTTCAACCGCCGCGGCGGCAAGCCCGCGGTCCTGAATGCGCTCGTTCCCCAGGCATCCGGCGAGATCGTGCTGTTTGCCGACGCCCGGCAGCGGTTCGAACCTGCCGCACTGCGCGCGCTCGTCGCCAACTTCGCGGACCCGGCGGTTGGCGCCGTCAGCGGCGAGCTGATCCTCGAGACCGCGGAAGGCACGGCACACGCCGGCCATGGTGCCGCGATGTACTGGCGCTACGAGAAGATGATCCGCTCCGCCGAAAGCCGCGCCGACTCCACTGTTGGCGCCACGGGAGCGATCTACGCCATCCGCCGTTCGCTGTTCGCGCCGATCCCCGATGACACGCTGCTCGACGACGTGCTGATCCCGCTGCGGATCGTGCGGCAGGGATATCGCGTCGTCTTCGAGCCTGCGGCGCGCGCCTTCGACCGTACGTCGGCGACGGCTGCGCAGGAGTTTGGACGCAAGGCGCGCACGATCGCCGGCACGTTCCAGCTGTTCTCGCGCGAGCGCTGGCTGTTCAACCCGCGGCGCAACAGGCTCTGGTTCGCGACGATGTCGCACAAGGGACTCCGGCTGCTGCTGCCTGTGCTGCATGCGGGGGCGCTCGCCGCCAACATCATGGCGGTCCCGGCCTGGCCCTATCAGTGGCTGCTCGGCGCGCACGCAACGTTCTATGCCGCCGCCGCTGCCGGTGCCCTTCAACGCCGCGGACCGCATCGATTGAGGCCGTTCACACTCTTCTTCACCGCGCCGTACACGCTGTGCCTGCTGTGCTGGGCGGACATCGTCGGGTTCTATCGCTTTGCGACAAAACGCCAGCCCGTGACGTGGGAGCGGCTGCCTGCGTCAATTCCGGGTGTGAGCGAGCCGCGTCCAACGCGCGGGCGCGTGGCTGCGTAATTCATGCGGGTTTCCGTGGCGCGAACCCTTCGGGTTCGCGAGGCGAGCCTGAAAGGCTCGCCCCACGAAATCCGCGCTACACGCATCAGTACGATGCGCGAGGACCGAGCCCATGGGGAGAAAGTTGTTCGTTCTGGCGGTCAGCGTCACGTTAGCGATTGGCGGGCCCGCGCTCCTGCCGGAAGCGGGTAAGGCACGCGCGCAGGTCGGAGGCTGCTCCTGCTACGCGGCCTTTGACGCAATCGACTCCGATTTGCGGAACATCGGCCGCCGCTACAACCAGACAACGCTGGGGACGTCGGGTGGAGGCTGCGCGTCGGCGTGCAACGCCTGGCGGCGCGACTGGTTCTACAACACCGCGTGCGACAACCCGACGCGCATCAATCGCGGGACGCAGGCGTCGTGGGGCTTTGAGAACGCACAGGGCGAAACGTTCCTCGGGCCCGACACGTGGTGGTGCCCGATGCCTCCGCCTTAGAAGCAGGCCTCAGGAATCGGGCCTGAGGCCTCCGGCTCAACGCTGCGGTGTGGAGCCGGCCGCGCGTGGCTTCGCGCGACGGAAGACATTCGTCGGCGTCTGTGTAGTCGTGGTCGTCGTCGGTGTCGTCGTCGGTGTCGTCGTCGTGCTGGTCGTCGTTGACGTCCCTCCGAAACCGATC
>DASTBV010000103.1:0-23769 GCA_035711805.1 Vicinamibacterales bacterium
CCGCCCAGCCGACGGCGAAGCCCGCGCCGCCCGCTCCCGCCGCCCAGCCGCCGGCGCCGCAGCGCGTCCCGTTTCAGACCGGGCTGAAGTACGCCTACGTGAATCTGCAGGTCGTGGCGACGGAGTCCGCGCAGGGCAAAGCCTTCAATGCGAAGGTCAAGGCGCTGCAGGATCAGCGCGTCAAGGAACTGCAGGACAAGCAGAAGGCGATGCAGAACAACCAGGACAAGCTGGAGAAGGGCGCGACCGTGCTGAACGACACGGCGCGCGCGCAGCTGCAGTCGGAGATTGAAAAGCAGCAGCGCGACCTTCAGCGCGCCCAGGAGGACGCGCAGCAGGAACTCCAGGTGCTGACGCAGAACCTGCAGGAAGAGTTCGAGAAACTCGTGCTGCCGGCCCTCGCGGAGGTCGCCAAGGAGAAGCAGGTGCACTTCATCTTCGACGCAGCTCAAAGTGGTTTGGTCTGGGCCGACCCCAGCATGGATCTGACGGCAGATGTGGTGAAGGCGCTCGATTCCGGGGCAACGGCGAAGCCGGCGGCGGCTCCCGCGGCCGCGGCGCCCGCGACACAGAAGCCACCGGCTCCAGCGCAGAAGTAGGGTGGAGGTGTCGCTGCACCTCCCCTCGGTTCTGTCCCGCGTCTCTTACCGGTATCCCTTCATCCTCGTCGACGCCGTCACGGAGTACGAGCCGGGCGGCCGTCTCGTCGCCTGCAAGAACGTCACGGTCAGCGAGGAGTTCTTCCAGGGACACTTCCCCGGAACACCGATTCTTCCAGCCGTCCTCATGATCGAGGCGCTCACGCAGGCCGCCGGCGCGCTCGTCCTCGGGCGCGAGGGGGCGCCGCCGAATGCGCGCGCCGCGCTCCGCGGCGTTGACAATGCGAAGTTCAGGCGCCAGGTCGTTCCGGGCGATCGCCTGCGTCTGGAAGTGAAACTGGGACCGACGCGCTCGCGACTGGCGAAAGCCCATGCGGCCGCATACGTCGACGACCAGGTCGCCGCCGAGGCGGAGCTGCTCCTGGCGATCGAGCCCGGGCCGGCGTTCGTCGATCCCACCGCGCGGGTTGACGCCGCCGCGCAGATCGGCGAAGGGACGTCGATCGGTCCCCACGCCGTCATCGGCCCGGACGTCCGCATCGGCCGGAACTGCCGGATCGGTGCCTCGGTGGTGATCGACGGCTGGACGGAGATCGGCGACGGCACGCAGATCTTTCCGATGGCGTCGATCGGACTGGCGCCGCAGGACCTCAAGTACCGCGGCGAGCGCACCCGCCTGCTCATCGGCAGGGAGAACATCTTCCGCGAATTCGTCACCATCAACCGCGGGACGATGGGCGGCGGCGGCGAAACGACGATCGGCGATCACAATCTGTTCATGGCCTATGTGCACGTCGCGCACGACTGCCACGTGGGCAACGACACGATCTTCGGTCCGCACGCGACCCTCGGCGGCCACGTGGACGTCGAGGACTACGCGAATATCAGCGCCGGATCCGCGGTCCATCAGTTCTGCCGCGTCGGCAGATACGGCTTCATCGGCGGGTATTCGGTGGTCACCAAGGATGCGCTGCCGTTCGCGCGCACCATCGGCAGCCGTCCGGCGCGGATTTTCGGCGTCAACACGATCGGGCTGTCGCGGCGCGGCTTTACCCCCGACACGATCTCCCAGCTGAAGCAGGCCTATCGCTATCTGATTCAGTCGAAGCTGAACACCACGCGCGCGCTGGCGCGCATCGAGCAGGATCCGTCGCTGTCCTCTCCAGACGTCCGCTATCTGATCGACTTCATCCGCAGCTCACGGCGCGGCGTCATCCTGCGCCGTCCCGCGCGCCGCACCGAGGAGCTCGTCGCCGACGAATGAAGCTCGGGCTCATCGCCGGCAACGGCCGCTTTCCGTTCCTCGTCCTCGAGGCCGCCCAGGCCCAGGGCCACCACGTCACGGTGATCGCCACGAAGGAAGAGGCGTTCAAGGACCTCGACGATGCCGCGGCGAAGGCCGGCGCCGCCATCCACTGGATCTCGATCGGCGAGCTTGGCGCGTGCATCCGGCTGCTGACCGAAGCGGGCGTCTCGCATGCGGTGATGGCCGGGCAGGTGAAGCACACGAAAATCTTTGCGGGAGGGATTCGCCCGGACGCCACCTTCCTCGGTGTTCTGGCCCGGCTGGCATTTCGCAACACCGACGGTCTGATTGGGGCGGTCGCCGGTGTCCTGCGCGACAACGGGATCGAGCTGATCGACTCCACGTCGCTGCTGCAGCCGATGCTGGCCCCGGGCGGTGTGATGACGGACAGGGCTCCCAACGAGCAGGAACGCGCGGACTTCGAATTCGGCTATCGCATGGCCGACGCCGTCGCCGGGCTCGACATCGGCCAGACCATTGCCGTCAAGCACAAGGCCGTGGTTGCCGTCGAGGCGATGGAAGGAACCGATGAAGTGATTGGCCGGGCCGGTTTCCTCGCCGGGGCCGGCGTACGGATCATCAAGGTCGCCAAGCCCAATCAGGACATGCGGTTCGACGTGCCGGTCGTCGGCCTCGCCACCGTTCAGGCGATGCGTGTCGCCGGCGCCACGGCGCTCTCCGTTGACGCCGGCAGGACGCTGATGTTCGAACGTGCCGACATGCTGGCATCCGCCAATGACGCCGGCATCACCATCGTCGGCAGGGAGAGGAATTGACGTCCGGCGCCGCGAAGGCCTTGCGCGTTGCCGTCATCGGCGTGGGCCACCTCGGCGAGCATCACGCGCGCCTCCTTGCCGCGATGGAGCACGTCGACCTCGTCGGCGTGGTCGACACGAAGCCCGGACGCGCCGAGGAGATTGCCGCCAGGTACGGGACGCGCGCCTTTCGCGACGCCGCCGACGTGCGGTCGCTCGTGGACGCGGTCACGGTCGCCGTGCCCACCGAGTCGCACGTCGACCTGGCGCTGCCGTTCATCGAGCAGGGAAGCGCGGTGCTCGTCGAAAAGCCGCTTGCCGCCTCGTTGATCGAAGCCGATCGGTTGATCGATGCCGCCGCGCGGCGGGGCAGCGTGCTGGCCGCGGGACATACGGAGCGCTTCAACCCCGCGGTGACCGCGGCGCTGCCCGGCCTGGCGAATCCACGATTCATCGAGGTCCACCGCCTGGGCGTGTTTCCGGAGCGGAGCCTCGATATCGACGTCATCTTCGACCTGATGATTCACGACCTCGATCTCCTGCTCGCGTCCGTCCGCTCCGACGTTGTCTCGATTGAAGCCGTGGGGGTGCACGTCCTGTCGCCCCGGACGGACATTGCGAACGCGCGGCTGCGGTTCGCGTCGGGATGCATCGCCAATCTGACGGCCAGCCGGATCAGCCGGGAGCGCGTACGCAAGGCGCGTTTCTTCCAGCACGATGCGTACACCTCGATCGACTTCATGGCGCAGGAGGTGGAGGTCTACCGGACGGTTCCGCCCGAAGGCGCCGGGCGCCCGAGCATCAGGGGCGGGAAACTGGACGTCACGAAGGACGAGCCGCTTCGCCTGGAGCTGGCCGACTTCGTCGAGGCGGCGCAGAGCGGCCGCGCCCCCAAGGTAACCGCGCAGGCCGGCCGCGCCGCTCTGGCGCTGGCGACGAGGATCGCGGAGGAGATGGAAGCCGCTCTATGAGATCGTGTAATGCAGAATTCAGAATGCAGAATTCAGCACGGCGCCTGCATTCTGCATTCAGAATTCTGAATTCCAGAGTCCATCAATGACCACCTCTGTCTTCGATGCCCATCTCGAACGGGTCGCCGCCGGCGAGCGGCTGTCGCCGGACGAGGTTCGGGAGCTCGCCCGCACGCCGGATATCCTGCCGCTCGGTATGCTGGCGGATGCGCTGCGCAAGCGGCTCCATGGCAGCCGCGTCACCTTTCTGCGCGTGGCCGTCTGCGCGTTCGATCAGTCCATCGCGGACGCCGTTCCTCCGGCGGCGCGCGAGCTGCGACTCACCGGTTCGCCGCACACCCTGGACGAAGCGGTCGCTGCGGTACAAGCGGCGCGCAGCGTCGCCGGTCTTCGTACGGTGTCGGCATTCACATGGGCCGACGCCGAGCGCTGGCGTGAAGCGGACGGCCAGGGCGTGCTGAAGAAGCTCCACGATGCCGGGCTCGACGCGATCGCCGAACTGCCGCTCGACAAGATCGGCGATCCGCGCACGGCACTCAAGGCGCTCTCGGCCCGTGGCTTCACGCAGGTCCGCCTCTCGATCGCCAACTCACCAGCGGCCGAACGAACCGATCTGCTGCTGCGCGCGGGGGAACTCCAGGAGGAGTTCGGCTGCATTCACGCCCTCGACCCGCTGCCATCGAAGCTGGCGGCCTACCGGCCGACGACGGGATACGACGATGTGAAGATGGTCGCGATTGCGCGGCTCGCCGCGCCGAACATCCCGTCGATCCAGGTGGACTGGCAGCGATACGGTCCCAAGCTCGCTCAGGTGGCGTTGACGTTCGGCGCGGACGACATCTACGGTGTGTCGCCGTTTGACGACGCGCCCGAGGGACGTCGGCGGGCGCCGCTCGAGGAGATTCGCCGCAACATCGAGGCGGCCGGGTTCGAATCCGTCGAACGCGACGGCCGCTTCCCGTGAGGCCGCCGATTCGGATCGGCGCCGTCGGGTACCTGAACGCGCGGCCGCTGACCTGGGCGCTCGACAGTGATTCGAGCCGGTGGGACATTCGCTACGATCTGCCGTCGGTCTGTTCGTCCCTGCTCCATGCCGGTCAGATCGATCTCGGCCTGGTCCCCTCAATCGACTACCTGCAGGATCCCGGCTACCGGTTCGTCCCCGGAGTCGGCATCGGCTCGCGAGGTCCGATTGCTTCGGTGGCGCTCTATACGCGTGTCCCGGTCGAACGCATCACGTCGATTGCGCTCGATACGAGCTCGCGAACGTCGGTCACCTTGATCCGCGTGCTCTGCCGCCATCGCTTCGGCATCTCGCCGGAGTTCGTTGCCCACGGTCCGGACCTGGCCGCGATGGTCGCTGTGGCGGATGCCGGTCTGCTGATCGGCGACCCGGCGTTCGAGGCGGACCACCGAGGGCTGGGGCTGCGCAAGGTGGACCTCGGTGAGGAATGGACGGCGATGACCGGTTTGCCGTTTGTGTATGCCGCCTGGACCGGCCGTGCCGGTGCGATCACCGGCGCGGACGTCGAGGCGCTGCAGGACGCGCAGCGGGTAGGCATGCAGTCGGTTGACGAGATTGCGGCCGAATACAGCCGCGGCGATGCGCGCCGCACGGCACGAGCCGCGGCCTATTTACGGGATAATGTGAAATACGGTCTCGGTCCGGATGAAGCCAGGGGGTTGCAGCGGTTCCTGAACTACGCTGCCGATCTCGGCCTCGCCCCGCGCCGCCGGTCGCTGGAATTCTTTGAGCAATGATCGAACAGATCGCCAGCAAGGTTCGTGAAGGCGGCCGCGTGGACGCGGCCGAAGCGCTGGAGCTGTATCGCCATGCTCCAACGCACCTGCTCGGCTCGCTGGCCGACGGCATCCGTGCGCGCAAGCATCCGGAGCGGATCGTCACCTACATCATCGACCGCAACGTCAACTACACGAACATCTGCGTGGCGCGCTGCAATTTCTGCGCGTTCTATCGCGAGGTCGGGCACCGCGAAGGCTACGTGCTCGGCTTCGAGGAGATCTTCCACAAGATCGACGAGACGATCGCGGTCGGTGGAAACCAGTTGCTGCTGCAGGGCGGCCACAACCCGGATCTCCCGATCCAGTGGTACGAGGATCTCTTCCGGGCCGTCAAGGCACGCTACCCGGAGTTCAAGCTGCACGCGCTCTCGCCGCCCGAAGTTCTGCACATCTCGCGGCTGAACGGCCTATCGACGGCCGCCGTCATCGATCGGCTGGTCGCGGCCGGGCTCGACAGCATTCCCGGTGGCGGCGCGGAGATTCTGGTCGATCGCGTCCGCAAGCTGCTGAACTGCTACACGAAGGCGTCGGCCGACGAGTGGCTCGGCATCATGGGCCAGGCGCACCGCGCCGGGCTGCGCACGACGGCGACGATGATGTACGGGACCGTGGAAACGGACGAAGAGCGCATCGAGCACATGATGCGTCTGCGCGACCTGCAGGACGAGACCGGCGGGTTCACGGCGTTCATCACCTGGAGCTACCAGCCGGAACACACCGAGCACGGCGGGTACGAGGCGACCGGCGTCGATTACCTCCGCACACTGGCGCTGTCGCGGATCATCCTGGATAACTTCGACAACCTGCAGGCGTCCTGGGTGACGCAGGGCGGCAAGGTGGGCCAGCTCAGTCTGGCGTTCGGCGCCAACGACATGGGTAGCGTCATGATCGAGGAAAACGTCGTCCGCGCGGCCGGCGCCAGCTACTGCATGGATGAACTCGAAATCGTTGCGAACGTCGAGGACGCGGGGTTCGTTCCGAAGCGCCGCAACATGCACTACGAGATCCTCGGCGATCCAATCTTCCGCGAGCGCGACGTTCCGCGCATGCTGTCGCTCGCGACCGCCCGCGCCGAGGGCGACGCCTCGGTTCCCGACGAGCTGCGGAACTACCCCGCGCGCAGCCGCCAGGGAAAGGCACAGCGTTCATCCGCGCAGGCGACGGCGGACACCCAGTAGATCACCTTGCCCACCTACCGCGCCGATTGGGTCCTGCCAATCAGCGACGAGCCGGTTCACCCGGGTTGGGTCAGCATCGACGGCAACCGCATCACGGGTGTCGGATCGGGTGACGCGCTGGAGGCTGTGAATCTCGGGCGCGCGGCAATCCTGCCCGCGCTGGTGAACGTTCATACCCATCTCGAGCTGTCGTACCTGCAGGGGCGCGTGCCGGCGGGGACCAGCTTCATCGAGTGGGTGCGGACGCTGATGGCGCTGCGGCGCCGCTATCCGGACCCGTCGGCTCCGGAAATCCTGGCGGCAGCCCGGAATGCGATCGCCGCTGCCCGCGCGAGCGGCACCGGGCTGGTGGGCGACATCAGCAACACGCTCGTCACCGTGCCGCTCCTGCGTGAAGCCGGAATGGCGGCGCAGGTATTCCACGAGCTGCTCGGCTTCAACGTCGCCGACCCGGCCGCACGCGTGCGCGACGCATCGGCCGCCGCGGCCGCGTCCGGCACGGCCGCGCGGGACGTTCGGGTGAGGCTCGCGGCGCACGCGCCGTACTCGGTGTCTCCGGGAATGTTTCGGGCGATACGGACGGCTGTCGATGCGCAGCCGGCGCCGGTGACGACCGTGCACCTGGGCGAGTCTGCCGACGAAGTCGAATTCCTGCGCCACGGAACCGGTGGCTTCCGGATGCTCCTCGAAGAGCTGGGTGTGTGGGCGCCGGAATGGCAGCCGCCCGCGGTCTCGCCGGTGGCCTATCTGTCCGATCTCGGATTTCTGGATCGCTGTTCGCTCGTCGTGCACGGCGTGCAGTTCGACGGCGACGATTTGTCGCGCCTGGCCGCGCTCGGCGTCACGGTGGCGTCGTGCCCGCGGAGCAACGTCCACGTCGGGGTGGGATCGCCGCCGCTCGAGGCGTTCTACGCGATGGACGTGAACGTCGCGTTTGGCACCGACAGTCTGGCGAGCGTCGGCGATCTGAATCTGTTTTCTGAACTGCGGGAAGCGCGGCGCATCGCCCCGCGCGTGCCTGCGCGCCGCCTGCTGGAAAGCGCCACGCTGACTGGAGCGCGCGCGCTCGGTTTCGACGCGGAATTCGGGAGCATCGAAACCGGCAAGCGCGCGGCGCTGATTGCGGTGCGCGTCCCTGACGGCGCGGACGATGTGGAAGAATACCTTGTGAGCGGGGAGCCCGGAGAGATACGGTGGCTCGAGTCGTAGTGCGCGACCCATGTCCTCCTCCGATCTCCTTCCTCCTATCTCCTTATGTCCAGGCTCACCACTTACCTGTCCTTTGTCCGCTTCAGCCACTCCGTTTTCGCGCTGCCGTTCGCGTTGACTGGAGCGCTGCTGGCGTGGCGCGCGCAGCCGTTCTCCTGGGCGCAGGTCGGCTGGATTGTCGTCTGCATGGTGGCGGCGCGCTCGGCGGCGATGGGCTTCAACCGGCTGGTGGACGCGCGGTTCGACGCGCTCAACCCGCGCACGGCCATGCGCGAGCTGCCGCGCGGAACGATGAGTCAGCGCGAAGCGTCCGTCTTCGTCCTCGTTTCGTCGGTCGCATTCATTGCCGGGGCGTCGCGGCTGAACACGCTCTGCCTCGCGCTGTCGCCGGTGGCGCTGGCGATCGTCTTCTGGTACTCGCTGGCCAAGCGGTTCACGACCTACACGCAGCTCTTTCTCGGTCTGGCGATGGCCGTGGCGCCCGTCGGCGGATGGATTGCGGCCGGCGGCCGCGGCGGCGCCGAACCCTGGCTGCTCGGCCTGGCCATCGGGTTGTGGGTCGGCGGTTTCGACATCCTGTATGCATGCCAGGACGTCGAGTTCGATCGTCGGCACGGCCTGCGGTCGATCCCGGTCCGATTCGGTGTGGCGCGGGCGATCGTCCTGTCGCGGGCGATGCACGTGGCGACCGTGTTGGCGATGGCCGCGCTCTGGGCAGTGGCGGATTTGCCCGCGCTGTACCTGGGTGGCGTGGCCGTGGTGGCGGCGCTTCTGGTCTACGAGCAGTCGCTCGTCAGCGCCGATGACCTGTCGCAGGTGAAAAGGGCCTTCGACCTGAACGGCTACGTCGGCATCGTCTACTTCGCCGCGACCGCGCTCGCGCTCTACGTTGACTGACGCGCCTCCCGACAAGACTCCTCAGCGCATCGCGGGGATGTTCGACGCCATCGCGCCGCGATACGACCTGCTGAACCACCTGCTCAGTGCCGGCATCGATCGGCGCTGGCGGAGCCGCGCCATTCAGACGCTGCAGCTGAGCGGGCGCGAGACGCTGATCGACGTCTGCACCGGCACGGCCGACATTGCGCTGGCGGCACACGGGGCGGCGCGCATCGTCGGCGTCGACTTTGCCGGTGCAATGCTCGGTCTGGGGTTGCAGAAGGTCCGCCGCGCGGGGGAGGACCGCCGCATTGCTCTTGTGCGCGGCGATGCGTTGCGCCTGCCCATTGCCGATGCGTCGGCCGACGCGGTCACGATTGGCTTCGGCATCAGAAACGTGCAGAACCCCGAGGTCGGGTGCGCGGAGATGGCACGTGTGCTCAGGCGCGGTGGCCGGCTGGCCATCCTCGAGTTCGGGATGCCTCGTGTGCCGGGCGTCCGGTCCCTCTACGAGTGGTACTTCAACCGCGTGCTGCCGTTCATCGGCCGGCGAATCTCGGGCCACGGCGGGGCGTATTCATACCTGCCCGCGTCGGTGGGCAGTTTCCCGCCGCCGGCCGAGTTCGTGACGATTCTGCGGCAGGCCGGTTTTGCCGACGTTCGCGCCGTCCCCCTGACCTTCGGCATCGTCTACCTGTATACGGCGGTGAAACGGTAGTTGGTGGTTGGTAGTTGGTGGTTGGTGGTTGGTGGTTGGTGTTCGGTAAGTCCTTGAATCATCGAATGTTATAATTTCAGCCCGCGACCATTGATTCATTTCGATTTCGACGATCGGCACCAGGAAGAGCTCGTCGTTGGCAGTGCGATCTCCAAGCGCGGAGGCGTCGTGTTGTCGACCGGCTTCCACGCACTCATCCTGGCGTTGATCCTGTTCGGCCCGAAGTGGACCTTCCTCGAGTTCTTCAAGCCCGACCCTGCTGAGCTCGCGGCGCGGCAGGAGGAACTCCTTCGTCAATTACAAGAGCGCCAACAGAACCGGCGCTTTGTTTACATTCCTCTCGAGGTGCCGGACATCGAAGCGCCGGAGCCGCCGCCGCTCGCCGATCCGTCCGACATCAACCGTAA
Source organism: Vicinamibacterales bacterium (assembly GCA_035711805.1). Taxonomy (GTDB): domain Bacteria; phylum Acidobacteriota; class Vicinamibacteria; order Vicinamibacterales; family UBA2999; genus Gp6-AA40. The sequence goes on from DASTBV010000103.1 coordinate 9,826, forward strand.
GGCGCAGGCACTGGAACGGGCGAAAGAACCGGTGAACCCTCTGCCGTTCTCCCGCGGCAACACACCCGAAAAGACGGTGTCGCCCCCGCCACAGGAGCTCGCACGCGGGGATTTGGTCGAGGCCCCGCCGACCCCGGAACCACCGAAGCCAGAGGCGCCCAAGCCCGAACCTCAGGAACAGCTCGCGAAGGCGTTGCCGCCCGCAAACACCGGCCTGCGGCGATCTATCGAGACGTCACGTCCGTTGCCCGGGCGCCTGGGCGATGCGCTGCGCAACCTCGATCAATACGTGCGAAATCAGACGTTCAATAACCCGCAGGGCGGATTGAACGATCCGGGTTCCTCGCTCCAGTTCGATACCGCAGGCGTCGACTTCGGGCCCTGGAGTCGGAGATTTCTCGCACAAGTCGAGCGGAACTGGATCATTCCGAACGCCGCGATGATCGATCGCGGGCACGTGGTGCTCGAGTTCGTCATCCACCGGGATGGTCGTATCACCAACCTGCGCGTTGTGAAGCCGTCCCACAACCCGGCGTTCAACCGTGCGGCGTACAACGCCATCAACAGTTCGAGCCCTGTTGAACCGCTGCCGCCGGAATTTCCGTTCCCGGCGATCGATCCGGTCGAATTCACCTTCTATTACAACGAGTTCGGTCCGAACTAGCCGGTGCCCACGCGAACGCAGCAGCTCGGGCTGATCCTCCTGCTTCTCGCGGTGACCGTGTATGTCTTTTTCAGGGTGATATAGCGAAAGTTGATCCTGACGCAGGGGCAGGATCCACACTGAAGGCGTTATGCCATACCGGGTCGGCGAATTTGCGGCATTGACCGGCGTGACCGTCCGCGCGCTTCAGCACTACGACCGGCTCGGGCTGCTCACGCCGAAGCGCAGCGACTCCGGGCACCGGATCTATGTCGAGACCGACCGGCGGCGCGTTCGGCACATCCTTGCCCTGCGAGCCGTCGGTATGTCGCTGCAACGGATCGGCGATCTGCTGAAGGGATCGGCGTCGGATCTACCCGCGGCATTGCGGGCCCAGCGCGCGCGGCTTGAACAGTCGCAAACGGGCATCGAGGAGGCGCTGCGCATCCTGCAACAGGCCACGGCGCCGGAAGGGAAGGGGGACGAATCGTTGCTCGATCGCCTTGCCGCCGTCGTGGAAATGCAGGACGCACTCGAGTCGATGCGCGGCTATTTCAGCGACGAGGCGTGGACGAAGTGGGGCGAGCCGTACTTCCACGACTGGCCCTCGGCCGCCTGGCGTGCGCTCTTTCGGGACGTCGAAGCGTCGCTCGGCGTCGACCCGGGCAGCGAGCGGGCGCTCGAGTTGCTCGAACGATCGATGGCGCTGTGGCACGCGGACATTGGATCGGACGCGGCGCTCGGCCGTGCGGTTCGCGAGGGGTATGGACGGGCGTGGCAGGCACGGGATCGCTGGCCTCGCGAGCTGCGGCGGCGATTCCGCGAGTTCAAGATCGACGAGATCGGCAGGTTTCTCGGCGCCGTGCAGATGGCGTCGTGGCGCCGCCGCGGTTTGGTGCACACCTACACAACGGGCTTTCGCTCTACGGCCTGACGCCGGCCATGGTTAGATTCTGAGGTGCGCCCACTCGTTCTGGCCGTTCTGGGGCCTACCGCCTCCGGCAAGAGCGCCCTCAGCCTGGCGCTCGCCGAACGCTACCGGGGCGAGATCATCAACTGCGACTCGACTGCGGTATACCGCGGCTTCGACATCGGCACCGACAAGCTGCCGCAGGAGCAGCGCCGGGGCATCCCTCATCACCTGATCGACATCGCCGATCCCACCGAGGTGTACACCGCAGCACAGTTCGCGCACGACGCCGAGAGGGCGATTCGCGAGATCCACGGCCGGCGGCGTCTTCCGATTCTGGTCGGGGGAACCGGGTTCTATTACCGCGCCCTCACGCGAGGCCTGTTCCCCGGCCCTGGCGCGGATGACGCCCTGCGTGCCCGGCTCGACCGGGTAGCGGCGAGAAAGGGGCCGGAGCGCCTGCATCGCATTCTTCGGCACGTCGATCCGGAATCAGCCGTGCGCATCATGCCGCGCGACCGGAAGCGCCTGGTGCGGGCGCTGGAGGTCTACTACACGACGGGCCGTCCGCTGACGACGCATTTCGGCGAGACGCGGTCGTTGATTGCCGACTGCGAGGTGATCAGCCTGGCGCTGCGACTGCCGCCGGCACTCACCGCGGAGCGCGTGACCCGGCGTGTCGACGAACAGTTCGCACGCGGCATCGTGACCGAGGTGCGCGATCTCCTCGATCGCGGCGTGCCGGCGGACGCGCGCCCCTTCGGTGGCCTCGTCTACCGGCAGGTGATGGATATGCTGCGCGGCGTCCGCGGCGAGGCGGAGACGCGGCAGTTGATCGTTCAGGAGAACCGTCGCTACGCGCGCCGGCAGTTGATCTGGTTCCGCAAAGAGCCTACGCTTATCTGGTTCGACGGTCCTGGCGAACTGCCGGCCACGTTCGAGCGCGTCGTCGAAGCGCTCGCCGCGCGTGGCATCTATCCGGTCGAGGAGCCGGTCCCTGATGGCCCAGGTCACTGAACCCCGAGCATCGGCATCGGCTCAGTCCACGATTCAGGATGTCTTTCTGAATTTCGCCCGGCGTGATCGCCTCCCGGTCAAGATTCATCTCATGGACGGCCGGCACCTCGACGCGCGCATCAAGAACTTCGACAAGTTCGCGGTCGTCGTCGAAGTCGGCGGCCAGGATCAGCTCGTGTTCAAGCACGCGATTGCGACGATCGAAACCCCGCGCGCGGTCGCGAACTATTTCTCGCCGAATTCCTGACCCTGCATCGTCCCTTTTCCCGCGTCATCCTGATCGTGCTCGACAGCGTCGGCTGCGGCGCGCTGCCCGACGCCGCCGCGTACGGGGATCAGGGAAGCGACACGCTCGGCAACATCGCGGGGCAGGTGCCGCTCGAGCTGCCCTGGCTGCGTGCCCTCGGTCTCGATCGCGTGAGCCGGATCGGTGCCGCGCCCGCCCGGCGAGCGACTGCCGCGGGCACACCTGAAAGGGGCGCCCTGCTTCCTGCGCCCGGCGCCTATGGCCGGATGGCGGAAGCGTCGGCCGGGAAGGATTCCGTGACCGGACACTGGGAGATGATGGGTATCGTCCTCGACCGTCCGTTTCCAACGTATCCCGGAGGATTTCCAGCCGACCTGATCGCCGAATTCGAACGCCGGATCGGTCGCGGCACCCTCGGCAACGTCGTCGCGTCGGGGACGGAAATCATCGAACGCCTGGGTGCCGAGCACGTCCGCACCGGCAAGCCGATTGTCTACACCTCTGCCGACAGCGTGTTTCAGATCGCCGCTCACGAAGAGGTCATCCCGCTTGCCGAGCAGTACAGAATCTGCGAGATTGCGTTCGACCTGGTGGGCCGCGGACTCGGCGTCGGGCGCGTCATCGCCCGGCCGTTCGTCGGCGCGGCCGGCGGCTTCACGCGCACGGCGAACCGGCATGACTACGCGCTCGAGCCGTTTGGCGACACGTTGTTGGATCTGCTGACGCGCGAACGTGTTCCCGTGATCGCGGTGGGGAAGACTGCCGACCTGTTCGCGGGCCGCGGCATCGGTCGCAGTGTGCCGACCAGCAGCGATCAGCGTGGCGTGGACGCGATCGTCGAGGTGATGGCGGAAGCCCCGGACGGGCTCATCTTCGCAAACCTCGTCGATTTCGACACGCAGTACGGCCACCGTAACGACGTGGCAGGGTATGCTGCCAACCTCGAGCGGTTCGATCAGCAGCTTCCTCGAGTACTCGAAGGCGTCGCGGACCGCGACCTGCTCGTGATCACCGCCGATCACGGCAACGACCCGACCACGCCGAGCACGGATCACTCCCGGGAGCATGTGCCGCTGCTGGTCGCGGGCCGGGGAGTTCGTCCGGGGGTGGATTTAGGGACGCGACGGACGTTTGCCGACCTCGGCCAGACGCTGGCGCAGAATTTCGGAGTAGGCCCTCTGAAATACGGTACCAGTTTCCTCGATTCGCTCGTGGGTCCCCCTGCAGGCGGACACTACGACGGCGGCGGCGATGTCCAGCATTCGTGAAGCGCTCGAGCAGCGCGAGCACGAGACGCTCGCGCCACAGGCGGCGCGCAGCGCCGCCTCGCGCGGGCGCCTGCATCCGGAGCCGGAAGACGACGTCCGGCCGGCGTTCCAGCACGATCGCGATCGCATCATTCACAGCAAGGCGTTTCGCCGGCTCAAGCACAAGACGCAGGTCTTCTTCGCCCCTGCCGGCGATCACTACCGCACCCGCCTGACGCATTCGCTCGAGGTGTCGCAGATCGCCCGCACCATCGCCAAGGTGCTGCGGCTGCACGAGGAGCTGACCGAATCAATCGCGCTCGGCCATGACCTGGGCCACACGCCATTCGGCCACGCGGGCGAGAAGGTGATCGACTCGCTGATGCCGGGCGGCTTCAGGCACTACGAGCAGAGCCTGCGCATCGTGGACGTCCTCGAGAACGACGGCCGCGGCCTGAACCTGACCTGGGAAGTTCGTGATGGTATCGGGCGCCATTCGAAGGGCAAACGGGGCTCGCCGGTCGGCCTCGATCCGGATAAGCGGTCGGCGACGCTCGAGGGCCAGATCATGCGTGTCGCGGACCTCATCGCGTACGTCAACCACGATATCGACGATGCCGTGCGGGCAGGGGTGTTGACGGACAGCGCGCTGCCTCGGAGTGCCGTGGCCGTGCTCGGCGGTTCGTCGTCCGCGCGCATCGCGCGCATGGTCAAGGACGTCGTCATCGAGACGCAGAACGGCGGCCTGGCGGAGATTCGCATGAGCGATGAGGTGCTCGATGCCACGCTGGCCATGCGCGCGTTTCTCTTCGATGCGGTCTACGAGAACGAGATGGCGACGGCGGAGTTCCGGAAGGCGACGGGCATCCTTGGCGGGCTGTGGGAGAAGCTGCGGGAGCGGCCGGAGGAGTTCCTCGACCGTCGAATCCTCGAAACCGAGGGGCTCGACGTGGCCACCCGCGATTTTCTGGCCGGCATGACGGACCGCTATGCGGTGAACCTGTTCGAGCAGCTCTACATCCCCAAGCCGTGGATCGGGCCGATCAGGGCCGAGTAAACTCTCAACGCCCAAGACCAGCTCCCCAAAACAGGTGAAGTTGGGAGTTGGCAGTTGGAGGTTTTATAATTGACGGTCTGGCTCAGCGAGAACCGGCCAGACTGTGTGGCCCCCAATGCAGCTGGATCTCACCCGGTATCGGCAGCCCGAGGAGCACTTTTCACGCACCCTTCAGCCCGCGGACGTGGGTCAGGAGGGGGACGCGTATCGGGTGGTCGCTCCCGTTCATCTGGATTTCGACATTCAGAAGGACAAGGAGAAATTCCGGCTGCTGGGCACGGTGCGCACCGAGCTGGAGCTGTCGTGCGGCCGGTGTCTCGAACCGTTCCGGATGCCGGTCGACGCGTCGTTCGATCTGCGTTTCCTGCCGGCCAGCGAGATGGCCGCGGACGAGGAGCGGGAGGTGCAGGACGATGACCTGGACACCAGCTACTACCGGGACGACCAGATCGATTTGAACGAGTTGCTGCGCGAGCAGTTCTACCTGGCGCTGCCGATGAAGCCGCTGTGCCGGGAGGACTGCAAGGGACTGTGCCCGCAGTGCGGCACCAACTGGAATACCGGGACGTGCACCTGCACGACCGAGTGGGAGGACCCCCGCTTTGCCGCGCTGAAAGGGCTGGCGAAGAGGGAATCGTAGGACACGCCAATGCCAAATCCGAAACGCCGTCACTCCAAGACACGCACCGCCAAGCGGCGCACGCACGACACGCTGACCGCCGCGACCACGGGGATGTGTCCGCAGTGCCACGAGCCCAAGGCGCCGCATCGCATCTGTCCGCATTGCGGCTACTACAAGGGCCGAGCCGTACGACCTGTAGACGAAGAATAGTTTCCGGGATGCTTTCACCGGAAAGCGACACACAGAGACACCGAGACACCGAGGACGTTTTCAAGCATCTGATCTCGGTGCCTCAGTGCCTCGGTGTGTCGTCGGCGGTGATCGTGTGATCCGCATTGCGGTCGACGCGATGGGCGGTGATCACGCCCCGGATACCATGGTCGACGGCGCCGTTGCCGCCGCGCGGCACCTGGAGGCCGAGATCCTGCTCGTCGGCGCGCGGGATCGGATCGAAGCGGCGCTCCTGCCGCACCTCCACGCCGGGCGCCAGCGCATCCGCGTCGTCGACGCTCCCGAAGTCGTGGAAATGACCGAGGCGCCCGCGGCCGCCCTCCGCCGGAAACGCCGGGCGTCGGTCCGCGTGGCCGCCGAATGCGTGGCGAAGGGTGAGGCCGTTGCGCTGGTCAGCGCCGGACATACCGGCGCCTCCGTCATGGCCGCCTATTCCGCCTTCGGAACGCTCGCCGGCGTCGATCGGCCTGCCCTGGCGACCACCATCCCCACTCGCACGAGCCCCGCCGTGCTGCTCGACGCCGGTGCCAGCGTCGAATGCCGGCCGCAGCATCTCCTGCAGTTTGCGGTCATGGGCGGTGTGTACGCCCGTGTGGCGCTGGGCGCGCCGAACCCGCGTGTGGGTCTGCTCTCGATCGGCGAGGAAGCCAACAAGGGCAACGAACTGACGCGCGAGGCGCATCGCCTGCTGAAGCAGGCGCCGATCAACTTCGTCGGCAACGTCGAGGGCCGGGAGATTTACAGCGGCGTGGCCGACGTCATCGTCTGCGACGGCTTCACGGGAAACATCGTGCTCAAGACGAGCGAAGGGCTCGTCGAGGCGGTGGAGACGCTGCTCGGGGACGAGCTGCAGGGGACGTTTTCCAGTCAGGTTGGATATCTGTTGTCCCGCCGGGCGTTTCGCCGCTTCCGCCGGCGCGTGGACTACTCGGAGTACGGCGGCGCCATCCTGCTGGGTGTTGCCGGCCTGGCCGTGGTGTGCCACGGCCGCTCGTCGGCGAAAGCGGTTCGTAACGCCATCGCGATGGCCTACCGCTTCGCGTCCAGCGATTTCATTCATCGCGTCGAACGTGAGATCGCGGCGGCGGCCGTCTCGTGATCGCGTTCATCTTTCCAGGACAGGGTTCCCAGAGAGTCGGGATGGGGCGTGAGCTTGCTGACACGTATCCCGCTGCCCGCCACGCGTTCGCGGAGGCCGACGCTGCTTTTGGCGACGGCAGTGACTCCAGGCATCTGAGCGAGCTGTGTTTTCACGGCCCGGAGGATCAGCTGACGCTGACGGAGACGACGCAGGCGGCCATTCTTGCCGTCAGCACGGCCGCCTGTCGCGTCCTCGTCGAGCATGGCGTAGAGCCTGCGTTTGTCGCCGGTCACAGCCTCGGCGAATACTCGGCCAACGTTGCGGCCGGCACATTCGAATTCGGCGACGCGGTGGCGACGGTCCGGCGGCGCGGACGCTACATGCAGGAGGCGGTTCCCGTCGGCACCGGTGCGATGGCCGCGATCCTGGGCAGCGACGTGGACACCGTGACACGGGCCTGCGAGGAAGCTGCGGGCGGCGAGGTGGTCAGTCCGGCGAACATCAATGGGCCCGGGCAGGTCGTCATCGCGGGCGCTGCGGCTGCCGTTCAACGGGCGTGCGAGCGGGCGAGGGCGCTCGGGGCGAAACGGGCAGTGCCGCTGTCGGTCAGCGCCCCATTCCACTGCGCGCTGATGAAGCCGGCTGAAGATCGCCTGGCGCCCGAGCTGCGGGCGCTCCCGGTCCGCGCCCCGCGCGTCCCGGTGGTTGCCAACGTCGACGCCGAGCCGAAGCGCGATGCGGCGGCCGCCATCGAGGCGCTCGTCCGCCAGGTATCGGCGCCCGTCCGCTGGGAAGCGGTGGTCCGCCGCCTTGCGTCCGAGGGCGTTACTACGTATGTTGAGGTAGGCCCGGGAACGGTGCTGAGCGGTCTCGTTAAGAAAATCCACCCGGATTCACGCATAGTCTCGTTCGGGTCGCCGGCGGATCTCGCCGCGGTCGTCGCTGCATGCTCGACTTAGCCGGAAAGATTGCGATCGTGACGGGCGCCTCGCGCGGCATCGGCCGTGCGATCGCGCACACGCTTGCGGCCCGCGGCGCCGTGGTCGTTGCGGCGGCGCGCGGTGAGCACTCCGCCGCCACGGTGGCCGAGATTCGCGAGGCGGGACGGCAGGCCGAAGCCGGATCCGTTGACGTCACCGACGCCGCGTCCGTCGACGCGCTGGTTGCCGGTGTGCTGGAGCGCCACCAGCGCATCGATATCCTCGTCAACAACGCCGGCATCACGCGCGATCAGCTGATGCTGCGGATGAAGCGCGACGACTGGGATCAGGTGCTGTCCACGAATCTGACGGCGGCGTTCACGTGCGTGCAGGCGGTGTTGAAGCCGATGATCAAGCAGCGCAGCGGCCGCATCATCAGCATCAGCTCCGTCGTCGGACAGATGGGCAATGCGGGGCAGGTGAACTACGCCGCGTCAAAGGCCGGACTGATCGGGTTCAGCAAGGCGCTCGCGCGCGAAGTCGCGTCCCGCAACATCACCGTGAACGTCGTGACGCCGGGATTGGTCGACACGGACATGACGAAGGCGATCACAGACAAGGCGCAGGCCGATTGGGCGTCCGCAATTCCGCTCGGCCGCCTCGGAACGGCGGAGGAAGTCGCCGCGGCCGTCTGTTTCCTGGCCTCGGATGAGGCGGCGTATATTACAGGGCACGTACTCGCCGTTAATGGCGGTATGTACATGTGAGGGCGTGTAAGGCAAAAGTCAAAAGGCAAAGGTCAAAAGATCTTTTGCCTTTTGCCTTTTGACTTTTGACTTTCAAGTTTCACTTGGAACCGGAGGAATAGATGGCAGTCGCAGACAAGGTGAAGAGCATCATCGTCGAGCAGCTGGGCGTGGACGAGGAAGAAGTGACGCCGGACGCGTCGTTCGTCGACGATCTCGGCGCCGACTCGCTCGACACGGTGGAGCTCGTCATGGCGTTCGAAGAGGAGTTCGGGATCGAGATTCCGGACGAGGACGCCGAGAAGATCACCCGCGTGAAGGAAGCCATCGAGTACATCGAGGCCCACGGCAAGGGCAAGAAGTAGTTTCGGGCCGAGTCCCTGGAATGGAGCAGCGTTGAACAGGCGGGTCGTCATTACCGGCATCGGACTGGTGTCGGCGCTCGGTCTCGGCACGCGCGAGACGTGGGTGGCACTGCTGGCCGGGCAGAGCGGCGTCACGCGGGTCACGCGCTTCGACATCACCGGCTACGCGGCGCAGATCGCCGCCGAAGTCAAGGGCTTCGACCCGCTCAACTGGATCGAGAAGAAGGACATCAAGAAGATGGACCTCTTCATCCAGTATTCGATCGCGGCGGCACAGTTCGCGATGGACGATGCGAAGCTGACGATCACGCCGGAGATCGCGCCCGACGTCGGCGCCTTCATCGGCTCCGGCATCGGCGGGTTCATCACCATCGAACGCGAGCACGAGGCGCTGCTCAAAGGCGGGCCGCGGAAAATATCGCCGTTCTTCATTCCGTCGGCGATCATCAACCTGGCGTCGGGCCAGGTGTCGATCCGGTTCGGGGCCAAGGGGCCCAACCTGGCGACGTGCACCGCGTGCTCGGCGTCGGCGCATGCGGTCGGCGAGTCGTACGAGATCATCAAGCGCGGCGACGCGACGGCGATGATTGCCGGCGGCTCCGAGGCGGCGATCACGCCGATGAGCCTCGGCGGGTTCGCGCAGCTGCGGGCGCTCTCGACCCGGAACGACGCGCCGGAGCGCGCCAGCCGGCCGTTCGACGTCGATCGCGACGGCTTCATCATCGGCGAGGGGGCGGGCGTCCTGATCCTCGAGGAGCTGGAACACGCCCGGCAGCGCGGCGCGACAATCTACGCGGAGATCGTCGGCTACGGCTCGACGTCCGATGCGTACCACATGACCGCGCCGTCCGAGGACGGCGACGGCGCGCGGCGGGTCATGGCGATGGCGATCCGCAAGGCGGGGGTCGCACCCGACCAGGTGGATTACATCAACGCCCACGGCACCTCGACCCCCTACAACGACAAGCTGGAAACGCTCGCCATCAAGAACTGCTTCGGCGAGCACGCCCGGAAGCTGGCGATTTCCTCCACCAAGTCGATGACCGGTCACCTTCTCGGCGGGGCCGGCGGGCTCGAGGCCGGGATTTCGGCGCTGGCGGTCTTTCACGACGAGGTGCCGCCGACGATCAACCTCGACAATCCCGATCCGGAGTGCGATCTCGACTACGTCCCGCACAAGAGCCGGAAGATGCCGGTTCGCTACGCGCTCTCGAACTCCTTCGGTTTCGGTGGCACGAACGCTGCTTTGCTGTTCAAGAAGTACGAAGGCTGATATCCGAAATCGCCACGGAGGCACGGAAACACGGAGCATAAACAGGATTCTTCTCCGTGCCTCGGTGTCTCCGTGGCCTATGAGCATGGGGCCCACGGATGAAGATTGCTGTCTGTATCAAGCAGGTCCCCACCCGGGAGTGGCAGCCGCGTCTCAACGACGACAAGACGTGGATTCGCGAGCAGGACGCCAGCTACGAGATGAACGAGCCGGACGCCTATGCGCTCGAAGAGGCGCTGCGTCTGCGCGAGCAGCACGGCGGGGAGGTGGTTGTCTGTTCGGCCGGCCCCGCCCGCGTCCAGCAGGTGATTCGCGAGGCGCTGGCGCGCGGAGCGGACCGCGCGATCCATGTGGAAGACGATCGCCTCGCCGCCGCTGATGCGTTCGTCACGGCGGACGCCCTTGCCGCCGCGATGACCGACGAACGATTCGACCTGGTCCTGACGGGGCTGCAGTCGGACGATCAGGGCCAGGCGCAGACGGGGGTGGTGCTGGCCGAGCGGCTGGCGATGCCGCACTCGACGATCATCATGGACGTCCAGATCAGCGATTCCTCGCTGAAGGTCAAACGCGAGCTCGAAGGCGGCTGGTTCCAGTGGATCGCGATGCCGCTGCCGGCGCTGCTGACGATCCAGAGCGGCATCAACCAACTGCGCTACGCGACGCTGAAGGGCATCATGGCGGCCAAGAAGAAGGAGATCCGGAAGGCCGCCATGCCGGCCGACCTTCGACCGAGCCAGCAGATCGTCGGCCTGGCGGTGCCGGCGCGCGCGAAACAGACGCGGCTGATCGACGGATCCGCCGGCGAGGCCGCCAAGGAGCTGACGCGCCTCCTCCGTGAAGAGGCGAGGGCGCTGTGATTCTCGTCATCGCCGAGCAGCGGGACGGGAAGCTGAATCGCGCCTCGTGGGAAGCGATCGCCGCGGCGCAGGCGTTTGCCGGCTTGTCCGCCGGAGCCTCGGCGACGGCCGATCCTGTAAAAGTGGCCATCCTTGGCGCGTCGATCGGCGCTCCCGCATCCGAGCTGGCGGCCGCGGCCGTCGCGGAGGTCCTGGTCGCGGAGAACGCAGCGTTCGCGTCGTACACGCCCGACGGCTACACGATGGGCATCAGCGCGCTCGTGGATCAGACGAAGCCGACCTTCGTGCTGATGCCGCACACGTATCAGACCCGCGATTGCGCTCCGGCGATTGCGGCGCGGATGCGGAAAGCGCTCATCACGGACGTCACCGGAATTTCCGGCGCCGGCGCGAACGCGACGTTCACGCGTCCGATGTTTCAGGGGAAGCTCGCCGCACAGGTGAAGCCGCTTGGCGATCCGCCATTTTTTGTCACGGTCCAGATCGGCGCCTTCCGCGCCGACGCAGTGCAAAAGGGCGGTTCCGCCCAGGTGACACCGGTGGCCGTGCCGATTGACGCCTCGGCGATCCGGCAGAAGCCGGAGCCGCCCTTTCAAGAGGCGAAGCAGGCCGTCGATCTCGGCCAGGCCGAACGCATCGTCGCCGTCGGCCGCGGCATCAAGTCGCAGGAGAACATCGCCGTCGCCGAGAAGCTGGCGAAGGCGATGGGTGCGGAGCTCGCGGCGTCGCGCCCGATCTGCGACAACGGCTGGCTGCCGATGGAACGGCAGATCGGCAGTTCGGGTCAGACCGTGGCGCCCAAGCTGTACGTCGCGCTCGGGATCTCGGGCGCCATCCAGCATCTCGTCGGCATGAAGGGCGCGCGCACCATCGTCGCCATCAACAAGGACGCCGACGCCCCGATCTTCGAAGTCGCGGACTATGGCATTGTCGGCGATCTGTTCGAGGTCGTGCCGGCACTGATCGCCGAGCTCGAAAAGTCTTAAACCGCGAAGCTCGCGAAGAAAAACTACAATTTGGGTTGTGTGCGTCGCGGCCTTCGCGTTCTTCGCGCCCTTCGCGGTTGAAAACCAGTGACACGCGAAACACTCGACGTAGACATCCTCATCGTCGGCGGTGGCCCGGCCGGGATGTCGGCGGCGCTGCGGCTGGCGCAGCTGCAGAAGCAGCACGGCGGCGAGCCGATGTCGATCGCCGTGCTCGAGAAGTCGCGCGAGCCCGCCGCGCACGCGCTGTCGGGGGCGGTGCTCGATCCTTCAACGCTTCGGGATTTGATGCCGGAGTTCCCGCAGAAGGGTGCACCGCTTGCCGTACCGGTGCTTGCCGATCACGTCTATTTCCTGACGCAGGCCGGCCGCATCGCGTTTCCGATCATCCCGCCGCCGCTCAGCAATCACGGTAACTTCATCATCTCGCTCAACCTTTTCACGCGCTGGCTGGCGCAGCAGGTGGAGTCCGAAGGCATCGATGTCTTCACCGGGTTCGCCGGACAGGACATCCTGATGGATGGTTCGCGCGTCGTCGGCGTGCGGACAGGAGATCGCGGGATCGGGCGGCACGGTGAGCAGAAGCCGACGTTCGAGCCGGGCGTCGACGTGGTGGCGAAGGTCACGATCTTCTGCGACGGCGTTCGCGGCAACCTGACCAAGGAGCTGGAACGCAGGCTCCAGCTCGGCGCCGGGCGGCAGCCACAGCAGTTCGCCCTTGGCCTCAAGGAGCTGTGGGACATTCCCGCTGGCCGCCTTCCAGCCGGAACCGTCATGCACACGATGGGTTACCCGCTCCGGCTGGAGGAGTTCGGCGGCGGTTTCGTTTACGCGATGGGAGATGGGCAGCTGTCCGTTGGCTTCGTGGCCGGTCTCGACTACAAGGATCCGCTGTTCGATCCGCACATGGCGTTCAACCGCTTCAAACAGCATCCATTCGTTGCGTCGCTGCTCGACGGCGGAACGATGGTGCGCTACGGCGCGAAGGCGCTGCCGGAAGGTGGCTGGAACACCATTCCGCGTCCGTACATGGATGGCGGGCTCATTGCGGGAGACGCCGGCTCCTTCCTGAACTCGATGCGGCTCAAGGGCATTCATCTCGCGATGCGAACGGGAATGCTGGCGGCCGAATCGGCGTTCGAAGCCGTCCGCGAGAACGACACGTCGGCATCCAGCCTGGAGCGGTATCAGCGGAAGATCGACGCCAGTCCGGTTCGAGCCGAGTTGTATCCCGTTCGCCACGTGCATCAGGCATTTGGTCACGGCCTCCTGGCCGGCCTCGCCTTCTCGGGCGTCTCGCTGGTGACGCGCGGCTGGTCACCCGTCGACCTTCACGGCGACGCCGGTCATGCGCGGATGCGAAAGCTGGATACATCCGTCTCACCTCAACGCGACTTGCGCGCGAGCAATGAGACAGCGATCGACCGCCGCCTGACGTTCGACAAGGTCACCAACGTGCATTACTCCGGCACCGCGCACGACGAGGATCAGCCGGCGCACCTCCTCGTGCATACCGAGGTCTGCAGCTCGATTTGTGGTCCGGAGTACGGCCACCCGTGCACGCGGTTCTGCCCGGCCAACGTCTATGAGATCACGCGCGATGCGGATGGTACGCCCAGGCTGCAGATCAACGCGTCGAACTGTGTGCACTGCAAGACGTGCGACATCATGGACCCCTATCAGGTCATCACCTGGGTGCCGCCCGAGGGGGGCGGCGGGCCGCAATACAATGGAATGTA
>DASTBV010000104.1:0-35853 GCA_035711805.1 Vicinamibacterales bacterium
ATGTTCGGTGAGAACTGGTACGCCACGTACCTGTGGACCGACTTCGGGTTGAGGTTCATCGACGAAGCGCGGAAGGCGAACAAGCCGTTCTTTCTCTACCTGCCCCACAACGCGCCGCATTTTCCGCTGATGGCGCCGGCAGAGCTGATCGCCAAACATCGCGGCAGATACAAGGCCGGCTGGGATCGGCTGCGTGAGGAGCGATACCGACGGCAGATCAGGATGGGCCTCATCGACGCCAGGTGGCCATTGAGCCCGCGCGAGGCGGACTCACCGGCCTGGGAAACACTCTCCGACGACGCGAAGGATCGCTTCGACCATCTGATGGCCGTTTACGCCGCGATGGTTGAAGCCATCGACACGAGCATGGGCACCCTCGTCAAAGGGCTACAGGCTCGCGGTGCGCTCGACAACACGCTCATCCTGTTCCTGTCGGACAACGGCGCGAACGCGGAATCCGGTCCGGACGGCCGCTTCGACGGCGTTCCCCCAGGTGGACCGAACTCGAACCTCTATCTGGGAATGAACTGGGCGGCTCTCAGCAGTACTCCGTTCCGGCGGTTCAAGCATTTCACGCACGAAGGTGGCATCGCGGCGCCGCTGATCGTCCACTGGCCGCGGGGAATCGCCGGCAGCCGCCGCAACGCCCTCGTTACGCTGCCGGCGCATCTCATCGACGTGATGCCGACGGTGCTCGATGTGACGGGCGTGGCATATCCAAAGGAGTACAAGGGCACGGCGATCCAGCCGATGGAGGGCCTCAGCCTGCGTCCGGCACTTGCCGGCCGTGCGGTCACCCGGATGCAGCCGCTCTTCTGGGAGCACGAGGGCAATCGCGCCGTGCGATCGGGCAACTGGAAGCTCGTGTCGACGTACCCGAACGAGTGGGAGCTGTACGACATGGCGGCGGATCGCGTCGAGCGCAACAACCTCGCCGCGAGCCGCCCCGATCTCGTCAAGACCCTTGCCGCTGAATGGGACGGCTGGGCGAAGCGAGCCAATGTCGATCCGTGGATCGGTGCTCGCCGGCTGCCGTGGGGCGACGACGCGCGCCCGGGAGGGCCGCCCGCCCGGTAAGTCCCTCTCTCGTCAGCGCCCGGGCAGCGCGCGGAAGGCGCCCGTCGACATGCCGCCGTCGACGAGCAGCGTCTGACCCGTGACGTACTCGCTGGCGTCCGAGGCCAGAAACACGACCGGCCCTTCGAGATCCGTGGGCCGTCCGGGACGCCCGACGGGGATGCGCTCGACGAGCGACTCAACCCAATCCGGATCGTCATACATCACCGCGTTCTGATCGGTCCTGAACCACCCGGGCGCAAGACAGTTCACCGTGATGCCGTGCGGCCCCCAGTCCGCCGCCAGGCTCATCGTCAACTGGCGGATGCCGCCGCGGCTCGCGCCGTACGGACCGAGCCCGGCGTAGCCGGCGACCGACGTGAGCGAGCCGATATTGATGATGCGGCCCCGGCCGTGTGGAATCATCAGCCTGGCGATCGCCTGCGCCACGAAGAACGCGCCGCGCAAGTTCGTGTCGAGCATCAGATTCCAGTCATCCCACGTGACGTCAGCCGCGGGTTTGCGCACGTTGCAGCCGGCGTTGTTCACCAGAATGTCGATGCGCGGGTATGCCTCCGCCGCGCCGGCGGCCATCGCGCGGATGCTCTCCTCGCTCCGCACGTCCAGCTCCAGCGCCACGGCACGTCGCCCGAGCGATTCGACGTCGGCCTGAAACGGCTTCAGCGACGCGAGCGTCCGGCTGGTGACCACGAGGTCCGCGCCCGCGCGCGCCAGCGCACGCGCGAACGTCTGGCCGAGGCCGCGGCTGGCGCCGGTGACGATCGCCACCCGGCCGGTGAGATCGAAGCCGCTCATGGGCGGAGGATCACCTTCATCAGGGTCCGGTCGCCGCTGTGCAGCCGCGCGAAGAGCTCCGGGCCGGCGTCAAGCGGTGCCGTGAGGCTGATGATCGGATCGACGTCGATGTCGCCGCGCGCGAGCAGGTCGATGCACTCGGGGATTTCGCCACTCGATCCGCACGAGCCGAGCACCGAGATCTCGCGCGTGACCACCGACTGCAGCGGCAGTTCGACGGCCGGCGAGAGGTTCCCGATGAGGACCACGGTGCCGCCCTTCCGCACGCTGCGGACCGCATCGGCCACGGTATCGCCGTGTCCCACCACCTCGAACGCGACATCGGCGCCCCGCCCGCCCGTCAGGTCGGCGACTGCCGCCGGCACGTCGACGGCTGCCGCATCCACGACTCGCGCCGCGCCCATCCGCCCCGCCAATTCGAGCTTCCGCCCGTCGACGTCGACCGCCACGATCGTGCGGACACCCTTCACCTTCAGCGCTTGAATCGTCAACAGGCCGATCATGCCGGCGCCGACGACGACCGCCGTGTCGTCGGCCGCCGGCACGCGCCGATTGACGGCATGCACCGCGATCGATACCGCTTCCGTGAGCGCCGCGTGCTCGAACGGCAGGTGCTCCGGCAACCTGTAGAGGATCCGCGCCGGCACCGAGACGTACTCGGCGAAGGCGCCGTGGCGCCGGTAGTCTCCGCACGAGACGCCGAGCACCATCCGGTTGTCGCACAGGTTGACGTGACCGCGGCGGCAGAAGCCGCACGCGCCGCACGACACCATCGAGTCGAACGTGACGCGATCGCCGGCCGCAAAGCGGTCGACGCGGCTCCCGACCCGTTCGATCACGCCGGCAGCCTCGTGTCCCATGATCAGCGGAGGGATTCGGCGGCCGGTCGAGCCGTCGTAACCATGGATGTCGCTGCCACACACCCCACATGCCTGCACGCGGACCAGCACCTCGTCCTCCGCGATCGCCGGCACCGGCATCTCGACAACGGACAGCTTCTTGTACTCGGACAGGAGCAGCGCTCTCATCAGGCGGTCAGCGGAGCAGTGTCTGGACCTGTGTATAGACGGTGAGGACCGCCAGCGATCCGAACATCAGCGTCGACCAGATCAACGCCGCGGTCCTGAACCGGCCGATGCGAATCGCACCCGGCAGCATCCGCCGGTTCAGCGCGATCAGCATGAACGAGTACAGGAACATCATCGTGCCGCCGGTCGACGCGGAGATGACGAGCAGGGTGATCGGCTGGGACAGGCCGGCGAGCAGGATCATGCACCCCAGGCCGACCATCCCCCACACGAGCCAGAAGTAGGCGCGGCTCTCGGACACCTGGGGACGATACGTCGTCTTCACGATATCGGCGGCGAGGCGGCTCGTGTAATCGATGATGCCCATCGCCGATCCGAACAGCGCAAACGCGCCGACGGCAAGGAACAGCACGCCAAACCAGGGCCCCACCGTCCGCTGGAGCTGCTCGGCCTCGATCCTCAGGAAGGAGACGTTGTTCGGCAGGTCCGGCTGGCCGAACACGGTCGAGTGCGCCAGCAGCGACGTCAGGCCGATCGTGACGATCGTCACCACGACGAAGCTGAAGACCTGCTCCAGGTTGGCGAACCGCCACCAGCTCCTCCAGCGCGTCAGGTTGGCCGCGGACATCTCGAAGATGTAGCTCGTCGCCGTCTCTTTCGCCTGCGGCGCGCCAGTCACCGGGCTGACGAGACGCGGCACGTACTGCCCCATCGCGAAGCCTTTGTCGCGAATCCAGTTGCTCTGACAGAGATTCTGGGCCCCGCCCGACCCGGCGAACGCAATCGCGCTGAAGATGAGCGCGATCCCGAGCCCTGCCGGCAGGCTCCCGATATGCGCGAATCCCTCCGGCAGCGCCGACCACGACTCCGGCCGGATCGCGAACGCCGTGGCGAGCACGACGAGCACCAGCACCGCGGCAACCTTGACGAAGATCAGCCGCTCGAGAGCAACGTAGACGACCGGGGCGAATGTGAGCGAGATACCGATGATGAGCAGCGTGACAACGCCGATCGTCGTCGGATTGCCGCCAACGAGATAGCTCGTGAGCGTCGCGGAGCTGATCGCCCATCCGGGCCACAGGTTCGCGAAGTAGCCCATGACCGCGAACAGCAGTCCCCAATGGCGCCCGAAGCGGTTGAAGCCGGTGAGCACCGTCTCGCCTGTCGCCAGCGTGTAGCGCTCCACCTCCATGTTGATGAAGAACTGCGTGACGACACCGACCACCGCGCCCCAGAGCAGGACCAGCCCGACCTGCGAGGCGATGTACGGCCACAGGACGAACTCGCCGGACGACAAACCCACGCCGCCCGCCACGATGCCGGGACCGACGAGCCGCCAGTAGTTGCTCGGCGGCTCCGGCAGCTCACGGACCTCTCTCGCTGGCAGATGGTCGAGGCCCACAACGGATGCCACGAAGCGCGTCCTACGCGACGACCGATCGGCCGGCCGGGATCGACATTTCGTCTAATTCATACACGCGTGCGCATTATGCAACGAACTGCGCGCATAATGTTCCACTCGTGCGTCGCACGCTCCTGCCCGCGCTGTCGCTGCTGCTTGCGCTGTCGACGATGGTCGTTGCACAGGGACCACGCCTCTTCTCCCGCGAGTGGTATGCGCAGTTCAGCGGCGCCTACAGCCAGCCGGTCGCGCCCTTCCGGATCGTCGGCAACATCTACTACGTCGGGGCGCTGAACATCGCGTCCTATCTGGTCGCCACGCCGCAGGGACACATCCTCATCGATTCGGGCACGACCGAGATGCACGACGGTATCATCAGCAGCGTCGAGCGACTCGGCTACGCCGTGTCCGACATCCGGATCCTGCTGGCCAGTCACGCGCACTTCGATCACGTCGAGGGTCACGCCCTGATGCAGCGCCGTACCGGGGCGCAGGTGATGGCGATGGCCGGCGATGCCGAGGCCCTCGAAAACGGGCACGACAACTCCGCGCTCGGGGCAATCGGCTGGGAGCCCGTTCGAGTGTCGCGCCGGCTGAAGGACGACGATACCGTCACGCTCGGCGGCACCACGCTGCGCGCGATCCACGCACCGGGCCACACGCGCGGCGCGACGATCTGGATGACCGCTGTGGAAGACGACGGGCGCCGATATACCGTCGCCTTCTTCACCACCACCACGCCGAATCCGGGCGTGCCGCTGTTCGACAATCCGCGCCATCCGAACGTCATCGAAGACACCCGAGGCACATTCCGAAAGCTGACAGGCGAACGCGAGCCGGACATCGTCCTCGTCGGTCATCCACAGACGATGTTTGCGCAGACGGCGGAGCGCATGCGAAAAGGCGAACGGCCTCACCCGCTGCTGAACGGCGCCCAGGCGTGGACGCGGCAGCTGGCGGCGGCGGCCAGCGACTTCGAGCGGCGCGTGGCACAAGAGCGGCCGCCGAAATGAGCAGTCCGTTGACCAGCACCCAGCCAACCGGCGTCATCGCGCCCGCTCACAACGCACGGCGGGTGGCCGTGGCGAGCGCCATCGGCACGACGATCGAGTGGTACGACTTCTTCATCTTCGGAACCGCCGCGGCGACGGTTTTCGGCCCGAGGTTCTTCCCGCAGATCTCACCGGTCGCCGCCACCCTCGCGTCCTTTATGACATTCGGCGTCGGGTTCATCGCGCGTCCGATCGGCGGGATCGTGATGGGGCACTTCGGCGATCGCGTCGGCCGCAAGTCGATGCTCGTGTGGTCGCTGATGCTGATGGGATTTTCGACGCTCGGCATCGGTCTGCTGCCGGACTACTCGCAGATTGGCGTCTGGGCGCCGATCCTGCTGATCGTGCTGCGGCTGCTGCAGGGGTTCGCGCTCGGCGGCGAGTGGGGCGGCGCCGTCCTGATGTCGGTCGAACATGCACCCGATGGACGCCGTGGTTTCTACGGCAGTGTCGTGGCGCTCGGTCTTCCAATCGGCATCGTCCTCTCGAACGCCGTGTTCCTCGTGTCGTCCGTGCTCGTGGATCCCGCCGCATTCGTCGCCTGGGGCTGGCGCGTGCCGTTCCTTGCCAGCGTCGTCCTGATCGGCGTCGGGCTGTTCATCCGCGTCGGCCTCGGCGAGAGCCCGGCGTTCGCGGAGGTTCGCCGCCGCGGTCACACGCGCGGCACTCCCGTACTCGACGTCCTGAGGAACAGCGGGAAGACCGTGCTGCTCGCCGCCGGCAGCTACACCGGGATCAGCGCGCTCGGCTACATCGGCCTCGTCTACTACGTGTCGTACGCAACGCGGGTGCTGGGCCTCTCGCTGCCGGTCACACTGGCACCGCTGCTCGCCGCCGCGGCGCTGTTCGGGGTGTCGGTCGTGGCGTTCGCCCGCTGGTCGGACCAGATCGGCCGCCGGCGGCTGATGCTCGCGGGTAACGCTGCGCTCGTCGTCTGGGCGGCCGTCTTCTTTCCGCTCCTCGATACGCGGTCCATTCCTCTCATCTGGGTTGCGTTGTGCGTGATGCTCGTCTTGCAGGGCGCCTACATCGGAACGCAGCCTGCGGTGTTCGCGGAGCTGTTTCCGCCATCGCTCCGCTACAGCGGTGCCTCGCTGAGCAACACGCTCGGCACGATTCTCGGCGGCGCACCGGCACCGTTCATCGCCGCGGCCTTGTATGAGCGGTTCGGCTCGTCGAACGCGGTGGGCGTCTACATCACTATTGCTGCTCTGGTGTCGTGGGTATCCGTCCTCGGACTCAAGGAGACACGGGAGGCGCCATGACGCGTGTGTCGCGGCGTGAATTCGTCAGGCTCGGTGCCGCGGGCGCGGTCGCGGCGCCGCTGGTTCTCGATCCGACGCGCGCTCGCGCCGCGGCACCGACCGCACAGGATGTCGTCGATCGCATCCGGAAGTCTCTCGGTGTCGAGTGGCGGGCCGACACGGTCGACACGTTCAAGGCCGGCGACCCCTCGGCAGTCGTCACCGGCATCGCGACAACCTCGTTGGCCACGATTGATGTGATGAGACGCGCCGTGAAAGCCGGCGCGAACATGATCGTCACCAGCGGGCCGACGTTCTATTCGAGGGCCGACCGGCCGACCCCTCCAGCCGGACGCGGCCGCGGTGCGGCAGCCCCACCAGCGCCGGATCCGGTATTCGACGCGAAGAACCAGTTCATCAGGGAAAACAACCTGGTCGTCTGGCGGTTCAGCGACCACTGGCGCCTGCGTACGCCGAACCCGTTCACCACGGGCTTGATCGACACGCTCGGCTGGACGAGAAACCGCGCGACTGACGATCCGCTGAGAGTCATCGTGCCGTCGATGACGCTCGAGAGCCTCGTCGACAACGTCAACGGCAAGCTGAACGCGCGCGGTGGCATGCGCGTCGTTGGGAATCGGCAGTTGCGAGTCCGCACAATCGGCTTTGTGCCGGGAAGCGTGGCGATTCAGACCACGCTCAGCGTCCTGCCACGAGTGGATGCGCTCATCGCCGGCGAGATCCGCGAGTGGGAGTCGTCCGAGTATGCGCGCGACATGGTGTCCGAAGGTCTCCCCCGGGCCCTGATTCTCCTCGGCCGCACGCTGTCCGAGGATCCCGGGATGAAGGTCTGCGCAGAGTGGCTGGCGACGGTCGTGCCCGACGTCCGCTGCCGCTGGATGCCCGTCGGCGATCCCTACTGGAGGCCCGCATGACGGCTGGCGACGTCGTCGAACGGATCCGGAAGAATGTCGGCGTGCCGTGGCGCGACGCGACGTATCGCGACACCTTCAAGGCCGGCGGCCCGGCGACACCAGTGACAGGAATCGCCACGACGGCGTTCGCCAGCTTCGACGTAGTCCGGCGCGCGGTCGCCGAAGGCCTGAACATGATCGTCCCGCACGAAGTCACCTTCTGGAACGATCGCGACGATGCCGCCATCGTCAGCAGCGACCCGCTCTACACGCAGAAGCTCGACTTCCTGACGAGGAACAACGTCGTGATCTTCCGCATGCACGACCACATGCACGACCAGCGTCCGGACTTCCTGTATGTCGGCAGCGCGCGCGAGCTGGGGCTCGACGCGAAATACGAGACCGCACCCGGCTCGCATCGATTCACGATCCAGGAAACGACGCTGGGCCGGCTCGCGGCCGAGGTCAAAAAGCGCGTCGGCGCGCGGGCGCTGCGCGTGGTCGGCAACCCGAACGCACGGGTCAGCCGCATTCAGCTTGGCGTCGGCTACGCCACGCCCTCCGTGAACGACGCCGCGATCGACGTCGTGATCAGCGGCGAGCAGCAGGAGGTCGACGGTGGGTTCGACAACCCTGAGTACGTGCTCGACGCGGTGGAACTGGGCATTCCGAAGGGCTGGATCATGCTCGGCCATGCCGTCTCCGAGGAGGCCGGCATGCTGGAGATGGCGCAGTGGATCGGACGCTTCGTCACCGAAGTGCCCGTGCGGTTGATCAAGGCCGGCGAACCGTTCTGGGCGCCGAGGTAGAGAATCCGCGCTAGCGAGGTGCGCGCGGATTGGAGTATCGGTTCGCCGCTCCGGGCGTTGGCAGTTCCGCCGCCACCACCGCACCACGAGGATGGGCGCGGGCGAGCGGCCTCGCAAGCGTGATTCCACTGCCGGCCAGCGGCGCGGCTGCCGCATGGGCAACCTTCAGCGGCATCGTCACGGTGATGCGGGCGCCGCCGCGACCGCCCTGCACCTGCGCGATGGTCGCGGTTTCCTGATTGGCGCCGCTGTCGATCGTGATCGACTGACCCACCACGAAGCCGGCGGTGGCCGCGACGGGGATGACTGTCGCTCCCACTTGTGTCGCCGTACTCAGGCGCGTACTGCCCGCCGTGCCGACCGAAGCGATATTCGTGATTTCGCTGTCCGGACCGCTGCCGACTATTACTGTCTGCCCGGGCGAAAAGCCCGCCACGCCAGCCACTTTTATATTCGTGGCCCCGTCCGCGGCGCCTTCGGGCAAGGCAGTGGCAGGCTGCACAACAAAGTCGGTGCAGAGACTGTCGTCATCATGGCCGTCGGGGAAGCGGCCGATGCTCCGATTGGGCGCACCTGGTGCAGCAGCGGCGGCAGCGATGTTGGCGGTGGCGGGCCCCGAGCCGGCGCCTGGCACGATAGCCATGCAGCCGCCCTGGTGCTGCACGCCTTCCAGCGTCGCCAGGTCCGGCCGGGTGATATAGCCGTTCGCACTGGAATTGCTCTGCTGCGAGCCATAGACGATGGCGTCCATCACGACCGCGCCGGACGCGTCGGTCAACGCGATGGCGCCGCCGGTGATGAAGAGCGTGCTGCCGAACCAGGCGTGCGGCGCCGGACCTTGATAGCCCTCGTTCGCCGCGCCGCGATAGCGCACGGGGGTTCCGTAGGCATGGGCGCGCGCCAGCGGTCGGTCGAGTGCCACGCCGCTGCCGAGCGCCTGCACCGCATCGCCGCTCCGATGGGCGAAGCGCGTGGCAGGAGTGAACGAAATGCCGGTGCCCCGGCCCCACACATCGACGCCGGACGTATGGGGCACTTTGAGCGGCGCCGTCAGCGTGACCCCGGTGCCTTCCGGTCCCGCGGTACCAACCGAGGCAACCACCGCGCGTTCCATGCGCTGGCCTGTCCCGATGGTCAGCGTGTCGCCGACGCTGACGTTGGCCAGCGCCGCCAGCTTGATGTTGGTCGCACCCGATGTGCTGGCGGCAGCGAGCGTGGTCTGAGTCGCGGCCTTGCCTACCGACGTCACAGTAGCGATCTCCGCGGCACCGCCAAGGTTTATGCTGATCTTCTCGCCCACGGTGAAACCGTCGGCGCTATGCACCGGCAGATTGGTCGTGCCGGCGGGAAAATCCAGCCACGGCCCGGTCGAGACGTTGATGAATACCTTCGTCGGCGCCGCAGCGGCGGTGCCGACGCTCTTGACGGTGCTGCTCTCCCCGCCGACGACGATCTCCGCGCCCGGGACAAGGCCGGCGATACTGCGCACGTTGACCGTGGCGGCGCCTGCCGCCGCCGGCGCCGCCAGGCCGGAATTGGCAAGAGCCAGCAGGTAATGCGAACGCGCCGCGATCGTCGTGCCTGCCGGAATGATCGCCAGCGTCACCGGCGCCGACCAGGTGCGCGTGTTGATTAACCGCCAGCCCGAAATGTTCACAGGATTGGGGCCCGCGTTGTAAAGCTCGATGAACTGATCGGAGGCATTGCCGCCCGAGGCAAAGCGCACCTCATTGATCTTGACCGGCTCGACGCTCCGCACGCGCTGCTGGCTCACATCCCCGCCGCCGTTCCAGGCCGCACGCAGCGTGAGAAAGCCCATGCTGGCGCGGGCCGGCGCGGCAACCTGGAATATGGCGCGCACAGACGCGCCCGGCGCCACCGAGGCAAACGCAGCGGAGCCGGAAGCGCGCGCTGTCCACCCGGCCGGCAGCGACGCGGTGAGCCGTACGTTCTCCAGCGCCGCGGCCGACGTGTTGACGAAGCTCGCAGTGACGTCCTTGACCGCGTTCAGGGTGAAGCTGGTGAGCCGCGTTTGGGTCAGGCGCGCGACGTCGTACTGCGCCGCCACGATATTTGCCTGCACCTTGTCGGCGACGCCGTCGCCGGGATGGCCCGCCGTCATCACGCCTTCATAGAATGTCCCCGCGGACCCGTTGCCGTTGTCGCCACCGTTGCCCATCTGAATGGCGCCCTTCTTGTGCATCGGGTAATAGGCGCTGTTTTCCTTCGAGCCGGGACGCACCCCGGCATAGAAGGTCTGCAAACCGCCTCCTTGAGCGTTGCCCCCTTTCAGCTCCCAGAAATTGCGGCCGCCGCCGCCGAACACGCCGGTCACGAACCGCCACTTGATCGTGGGGTTCGCCTCGTTGACGCGCGGGTTGTAGCCGGAGAAGAGCCCGGCCTCCATGTCCGACATGATCCAGGGACCGGGGCCCGATCCGCTGCCCCAGCCGGTGGAGGTACCGAAATAGACGCTCTCCATCGTGCCGGTCCCGACCGCGAGTCCGTTGGTCGAAGCATTGCCGTAATTGAAGCAGCAGCCGTTGGAATAATGCTCGCCGTCCACCACCGCGTGAATGCCGGCGGGCTCATCGTCAATTGGCAGGTCGCGGGCATTGTTGTTGCGGAAACCCATACCAGGCATGATGTAGACGCCATACGCCTTGTGTCCGCCGCCGATCGTGATCGGCGCCATGTCGGCAATCGGCTGGGTGTCGAAGGCGCCCTTGTCGGGGCCCGGGTAGAGTGGGCCCGGCGGCGCCTGCATCAAGTCGTTGCCCTTGCCCGACTGGTCGTAGACGCGGTTGATGTAACACAGCGTGCCCGCGCAAAAGCGGTCCTGAGCCGCGGCATCGGCAAAACCGCCGGCGATGACGCCGATATCGAGCAGACGTCCGTCGACGCGCTTCACCTGATAGAGCGGACCGCCATAGCGCGACGACAGCGATCGCACCGTCGAGTGCGCGGTGACGCACGGGGTCCCCGCCGCCGAATAGATGTCGCACGGGCCCTGCGGCCGTGTCTGCTGCGCCGTGACCAGTGCGGCGAGCGTCGAAGCAGCGGCGACGGCCAGCGCGAACAGCGTCCGATGCAGTGTCATGGCCCGAGGTCACCTCTGATAGATCACCACGTACTTATCCGGAAAGAGCGCGACGTCGTCCACCGGCTTGAAGCCGATCGCCGCCAGCAGCTTGGCGGCCTCGTCTTTTCCGGCCTGGAGCGACGGATCGTCGCGATGCGGCCCCTGCTTCATCAAGTAATCGACGATGACGATGCGTGCCGTCGGCTTCAGATATTTCGCGAGGCTTGTCACGTAGGCCACCCGGTTCTCGATGTGATGCAGGACATCGTGCAGGAGCGCGACGTCGACCGCCTCCGGCAGCTTCGGGTCATTCGGCTCGCCGGCAATCGTCTGGACGTTCGCGACGCCCGCCGCTGTCGCCTTGCGCTGGATGTGCGGGAAGAAACTCGGATCGATCTCGACTGCCAGCACCTTTCCCTTGACGCCCGCCGCGCCCGCCAGGGGGGCGACGAACAGCCCCGACCCCGCGCCCAGATCGGCAACGACGTCCCCGGGGCGCAACTTCATCGCGGCGACGACTTCCGGTATTTTCAGTCCCGCGACCCGCTCCGGCGCGTCGAGCGTCGTGATCCAGTCGTCCGCCGGCCGTGATGCCCGCTGTGCGCCCGCGGCAGGTGCCAGCACGGCGGCAAGGACGAACACAATTGCTGCTCTCGTCATGCACGATGACTTACCACGCCTGTCGCGGTTTGTGAAGGAGCGCGCCGTGGCAGTAGGATCGGGCCGATGCGAAACGCCTTGCTCACCGCGGCGCTGCTGATGTGGACCGTACCGGAGGCTGTGGCTCATCACTCGTTCGCCGTGTTCTTCGACGAGACGAAGAGCGTCACCGTCAGCGGATCGGTCACGGAGTTCAGGTTCACGAACCCGCACGCCATCATTGAAATCACGCGTAAGACCCCACAGGGGCAGGTCGAAACGTGGCGTGCCGAGACGAATGCCGTGACGCTGCTGCGGCGGCGCGGGTGGACGGCGGACAGCCTCAAGGTCGGGGAAACGGTGACCATCGACGGCTGGCCCTCGCGCGACGGTTCCCGTTACCTGCGGGTGCGGCGCGTCGTCAGGAGCGACGGGACCGTTCTGGGTGCGCCCGCGAATCAGAAAGCGGATTGAGGACCACGATGCGACTCTTGTGCGCTGGCGCCGCATGCCTTCTTGCGCTTTCCACGGCGCTGGCGACCGCTCAATCTGCGGCGCGTCCCAATCTATCGGGCTTCTGGAGCGCCGGCCGCCAGATACCGCAGGACGCGGCGATGGTGAAGGCGCTTCCGCCCAACACAGTAGTCCTGGGCGACGCGGGTGCCGTCGAATTTCCCGTCGGCGAGTTCGGCGGGTTGCGGCTGAAACCGGGCGCCGCGGCGGCCGCCAAAACGTGGAAACCCGAACACGAGATGACGGTGGACCGGGTGTGCCTGCCGCCCTCGATCGTCTACGCGATGCAGGGACCGTTTCCGATGGAGATCCATCAGACACCGGACCTGATCGTGATGCGGCTCGAGTACTACGACATGGTGCGCCTCATCTTCCTCGATGGGCGTGCGCACCCTCCTGCCAACGCCCCGCATACGAAGGTCGGTCATTCCGTCGGACGATGGGACGGCTCGACGCTGGTCGTGGACACGACGCACCTGAGCGCCTCGACCATCACCAATAACGGCTTGAACCACACCGACAAGGTTCACGTCATCGAGCGGTTCTGGCTGGGCAACGGCGGCAAGACGCTGATGATGCTGCAGGAGTTCGAGGACCCCGACGCGCTCGAGAACCGCGGAGCGCGATTCGTCGGCTGGGATCGCGGAAACGACTTCATCTACCCGTACGAGTGCGATCCGAGCTTCGCGGCGAACTACCAGAAGAAGTAATCAAGACGCGGCAGTCTCACGTCAAGGCGGGCCGTCGTGTATGCCACCCGGTCGCCTGCTCGTAGGCGTGCGCGAGCGCGAGAACGGTGGATTCGGCGAAGTGGTTGCCGCTGATTTGCAGTCCGATCGGCAAACCCATCGACGAGAACCCACAGGGCACGGAGATCGTCGGCAAACCATAAATATCGAATGCCGCGGTGTTGATGATGCCGCCACCTCCGCCTCCGGGCGCCGCACCACCGGGCGGCGGTGTCCCACCCGCACGACCGGGTGCCTGCTGGGGTGCTGCAATCGGCTGCGCAACGCCGCGCTGGGTTGGCGTCACGAGCACATCGACCCGGGCAAAGACCTTCTTGACCTCACGGCGAACGACATCGAGCTGACGCTTCGCCTGCGCGTAGGTCAACGCGCTCGTCTTTCCGGCTCCCTGGATGAGATTGCGCGTCGCCTGCTGATACAACTCGGGCGTCTTGCTGATGAACGGCTCGTGGTAGGCGTAAATCTCCGCGTTCCACACGTCTGCGACGTTTCCTGCGGGAGGGACGTCCACGTCGGTGACACTCGCTGTCAGCTTGCGCAGGACGTCGACCGCGGCCTCGACGGCTTTGGCCACCTCCGGATTGAGGTTGTCGAAAAACGGCTTCCGCGCGACGCCGACACGAAGCTTCGCCGTCGACATCCCTATCGCGCGCGTGTAATCCGGAACCGGAGCATCCACGGACGTCGGATCGAGAGGGTCGTAGCCCGCAATCGCGGCCAGCATCAGCGCCGCATCCTCGACCGTTTTGCACATCGGGCCCACATGGTCCAGCGTCCAGGCCATGGGGATCACGCCACGAGTACTGACGCGCCCGTAGGTCGGCTTCAAGCCGACGATGCCGCAGAGCGAGGCAGGTATGCGGATCGAGCCACCCGTGTCCGTGCCCAGGGTCCCGAGGCACATGTCGGCCGCGATGGCGGCGGCTGAGCCGCCCGATGAACCGCCAGCGACCCGATCGAGCGCCCACGGATTGTGCACCGGTTCGTAGTACGTCACCGCCGACGTTCCGCCGAGCGCGAACTCATGGAGGTTCAGTTTGCCAAGCAGGACGGCGCCGGCGTTCTTCAACCGGACGACCACGTCCGCATCGGCGGCAGGCACGCGCTCTTTGAAGACGCCGCTGGCGGCCGTCGTCAGAACACCAGCGGTATCGATGTTGTCCTTGAGCGCGATCGGAACGCCATGGAGCGGCCCGCGCCGGCGCCCGCGCCTGATTTCTGCCTCGAGCTCGCGCGCACTCGCCAGCGCCTGCTCCGGCGTCACGGTGATGAATGCGTTAATCGCCGGTTCAAGCCGATCGATCCGGGCCAGGCAGGCCCGGGTCAGTTCCACGGGAGACACGTCGCGACGGCGAACAAGGTCGGACGCCTCCTTCAGCGTCAGCGTCGCCAGGTCGCGCGACTGCGCCACAATCGGCAGCCCGGGCCATGCCGCCGCTGTCAGACCCGTGAGCACGAATTGGCGTCGTGAGACGAGCGAACGTGGAGCGGACATGAGAACCTTCCCGGTTACGGAGTCACGGGAACCATGCGCACGACAAGGCCCGGCGACGGCGCGACGAGGCCGTAGCTCGTGCCGGCACCTGTGGCGTACTGCAGCGCCAGATACAGATAGCCGTCCGGACCCTCGATGACATCGCGGACGCGGCCGAACTGGTCGAAGATGACTTCCTGGCCGGTCACACGGTCGCCGTCGATCTGCAGGCGCCGCAGCGCCTGCCCCGCAAGCCCGCCGACGAACAGACTGGTGTTCTTCCAGCCCGGATAGCGATTCCCCGAGTAGAAGGAGATGCCCGACGGCGCGAACGTTGGAATGTAGTAGACGACCGGATCGACCATTCCCGGTTCGGACGTCTTGGTAATGCCCGGCTGGCGCCCTCGCGTGACGACGCCCCAGCCGTAGTTGCGCCCGCGCTCGATGATGTTGATCTCGTCGCCGGCGTTGGGGCCGTGCTCCGACTCCCACAGTCGCCCCGACTGCGGGTCCCAGGCCAGGCCCTGCGGGTTGCGGTGTCCGTAGCTCCAGATCGTCGGCACCGCATCCGGCCTGGAGACGAATGGATTGTCGCGCGGCACCGATCCATCGTCGTTGACACGGTGAATCTTCCCGATCGGATTCGAAAGGTCCTGCGCGTGCTGCATCACGCCGCGCTCGCCGATCGAGAAGAAGAGATGTCCTTGGCGATCGAAGATGAACCGGGAGCCGAAGTGCGTACCGTCGGTCGAATAGAGATTCGCCGGCGCCCGGAAGATGACCTGCTGATCCACCCACTCGTGGCGCCCGTTGATGCGACCTCGGACGATGGTGGTCATCGACGGGGCGACGGCGCCGCCGCGTCCGCCCGCCCGACCGGCGCCGGCCGTCTCGCCTGCCGCAGGAGCTGGCGGCGGTGCGTAGCCGGGCAGCCGCTCGGCGTAGGAGAGATATATCCAGCCGTTCTCGGCGTACTTCGGATGCACCTCGACGTCGAACATGCCGGCATCCTGCTGCACGTGGACTGTGGGCGTCCCCGTGACGGGCGGTGACACGGCCCCCTTGTCGATAACCCGGAGCGTCCCGCCATTCACCGTCCGCTCAGTGACCAGCAGCCGGCCGTCCGGCAGGAAGGCCAGACCCCACGGCGTATTGAGACCGTTGGCGATCACCTCGAGCCTCACCGTGGCCTTCTCGGTCTTCAACACGACGCCGGAGGGATCGGCGACAAACGCCGGCCGCGTCTTCAGCACGCCGCTCTGCAGGCGGAGGTACTGCACCAGCTGCCAGACCTGGTCATCGGTCAGCATCTCCGCGAACGCGGGCATTCCGGTATTCGGGACTCCAGTGCGGATGGAGTTCGTCAACCGCGCATCCGACACCGTGGCGAGCCACTGTTCGCGGAACAGCGATGGAGCACGGCCACCGCCGAGGTCAGTGCCGTGGCAACTGGCGCAGTGATCCACGTAGAGTGCGGCTGCCGGGTTGGCACCGCCGCGGCCGCCACCGGGCGGAGGTCCGGCCTGATTTCCAGCACCTGCCGGTCCAGCCAGCGGCGGTTGTGCGCCACGCTCGGCGCTCGTTCGCGAGACCGTTAGCGTCAGCAGGACACCGAGGATGACGGCGGGGGCGGTAATCGTGACACGTCGAGTGCGGGTGGTCGTCATCAGCGGGACGTCAATAGTGCGTCAGCTCGGACCCTGAAGTCGCCGGGAAGCGGCTCAAACCGAGACCAGCGGCTACTTCCCCACCATGTGCTCCCGGTCGCGCTCGTTCTCAGTGCAGAAATACTCCATCAGCTCGACATTCGGGCTGTAGCGGTAGGTCCACGCCGTGGTCCACGGCCGCGTGTAGTACTCGGGATCGTCGATCGTGACCTCGTAACGCATGGTCTTGGGATCGGTCCGGCGGAACCGCTCGACGAGGTGCAGCTTCTCACCGTGCGGGTACCCGGACGAATCGAGCCAGCTCTTGTCGTTGAAACCGATGGTATCGACGACCAGCGTGTCGCCTTCCCAGCGGCCGATCGAATCGCCGTACCAACTCCACGGGTCCGGCTTGTGTGGCCGGCCATCGAGCGGAATGATGCGGAAGGTGTGCATCCCCCCTTCGTACAGAATTACGAACTCGTCGGCCGTCTGCATGATCTTCAGTGGATACGGCGTGCCGCCCTGACGCGGCAGCCCGCTTGGCTTGCACGTCAAGTTGGGATCGTCCTTCTGCAGGTTCTCCGTCCGCTCGGCATAGACGGCGCGCCCCTTGTCGTTGAGCGGGACGTCGACCGTCTTCTCCACGTAGCGGCCATCGGCCATGTTGACGATCCAGCGGTTGGTCCAGACTCCGCGGAAGTCCGGCGTGCCGGGTGGAAGACCCGTCTCTGGATCTACCCGAGCGGGTGGTTTCAGGCTCTGAGTCTGTGGCGGCGTCTGAGCAAATACTGCCGCAACAAGACAAACAAGCGCGACGGCCGTCGCAGCGAATCGCCGGCCGGCGGATGTGCATGCCGGAGTCATAGGAAGCCTCAGCGCCACTGTACTGCACCCGCCGCGGGTGCGGGCCGGGAAAGTTTTCGCGGTCGCGCGATCAATGAGGTTACCTGAGGACGCTGGACGTCACGGACGACAGGCAGTCGGATCCCATTTCGATCCGTCCGGTTCGCGGCGGAAGTGTGTGCTGGTCACGAACTCCTGGGTCAGGTACTTCGGATCTGTCACAGCGGTGGTGATGACGAGCCATTCGGTATTGCCCGGTGCCGGGAAGCGATCGAAGTACTCGACAACGGTCGCCTGATCGCTGTACGGAACGCCGTTCTTCCGCAGCCAGCCACCGGTCAGGTCCGTGGTCACGACCTTGAGATTTCCACCGGCAGGCGGAGCGCCGCGGGCCGCGCCGCGAATCGCCACGCGCTCCCACTCCGCGCGCGAGAATCCCTGCAGCGATTTCACCGCGGGCGCCGTCGTCGCGGCGTTGAACAGCAGGCGCCGCGTCTGCGTGCCGGCGTCGGCATCGATCCTGAGCGTGTTCTCGTTTTCCCAGGTGATGTGCAGGCGCGTCGGCATCCGCATGAGGGCGGCGGCACCATACGCGAGGCACGATCCGTCCGTCGCGGGATCCCAACTATCGGCAACTTTCCGTCCCTCGGCATTCAGAGGCACGCTCGCGACGTCCTTCGGGGGCGGTGTCACCATCCGCCAGCGCCAATCCTCGTTAACGATCGACACCCAATAGCCCGTCAGATCGATCGGTGCGGAGGCCTGAGGCGACTGGGCCGCCTGTGGGCCTGGCCCCGCGCCGCGACCCCGTTGCGCCAGGGCCGCCGGCGCCATCGTCGAAACGACCAAGGCGCCCGCAAGGACGCGCCCGAGCGTACGTGCGATCGCGGGGTATCTCATCGTGCACCTGCCGCAGGACGGGCCGGGCTGAGACTGCGATACGCCGCCTCGATGAACGCATCGGTCGTCCAGGTGCCTTGCGCTGCGCCGAAGCGTCCCTCGTAATCGCGCACCAGCCGCGCGGCCTTTACCTGCTCGAGCGACATCTTCCTGCCGATCGCGTCGCGGACGCGATCGCGCACGATGGTGGCCATGTCGCGGTAGTCGACGACGTCGGCTTCGTCCGCCAGCCGTCCATGTCCCGGGATCACGTACGTGCCGCCCTCGGCCTTGTCGCGCGGCACGGTGATGTCGATGATCCGGTTCAAGGCGGCAAGTAAGCCGGCATAGCTGCCGCCGTGCTCGCGATTGATGACCGGAAAGGTCGTGTTGATGTACACGTCGCCCGCGGCAATGACGTCCGACTTG
Organism: Vicinamibacterales bacterium; assembly: GCA_035711805.1. GTDB lineage: Bacteria > Acidobacteriota > Vicinamibacteria > Vicinamibacterales > UBA2999 > Gp6-AA40. Next base: position 18,579 of record DASTBV010000104.1, read on the forward strand.
CGGAAGTGGACGATGACGTCGCCGCTCGTGTGCGCATCCGGCTGATGGAGAAGTTCAACCGCCTCGCCGTTGAAGTAGAAGGCATCCTTCGCCACGAAGAACGTGTCGGTCGGCCACCCTGCCGCAGGCACACCGTCGGGCCCTTCCGCCTGCATGCGGACCTGCGTCTGCTCGTGCGCAAGAATCTTGGCGGCATCCGCAGCGCCGGTCCCGGCCTGCGCCGCGAAGTTGCCGGAAATGATCGACTTCCCTGCGCTGGCGATCTTCACGTTGCCGCCCGTGTGATCGCGATGCGAGTGGGTGTTGACGATGTAGCGAATCGGCTTGTCGCCGGCGAGCCGACGGACTTCCGTCAGAATCGCCTCGGCCAGACCTTCGGGTCCGGTATCCACGAGCAGCACGCCCTGGTCGCCGATCTGGACCGCGACGTTCACGGTCCCGGCATTGAGCATCCAGACGTTCCCCTGCACGTGCAGCGACCGTACGGTGAGTACCTGCGGCGCCGGCGACCCCGCCGGCTGCGAACCCTGCTCCGCCCGCGCCGCGCTGATCATTGACAGAGCGAGACCCGCCGCGGCGGCGAAGGCCATCCGGCGATTCATTTGCGGATCTTCCGTGCGAACTCGGGGAGCGCCGTTTCAGCGCCGCCGCGCGTCGCCTCGATCGGCAGGCCATGTTTCTTTGCGAATTCCGTCACGTACGGGTTCTGCCCGGGCAGATAGTGAGGGACCTCGCCGGGGTCCAGCGGCACCTCCACGACTTCCTTGCAGGGATAGGGCGCGTTGGCGACTTGATTGGTCAGCCGGAATCCGTTCGTCTTGATCAGCGGCTCGGTGAGATAGACGGGGTCCTCGATGATGTAGACGTGCGTCAGCAGATCGCCGTGTCTGATGAACCGCTCGGTCATGCGGGCACGATCGCTGAGCAGCACGCCGTTGCGGCGGATCCACCCGGCCTTCAGATGATCGGTTTCGACGACGAGGACGGGCCCTTCCCAGCGGCCGAGCGAAAATCCCTGCCATGTGTGCGCCGCAAAATCTGGCGGACGCGGCCGGCCGTCCATGAAGATCTCGCGCTTCTGCTCCATCCACTGGATGTGGGTATGAACACTGACGACCCGCCCACTTTCAGGATCGACGTCATTCCAGATGCGAAGATTGCCGACGCCTCGGAATCCGTAGGTGGACGGGTGCGGCTTGCACTGGTGCTCCGGCAGCGTGAGCAGCGACGCGTCCCACGCCTCCGCACGCTGACGTGCGGCGTCGTTGATGGGCAGGCCGAGAAAGTCGCCGATATCGGGTCCGGCGGCGCGCTCGATCGAGTCCTCGTGCATGATCGGCGCCCACACGCCCGAGAAATCGACCTGCGCAGCCGCCGGTGTGGCGGCGGCCCCCCACACCAGCGTGACGAAGAGAAGCACTCGCCCGACGTGAGGCATGAATAGTCGGCAGAGAATACTACGGTTCACGCCGCTACTGGAGCGAGCGCGACGCGGTCTGCCACTTCGAGTCGGCGCAGATTCCGCAGTTGGCGCCGGTGAAGTAGCCCTTCCCTTTCGCGCTGGTGTCGTTCATCAACTGCCACTTGAGCCAGGCCACCGCGGCAACGCCGAACGGCCCGCCATTGTCTTCGTTGTACGTCCCGCCATGTCCGACGGACGGATACACCCCGTAGAACACCGGTATCCTCGCCGGCATCGTCTCGAAATCACGCTTCCCGTTCGCATACGCGATGTCTTTCTCGCCGCCCGTGACGATAATCACGGACGAATGCAGGCCGGCGAAGATCTTCTCGTCCGGCTGAATGAGCCCGCTGTTCCAGATGCCCACAGTCGCGATGCGTGGATCGGCGGAGGCGCCGTAGGACATCAGGCCGCCGCACGACATACCCATTGCGGCGACACGGTTCGTCTCGACCTTCTGATAGAACCGGCTCGTCGAGTCGTTGCCCTCCTTGGCGATCCAATCCAGCGCCTGAATCAATGCCGAGCCGTCGAGCATGTTGCCGCGGCCGGCGCCACGGCCGCCACCCGCACGACCACCTGCCGGCGGCGCTGCACCTGCGGCCCCCGGAGCCGCACCAGCTACTGGTGCCGCGCCTCCGGCGCGTGGCCCGGCCGCAGCGCCTGCGCCAGGCGCGCCAGCGGCACCCGGCGCCGCACCTCCACCAGGAGCGGTTCGAGCCACGGGAGGACCGTCCGCGATGACGACCACGCCGTGCGACGCGATCTCGTTGAGGAACTCGGGGAATTGCAGGCCGTCCTTCGCGCAGCCGCCCTCACCCCACACCAGCACCGGATGCTTCGACGCGCCGAGCGTCGCCGGGCGATAGATCGTGTGTGTGGCGAGCGCCTGATCGTGCTCGATGACGACGGCGTGCGGCCCGGTTGGTGGATTGCCGCGCAGGTTGGCCGTCACCGGCCTGAGACGTGCGGTGGCATCGGCGGCCGGCGCGTTCTGCGCGGCGACGGGGCCGACGACGAGGCCGAAGCCAAGGACGAGGCCCGCTGCAAGTGCGAGCCCACTCATGTGTCTGACTGACATGCTGCTGTCTCCTCGATACATGGTTGAGTATTCCCTACTTCAGGCCCTTCGCGTCGGCGTCCACGGCGCGCGCCCACTCACCGAGCAACGTACGAAGACGACGGACGATGTCCGGCCGCTGCGCCGTGCGATCGTGCCGCTCGCCGATGTCATCGCGCAGGTTGTAGAGCAGCAGGTGGTTTGCATCGACGACCAGCTTCCAGTCGCCCTGACGCACCGCCTGCTGCGTGCGGTTCGAACCGGGGGCCGACCGCCAGAAGAACGTCCGCTCCTGTTTCGGCACGCGACCCTCGAGGATTGGAAAGAGGTTCATCCCCTCGTAGGCCGATGGCACATCAGCTCCTGCAGCCGCCAGGATGGATGCGCTCCAGTCGAACGTGATCGCTGCCTGATCCGACACGCTGCCGGCGCGAATGCGGCCGGGCCACCTCACGATCGCCGGCACGCGGATGCCGCCTTCCCACACCGTCCACTTCCGGTTGAAGAGCGGTCCGTTGTTCGACAGCCACTCGCCGCCGTTGTCGTTCGTGAAGATGACGATCGTGTTGTCCGTCAGCCCGAGCCTCGCAACGGTCTGCAGAATCCGGCCGACGCCGCTGTCGGCAGCTTCGAGCATCGACGCGTAGTCGGCGCGGGTTGGAGGATTCTCGGCGTTGCCGGTGACGTGCGCACCGCTGCCGGGTGCCGGCGACGGCTCGTCCGGCCGGTTGTACGGCCAGTGCGGCGCGTTATAGGCGACATCCAGGAAGAAGGGCTGGCGCGCCGCTGCGCTTTGTTCGATGAACTGAATCGAACGCTCGGTGATGAGCGTCGTCAGATACTGGCCCGTCATCGAGATCTTCGTCTCGTTCTCCCACAGATCCTCTGACCCCGGGCCGCGGTTGTGATGCCAGTAGTCCACGTGGCTGCCCATCAGGCCGAAGAACTGATCGAAGCCGTGTGCGCGCGGTCCACCATTCTTCGCAGCGCCCGTCACGCTGCCACCCAGGTGCCATTTGCCGATCAGCGCGGTCTGATAGCCGGCGTTCTTCAGCAACCGCGGCAGCGACGATCCGCTGACGGCAAGACCGCGTGTTCCCTCGGGACCGAGCGCCGTCTCGATCGCGCCGCGCTGGGGATATCGGCCGCTGATGAGCGCCGCGCGCGTCGGGCTGCACAGCACGCCATTGGCGTATGCGTCGGTCAGACGGACACCGTCCCGCGCCAATCGATCGAGGTTCGGGGTCTTGATGTCCTTGCCGCCGTAGCTGCCGAGATCGGCGTACCCCATGTCGTCCGTCATGATCAGGATCACGTTGGGGCGTGACGACGCAGTCGACCCAGGACGCTGCTGCGATCGGCTCTCCCGCGCGGCGAGCGCCAGCAGGATGCAGGCAGCCAGCAGCGCGGCGATCAGCCGCATCCGCGTCATCGAAGCTTCCTTGCGACGAGCCATTCGAGCAGGCGGTCGCTCCAGGAATCGACCGGCAGCCCGCGCGTGGTCATGCCGAAGCCGGCGCTGACCTGGTCGTAGACGTGGATCTCCGCCGGCTTACCCGCAGCCTTCCACGCCGCGAAGAGCGCGAGGCAGCCATTCGTCACATTGAAATGGGTTGAGCCGACCGCAATGAACAGCGGCGGCGCATGCGCGGGCACGTTGACGTCCTGCAGCGACGGCCCGTAGAGCGAGACGAGGAAATCAGGCGAGGCGTCGGTGCGCTCGGCGAGCGCGGTGCCGACCGCGATGCCGCCACCCGCAGAAAAGCCCATGATGCCGAGACGCGCTGGATCGATCCGCCACGCGGCCGCGTTCCGCCGCGCGAGGCGCAGCGCCTGCTGCGCGTCGGCAATTCCCATCTGCAGCACCTCCCGCAGCGTAAGATCATCCGGCTCAGGGTTCGCATTGCCGTTGCGAATCTCGAGTTCCTTCCGCGGCCCCGCCGCAGCGCCTGCCGGTGGCGCCGCGCCGCGCCCGCGGCCGCCACCCGGCATCGACTGCAGCGTCCGGTACTTCAGCACCAGCGCCGCAATGCCTTTGGAGTTCAGCCACTGCGCGACCTTGACGCCTTCGTTATCCCACCCGAGGATGCGCAGCGCTCCCCCGGGAGCAACGACGACGGCGGTTCCGGTGGCGCTGGCGGGCGAAGGGAGGAACACGGACACCGACGGATCGCTCACGTTGCTGATGGTCCTGTCGCCAGCCGGTGACGTGGTGGTGGCTTCGGGCACCGTCCAGTTCTCCGATCCCGGAGCTTTGCCTGGCCACAGACGAATCACCTCCGGCGTCTGCGCGGTGACCTCACTGGCGATCGCCACCAGTCCAACGGCGATGACGGTGCGGAGCAGCACGGATCCTACCGCATGCCTTTCTTCTCGACCGCCCAGAGCGGATCGGTGCACAACCGGCAGTCGGCACCGACGAACCACTTCGCGGCCTCCGCACTCCCCTTCAGCTGGTAGTCCAACCACGCCACGGCAACCTCGCCGAACCAGCCACCGCCAGGCTGGCGATATGTTCCGCCGTGACCGACGTTCAGATTGGCCTTGAAGACCGGCACCTTCGAAATCCGCGCGAAGTCGTCCTCGGCATTCGGGTACGCCACATCGGACGGACCGCCGATGATGTAGGCCACCGGCCCGTGCAGCCGGTTCAGGCTGTCCTTGTTGCCGGCGCTCTGCTTCAACGCCGGCGACGACGATCCGGGAGGCAGTGCCCCGCTGTTCATGACGACGGTGGTCGTGACGCGCGGGTCGTGCGACACAGCCAGCGCCTGCAGGCCGCCACACGACTGGCCCATCACCGCGATCCGGTTCGTGTCGAGCTTGTTGTAGAAGCGGCTCGATCGGTCCGAGTTCTGCTTCACTGCCCAGTCGATGGCGTCGAGCAGGAGCTGATCGTCGATCGTCGGTGTTGACGGCTGTCCCTGGGGCGGATTCTTCGGACCGACCGCGATCGCAAGATAACCATGCGATGCGATCTGCGTGAGGAACACCGAAAACGCGGAGCCGTTCCGCGCACACGCGCCGTTGCCCCACGAGACGATCGGCAGCCGATTCGACGGCCCGAATGCGGCAAGGTTCGTCGGGTGATACGCCGTGTGCGTCGCCAGCGTCGGATAGGAGTCGGCGGTCACACCATGTGGACCTGGCGCAACCGCTCGCGGCGGCGGCGCGGGCGCCTGCCCCTGCCGATTGAAGAACTCGAAGATCCGTGGCCACACCATCGGCACCATGCTTCCGTGATTGCCATCGACCTCGAGGTATTCGAACGCAAAGCCGCCCTCGCGCATATAGCGCGCCATCGCACGGCTGCCTTCGAGCGACGGTGTGGCGCCGGTGCCCTCGGTCATGAAGATCGGCAGCCGCTTGATGCGATCGAAGGGATACGTCGCCTGGTCGACGAACGGCCCGGACATCGGCGCCACCGCGCGCCATCGTTCCGGGTACCTGGCGGCGAGATGCCACGCCCCGCCGCTGCCCATCGAGTGGCCGGCCAGATACGTGCGCGAGCGATCCGCGCCGTATTCCTCGGTGACCATTTCCAGGACGGTCATCACCTCGAGCTCGCTGAGGTTCAGCTCACGCTGGCGGACGGGGGTCACGGCGGCGCGCTGCGATGCTGCGGCCGCGGATTGTCCGAACACTGCCGGCAGCCGGAGAGGATTGCCGTACGCGCCCATCGGCGTGAACCCGAGGGGCGACACGACGATGTAGCGGTGCTGCTCCGCAAGCTTCATCAGCAGACCATCGGCTTGATCCAGGTACGTGCCCTCGTTCGCGCCGGCGCCGTGCAGCATCAGGACGATCGGCAGCGACGCCTTTCCGTCCCACGTCTTCGGAACGTAGATCCGGTAGGGCAACTGCTGACCCGTGGGCGTGAAGACGTATTGCCGGCGCTGATCTCCGGTTCCGCGCGTTGCCGGTGCCTGGGCCGAGACGGTGACGCTCAACATCAGTACCACGAACACGCTCGTCACAAACTGCCGTTTCATGGGTGTGCCTCTCCTCGCGTCATCCGGTACAGCACGGCAATGAGAACCAGCGTGATGACGTCGGCAATGGCCACCATGTAGAAGCCCGCCGCAAACGAACCCGTCCGATCACGCAGAATGCCGAGCATCTGGGGGCCGAAGTATCCGAACAGACCCGCGCCGAGGCTCACGACGCCCATCGCATGGCCCGCCTCGCGGCGCGGCATCACGCTGCCGGCCAGACCGTAGAGCTGATTTGCGGCGGTGAAGCCAAACCCGATCACGGCAGCCGTCGCCACGCGGAAGGTGAGAAGGTTCTCCATCGCCATCGAGGCAGACGCCCCAGCCAGCAGAACGAATACTGCACCCAGGACGATCAGCTTGTTAAAGCGATCCGCCAGCAGTCCCACGCCAAGGTTGACCACGATCGCAGTGAGATAGCCGGTGCTGATGATGAGGCCTGCCGCCTTCGCGTCGAGGCCATACAACGCCTTCGCCACGCTCGGCACGAAATAGGTCACGGTGAACTGGCCAAAGCCGCCAAGTCCGACGACGAGCGCAAGCATCCAGACCACAGGCGAGAGGAAGGCGCTCCGGCGGTCGGCGTCGTGCGCCAGATGCGGGTCGACGCTCGGCATGTCGTCCGATGCCGGGCGGTAGAACAGCGAGAAGACCGCCGCGCCAAGCACCGCCATCGCCGCATAGCCGAGAATCGCGAAACGCCACCCGAACTCGCCGACCAGCACGCCGCCGAGCGGAGCCCCGACCACGGACGCGAGCGCCGAGGTCGCGCCGAGCACGCCCATCGTGCGCCCGCGCAGCGAGGCGGGCGCGGTGAGCGCGACGGCGATGAGCACACTGACGAAGGCGAAGCGGTAGCCGAAGATCGTCAGGCCGCGGAACGTGAGCGCGGACTCGAAGCTCCAGGCCTCGCCCAGCAGCACGCTTCCGGCAGCCACGCCCAGCAGTCCGATACCCAGCACGCGCTTCTCACCGAAGCGCCTCGCGCTGACGCCGGCCGGCACGCTGAGCAGCATCGCCAGCAACCCGTAGAGCCCGGTGAAGAGTCCGAGTTGCGTATAGCTCATGCCGAACTCCTGCTGAATCGACGGCAGGAGCGGCGAAAACCCGAGGTTCGACAACTGCAGCGCGAACATGGCGATGAGCGTTGCGCCGAATGGCAAAAGCCATCCGGCCGGCGCCGCACGCATCACCGTGGTCGTCACTGCAACACCCGCGTCTCGAGGAACGAGCGGACATCAGCGCGCGCCGCGTCGGCATCCCACTCGCGGCCATCGACGACATCGGCTTCGATCGGCAGCACCGGAATCCCTGCGTCCTCGAGGGCACGCTCGATGAAGAGACGTCCGGTGGCCGCCGGCTTCATGCTCCGCGGCCGGAGGACAAGCGCACCGTCAATCCGGTGCGCGCGCGCCTGGTGGACGAGCCATTCGGCAGCCCAGGGCGGGTTGTGCAGGTACTCGTTGAAGCTGGCGGTTCGGCTGGCCAGCGCCGCCATCGGATCGTCGAGGCCGTAGCGAATGTAGCCGTCCGGCCCGAACGCGAGGTACATCGACCAGACGAACACCGCGCGGTGCGACGATTCGAACGCGGTGTAGAAGCCGGTGTCGTGCCACAGGCCTGCGCCGACCCACATCAATCGCGCGCGTTCGCCCGGGCATGCCGCGACGCCTGCGTCCACGCGCTGCTGCACCTCGTCGCGGAAGGCGCGCGCGTGCGCGATTGCCCAGTCACTGCCCCGCACCCACTGCGTCGCCATGACGTTGGTGATCTGCTCCGTCATCCGGACCGGGCACTCCGGGGCGGTGGCAATCAGTTGCCGCACGTCGTCGAACACTTCTTCCTGCTGATTCACCAGCTCCAACCGATCGCGCAGTGCGTTGCGGTCGAATGCGCGGCCACTGATCGCCTCGAGACGTTCGACCAGCGACTCGAGAGTCGAAACCAGGAACGCGAGGCGGTGCGGTTCGACGAGCTCCCGCCACTGTCGCCTGCCGAGCTCCCACCAGCGTTCCGGCAGCTCTCCGGCGCCCGGATGATCGATCTCGAACAGCTCGGCCCCGAATGCTTCGGCCCACAATTCGAAGACACGATGAATGCAATCGCAGGTGAGCCGGGCGCACAGCAGGCGGGGTGTCGGCAGACCACCCCACGGCGGCTCTCCCGCATAGGCGTAGCGCGTGGACGCGAAGCCGAGACTGCAGTAGCGGCACAAGCCGCAGTGAAGACCATCGGCATCCATCGCGCCCAGAAACTGCGGCGCCTGACGCTTGGCAGCGATGATCGACGCCCACCACTGATTACTGACCGCCGGAATCTCGAGGAGATCGAACAGCTCGAATGGCACGTCCGCCTGCAGCAGCGCATACGGCTGGCGTTCGTCGAACACGCGCCGGCGCAGATCGGCAAACCACTGCTTCTGGAACGCCGATGCGGCCGTTGTGGTGTCGAGCTGCTTGTCAGCCATGCCGAGCCTCCTGCAGCGTCGAGGCAGCGGACACCATGACTTCGAGCCGTGCGTGCTCGTCCGGCGTCAGCGCCTGATCCTGATCGCTGCGCAGACACACATGCGGCATGCCGCGCGCCTGCAGCATGTCGCGCAGAGCCGGATAGTCCCAGCCGAACACGGCGTCCTCCGGAGGCAGCGACACGACAACCGCGTCCACGTCGTCGAGCATCCGCTCGGTCCAGCGCCGGAGCGACGCGGCGGGAGTGCGCGCACCCACTGCGTCGGCTCGATACTTGTCCGCCACGGCGCGAATCGGATCATCGTCAACGCGCACGTCGTCTCCGGCTGCGCCGCTTCCCCACGGTCCGATTTCCGCGACCACGATGGCGCCGTGCGATTCGATCGCCTGGTGCAGCTCGGGGCCGTCAACTGGAACGCCCGTGAGCAGCACGCGTGGGCCACTGAGAGCGGGGCGCTTCGCGAACGCGCGTGCCGCGCCGTTCACCGCCGCTACATACCGCTCTGGCTCCAGCTCCCAGAACGCGGCCAGCAACGGAAACAACTCGGTTCCGGTGACGCGTGGAACGATCCGGCGGAAGACGACGAGTCGTCTCGCCGCTGAGCGCGCCCCGTTCGCTCGAACGATCTCCTGGCGGAGATCATCGGCCGATGGTTTTCGTCCCGACGCCGACGCAAGCGCGTCGAGCAGCGCGTGCGCCCGCGCCGCGTCGTAGCCGCCGATCTGTGCGCCACCCGACTGCAGCAAGTCGAACAAGATGACCGGAGGAAGCGCGGACGTCACTCCGCTGCGCACGAACTCACGCAGATAGAGGAAGCATTTGTAGTCGGTATCCGACGTGCGAGGGATCACGATTCGCGCTGCATCAGAGAGCCGGCCTGTGAGCGCGTGTTCGACCAGATGCCGGAGCCGTCGCGGGAAGACGCCTGGCTCGAGATGCTGGTCTGCGGTTGGCGTCGGAGCGGAAGCTCCGCGAGCGAACACGGCGCGGAAGCCGGCCGCGCGGACGATCTCGACTGGAACCGAGGGCCACGACGCGACGACGAAAGGTTCCTTCACACGCGTTCTCAGATCACGCCCGCCGCGTGCAGCTTTTCGACGCCGGCCGCACCGTATCCGAGCCATTCGCCGTACACGAGCGCGTTATCCTGACCGACGGACGGCGCAGGACGGAGGCATGCCTGCTGTGCGTCGGAGAACGTGATCGGGACGCCCATGCCGACGACATCGGCGACGCGTCCGAACTCCGGGTGTTCGAGCGGCACCGTCTCACCGCGCACCTGGACTCTTGGATCGCGAACGGCGTCACGCGGTGACCGCACCTCCGCCGACGGCACATTGTGCCGTTCGAGCAGCGGCAGGAGCTCGGCCGTCGCCAGCGTGCGCGTGAACGCTTCGATGTGCGCGGTCATTTCGTCTACGTGCGCGACACGGGCATCACGGGTCGCGAACCGCGGGTCCGCTTCGAACTCCGGATGGCCGATGGCGGCGAACACGCCACGGGCGAACTGCTCGGTCGGCGCGCAGATCGCCACGTGGCCGTCGGCCGACTCGTAGATGCCGAACGGCGTCAGGCGCGGAACGACGCGACCAGTGCGTTGCGGCATCCCGCACGCTTCGAGCAGATCGAATGGTTCCGCGGCAACCAGCGCCGTCAGCACGCCGAGCATCGATACATCCACGTGCTGTCCGATGCCGGTCGCGTCGCGCTGTCGAAGCGCCGCCAGAACGCCGACCACACCGAAGACCGGCGCAACCAGGTCCGCCATCGGTACACCGACGCGGACGGGCGGATCCTCCGGGCTGCCCGACGTCATCATCAGCCCGCTCAGTGCCTGGATGATGTTGTCCATCGCCTTCCCGGTTCCCGGAGCCTGCGTCGCGCCGAAACCGGTGACAGAGCAGTAGATGGCGCGCGGGTTGATCGATTGGGCGAAGGAATAGCCGACGCCGAGACGTTCGAGCGTTCCGGCGCTGAAGTTCTCGACAACGATGTCCGCCTGACGCAGGAGGTCGGCAAACACGTCGCGCGCTCCAGGCTGCTTCAGGTTGAGCGTGACCGCGTACTTGCCGCGCAACCGGTTCAGCGCGGACACCGAGACATCGTCTGGCCGCGTGCGACCAAGCGAGACGCCGTCACGCCCGAGGTACGGGGGGTTCTGGCGGCACGGATCCGGCGACTCGGGATTCTCGATCTTGATGACGCGCGCCCCGAGGCCGGCGAGCAGGAACGTGGCAAACGGGCCGGCGAGCGCCAGCGTGAGATCCAGCACCGTGAGCCCCGCAAGCGGGCCCCCTGTCGAAGTGTTATCGCCGGGCACGGGCGAAGCGAGTGTACCGGCCGTCGCCGGACACGGCTAAGACTTTCTCCGCCCGCCGGTGAGACGTCGGACGTCTTTCCTGTGCGATACCGACTGGCGGACGAGATCGACAAAAGCGCGCACGAGCGGCGACGCGTTCCCGGCTTTCCACGCGAGGACGATTGAAATCGTTGGCAGCGGTTTGTACGCCAACGGCTTGAGGACGACGCCGGGAGGCAATAAGGCGCCCACCGAGTCGGGCAGCAGCGCAAATCCCAGACCCTCCTGCACCAGTTGCAGGTGGCCCAGCACGTTGTCGGCGCTCGAAACGGCCTGCATCCGGATATGCGCCTGCCGGTACAGCGCGGCGATGGCGTCGTGCAGCGCGGGAGCGAGCGCCCTTTCCATCGTGATGCACGGAAGGTCGTTGAGCAGGTGGACAGGGATGCGCTTTCGCCTCGCCAGCGTGTGGTGTGCGGGAAGCACGACGACGATCTCCTCGCGCAGCAGATCAACGACCTCCAGTCCGTCCGCGTCGAGCGGCCCGCGCAGGAACGCGACGTCGAGAGCGCCGGTACGCAGGCCGGTAACCGGTTCGACGGCGTACTTACTGTGCAGGATCAGCCTGAGGTGGGGCAGCTGCGTGGCCACCAGCGGACGCAGGGCGGGAAGGATTCGAACATCCGCCGCCGGAAACGTCCCCACTGACAAATCGCCGGCGCGTCCGCCGGCGGCCTGCTTCGCCAGCCGCCCCGCATGATCGAGGCGTCCGAGGATGTCTTTCGTCTCGCGCAGGAACACCCGGCCGGCGTCGGTCAGCGCCACGTGATGGCGGCTCCGATCGAGCAGCGCGACGCCAACCTCGGCTTCGAGCTGCCGGATCTGCTGGCTGAGAGACGGTTGCGAGGTGTTGAGCCGCGTGGCGGCGCGCGTGAAGTTCAGCTCGTCGGCCACCGCCACGAAGTACCGCAGATGACGCAGTTCCACCACGCCAAGGCTAGACGCGGAGGCGACGAATGGCAACCGGGAGTAGCGGCCGGTGAGTCGTAAGACGTCTCACGACAGCGCGGGGCCGCGCTATTGACGACGGCGCTCGAGCGCGACCCGCGAGCAACCATCCAGGACATCCAGAAACGTCTGGTAAGACGCGGCGCCAACCACGAACGGATTCGGATCCGTGCGGCTGCGGGCGCCAAGCCGGCTCACCCACTCCTGAAACGGCACCATCAGCGGGTGATTCTGCAGCCACGCGTCAACGCCGGCGGTTCGAGTGGCCTCCTTGAAGCGCGCCACTGAACCGATGAACGTGCCCATCGCATCGTCGCTGAGAAGCCCCGGCGTGAGCCACGAGCCGCCAAAAAGCGCGGCGACGTGTTTCTGGCCGCGATCCAGGACAGGAAAGATGAATCCCATCGAGCCCGGCGTGTGCCCCGGGACGGCGACGGCGCGCACGGTCACGTCGCCGAGGGTGATGGGGCTCCCCTCCTCCAGATTGGCGTCGCGCTTTGGCGGCGCGGCTGCGGCAGCCGGCGCCGGACCCCGCCCGCGGGCGGGTGTCTCCATCAGATCCCAGTCCGGCGGCGACACATAAACGCGTGCGCCGAAGCGCTGTTGGAAATAGCCGGCACCGCCAAAGTGATCGGCGTGGCCGTGTGCGACGAGAACGATCTTTACTTGTGCGGGGTCGAGCCCGAGGCGCGCAAAGCCTGGCAGCAGCCTTGATTCGAGCTCGTTCGGTGACAGCGCGTCGATCATGATCAGACCCGCCGACGTCTGAATCACGTACGCGACGGTTCCGATACTTCCGATCGCGTAGACGTTGTCGAAGATCCGGACAGGCTCGATGACCGGATCGTCAGCGCGGTTCGCGCGCGGCGCCTCGCACCAGAACCGCACCGTGTCCGCCCATTGTCCGCCGGCGGCCGCCTTCAACGCGGCGATGCGCTGCACGACCGCCGCTGTATCTGGCTTCGCCGGCGGTGCGGCCGGCTGCTGCGCCCGCAGACTGGCGATGGCGACGATGACGATGAGACCAATCGAAAGGACGCGCATGCTCGGCATCTACTTGCGAAGAGTCCTGTAGACGGCCTCGACGAACATCTCCGTCGTCCACGGTCCGGTCAGCGCGCCGTACCGCGTGTCGTAGTCGGCTGTCGGGCGCGCGGCCTTGACCTGCTCGAGAGTGGCGCCGGTCCGAACGAGCGCCCTGATCCGGTCGCGGACGATCACCACCATGTCCCGGTACTCGACGACTTCGTGCTCGTCGGACAGGTAGCCGTGCCCCGGTACGACGAGCGTGCCGCCCTGTCCCTGATGCTCGTACACCGTCTTGGCGAGGATGTCGTTGAGCGCTCGAATTTCGCCATCGACGGTTCCTCCGTTGGCGACGTCGATGAACGGAAATCGTGTGGTCGTAAACACGTTGCCGGCGACGATGACGTCGGCCCGGCGGAAGTGCACGAGGCTGTCGCCGTCGGTGACGGCATTTGGCGCCCAAAAGAGCTCGATTGCGTCACCATTGTGGAACGTCCGGCGGCGTTCCTCCAGATATGTGTCCGTCGGTACGGCGTCGGACGCCGCCTTCGCATTATTCATGCGGTTAGCGACGTTCTGATGACTCATGATCGTCGCGCCGATGCCGGCCCCAGGGAACTGCAGCGAGAAGAAGGTCCCGCGAACGCTCGGATCGGCGCCGGACGTGCGGAGCTTCAGATTGCCGCCCGTCCGGTCCGCATGAAAGCTCGTGTTGGCGATGAACTGAATGGGGCGCGGGCTCAGGCGGGCAATCGCAGCAATCGTCTTGTCGGCAAGGCGCCCGGTCCCCGTATCGACGACGAACGGTCCTTCCGCGCCAACCTGCACCACGATGTTGCCGCCGTCTCCAACGAGCATGTACACGTTGTCTCGAACGCGCAGCACGTGAACCTCGCCGTCCGTGGGCTCGGGATTGACCGCCACGCTTGCTACCCGCGCTCCACCGGCCGGCCGCTCGAGCGCCGATTCGTTCCGCGGTGGGCCTGACGCGAACGCCGGATAGATCGTGGCGCCGCCGCCGAGGTGACCGCTCTGGGCCGTTGGATGTTTCTTGCGGTACTCCGCGACGCCCGGATTCTGCCCGAACAGATAGTTCGGAACGTTGTCCGGCGCCCGGTCGAGGACCTGCTCGCCATCGTCGCAGGGAAACAGCCAGTTCTGATGGTCGACCGGCTGACGTGCGTAGTCGGTGGTCCGGACCAGTGGCTCCTCGAGGTACACCGGATCGGTCACGACCACCGTGTGCGTCAGATGATCGCCGCGCCTGACGAAAAACTCCTGCAGCGTCGCCTGGTCACTTTCGGGAACCCCGTTCCGCGTGAACCAGCCCTGCTTCAGGTGAGTCGTACGCACGGCCAGCGCGGTACCGACGAAACGGCCGGTCGAGAATCCCATCCAGGAATGCGGTGCGTAGGCGGGCGGATGTGCTCGTCCATCCATCCAGATGGTTCGTTTCCCTTCGAACGTCTGGCTGAACCAGTGAATGGCCACGAGCTGGTGCGTGTGCGGGTCCCGCTCCTCCCACGCACGCGAGTTGCCAAGCGCGCGCATCTGATATGGGGCGACGTACCCGTCGCACTGGTGATGGCGCAGCGTGAGGCGGGACGGATCGTATGACAGCGCGAAGAGGCGGCCGGCCTCGTTGAGCGGAAGCCCGCTGTAGTCGGCCATCTCCGGACCGGCCCCGCGTTCCGTCGAGTCCTCGTGGAGCGCCGGCGTCCAATATCCCGACAAGTCAATCGCGGCCGATGATGCTTGTGCGGGTGGTGCGGCAACCGGAGGGGCCTGCCCCAGCGTTCGCGCGCCCGCCAGCAGAACGGCCGCAAGCGCGATGGCCCGTGTTCGACGCGACCACCGATCCTTCGCCACCGCGGTCATCGTGCCGAGCAGGCGGTCGGGTTCCATCCGGTGGCGTTCGCCTGCCTCTTGAAATGGGTGCTCGTCCAGTAGGGCTGAGAGAGATAGGTCGGGTCGACGGTCTCGGTCGCCACAACCATGAGCACGTCGCCGCCGTCGAGATCGAAACGATCGAAGTACTCGGTGATAACCGCGCTGGCGCTGTACGGTACTCCGTTCTTGCGCAGGTAGCCGGGCTTCATTCCTGTGGTTACCACTTTCAGCGACCCGCCGCTCGCGCGTCCGGCGCCGAACCCGCCGCCACCGAAGATCGCGCCGCTCCCCATTGGCCCCTCCGGCCGATCCCACGACGCGCGGGACACACCCTGCCAGTCGCCGTCGGCTGTCGGCGCAACAGTGCTTCCGCCAAACGCCAGCGTGCGAACCTGCGATCCAGCCTCGGTCTCGATCTTCAGCGTCCTGTCGTCCTGCCACGTGATACGAAGCCGTCCCGGCAGCCGCATCACACCGCCGACTCCATAGCCGCGACACTGCTCGCCAGCCGCCTCGTCACGCGCCGGATCCCACGATGCGGCGATTTTGCGGGCCGCCGGGTTCATCGGAACAGAGGTGTAGTCTCCCGCCGGCGGCGTGACGACTCGATAGCGCCAGTCTTCCGTGATGAGAGGAATCCAGTAACCAGTCAGGTCGATCGGTGCCGCGTTGCGCGGCGCCTGAGGAGGAGCGGGCGGAGCTCCTCGCTGGGCATCGACGATCGCGATCGACGACGCCAGAACGAGACCCGTGAGCAGCGCGCGCATCAGCGAGACGTCCCTACGGCCGCGCCGCAGAGGGTGGCGCGGCAGGCGGAGCAGGCTGCGCGCCCAGAAGTTCCTCGCCCTTCTCGTTGAGGATGCGCATCACCAGCACGACGTTCCCGCCGGCTCGGGCCGGCGCTACCGTAATCGTGATCGGCGTGCCCGCTTTCAGTGCATCCATCGATCGCCGGCGGGTCCAGCCGGTGGCAATGAGTTGAGCGGGATTCGGCAGCAGTTCGCCACTCCAGTGCGCGACGGTTCCTTTGTCGTCGGTCACGTCGAAGTAAATCTGTGCGTGCGGGTTCAGGTAGCGGAAATCGGTGACGGTCGCTTTCGCCGTCCACTGTTTCTCACGGTCGTACGACACCAGTGTTCCATGGTGCGCCGACACTCCCGTCACTCCCACTACAGACAGTACGGCCGCCAGAGCACACCACGCGACAGACGAGCGGATCACTTGCGCCCTCCTGGCTCGGCGGGTTTTCCAGTACCTGCCGGATCACGGATCAATCGATTGAATTCCAGTTCGTTGGCGGGCGCGCAGAGGTCCTCCAGAAGCCCGGTCCACCCCGAGGACTGGATAAACGTCCGCGGCAGAAGGTGCATCCGCTTCGTCTCGCTGGTCCAGGGCTTGGCGTAATACTTCGGGTCCGTTACCGTCATCGACAGCTCGATCGTGTCGTAATTGGTGCGCGTGTAGCGTTCGCGCAGCACCAACTCGTCGCTGTGCGGATATCCGAAGTGATCCAGCCACGTGCGCTCGTCGTAGCCGGTTGACTCGACGACGAGGGTGTTGCCGTCCCAGCGTCCAACGGCATAGCCCCACCAGCGCGGGATGTCCACGTCGAGCGGCGACGGCAGCTTGCGGCCGTCCATCCAGATCGTCCGGAGGCCGTAGCCCCACTGGAAGTGCTGAAGAATCCGGTCCGGCAGCACGATGAACTCGACCGGGTCCGGATACAGGACTGCCCGCGGCATCCCCATCGGATTGCAGGTGCCATAGGTGTCGTTGCCGAGCGCCGGGGGCTGCGCGCGACGCCTGCCGATGTGTTCCTCGGGATGCGCGTTCGCGTCGGCGCTGTCTTTCGCACGACCGTAGGACGGGATGTTGCGATCGAACGCAGCCTGGCCGGCGGGCGTGAACACCGGGAACTCGAAGCTGAATCCACGGTCGCCGCAATCGCGGCACCGGCCGCCGCCACCGAAACCGGCGCCGTTGGGAGTCCAGATTCCCGCCAGGTCGCGGGCGTTGAACGGCGTGTTCGAATCGAAGAACTTCGGATAGCCGGGCCCGGCGGCACGGCC
>DASTBV010000105.1:0-20612 GCA_035711805.1 Vicinamibacterales bacterium
CCGGTTCCTGTCGTTCCGGACGACGAACGTCATGCGCTGGGAGTTCAAGCCGGGATCGACGCTGTTCGTTGTTTGGCAGCAGGGGAGGGAACGATCACTCGCGGACGGCACGTTCAGCTTCGGCCGCGACTACGCCGACGTGTTCTCGACGCCTTCGACGAACACGCTCCTGGTCAAGCTCGCATACTGGATCAATCCGTAACCACCAACACCAACCACCAACTACCAACTAGCCATATACTCCGGAGAATGCGGTTCGATCCGGAGTACGTCTCGCAAGTCCTCAACGAGAACTTCGAGGACGCGAAGACGCTCTTCCTCGGACCGCTGATGGCGATTCACTACGCGCATGCGGTCATGCTCGCCGATCGGGGCATCATCAGCGCCGGCGACGCGCACGCGCTCCGCGAAGCGCTCGATCACATTTCGCTGGCCGACATCCGGCGCACCCCCTACGACGGCAGCTGCGAGGATCTGTTCTTCTACGTCGATCGGCTGCTGACCGGCGCCTGCGGCCAGGAGATCGCCGGCAGGCTGCACACCGCGCGCAGCCGCAACGACGTCGACATGACGATGTACAGGATGCATCTGCGCGAGCACCTCCTGACCGTCTGCGGAGCGGTCGCGGAGCTCCGCTCGGCGCTCTGCGAGATGGCGGAACGCCACCGCGAGACGCTCATCGCCGCGCAGACCCACACGCAGCCCGCGCAGCCGACAACCATTGCCCACTACCTGCTTGCCGTCGTCGAGCAGCTCGAACGCGATTCCGGGCGGCTGCGCGCCGCCTATGCGACCACCAATCGCAGTCCGCTCGGCGCCTGCGCCATTACGGGCACCGGTTTCGCGATCGACCGTGAGCTGACGAGCTCGCTGCTGGGATTCGAGGCGCCGACTGGAAACACCTACGGCAGCATTGCAGCCGTCGACTACCTGCTCGAAAGCGTCGCGGCGGTGCACGTGCTCCTCGTGGGGCTGGGCCGGTTCGTGCAGGATCTGCTGCTCTGGTGCACGGCGGAATTCGGTTACCTGCGGCTGGCGGACGGGTTCGTGCAGACCAGCAGCATCATGCCGCAGAAGCGCAATCCAGTGGCGCTCGAGCACGCCCGCGCCATTGCCAGCAAGGCGGTCGGACAGGCGGCGGCGATTTCCGCCGTTGTCCACAACACGCCGTTCGGCGACATCGTGGATACCGAGGACGATCTGCAGCCGCTCGTTGCGGCAGCGTTCCGCGACGCCGTCCGCGCCGTGACGCTGGTTGCCGCCTCGCTTCGCGGCGCGGAGCTGGACGTCGCGCGCCTCGAGGCCCGCGCGGCGGAGGGCGGGACAACGCTGACGGAGCTGGCGGATCATCTTGCTCGCACGCACAACGTGCCGTTCATGACTGCGCATGCGATTACCGCCCGGCTGATGCAGGCGCGGCGCGAGCGGCCGGATGCGCCGCTCGGCGCGGTCCTGTCCGCCGTCTCCGGGGATCTGCTCGGAGTCCCGCTTCAGTACACGGACGCGCAGCTTGCGGCCGTCATGAGCCCGCGGCATTTCATCGAGGTCCGCAAGTCGCCTGGTGGTCCGGCGCCGGCGGAAACCGCCCGCGCCCTCCGGCAGTCGCGCGAGCGGCTGGCCTCCGATATTGCGTGGCTGGACACGGCGCGAGCGGCAATTGCGCGCGCCGCGAACGCGCTGAAGGCACGGAGCGCCGCACTATGAAGGCGACGTACCTGCGGGTTCTCACCGTCTGGGTCGCGGTTCTCGCGGCTCTTTACCTGCTGCAGGAATATTTCTCGTAGACGATGCATCCGATCGATTGGGCAATCATAGGGGTCTACCTCGTCTGGATGATTTGGGACGGGCTGCGCCTGACCAAGCGCAGCCACGAGCTGGAAGGCTATTTCCTCGGCTCGCGGAGCCTGCCATGGTGGGCGGTCGGCCTGTCAGTTATGGCGACGCAGCTCAGCGCCATCACGATGATCGGCACGACCGGGCAGGGATACGCGGACGGCATGCGTTTCCTGCAGTTCTACTACTCGCTGCCGATCGCGATGATCGTGTTGTCGGTGACGCTGGTGCCGTTCTTCCATCGCGCGCGGATCTATACGGCGTACGAGTATCTCGAGCAGCGGTTCGATGCGAAGACGCGCGCGCTGACGAGCTTCCTGTTTCTCCTCTCGCGCAGCATGTCGCTGGGCGTGGTGATTTCGGCGCCGGCTGTCGTGCTCGCCGTGGTGCTCGGCCTCAACGTCACCTCGACGGCGCTCTTCATCGCGCTGCCGACCGCGGTCTACACGATGTTCGGCGGGGTCCAGGCCGTCACGTGGACAGACGTCAAGCAGATGGTCCTGATCGTCGCCGGCCTCGTCGCCGCGGTCATTGTGTTGATCGTCAATCTTCCGGCGGACGTCGGTGTCGTGCAGGCGTTGAAGCTGGCCGGCTCCACCGGCCGGATGCAGACGTTCGACTTCACGTTCGATCTCGAAAACCGCTGGACGTTCTGGTCCGGGATGATTGCCGCGTTCTTCCTCTTCTGCTCCTACTTCGGGACGGATCAGAGCCAGGTGCAGAGATATCTGGCCACCCGTTCGATCGACGAGGCGCGGGACTCGCTGCTGATGAGCGCCTATTGGAAGATCCCGCTGCAGGCGCTCGTTCTGCTGGTCGGCGTGCTGATGTTCGTGTTCTACGTGTTCACGCCGTCGCCGCTGCTGTTCGACCCTGCCCGCGCGCGTGCGATGTCCGAGGGCCCGCGGGCGATGGAATACGCGGCGCTGGAACGCCGTCACGAGGAGATCACCGCCTCGCGCGCCGCGGCCGCGGCCGGTATGGCCCGTGCGGAGACCGCCGGCGACACGCAGCTGCTCGCCGCCGCCGGAACGGAATTCAAGCTGCGCGAAGCGGAAGCGCGTGCGGTGCGCGGGCAGGCGCTGGCGCTGGTCCGCGAGACCACCAACGTCCGGTCGTACAGCGATGTGAACTACGTGTTTCCCACGTTCATCACCACCTATATGCCGGTCGGCATTGTCGGCCTGCTGATTGCGGCGATTTTTGCGGCCGCCATGTCGACGATCTCAGCGGAGCTGGCCGCCCTGTCGACGGCGACGGTGATCGACTTCTACCGGCGATTCGTGCGGCCCGTTGCCGACGACAGCCACTATCTGCGGGTCTCGCGCCTGGCGACCGCGTTCTGGGGGTTGTTTGCAACGGCCGTGGCGATCTGGGCGGCGCAGCTGGGGTCTCTCATCGAGGTGGTGAATCAGTTCGGGTCGTACTTCTACGGCTCGATCCTCGGGGTGTTCATCCTTGCGATTGCGTTTCCACGCGCGACCCCGGCGGGCGCATTCATCGGCCTGATCGCCGGCATGACGAGCGTCGGCCTCGCCGAGCAGTACACCGACATCGAGTTCCTCTGGCACAACGTGACCGGCGCCGTCGCGGTGGTGATTGTTGGTCTGCTGGTGAGCCTGTTCACTGCGCCGCGAAAGGTCAGCTGACATGATCGGCCGCGCCATCGTCATCATCCTTCTGCTGCTAGTGGTCGCGTGGCTGATCGGGGGAATGCTGCGCGCCGGGAGGCGACGGAGGTGACGGGGGGAACGGTTTTACAGGAGCAACGGAGGAACGGAGACGAACGGAGTTTTAACCACGAAGGACACGAAGCGCACGAAAATCACGAAGTTGGGCCGACACTCCGTTCGTCCTCCAGTGCTCCGTTCCTCCTGTGAATCCGTTCCCTCCGCAACCTCCGTTTCCTGGTGAACCATGATTCGCATCTTCGTAACAGGCGGAACGTTCGACAAGACCTATGACGAGATCCGGGGCGTCCTGTCCTTCGAGGACACGCACCTGCAGGAGATGCTGACTCTCGGCCGCTCTCGGGTTGATGTGACTGTGCGCACGCTGATGATGGTCGACAGCCTCGACATGACGGACGCGGACCGCGAGCTCATCGTCCGGAACTGCGTCCAGTCCGCCGAATCGCGCATCGTCATTACGCACGGCACGGACACGATGGTCGAAACGGCCCGTGCGATTGCCGCCGGTGTCGCAGGAAAAACAGTCGTCCTGACCGGCGCGATGATTCCGTATGCCTTCGGCAGCTCGGACGGGTTGTTCAACCTCGGGAGCGCGCTGTCGTTCGCGCAAGTGCTGCCGCCTGGCGTGTACGTCGCGATGAACGGGCAGCACTTCCCGTGGGACCAGGTGCGAAAGAACCGCACGACCGGCGCGTTCGAACGGATCTAATCGAATCCCTCGAAGAGGAACAGGTCGTGGTTGCCCGGTGGCTCGATGCCGCTCGCGCGCGCCGCCTGGGCCAGTTGCGCCAGATGGCGAACCTCGTGCAGGAAGACGTGCATCAGGAGCCGCCGTCGTGACAGCGAGATGGGTCCGATACCGATCGCGTTCCACCCGATCTGGCTGTCAGCAACGGCGTCCGTCACCTCCGACACGTAGCGGCGCAGGTCCGCCCGCACGAGTTCGGCGTATTCGAACAGACGCTGCCAGTCGCCGAGCGGAACGCCGCTTTCCTCGGGCGGCGTCGATCCTTGCAGCCGCGACAGGTGTCGGCGCTCGACGTAGAAGATGTGATCGAGCAGCTCGGCGGCGGTAGGGAAGCGGCCGCCCGGCTGCAGCACGATCGACATCCGCGTCGGGTCGGCGGCAATCCATTCGCGCCACTTCCGCCGTTCGTGGTCGGAGTAATCGAGCAGCGGCGCGAACGGAACGTTCACGAGCCGATCGCCTCGTCCACCGTGAGCACGCGCACGGTTCCAAGCTTCAGCCCCTGCACGCCGGTTTCGATGGCCTTGCGGTCGCCGGCGATGACGACGGCGAACTTGCCCGGCTGGATGTAGGTGGCAGCCGCCTTCTGGACAGCAGCGGCGGTCACCGCCTGGATGTTGGCGATGTAACGCGCGAAGTAATCGTCCGGAAGTTTGTAGATGATCATCTCCTCGACGTGCGAGGCGAGATCCTGGATCGTCTCGAACTCGCTCGGGAACCCGAGCGCGATGTAGTTCTTGGCCTTGGCCAGCTCCTCGGCGCTGACCGGCTTGCCGATGCCGTTCAGCTCGTTGAAGAACTCCCTCAGCGCGTCGGCGGTCTTGTCGGTCTGAATCCCTGCGCCGGCGAAGAAGGGTCCTGCCGACAGGCGCATGTCGAAACGCGAGCTGGCGCCATAGGTGTACTGGTTCTTCTCGCGGAGGTTCTGATTCAGCCGCGACGTGAACGACCCGCCGAGAATCGTGTTCAGCACCTGCAGGGCGAAATAGTCCGGGGTCGATCGCGGGACGCCGACCCAGCCGATGCGGACCTGCGACTGCTCGGAGCCTGGCATGTCGACGATGAAGACCTGGGCCTGTGTGAGCTGGGGTGCCAGCGCGACCGGTGTGCGCGGCGCGCCCGCCGCCTTCCACCCGCCGAACTGTTTTTCCAGAAGCGGCAGCACGGCGTCCGTCGTGATGTCTCCAGCGACGACCAGCGTTGCGCCGGCGGGGTGATACATCGTGGTATGGAACGAACGGAGGTCGGCGATGGTGAACGCCTTCAGCGTGGCCTGGGTGCCCATGGCCGACGTGCCGTAGCGATGCGTCCCGCCGTAGACGACGCGCCCGAAGGCGAGCGGCGCAACCTGCGCCGCATCGTCGCGTGCCTGCAGCAGCGTGGTCAGACGCTCCTGACGGAGGCGATCGAGCTCGGCCTGCGGAAATGTCGGGCGCAATGCCACGTCCGCCATGATCGGCAGCGCCGCCGCCAGGCGGGCGGCCGGCACGTTCAGACGCACCGCCGACGCGTCGAACGAACTGCTCGTACCCAGGTCAGCGCCCAGGAACTCGACCTCGTCTGCAATCTGCAGCGCCGAACGCGATCCAGCGCCTTCGTCGAGCATCGCTGCCGTCAGGCTGGCGACGCCGAACTTGCCGGCCGGATCGTCGCCGCTGCCGGCGTGGACCAGCAGGTTGACCTGGACGAGCGGCACCTTGTGCGCTTCCACAACCCAGACGGCGAGGCCGTTGGAGAGGGTTCGTTTCTGGATCGGCGGCAGCGTCAGCTGCGGCGCCGGTGCGAGAGCGGGTGGTTTGGACCGGTTCGGAGCCTGCTGTGCAAACCCCGCCGCGGTGGCCAGAACGACGAAGACGGAGATGAGCGCCTTCATTTCTTTTCCTCCGGCAGCACCACGAGCTCGATGCGGCGATCGCGCGGCAGCCACCTGACGACCGCGGCCTGCACGTCGGCCGGCGTGAGCGAGGTATAGCGCGCCAGATCCTCGGCGAAGAAGTCAGGGCCGCCGCCTGCGAAGTAATAGGCGTTGAGCTGGTCCGCTTTGCCGCCGAAACCGCCGACGCGCTCCATCGCGCGGTAGAACGACGCCTCGACCTGATTGAGCGCCCGCTGGACCTCGCGCGCCTCCGGCGGAGCGCGGCGAAGCTTGTCGATCTCCTCGTCGATCGCTTTCTGCAGCTCCTCGGCCGTATGACCGCGACGCGCGGTCGCGACGATCAGGAACGAGCTGCCAAGCGCGCCGGAACTCTGGAACGCGGACACGTCCTGCGCGATCTGATCGTCGTAGACGAGTCGTTTATACAGCCGTGAGTTCTTGCCATCGCTGAGTACGGATGACACCAGGTCCAGCGTGGCATCGCCCGGGGCAAAGAGGCGCGGCGTCAGCCATCCGAGGTAGAGACGCGGCAGGGACACCTGATCGGTAAGCGTCTGGCGTTTGACCCCCGTCAATACCGCGGCCGGCGGTGCAACCGGTTCGACGGCCGGACCACGCGGTATCTCGCTGAACCATTTCTGAACCAGCCCCTGCGTCCGATCGAGATCGATATCACCGGCAATGACGAGGCTGGCGTTGTTCGGTGCGTAGTACTTCTTGAAGAACTCCTGCACGTCGGCCTGCGTTGCCGCGGTGAGATCTTCCATGTGGCCGATGACCGGCCAGCTGTACGGGTGGTTGGCGGGCCAGAGCATTTTGTCGAGCTCGAGCGACGCCATCCCGTAGGGCCGGTTCTCATAGCTCTGGCGGCGCTCGTTCTTGACGACGTCGCGCTGGCTGTTCACCTGTTCCGGCGGCATCGCGTCGAGGAGATAGGCCATGCGGTCGGACTCGAGGAACAGCGCGAGCTCGAGCGCGTTGCTGGGAAGGTCGATGACGTAGTTCGTCCGATCGTTGTTGGTCGAGCCGTTGTTGTTGGCGCCGGCCGCTTCGAGCAGGATGTCGAACTGTCCTTCGGGAACGTTTTTCGATCCTTCGAACATCAGATGTTCGAACAGGTGCGCGAAGCCCGTTCGTCCCGGCTTCTCGTTGGCGGAGCCAACGTGGTACCAAACGTTCACGGCCACGACAGGGACCGTCTTGTCCTGATGCAGGATGACGTTGAGCCCGTTGGGCAGCTGGAACTGCCGGAAGGGAACCTGTATCGACGGCGGCGCCGCCGGAGCGGGCGACTGGGCGTCGAGCGGCACGGCCAGCAGCATCAGGGCGATCACAGCAAGGCGACGGCTCATGCGAACTCCTTACGTGGGGCGCGCCTTGTCAGGCGCGCCGCGAAGGTTTCTATATTAGACGGGCTTCGCGCACAGGGGCACCTTGCTTGCTACAGATGGCGCGGGAGGGTGCAGATGGGCATCTTTGACAAGAACAGCTCGGCGGGACTGCGCGAGAAATACAACCACGCCATTCAGACGGCGAAATCGCTGCGCATGCAGGGGGGCGCCGAAGAGCGCGACGGCAAGCTGTACTTCAACGGGACCGTAAACTCAGTCGAGGAGAAAAATCAAATCTGGAACGCGTTGAAGACCGTGTCCGACTGGGAGAAGGACGTCGTCGCGGACATCAAGGTCAACGCGCCGGCGGCGCGGCCCGCTCCGACATCGGCTTCGGGCGGCGTGGCGCCCGCGACGGTCACCTATACGGTGCAGCCGGGTGACACCTTGAGCGGCATCGCCAAGAAGTTCCTCGGGAACGCGAACGAATACATGGACATCTTCAACGCCAATCGGGATCAGCTGACCGATCCGGACATGATCAAGCCCGGGCAGGTGCTGAAGATCCCGCAGCCCACGCATCGATAATCGCGTTGAACGTCGGGCTGGGGCGCATCGCCTGCGCCGTCAAAGCCGGATCGGGATGGTAGTAGCCGCCGATGTCCACGGGTCGGCCCTGGACGCCGTTGAGCTCGCCGACGATCCGGCTTTCGTTGTGTTCGAGGTCGCGAGCGATGGGTGCGAACGTCTCGCGAAGCCCGGCGTCGGCGGTCTGTTCCGCCAGCGCGCGTGCCCAATACATCGCCAGATAGAAATGGCTGCCGCGATTGTCGAGCTCGCCGACTTTCCGCTGCGGCGACTTGTCATTCTCGAGGATGCGGCCGTTGGCCTGGTCGAGCGCTTCGGCGAGCGCACGGGCGGTCCGATTTCCCGTCTTGTGGCCGAGGTCTTCAATCGACACGGCCAGCGCCAGGAATTCGCCCAGCGAGTCCCATCGCAGGTAGTTCTCCTGCTGGAACTGCTGAACGTGCTTCGGGGCGGAGCCGCCGGCGCCGGTCTCGTATAACCCGCCGCCGGCGAGAAGCGGGACGATCGAGAGCATTTTCGCGCTGGTGCCGAGCTCGAGGATTGGAAACAGGTCGGTGAGATAGTCGCGGAGCACGTTTCCGGTTGCCGCAATCGTGTCGTGTCCCGCGCGGACACGCGCCAGCGTCTGCCGCATCGCCTCGACCGGCGCCAGGATGCTGATGTCGAGTCCCGCCAGGTCGTGGTCCTGCAAGTACTCCTTCGTCTTCACAATCACGTTGCGGTCGTAGGCGCGCCCGGGATCGAGCCAGAAGATCGCCGCGTGCCCGGTAAGCCGCGCGCGGTTGACCGCCAGCTTGACCCAGTCCCGGATCGGCAGATCCTTCGTCTGGCACATGCGCCAGATGTCGCCAGCCTCGACGCGGTGTTCGAAGACGGTCCGGCCGGCGGCGCTGACGCGGGCGATCCCGTCGTGCGGGATTTCGAACGTCTTGTCGTGCGACCCGTACTCCTCGGCCTTCTGCGCCATCAGCCCGACGTTGGAGACCGTGCCCATCGTGCGCACGTCGAACGCGCCGTTCTGCTTGCAGTCGTCGATCACCGCCTGGTAGATCCCGGCGTACGAGCGGTCGGGGATCATCGCCTTGGTATCGTGCAGGCCGCCGTCCGGGCCCCACATCCTGCCCGACGCGCGGATTGCGGCCGGCATCGAGGCATCGATGATGACGTCGCTGGGCACGTGCAGGTTGGTGATGCCTCTGTTCGAGTCGACCATCGCGAGCGGCGGCCGTGACGCATACACGGCCTTGATGTCGGTTTCGATGCCGGCACGCTGCGCGGGCGGCAGGTCCTGGATCTTGCTGTAGACGTCGCCGATGCCGTTGTCGGGATCGATGCCGAGTGTCTCGAACAGCGCGCCATGTTTGTCGAACACGTCCTTGTAGTACTCGCGGACGGCGTGTCCGAACATGATCGGATCCGACACCTTCATCATCGTCGCCTTCAGGTGCAGCGAGAGGAGAAGGCCGGCGGAGCTGGCGTCAGCGATCGACTGCGCGAAGAACGCCTGCAGCGCGCGCCGGCTCATGACCGAGGCGCCAAGGACGTCGCCGGCAATGACTGTGACGCCGTCTTTCAGGATTGTGGCCGTGCCGTCGGCGCCGGTGAGCTCGATGCGCAGCGCGCTGTTCTCCGCGACGACCGCCGACTGCTCGCTGCCGTAGAAGTCGCCCCCGGCCATGTGCACCACGTGGGTCTGCGAATCAGCGGACCAGGCGCCCATCGAGTGCGGATGCGCGCGTGCGTACGCTTTCACCGCCGATGCCACGCGCCGATCCGAATTGCCTTCACGCAGGACAGGGTTGACAGCGCTGCCCAGGACTTTGGCGTACTTCGCCTTGATGTTCTTCTCCCGCTCTGTGCGCGGTTCTTCGGGGTAATCAGGTACGGGATAGCCGTGCTGCTGCAGTTCGCGGATGGCCGCCTGAAGCTGCGGGATGGATGCGCTGATGTTGGGGAGCTTGATGATGTTTGCGTCCGGCGTCTTGGCGACTTGGCCAAGCTCCGCGAGATCGTCGGTGCAGCGCTTGTCTGGCGGCAGCTCGTCGGGGAAGCTCGCGAGGATGCGCCCGGCGAGCGAAATGTCTCTGGTCTCGACGACGACGCCGGCCGCGCGCGTAAATGCCTGAACGATCGGCAGCAGCGAATAGGTGGCGAGGGCAGGCGCTTCGTCGGTGTAGGTGTACAGGATCCTGGTCGGGTTCATGGGTGAATCCCCATTCTCCTACAGGAGGAAACAGAGGGGGACGGAGGGAACGGATGTAAAAGCTCTTCTTCGTGATCTTCAACTGTTTGATAACATCTCCAGTTTCCGCATGCCCGAATCTTCCAAACCTCTGGTCGCGGTCGTGATGGGCTCATCGTCGGATTGGGAGACGATGCAGCATGCCGTGTCGATGCTCGAGCGGTTTGGCGTGGCACACGAGCGGCACATCGTGTCGGCTCATCGCACACCGGTCTGGATGGCGGAGTTCGCCGGCGGCGCCGAGGGTCGCGGCATCGAGGTGATCATCGCCGGGGCGGGCGGCGCGGCCCACTTGCCCGGCATGGTTGCCGCGCACACGGCGCTTCCCGTCCTCGGCGTTCCGGTGCAGAGCGCCGCGCTGCAGGGACTCGACTCGCTGCTGTCGATTGTGCAGATGCCCGCCGGCGTTCCGGTTGGCACGCTCGCAATCGGCAAGGCCGGCGCCACGAACGCCGGCCTGCTCGCCGTCGCGATTGTCTCGGGCTCCAGGCCCGACCTGCGCGCGCAGCTGCGTGCGTACAGGCAGGAGCAGACTCAGAAGGTCCGTCAGGAACAGCTTCCGTGACCCTTCGGCGAATGCTCAGGGTCACCCCAAGCGGGGTCGAGGGGTGAAGGTCATCGGTCCAGGCGCTGCCCTGGGGGTTCTCGGGAGCGGGCAGCTTGGACGCATGTTCTGCATTGCCGCGCGGCGGATGGGCTACCGCGTGCACACGTTCTCGCCCGAGGAAGACACGCCGACCGGCCAGGTGGCCGACGTCGAGGTGACAGCCGGTTACGATGACATCGACGCGCTGCGCGCCTTTGCCGGCAGCGTCGAGGTGGTGACCTTCGAGTTCGAGAACGTGCCGATTGAGGCCATCGACGCGATCGAGGTGCTGGCGCCGGTGCGGCCGTCGGCACTCGCACTGCACACGGCCCAGCAACGGGCGCGCGAGAAGACGTTTCTGGCCGATCATGGCTTCCCGACCGCCGCCTTTGCCCGCGCCGTCACGCTCGACGAGCTCTGGGACGCCGTCGCGCGCGTCGGCACGCCCGCCATCATCAAGACGGCGGCGTTCGGCTATGACGGCAAGGGGCAGCACAAGGTCACGACACCAGCCGACATCGCGCACATCTGGGACGCCATCGGTCATCAGGAGGCGATCGTCGAGAAGTTCATCTCGCTGCAGGCGGAGATCTCAGTCATCGCCGCCCGCGGGCTGGACGGTACGATCGTCGAGTACCAGCCGTTCGAGAACCGTCACCGGAATCACATCCTCGATCTGACGACGGCGCCGGCGCTGGTGCCGGAGTCGACTGCCGCCCGCGCGGGCGAGATTACGCGCGCGATCCTGAACGAGCTGCAGTATGTCGGCGTCCTGTGCGTCGAATTCTTCGTCAGCACCGATGGCGAGCTGCTCGTGAACGAGCTCGCGCCGCGACCGCATAACTCCGGTCACCTCACCTTCGATGCCGCGGTGACGAGCCAGTTCGAGCAGCAGGTGCGGGCGGTCTGCGGCCTGCCGCTAGGGTCACCGGAACTGCTGCGGCCAGCCGCGATGGCCAACCTGCTCGGCGACTTGTGGGTTGACGGGACGCCGAACTGGGCGGCGGCGTGCCGGTTCCCCGACGTGAAGCTGCACTTGTACGGAAAGGAACAGCCGCGGCCGGGGCGGAAGATGGGTCATCTCACCGCGATCGGGCGGACCGTACAGGAGGCGCAGGACCGCGTCATCGCCGCACGGGATGCGTTGTTGATCTAGCAGGCCTCAGGAATCAGGCCTCAGGCCTCAGGGCTGAGACAAGGCATGAGGCATCAGGCATCAGGGATAAGGAGTACGGCGGTTTCTGCGATCTCGCGATGCTTAGCGCAGCTCAGAAAGTTCGTACCCAAACGATCCCGGAGTTCATTTCGCGAGGCATTTGGGCCGGCATCGGGTTTGCCATTCCCGACCGCATGGCTTCAATCAATTCCTTTCGCGATCTGCTTGTTTGGCAAAAATCCGTTGACCTGGCGGTGAACTGTCATTGCATCGCAAAGCGATTCCCTCGCGACGAGCAGCCGGCCCTCGGATATCAGGTTCGCAAGTCGTCTTTATCAATCCCGTCGAACGTCGCGGAAGGATTCTCGCGGCACTCAACGGCGTTCTACGTCCAGCATCTCTGGACGGCCCACGCCTCTGGTGCGGAGCTGGAGACGCAGCTGATCAACGGATTGGTCAGGTCGCTCGAACGCGGCCGTTGAAAGCTGATTCCTGGTCGCCTTATTCCTGGACCAGCCCTGAGGCCTGAGGCCTGTATCCTGAGGCCTTCTTCTCAAGCTCCAGCAACCAGTTCTTCCGCCACAAGCCGCCGCCGTATCCGCCTAACTTTCCATCCGCGTTCACCACGCGATGGCACGGGATGACGATCGCGATGCGGTTCATCCCGTTGGCGCGACCGACGGCGCGCTGACCGTTCGGCGCGCCGATTCGTTCCGCGAGTTGCGCGTACGAGATGGTCTCCCCGTACGGAATCCGCGACAGCTCACGCCAGACGCGCTCTTCGAACGGCGTCCCGCGATAGACGAGCGGGACCGTGAAGTCCTTGAGCTCGCCGGCGAAGTATCTGGTGAGCTCTTCCCGGAGAAGGTCCAGGTATCGATGCTCGCCGGGAACCATCGGCTGCTTCAGAAGTCCGGACAGCCGCTTCAACTGCGCCTCCAGCATCCGGCGGTCGGTGAACTCGAGGAGACACAGACCCTCATCGCTGGCGCCGGCGATCATCGGCCCGAACGGGGTTTCGATGGCAGCGGTAATGACGCAGGCGGCGTTTTCGGCCCGTCCCGGCGGCAGCCCGAACGTGCGCGTGAACGCGTCGCGGAAGCCGCTGTGCGACTCCCACCCGGTTCCGAGCGCCACGTCGTCCAGCGTCTCGCCCTCGCGGAGCTGCCTGATCGCCCCGGCAAGCCGCCGGCCGCGGCAATACGCGTGGAACGTCATGCCGTAGCGATCGAGGAAGAATCTCCGGACGCGGGCCGGATCGACGTCGAAGGCGTGCAGGTCGCTGTCGCGGAAGCGGCGATTCGGCTCCTTGTCGACCGCTTCGAGGAGCGGGCTCAGCCACTCGGGCGTCGCATCGCCGACGAGCGGCCGGCAGCGCAGGCAGGGGCGATAGCCGGCAAACAGGGCCTCACGCACCGTGCCGAAGAACTCGATGTTCTCGACCAGCGGCTTGCGGGCGCGGCACGACGGCCGGCAGAAGATGCCGGTGGTTCGGACGCCGGTGACGAAAATTCCGTCGTAGCCCGCATCGCTCGCGAAGAACGCGCGCTCCATTTCCGCGCGCGAGGGAAGCGCCGGCGTGAAGAGAGAGTCCTGGTTTTCGATGTGGCGTTGGGTTCCGCTCATGGAGGCCATCATGAGCTTACGGTATCCGGCCGCGGAATTGGCCGCCACCGGAAATTGAACACCGAACTGTGGCGCGTCGTCACCCTTCCCGGTTCCCGCGAGTGCCGCTGCGCCCCGTCCACCCCACGGGACCAACGCATCCTCACGATCGTCCCCTTCCTGAGGAGCGGCGGTTGCAGCTTCTGCTCAACTGGCCCGCACGGCTGGCGGCGGTGGAGATCCGCAGGGATCCGAGCTGCTACGACATCATCCGTTCGCTGAGGTCACCGGTCAGAATGGCGCTGGTCATAGCCACGATGCTAGTCAGGTTCCAGTCGCGCAGCATCGGGGAGCGCGAACCCGAGTAGCATCCATCTGCTCGAATGTCAGGACGAGGTTGACCCGCGCCACTTCGGCATCCACTTACGCAGGGTGTTCCTTTGTCGGGAGATCGCGTTCGTGAGAACCCGGAGGATTGACGAGCGTCGCCTCGATCGTCTCCTGGGGCCACGACGGCGCCGGCGGATTCGCGCGACGCCGCCACGTCGCCGGTAACACCAGCCGCACCAGAAGCGCGACCGCGCCGACCCCGACGGCGACGATCAGCAGCGCCACAACCACGGCAGCGGCGAACACGCTCGCCGTCAGCGCGGCCGCGAGCCCGAGCAGTGCAAACGCACCGCCGGTCCTTCGGTAGCTGATCACCGTTGCCATGACCCACCCTACCACGGGCGGCGCGATGCCCGCTGTGCGCAACTGCACAGCGGCCAACGGCGCGTCACAGCAAGTCGGGCGACATCGTCAAAACCCCCGCGTGATGACGACTTCCGACTCTTCGTCCGCCACGTCCACCATCTGAACCTGCAGGTTGCCGGCATTCGTTGCGTACGTCAGCGCTGCCTTCTTGGAGATTTCGCCGGCGCGGGCCAGCTTCTCGAGCTCCCCGTCGAAGTGCTGCATGCCGTCGAGCTCGCCGTCCCGCATCGCGTCCAGAAGCGTTTTCCCCTCGCTGTCGCCCTTTTCCAGGTACTCGCGCGTCCTCATCGTCGACTTCAGGATTTCGAGGATCGCGCGCCGTCCGCCGCCGGTCTTCGGAATGAGCCGCTGCGAGATGAAGTAGCGGAACGAACCGGCCAGGCGCGTGCGGATGGCCGCCTGGTCCGACGCCTCGAAGGTGCCGACGATGCGCTCGACGGTCTTGGACGCGTCGATCGTATGAAGCGTCGAGAAGACGAGGTGGCCGGTTTCGGCAGCGGTCATGGCGATTTCGATGGTTTCCCGATCGCGCATTTCGCCGACGAGGATCACCTTGGGCGCCTGACGCAGCGCGGCGCGCAGCGCCGCAGAGAACGTCGGCGTGTCGCTGTGCAGCTCACGCTGGTGAACGGTTCCTTTCTTGTGCGCGTGGAGGAACTCGATCGGATCCTCGATGGTGAGGATATGTTCGGCGCGCGTCTCGTTGATCAGGTCGATGATCGCCGCAAGCGTGGACGACTTCCCGGATCCCGTCGGTCCGGTGACGAGGACGATTCCGTTTTTCAGCCTGGCGACGTCGGCGAGCGCCGGCGGCAGATTCAGCTCGGCGATCGACGGAATTCTTGCGGCGATCACACGCATGACGATGGCGTGAGAGCCGCGCTGCTTGAACACGTTGACGCGGAAACGTCCGCAGTCCGGCTGCGAGTACGAGAGGTCGCACGCACCCTGCTCCTTGAGGCTGTGGCGCGCCTGCTCGTTGCTGTCGATCAGATCCTGGGCGATCCGCGCCGTGTCGTCGGGCCGCAGAAACGGTGTATTGGGTAGCGGGACGGCGACGAGCTCGCCATGCTTCTCGACCTGTGCCGGACGGCCGGGCGAGAAGATCAGGTCGCTGACGCCGGGTCCGGCGTCGAGCAGCGTCTTGACGATTTCGGCCGTGGTGAGCGTGCAGCCTGATGCGATTGGTCTGTCGGCGACGATGTCGGTCATGGAAGCGGCTTTGCGGTCCGAACCGTCTTATCGGCCGCCACACGTCATGAATTAAGTCCGTGACCGCGGTCAAAGCCAGCCGGGGCGATTTGCACAACGTTGCAGGGCGCCGCTCGCCTGCCCCCAGCGGAGTCGAGGGGCTAGAATGCGCCCGTGCCGTCATTTCCCAGCTTCGCGTTCGACCGCTTCGAGCTGGACACCTTCGCGCGGCGTGTCACCCGCGATGGCCAGCCGATAGCGGTCGCCGACCGGCACTTTGACGTCCTTTATTGCCTCGTCAGCCACCCGGCCGAACTGGTGACCAAGGACGCACTGGTCACCGCCGGCTGGGGAGACGTTGCCGTGACCGACAACAGCCTCGAGCAGGCGATCTCGGCCCTGCGGCGCGCGTTGGGGCCGCGCTCCGACGGCAGCCACTACATCGAGACGGTTCCGCGGCGCGGATATCGATTCACCGCCTCGCCGGAACGCAAGACGGCGCGCGCGACCGACGAAAGCCTGGACGCCCTGATGGCGCCGCACCGTGCCTGGCTCGAAGGGCGTGCGTCGCTCGAAACGCTGGAGAAGGAACATATCCGCCGCGCGCGACGCGACTTCGAGCAGGTCCTCGAGGCGTTTCCCGACAACGCGACCGCGCACGTCGGCCTCGCCAACGCGCTGGCCATGGGATTCGAGATGACCCGCGCCGACGCCGAGCCGAATCGCGAGGCGCTGGCGTCGGCACGCGAGCACGCGCTCGAGGCCTGCCGCCTCGATCCGCGTTTAGGCGAGGCGTGGGCGACGCTGGGCTTCGTTCTCAATTGCTGCGGCCAACCGGCGGACGCGTTGGCGGCGGTGAGGCGGGCGGTCACCCTGGAATCCGACAACTGGCGCCATCACTTCCGTCTTGGCTACGTCGGATGGGGCGAAGAGCGTCTGCGGGCCGCGCGCAGAACGCTCGCGCTGCTGCCGGGCTTCCCGCTGGCGCATTGGCTGGCGGCGACGGTTCTCATCGCACGCAACGTGCTCGACGAAGCAGAGCGGGAGCTCCGGGCTGGCATTGCCGGCGAAGAGTCGCAGGGCTCGAACGTGCGCTTTACCGCCGTCGCGTTGCACTGGCTGCTGGGCCTGGTGCTGCTCGCTCGCGGCGACGAGGACGGTGCGCTCGTGGAGTTCGAGCGGGAGCTGGCCGCCGAAGCATCCGGTCACCTGTATGCGCGCGAGTGCTGCTCGAACACGTGCTACGCCATCGGGGCGCTGCGGCTGCGGCGGCAGCAGAAGACCGAGGCGCAGCAGGCATTTGCACAGGCGCTCGAGCGCCTGCCGAACCACAAGCTGGTGCTGGCCGTGTTGACGGCACAGTCATTATCGAGCGTCCGCGCCGCCATGGGAGGCCAGGGGTTTCCGTCCGTCCCCACGGGACCTGATGTTTCTTTTGACGAGAAGTTCGGGTCGGCTATCGCGGTGGACTTGATGGGGCATACGGCATTTGCCGTCCAGGTGCTGGACGGCGCGCTGGCTTCGGCCGCGCCGGGGAACGCTGGATGGCTGGTGCCCGTCGAGCCGCTGCTGAACGTCTCCGCCAATCCGGACGTCTGGGCGCCGGTGCTCGCGCGGCTGCGAACGCGGGCGGCGTAGCGATCTCCTTCCTCCTATCTCCTATCTCCTTCCTCCTATCTCCTAGTACCATTCCTCAGATGCCGCCCCGTTACGGCGAGTCGCCGTGGCTCCACGAATTCCCCCGCACACGCCGACCGGATTTCCCCCGCCTCCGCGGTGAACACTCATGTGACGTCGTCATCGTCGGCGGCGGCCTGACCGGCTGCGCGACCGCCTATGCGTGCGCAATGGCCGGTTTGAAGCCCATGGTCATCGAAGCGGAGCGGGTGGGGCATGGAAGCGCGGGTCGAAGCGCCGGGTTGCTCCTCGCTGACCCTGGCCCGCTGTTCCGCGACGTCGTGCAGGCCCACGGGCTGCGGACGGCGCGGCGGGTGGTCGAAGCCTGGGCCCGCGGAACATCGGACGGCGCGGCGCTGCTCAAGCGATTGAAGGTGCCCGGCGGCGTCACGCCGCTCAGCGATCTGATCGTCGGGCGCCGCGGCGACGAAAAAATTCTCACGCGGGAGCATGCGGCCCGCGACGAAGCCGGTGTCGCGTCGCGCTGGCTCGCTGAACGGCAGGCGAAGACGGCCACGAACCTCGACGCCACCGCGGCGATTCGCGTGCCTTACGGCTTTGCCGTCAATCCCTACGCGGCGTGCGTCGCCGTTGCAAACGCGGCCGCTCGCCGGGGCGCAACGTTCTACGAGAAATCGCCGGTCAGGAAGGTCACGTTCGGAAGGAAATCGGCCGAAGTGAGGACCGGCGATGCCGTTGTGCGTACGGCGACGGTCATTGTGACGACCGGTATTGCCACTGCCGAGTTCAAGCCGTTGCGCCGTCATTTCAAACGGCGCGAGGCATATCTGGTCATGACGGCTCCCGTGCCAGCGGCAGTGCGCCGGCAGCTGGGCCCGTCTGATTCGACGATCCGTGACATGCGATCGCCGCATCACCGCCTCCGGTGGACGCCCGATCAGCGCATCGTGATCTCGGGCGCCGATCAGGACGAGACGCCGGCGCGCACGCGCGATGCCCTGATGGTGCAGCGGACCGGGCAGCTGATGTACGAGCTGCTCATGCTGTATCCGGCGATCTCGGGACTGCAGCCGCAGTACGGCTGGCACCTGCCCTACGGTGAAACGGCCGACGGGCTGATGTACATCGGCCCGCATCGCAACTACCCGCACCACCTCTTCGCGCTTGGTTCAGGCGGCGACTCCATCTCCGGCGCTTTTGTCGCCGCGCGGATTCTGGTTCGTGCCGCGCGGGGTCAGGTCGACAAGGCGGACGAGGTCTTCAGCTGGACGCGATGAGCCCGCCTTCGCCTTCAGGCTTCAGCGAGACAGGCGCCGGAATCGAACCGGTTGATCTCCTCGCCATCGGTCCGCACCCCGACGACATCGAGATCGGGATGGGCGGCACGGTGGCCAGGCACACTGCGCTCGGCCATCGCGTCGGGATGTGCGACCTGACAGCCGGCGAGATGGGCAGCAACGGCACCGTGGACGAGCGGCTCGCGGAAGCCGAGGCCGCGCGGCAGGTGCTGAACGCCGTATGGCGCGTCAACCTGCGTCTTCCGGATCGGGCGCTTGGTTCGAGCGACGAGCATGCCCGCGCCGTTGCGGGGCTCGTCCGGCGCAGCCGTCCGAAGGCGGTCGCGATACCGTACTGGACCGATCGGCATCCTGATCACGTGGCGGCGAGCCGGCTGCTGACCGACGGCGTGTTCAATGCCGGCCTGCGCCGTTACGCGGCGGAGGGCGACGCGTGGAAACCTGAGTGGATCTGCTATTACTTCATCAATGATTCCACGGTGCCATCATTCGTGATCGACGTCAGCGAACACTACGAGGCGAAGCGGCGGGCGCTGGCCTGCCACGTCACACAGTTCACCCCCGCCGGCCGCAACGCGGTGGCCACGCGCCTGACCAGCTCGACCTTCCAGCAGCTGATCGAGAGCCGCGACGCGCAATTCGGAGCTCTTGCCGGCGTCGCCTACGCTGAAGGCTTCGTCGTGACACAGCCGGTGGTCCGGCCTCATCTCATCCCGACGTGGAACGACCGCTGAACATCGGCATCGTCTGCTACGCATCGGTCGGTGGCAGCGGGATCGTGGCGACGGAGCTGGGCAAGGCGCTCGCGCTGCGCGGCCACCAGGTGCATTTCATCAGCACGGAGACACCGTTCCGTCTCGGCGAGTTCCAGGACGGGCTGTCGTTTCACCAGGTGCTCACGCCGACGTATCCGCTCTTCCGCGAGCCTCAGTATCTGCTCTCGCTCGCCAACCGGATCGTGCAGGTGGCGCGCGAGTTCAACCTCGACATCATTCACGCGCATTACGCGGTGCCGCATGCGACCGCCGCCTTCCTGTCGCGCCAGGTGCTGGCCGGGTCGATCAACGGCATGGCGCCCAAGGTCGTCACCACGCTGCACGGAACGGACATCACGCTCGTCGGCAACGACTCGTCCTACTCGCAGATCGTGGCGTTCTCGATCCAGCAGTCGGACAGCGTCACGGCCGTGTCGGCCAGCCTGCGTGATGCAACCTACGAGACGCTCGGCATCACGCGTCCGATCGAAGTCATTCCGAACTTCCTCGACTGCGCCGTTCACCGCCGCCGTCCGCGTGCCGAACTGCACAAGCGGTTCACGGGCGGCGACGACGCGACGAAGATCGTGGCGCACGTGTCGAATTTCCGGCCGGTCAAGCGGGTGGACGCGGTGATCGACATCTTCGACCGCATCCGCCAGCGGGTTCCGGCGCGCCTGCTGCTCGTCGGCGATGGTCCCGATCTTCCGCTCGCGTACAAGAGGGCGCGCGAGCTCGGCATCGTGCCGCTCGTGCATGGCGTTGGCGCGCAGGAAGAGGTGGTGCCGCTGCTCTCGGTGTCGGACGTGTTCCTGCTGCCGTCGGTGCAGGAAAGCTTCGGGCTCGCGGCGCTGGAAGCCATGGCCTGCGAGGTGCCGGTCGTCGCCTCGAGGGTCGGCGGGCTTCCCGAGGTCATCGAGCATGGCGTCAGCGGGTTTCTGCACCACCCTGAGGCAATCGACGAAATGGCTGAGAGCGCCGTGTCGCTCCTGACCGACGACGCGTTGCACGCGCGGGTCAGCGCCGCCGGCTGCCGCCGCGTTCGTGAGGAGTTCTGCGTCGAGCGCGTCGTGCCGATGTACGAGGCGTGCTATCGCGCTGTGCTATAGCCTACGAGAACGGGGCGAGCTTCTTGAACGTTGCAAGGACCCACTTGTAGCCATCAGGATCGGTCACGACCGCGGCGCGGTCTCCCCACGGCCGATCCTCCGCATCGCTGACGCCCGCGCCCGCCTCCCGGGCGCGCATCAGCGCATCGTCCACATCCTGCACATACGCGTAAAGCGCTGCCGCGCCAGCGGTCGCGGTCGCTTCGTCG
>DASTBV010000106.1:0-16397 GCA_035711805.1 Vicinamibacterales bacterium
AAGTTCACGTCTGAGGGCGGTCGTGTCGGTGTCGTCATCGAGTCATCGACGGATCACGTGGAAATCCGGGTCGTCGATACCGGCCAGGGCATCCTCCCGGAATTTCTGCCGCACGTGTTCGAGCGTTTTCGTCAGGCGGACAATGCGACTACGCAGCGCCACACCGGGCTCGGTCTCGGGCTGAATATCGTCCGCGAGCTCGTGGAATTGCACGGTGGCACCGTGCGCGCGGAGAGTCCCGGCGCTGGGCAGGGAGCAACATTCACCGTTCGTCTGCCGGTGTCCGCGGACGACCCGGTCGGGGCGGAGCCGCTTTCACCGTCACAGAGCCTCCTCGACTACTCGCCCGAGGCGGGGCGGGCCGCCGTATGACCGGGCCATCCGCGCGGGCGATCTGACGCTCCCACAGACCTCCTTCAGTGCACTGGCTACGCTCGGTGTGGAGAAGTATCTGCCGCTGGGACCAATTCCCCCCTCATGGGAAAACCTGCGCGCCCTGGCCTCGTGGCGACGAACTGACGCCGCACGATACGAGCCCCGCGTCGCGTGCCCGGCGGCACGTGAATTGCCGTCTCTCGTCCGTGGCGTCCTCGGGACGTCAAGGCACCACCAAAAGGAGGTGCAACATGAGACTGATTATTGCGGCGACGATTGTGACGGCGGTGGCGGTGACGCCTGTGCGTGCGGCGGACGACGACGCGGCGCAGCGGCTGAACGAAGCAGCGGTCGTGTTCTCGGAGATCATCGCCACGCCCGACCGGAGTATTCCCCGGGATCTCGTCGAGAAGGCCCACTGCATCGTGATCGTCCCGGAGCTGAAGACGGCGGCGTTCGTCTTTGGCGGGAAATACGGGAAGGGGTTCATCTCCTGCCGAAAGGCGGCCGGCTCAGGCTGGTCGGCGCCGGGGGCGGTGCGTATCGAAGGTGGGAGCGTCGGATTCCAGATCGGCGGTTCGTCGACGGACGTGATCATGCTGGTCATGAACGCACGGGGAGCGGACAAGCTCCTGTCCAACAAGTTCACGCTGGGCGCTGAAGCCTCCGTGGCGGCTGGTCCTGTGGGACGTACGGCCGCGGCGCAGACCGACGCGCAGATGCGGGCCGACATCCTGTCGTGGTCGCGATCGCAGGGGCTGTTTGCCGGCGTCGCGCTGGAAGGGGCCACGCTGCGGCAGGACCTGGATGACAACGCGACCCTGTATGGCAGGAAGCTGGAGAACCGCGAGATCGTAACGAAGGGGGTGCGCGTGCCAAAAGCCGCCACCAAGCTGATCGACCTGCTGAACCAGTACTCAGCCAGGGAACGCACGGAATAGGCGAAGGAGCGTAGGAACCGCCTGGCAGGCGTCCGGATCGATCACAAGACTCGCCGAGACGCCTGCACAACCGGCACGTCACAGGCGCAGCGATGTGCCTGACCTGTGGTATGGATTCGCAGGCCGCGTTTTGGTTCGCCCGCGACGCGATAGCGGGCGCGCGGAGTCTGACATGACGGTTCGTGGAGGCGAGGCGAGGCGACGAGGGCTTGCACGGAAAGTGCTGGCCCGTCGTGCGGGCGCGGCAGTCGATGCAACGGCGGTCGCGGCGGCAGCGAGCCGCGCCTACAACGACCTCGCACAGGTGCTCGCGCCGGTCATTGGCGACGTCGGCGTCGCGGCGATGACCGACCGCGCATTGCATCTCACGACGCGCGAATATGCCTGGCTACCGTCCCGCGCGCCGGGTCCCGCCCACACCACGTTCAGTCAAGTCATCGATGTCCTGAAACGGCAGGACGACCCTGCAGTGGCGATTGAGGCCGCGGCCGCCGTATTTGCGGCAATCATCGATTTGCTCGCCACCCTCATCGGAGACCGCTTGGCGACGCGGCTGGTGCGGCAGGCGTGGCCCGACGCCGTTTCCAGCGCCGACACCGTGGAGACATAACGCATGGCCGATCACGTGGTGATTCGACGACTTCCGACCGGCGTGCCGGGGCTCGACCAGGTGTTGGGGGGCGGCCTGCCGGAATTCTCCTTCAACCTGATCGCGGGCGCACCCGGTGCGGGGAAGACGACGCTGGCGCAGCAGATCATGTTCGCGCTGTCGAGCCCCGAACATCCCGCGCTGTACTTCACCGTCGTCGGTGAACCTCCGCTCAAGATGCTGCGCTACCAGCAGCAGTTCTCATTCTTCGACATGGCCCGCGTCAACGAGTCGATCCGTTACGTCAACTTGAGCGCGGACGTCCTGAACGACAAGCTGGAAGCGTTGCTGCGCCGCATCGTGCGGGAGGTCGAGACGACGAGTCCCGCCGTGGTGGTGGTCGATTCGTTCCGCACCGTGGCGCAGGCGGCGGTGCAAACCCAGACCGTCGATTTCGACTTGCAGCGCTTCGTGCAACAGCTCGCCGTGCGTCTGACGAGCTGGGAAGCGACGACGTTTCTCGTCGGCGAGTATCAGGTCTCGGAAGCCGAACACAATCCGGTCTTCACCGTCGCGGACGGACTGCTCTGGCTCACACAGAGCCTCGATCGCAATTCCATGGTTCGCAAGATGCAAGTCATGAAAATGCGTGGACAGGCTCCCATTCCCGGCCTGCATACCTTTCGGATCACCGGCGATGGCGTCCAGGTGTTCCCGCGCGTCATCGTCGCACCCGGGCAGCCGTCGCCCGCCGCAGCGGCCAGCGCCACCGTCCCTCGACAACGCCTCTCCACCGGCGTCACGGGGTTGGACGACATGCTCGGCGGCGGCATTCCCGCAGGCTATTCCGTGCTGCTGGCCGGACCGTCAGGCTCGGGCAAGAGCGTGCTCGCCACGCAATTCATCAGCGACGGCGCGCGTCATGATGAACCCGGTATCATCGCGGTGTTCGAGAAGCGTCCCGCCGAGCACTCGCCGGACGACGCGAACGGACAGCGGTTCCGCGGGCTCGTTCGCGAAGGCAAGGTGGGCATCATCCACACGCGTCCGCTGGATCTCTCCATCGACGAAATGCTCAACGAGATCGTCGAAACCATCCACCGTCTCAAAGCGCGCCGGCTGGTCATTGATTCGCTGTCCGGTTTCGAGCTCGCGCTGGCGCCGACCTTTCGTGAGGACTTCCGTGAGTCGCTGTACCGCATGGTCGCCGTGCTCACCGGGATGGGCATTACGATGATGATGACCGCGGAACTGGAAGACAGCTATACGGACCTCCGCTTCAGCCCGCACGGGACGGCGTTTCTCACCGACGCGATTATCATGCAGCGGTATATCGAGCTGCAGGGTCAGCTGCAGCGCGTCATGGCGGTCGTGAAGGTGCGCGGGAGCGCCCACAGCAAGGAGCTGCGGGCGTTCGAGATCACGGGGGACGGAATTGTGATGG
Organism: Vicinamibacterales bacterium; assembly: GCA_035711805.1. Taxonomy (GTDB): domain Bacteria; phylum Acidobacteriota; class Vicinamibacteria; order Vicinamibacterales; family UBA2999; genus Gp6-AA40. The sequence goes on from DASTBV010000106.1 coordinate 3,350, forward strand.
GCGACGTCCTCGCCGGGTACGAAGGCCTGCTGACCGGTAGACCGGAGCCAATCGGATGACGGCGCTTCGCGCACGCGACGCGTCGGTGCAGACCGGCACGGAGGTCGAACAGCTGCTGGCCCAGATGCGGGAAGCGAACGAGCGCCTGCTCGTCGCCGCGGTGGACGCGCAGAACCGGTCCGACGAGGCCCACGCGGACGCCGCCCGGGCGAGGGCCGAACTCGACGACCTCATGAACCGGCTGCGGGAGGCAAATGAACGCCTGGCCACCGCCGCCGCGCACGCCCAGATGATGGCCGAGGCAGCGGCGGCCCGCCAGGAAGAGTATCGACAGCTGTCCAGCCGGCTGCTTACACTGCAGGATGAAGAACGGCGGCGGCTGGCCCTCGACCTGCACGATTCGACAGCGCAGTGTCTCGCGGCGTTGACCATGAATCTCGACGTGGTCGAGAGTACTCGCGGGGCGCTCGACGCGCGGGGGCGCCGGGCGCTGGCGGAGAGCCGCTCCCTGGCCGAGCGATGTTCACGAGAAGTCCGCACATTCGCGTATCTCCTGCACCCGCCTTTACTCGACGAGCGGGGGCTGCCGGCGGCCGTGCGCTGGTTCGTCGAGGGCTTCACGACACGGAGCGGCATTCAGGTGACGCTCAATCTGCACGACGTCGGACGATTGCCGGGCCCGATCGAAACGGCGCTCTTCCGCGTCATTCAGGAAAGTCTCACCAACGCCCATCGCCATGCGTCGACTACAACCGCCTCGATCAATCTCACCGCGACGGCCGACGCAGTCGCGCTCGACATCGAAGACCAGGGCCGCGGGCTGCGTAACCTGGTGCCGGATCAGCACAGCACGCCGCTGCCCGAGACGCTGGGAGTCGGCATTCAGGGCATGCGGGAGCGCATCCGCCAGCTGGGAGGCACGTTCGACATCGCATTCGCGGACACCGGAACCACGGTTCGCGTGCGCTGCCCGTTGAACGAGGGCATCGCGTGACACCGGTTCGCATCCTCATCGCCGACGACCACGAAGTCGTGCGGCAAGGCGTGCGCGCGGTGCTCGAAGCGGAGCCGGCGTGGATCGTGTGCGGCGAAGCGAGCTCCGGCCGCGAAGCCGTGGCCATGGCGGTCGCACTCCGTCCAGAGGTGGTCGTGCTCGACATCAGCATGCCGGAGTTGAACGGCCTCGAGGCGACGCGCCAGATTCGGGGCGTTGTGCCGGCGAAGATCCTCATCCTGACCGTCCACGAGTCCGACCAGGTCGTGGCCGAGGTGCTCGATGCCGGCGCGGACGGGTACGTGCTGAAGACGGACGCGGGACGGAAACTGGTCGAGGCCATTCGTGCGCTGCTCCAGAATCAGCGGTTCTTTACCGAACGCGTCCAGGCGGTGGCGACCCTCTCCGCGGGGCGGCGCCGTGGCGCCACAGCCACGCAGCGCCCCGCGCAGCTCACGGCGCGCCAACGTGAAGTCCTTCAGCTCCTCACCGAAGGCAAGTCGAACAAGGAAATTGGCGCGATGCTTGGCATGACCACCAAGACGGCGGAGACACATCGAACGCAGATCATGGCCAAGCTGAATCTCCACTCGATGAGTGCGCTCGTGCGCTACGCAATCCGCAACCGCATCATCGAACCGTGACATCGCCCTCAAAGGCGCTGTTCTCCGGCATTCGCTGGCCCGAAGAACGCCGGCTGAATCAACGCTTCTTCTTGAACAGATCCTTGATTCCTCCGAGCGGATCGCTGCTCGGTTCGTGCTGGCCGGACGCGGCGCCCGGGACCTTCAGGTGGCCCAACTGATTCATGAGCGCTGGGATCACCAAGCCGCTGAGATCGGGAACGAATCGGGGATCGGACGTTGTTCCCTCGACGAGAAATGGAACGCGCTGGCTCCTGCCTTTGCTGCCGCCCGTTCCGCCGCGTGTGAGCGCGCCGATGACGTCACCGACGGCGCCGACGGCGTCACCGATGGCACCCGACGTTCCGACCATGGAGCCCATCCCGCCGTGCAGTCGCGCCGTCACGGTCGCGACCATCTTGAAATCGAGATTGTTCCGCGCATCGATCGTTCCGGCGCCAATGAGATAGCCCACTGCCGGCACGACCGCATTGAACGTATCGAAGCGCAGTCCGTTCTGCGCCACGCGAAGGTTCATGGTCAACCGTTCGATGTTGAGATCGGTGCCGGTTTCGAGTCCGCTGAACCTCGAGATCGCCTTCACCTGTGCGCCCAGATTGAATCCAGCCAGCTTCGCGCCATACAGGCCGACGTGCCCCGCGGTGACGAGGTTGTTCGTTGGGCCAGATACAGTCAGGTCCGCATTGAGTGCGCCCGCCGCGAGAGTGGTGCCTGTGGGAAGGTGAATGCCGATACCGGGCAGGAACGATCTGAGATCGGTGACCGGCATCCGGTCGCCGGCAACCTTGATGTTGACGAGCGAGTATTCTCCCTCGCCGGAGCGGTAGGCTCCGTTCAGGCGAGCGGTCGCGTTACCGATTCTCAACGTGGACGGCCCCAGGACCCCTGATTGCTTCCGGAGGTCGTATTTCGTATTGAAGTCCACCGTCACGGGTTGTGCAGACGGTGAGCCCCCGGCAACGAGCAGCGCCTTCAAGATCCGTGCGCTACCTCTGACCTCTCTTTCGGCGTCCTTGGATGCAATCGTCGCGTCGACGTCGAGCAGGCCGCCGAGGCCGACTGACGGATTGAGGAATCCCCTCGCAGCCAGATTGAGCCCACGGATGGTGAGCCTTCCGTCGAACGGCGTGAGTGAGGCATCCTCCCGGTTCAGCCGTCCAACGTTGCCGGCCAGCGTGAAGTGACCGCCGCCGTCGAGATCCCCGCTCGCGCTCACCGGAAACATCGATGTCAAGGACACGGCCGACGCCGTGACATCGACGTGATCGTAGACGCTGCGCCTCTTCGAGTGTGTCGAGCCGACGATGACCCGTCCGTTCTTCCACTCCAGCTTCTTGAACGGCACATTGCCCGAATGCAGGGAAGACGACGAACCGAGTGACGAGTAGTTCCAGCGACCGGCTGAATTCCGAATCACCGTGACTTGGGGACTCTCAATGGTGATCGTCGTGACCTCGAGCGCACGCGACAGAATCAACGGCAGCAGCTCGACGCCGACCGAGACGGACCTGGCCTCGAGAAATGGCGTGCTACTGAACGCCGGGTCGTCGGCAATGACCAGCGTCTCGGTCGTGAGCGACGCGCTCGACAGAGAGAGCTTCAGATTGCCGAGGTCGACTTGGCGGCCCAGTGCCGCGGAGGCTTTTCCCTCGATGAAGGGGCGGAATTGATTGACGTCCATCACAAACGGCGTGATCGCCACAAGCAGGACGATCGCTCCGATGATGGCGAAGGTCATCCGACGAGTGCGGCGAGTCATGGGCTCCTCCGACGTGACTCGGGGGCGAGGTCGAGCAGCCCGCTACTATTCCAGGTGCAAGTGCGAAGCCTGTGTGCAGGTGAATAAACAAAGGGAATCAGGCGCTGTCAGCGCGGCGATCGTTCGAGCCAGGCCTTGCCCATCGGCACGCCTGAAGGCGGGGATTCGTGAGGCATCTCGACAAGCCGTTCGACGACGTCGGCCTGATGGCAGCAGTGGGTGCGCTCTCCCCCGCCGGCCGCCCAGTCGTGAAGTAGCACACGCGGCCGCCGTCTCCGGGCAAGAGTGGCATCACCGTTGCTGTAAAGGAAGCAGCTACGCTCGGTCGCCATTCAGGTCCGCCGACAAACATCCCCACCTACCCGACGGGGGCCTCGTGTCCCCGATCGTCATGTACGGGGCTTCCGTCGTAATTCGTGAAGAAGCTCGTTACTCAGTTGTCGGCGCGTGACGTCGTCGCAGCGGCCGTCACAACGCATAGGCATGTTCACCTCATGTACAGGGTCCTGTTCGCGACGATGGCCGCGCGACCAACCATTCAACACGCGCGTTTGGTCGAGGTCCTCGTACTTGCAATGACATGGCTGCCAGCAAAATCGATTGGCATCCCACGGCGTACACCCTACGGAGGTTTCATGTACCACCACGTAAAAAAGTTGATGTACACGGTTCGTGTCGACACCCCGGACCCGGCGTTCGGAAACATGCTGCTCGAGCAGTTCGGCGGAGCGAACGGAGAACTCGCGGCGGCGATGCAGTACTCGGTTCAAGGTCTCAACTGTGAGGATCCCGAGCGCAAGGATCTCCTGATGGACATCGGCACCGAGGAGCTGAGCCACCTGGAAATCGTCGGCGCACTCGCCCGCCTGCACCTGAAGCCGTTGAAGTTCGACCGCGAGGCAGCCGAACAGGATCCGCTGATCGCGATCGCCGGCGGTGGTGGCGTGAACCTGTTCAACTCGCAGGGCAACCCCTGGACTGCCGATTACCTGAAGGTGACCGGCGAACTCGACGTCGATCTGCGGAGCAACATTGCGGCAGAGGCACGCGCCAAGATCGTCTACGAACGGCTCATCAACTTCACCAACGACCCGGGCACCAAAGACGCGCTGCAATTCCTGATGACGCGGGAAATTACCCACATGAAAGCCTTCACCGCTGCCCTGGAAAGCATGGGTAAACCGCGGTTCATGATCGGACGGATCCCACCCACGCCAGTTCTCGTCGATCAGTTCTTCAACGATTCGACAGGAACGGGCGACGACGGCGAGATCGACGCGCGAGGACCGTGGAACCAGGGCGACGACTGGGAATGGGTTGACGCACCGGCCTTTCAGGCGGGAATGGCTGCTGAGGAGGTCGATGCCGGGGTCGACGACAGAAGCACCAGCACCTCTGACGCGCCTGAAGCGCTCGAAGAGCTGCTGGTCGATACACTGCGCGATCTGCTGAACGCCGAGGGACAACTCGTCAAAGCCCTGCCGAGGATGGCGCAGGCCGCGAATGCCGACGCGCTGACGCGCGCGTTCGAAGCCCATCTCGAAGAGACGAAGATCCAGGTTGAGCGACTCAAGGAGGTCTTCGCCTTGGTCGGTGTCCCCGCCAAGGGCAAGACTTGCAAAGGCATGCAGGGGCTGATCGCGGAAGGCGATGACGTCATCGGTGACAGCGAGGGCAAGGACGCCGTTTCAGCCGACCTGGCGCTGATCGCGGCGGCGCAGAAAGTCGAGCATTACGAAATCTCCGGATACGGAACGGCACGAACGCTTGCGGGGCAAGCGGGCCTCCCGGCGGCGGCGGAGCTGTTGTCGAAGACGCTTGCTGAAGAGGAAGTCAGCGACAACCTGCTGACGCAGATCGCGCGCGAGTTGATGTCAACGTCGCGCACGGGGACGACGAAAGCCCCCAAGCGCGCCGCCGTGTCCAAGGAGTAATGCCTGCGGAGCGTGGCCGCCCCCGGGCCGCCACGCCCCGCCGTTCTCGGCCATCATCGCGACTGACGCCCGGCCGCTCCGCCGCCGGATTATCGCTGAGCGGATTTCGCCGCGGCGGCGAGGTTCTTCGCGTACACTGATGACAGCTTTCCTGACGTTCCTGCCCATCCGGACAGCCGCCATCAAAGCGTCGATTCTCACTCGACGGAGGCTGTCTCGTGTCCGCCAAGAATGGGTTTCACACCCAAGGAGTCCTGGAAATGTCTGCCCCACGATGGCGCTGGTCTCTCATCGGCGTCTGGCTCGCTCTTACCTGCCTGACGTTCATCGGCATCGACAGTATGGTGCTGCGCAGCTGGCTGCTGCTCCTTGTCGTCGGCTTCCTTCCACCGGCGATGCTGCTGTGGGCGTGGAACGAAGATCGCCCCCTGCCCATAGAGTCGCTGCGCCCGCGACGTGAGCGGCGGTGAACGCGATCCTGCATAATGCTGGCAGCGGGACCGCACCGGGCGAGGCTGCCGACGATCGCTGGCTCGATCTCGACGAACTCGCGGACATCACGATCGTCGTCGACGGAGAGCGTGTCGCGCGCAGCCCCCACGAGTGGACTGCCGATTGTCCCGGCGAACAGATGATCGAGATCCGATTTCGTCAGTCGACGTCGGTGAGTCGGCTGAGGGTGGTCTCATGGGAGGTCGGACAGTCACGCACACAGGAGATGACGATCTGGGCTTGCCTGCGCCGCGGAGAGGGGCATCGCGAAGTACTGCGCCAACGGTTCAATTTCAGTCCCGACGGGGCGACGGCGCAGGTCGAAGAATGCGCCCTGCACCTCACAGACGTGTCCGCCCTGCAACTGCGGATTGTTCCGTGCATCGACGGTCGTCGGGCCGTGGCGCGCGTGAGCGAGCTGCGCGTGGCCGCGTGAGCGACCGACGCGTCGCTTCGGCCCAGCGCGCGAGGTGAATTGATGTCGGTTTTGCCGAGTCCGGTCACCCACCGGGGGTGGCGGCGGCTGCGGGAAATCGCAGCGGATCTGCTGATCGCGACGGCGTTGATTTGGACGCTGCCGCTGTTGCTCGGCGCGATGAATGCGGTTGTCCGAATCCTCGGCTCCGGCTGGTAGATGCCGACAACAAAGAAGCCAATGCCCAACCTGAATGCAGGCGACTGGCCGTCAGAGACGAGACGTCGACTGCAGAACCCTCTCGCCGTGCGGCGCTAATGGAAGGTCGATGGTGAAGACGCAGTTGCGGCCCGGTATATTGCGCACCCGAATTTCACCGCCGTGTGCCCGGACGGCCCGACGCGCGATCGAGAGCCCCAGCCCGAGACCAGTCCGATCTGCCCCGCGCCGTTCACCGAACGCTTGAAAGAGGTCCGACTTGCTCTCGGGAATGCCTCCGCATTCGTCCTGAATATCGAGGAGCAACCGTTCGCCTTGCGTGTGCACGCTCAGCGCCACCGTACCGCCTGCGCGCGTGTACTTGAAGGCATTGTGCAACAGATTCATCACCGCCGACGCGAGCAGCTGCGGATCGGCGTCAACGGCTAAGCCAGGTTCGACCGGTAACACGGTGAAGCTGATACCGCGATACTCGGAGTGCAGAATCCCGGTGGCCGCGATCTCATCGACGAAGGACGCCATGTCAAGTCGTTCACTTCGTCGTTTCCCCGCGGCAAGCCGCACCTCCGACAGCGTGCGGTCCACCAGATCCCGGAGGTCGGTCAGACTGCGCCCCAGCACTGCCCCGGTATTGCCGTTGATGGCGACGGTACCGCGCTTGAGCGCGTGAAACGCGAGCAGCGCGCCGTTGAGGAGATCGCGAAGCTCGTGAGCAGCCTGGCCGAGACGCTCAACCTCCTCTTCGGCTCGCGTCTGGGTCGCCAGCCGCGCGTGTTCGGTGACGGCCTCAGCGATCGCCGTGTCGAGGCAGCGGTTCAACGTGTGAAATTCCTCGACGGTAATCGGGGCATGATCCTCGATTGCAATGTCAGTAATGGTCTGGCAGATGTCACCGTAGTCATGGACGACCTGCGCCAGGTTGAAACCAGCCGCCGACATCTCGGCACCGTGCCGTGCAGCGGTGGCGCCGATGGCGTCCGACGAGAACGGGGTCGCTGACCCCTCCAGCCGAAGCGTGTCCGACAACTGGGTCAGAAACAGCGGCACGCCGTACTCCAGTTCCTGGCTCGACACGGACGGCCAGGGCCGGCGGCGAACCCGTTCCCGTGTGCGAGCCACGATCTCGTTCCGATGCATCGTGATGAACTCGTACAACATTCATCCCTCCAATGGCGCGGGCGACGATGAGCGGCCTACCGTCATGACAGACGCTGCAACGCTGCCGTCACCAGGTCTAGTTGCGCCTGGAGCTGAGCGATACGCGTGAACTGTACGTGCAACTCCCGCTCGGCACTGTCGAGACGCCTTACCACCCCCGGGTCGGGCGCTGCTGCAACGCGGGGCGAGGCGATCGGGAACATCAATCGGTCGGGTGTCATTGCGGATTACCTCCGGTCGTCGGCTGTAGGGTGGAAGCGTATCCTCAGCTGATCCTGAGCGATGTCATGAATTGAACACTGCTGGCGGCCCTCGCGGGCCCGACAGGGTCTGTCCGTTTCAGAACATCGCTTGGTCGGTTCGACTGGTACGCTGCGAGGGAGGTCGACGAACACTTATGACTGAAAAGCGAACCCCGTGCGCGCCGCATTCGCCGCCCGATGCTCGACCGTACGCGGACACTCGTGCTGGGACGACCAGCGAGGCGGAAACAGTCAGGCGCGCCGCCGAGGAGATTCGCGAGGCGGCGGAAGGGCGCCGCCAGGCCCAGGAAGCCGAGCGTGAGGCTGCCGAGAATGCCCGCGCCGTGGGGGAAGGGACTCGGCTCGAGGCGGAAGACGCACGTCACGAGCTCGTTGATTCGATACGGGAGACCGCCGAACGGCTGGAGGCGACACTGGAGCGAATGACGGTTGTCGAGGATATGCGGAGGACGTTCCACAATTCCAACAAGCGGGACACCAACTAGCGCGCGGCTGGCTTCTCGATGCGGGGACCACAGTGCGAGGAAGAAGCGGACATCATGGAATATGCGATGCGGACATTGCCTGACGTGTCGGATGCCAGAGGTACGTTTCAGGCGCGGGCATTGGCACGCGCATCGGCCGACGGCCGCTGGGAAGCGTGGCTCGAGTTCGTTCCGGCGGACGAGGACACCTCGTGCGTGCACGCGACTCCGATCGAAACGCATCAGCGCGATCGCGTGACGGCGGAGCGGTGGATGTCCGGGCTCACCCGCGTGTATGCGGAAGGTGCGCTCGCGCGGGCGGTGCCACCCGTGAGCTGTCCCGACGATTTCCGCCAGCTCCTCCTGCCAGAGTTGGCGGACGCGTTGAGGTGAACCGTCGGTACTGCCGCCGCCCGTTTCGGGTACGGGAATTTCTTTTGCAGGCAGGTCTCTCAGGCGTCGATTGCGCCCGGTCTGAGGAGCCGCATGAGACTCCGGCGTGGATTCAACTTCGCTCTGGTGGCCGCAGTTGTCACGGCGGGCGGGTTATTCGTCCTCCGCTCAGTGTTCGCGCCAGCCGCATCGGCGAGCGCCGACTTCCTGTCGAACCGCTACACCTATGCCTACGTATTCGTGGCGACAGCCGTCATGGTCCTCGTGCTGGGGTACGTGCTGGGCCGTCAAGCAGACCGGCTGCGCCTGACCTCAACAACAGACCCGCTGACTGGCCTACCGAACCGCCGAGCGATGGACGACCGTCTCCAAAAGGAGTGGCACAGAGCCGCACGGTATAACGCACCACTGGCGTTGCTTTTGATCGATATCGACGGCTTGAAACGGATCAACGACGAGCGGGGGCATAGTGGGGGCGACCGTTTGCTCCGCAGTACGGCCACGGCAATCCAGCAGACACTCCGAACCACTGATTTTGGAGCCCGATGGGGTGGTGACGAGTTTTCAATCGTCGCACCGCACACGTCACGCGAGGCTGCTGAACGGCTGGCCGAACGGTTGTTGGTGCATCTGGCCGCTCAAGACGGCACACTGGGCGGAGTGACGGCGTCTGTTGGCGTGGCCGTGTTCGAGCCGGCTCACGCGACCCAGAATCACAGCGATGCCAGCAACATCGAATCACTGATGAGTGCGGCTGACCGGGCGCTGTACGCGGCCAAGAGCGCCGGGCGCAACCGCGTGAAGGTTGCCTGACCGAGCGCATAGGGAGGTGAGGGCGTCTCTTTCAGTTTGCGAACACGACGAAAGGAACCATATGAGCACGAAGGTAAGGAAGCAGCAACGAGCGGCGCTCGCCGGATGGGAGGACGAAGGCGGGGCCGGGCCGTCTGACAGCGGGCTGGCGGCCGAAACCGAACGAGACAAACGTACCGAACGCGCCAACAGGCGTGCCGCATTCGATGCGACCCACGATTCGTCGGCTCGCGGCGAGCATCGGTACCCTGACTCACAGCAGACGAAGGCGGAACAGAAGGCAAGAAACGACCGAGACGACCTGAAGCGGAAGCTCGGAGGGACACGCTGAACGGAATGCTCGACGATCGTGAGACGGACGTCAATTCCGGCGCGCGTATGAACCCTGCATTCCCGGAGGACCATTCTCACGCGTATCCGCGTGATCTGGCCGCAGCGGTCCACGGCCGTTGTCACGAATTACTGCTGGGCACCGGTATCCAGCTGACCCTGCCTGATCGCCGTCAGCTCGAACAGGTTCTCTCGGTCTGTTTTCAGGCCAGCTTGCTGCGCGAAGAGGGACGCCCCGTCACCTTTCGGCTGGCTCTGGCCGGACCAGAGATGTTCCCGGCGGCCGACGGTCCGCCCGCAGGTTTGCATCGTCTTGTGTTTGGGGACTCGCGACCGTTTGATCAGCACGAGCTACGACGCCTGGCGCCAGCAGCAGTGTTCTCGCGCACGCTGATTGGCGCGACCGTCGATCGCGATCGCGGCCCACGAATCTGGGGCCTGATTCATTCCGGGGCGCACTGGCTGCAATCGGTGAGGGGCGGCCGGGAGACGCTGCAGGCGATCCCTCCGGTCCTGATCGTCGCCGTCGCCGGCGCCGGGCGCATGCTCGTCAGCGTTCGGACGATCACGATCGCCGAACTCACGAACGGCACGCTGATCAGCCGCGGGATGGACGTCTTTCAGGCGAATTGGCTCGAGGAGTTGTTTGTGACGGGCGGCGGAATCGAGTCGAACGCGGCCATTGACGCGAGATTCGGCGCTGTCCTCGCCTGTCACATTCTCCGCCGGGTGTTCGCAACCGTTCGCGGGGCCCAGCACGGGGGGATGTTGATTCTCGTGCCGGAACAGGTGTCGCACCCGGCGCTGACCGACGCGCATCACATCTGGGTGAAGTATCCGTTCATGGAGGAAGAGCCACGGCGGCGGCTTCGGACGTTGAAGGCGGCGATCGTCGACAGACTCGCCGCCGCGCATCAGGGGCCTGCTGACGGGCCAGCCCTGGGGTGGCGGCAGTATGAGCTGAGCGACGCCACCGAAGTAGCCGCGGCCGACGCGGCATTGTTCGAAGCCGCACATCTGGTCGCGGACCTCACCCACGTCGACGGCGCGGTCGTCATGACCACGGGCCTCGATCTGCTTGGATTCGGCGGAGAAATCGCGGGTGATCTACCGGAGGTCCCACGCGTGATGCGGGCGCGCGACCTGGAGGGAGCGGACCGCGAATGGGTCCGCACCGATCGCGTCGGTACCAGGCATCGCTCCGCATACCGGTTCTGTCATGTCGTCCGCGACGCCGTGGCCGTCGTGGTGTCGCAGGACGGTGGGCTGCGATTCATCCGCTGGCATGATGGGGCCGTCACCTATTGGGAGCAGGTTGCTATAGCACCGTGGGAGGTGTGATCCGTGCCTCGCCAGGCGCGTTTTTGGGACGATGGTCTCCATGGTGCGATTTCTCATGAACGTCACGCATCCGACAGCGGCGTCGCGAGCCGAAACGTTCCGGGCACGGCGGTGAACGCGATCGCCAGGCGGTTCCATGCGTTGATCGCCACAATCGCCAGGGTGAGATCGATCAGCTCCTTTTCGGCGAAATGCTGCCGCGCAAGCTCATACACGTCGTCCGGGACGTGCCTGGCATTGAGCAGCGTGACCGCTTCGGTCCACGCCAGCGCGGCGCGCTCGCTCGCAGAATAGAAGGGTGTTTCCCGCCAGACGCCCACGGCGTAAAGGCGCTGCTCTGTTTCACCCAGCGAGCGCGCGATTTTGGTATGCATGTCGACACAATACGCGCAACCGTTGATGAGCGATGCGCGCAGCTTGACGAGCTCGATCAATCCTCGATCCAGATCGGTCTCCCGTACGTGATCGTCGAGAGTCTTCAACGCGGCCCGAACTTCCGGGGCCACCTTTGCATAGTCAATTCGTGGCTGCATGACCTGATTCTCCGGTGACCGGTGCCCATCGGGGATAAGGGCGTTTCTGCCCCCCGTGGCCACCTACGGCGTCAACAATTCGGGGCGTTGGGCTCAGTCGTTGCCTCGTGGAACCTTGCCTACGACCGCAGTGTGGTCGTCTGGGTTGGGGTCCGACGAGGGGGGATCGCTGGCCGGGAACGAGTTCTCGATCGTCTGGTCGAGAGCGGCTTCGCGAATCTTCCGTTCCTCCTCTGGGGTGTGATCGTGAAGGTCTGGCGCCTCCGGGCGCACGGTGACCGTCTCTGGCGCGTGTCCGGCACCTGCCGGCACCGCCGGCCAATCGCGGCGCCACGCGCCTGACGGCGCTCGTCCCATATATTCGATTCGGACCGGCATCGAACTCAGTCGAGAAAAGAGACGAGCCTCGGCCCGAATCGGCCACCAATCGTAGAGGAACACCTCGATAGGGCGCCACATCGCCACCCAGCCGCCAATGAGTAGCCCTTCGCGGAACACCTGGCCCAGACGACTCTCGGCGAAAAAGCCGGCAACCCAATCGCCAACCACAATGAACGACGTCAGAAAAGCGAGGCCGATCGCCAGACTTATCCGACCACGGCGAAACAGCTCTCGGAGCGTCCGCCGCGCAGCGATCTCGCGCTGCCCGAAGAACTCCCGAATCGCCTCGCGCAGGATCACAGCCTCGTCAGCCCTGCCGGCGTCCCGCTCCAAATAAACGACCAGCGCCAGGCGCGCATCCACCGGCAGCTCGCGGCTCCAGTCGACGATGAACCTCTCGGCGGCCGGATCGAGGTCGCGCTCACGAAACGGAGAGGGATCGTTGCTGTGGAACAGCTGCCGCAGTTCTGCGACACGCACCTCGATAACACGACAATCATCGGGGATGGCGTCGCCCGCGAGACGCAACTCAGATTGTGCGCACATGTCCCAGTGTACGAGGGCGAGATTGATCTTCGGCAACCGCACGACCCTCGCCACCCACAAGCGTTCTACTCATGAAATCCCCTGACGCCCGGGTGAAGACGAACGCCAGCTGCGCCCGCCCCTGCACACGCCCGGCGCGTTCGACCTGGGTGACCACACCTGACAGCATCGCCCCCGGAATATGACCCCCGCGCGATGGCGGACATGTTCAAGACCCCCGAGGCGGCGGGGCGGCCGCAGCGGCCCGGAGTGGCTGAGCAGTCACCCGAACCCGGGCAACCGCTCCGACGCCATTGTCAAGGAAGCCTCGATGCTGCGCGTCGAGGGCAATGGCGACTCCGGGCAGTTCCAGTCGATCAAGTCGCGGCT
>DASTBV010000107.1:0-7326 GCA_035711805.1 Vicinamibacterales bacterium
TCCACGGTCGCCGCAATCGCGGCACCGGCCGCCGCCACCGAAACCGGCGCCGTTGGGAGTCCAGATTCCCGCCAGGTCGCGGGCGTTGAACGGCGTGTTCGAATCGAAGAACTTCGGATAGCCGGGCCCGGCGGCACGGCCGCGGCCCTGGGGTGGCGCGCCTGCGCCGGGAGCAGACCCGGCGCCGCGCGCCTGCGACTCGACGTCAGCCGCGGAGACAAGGGCGAACACTGAGGCGAGTGCAATCAGGCGTCGCATGCCCACTCCAACGTTAGTTGACGACCTCGCCAGGACGACGGCCCCACCCGTAGTTGTCTCTGGGGCGAAGCAGAGACAACAGGCGGACGCGTTTGTCCGCCGGATTGCGGCCGGGATTACCGGAAATGATGACGTGGTCGCCGACCTTCAGCGTGTCTTTTCCGACGCCCTGGGCGCCAAGCTGCCCGGTGCCGCCCCATTCGATGGTGTAGCGCGAGATCGAACCGTCCTGCTCCTTGACAGAGAGATGCACGAAGGAATGCGGGTTTCGGTACAGGAACTGAACGATGTCCCCCTCGACCGTCACCATCTGATCCTCCAGGTACGTCGCGGCGAACGAATGGTGGGCGAACGACGAGCCGGCAGCGAGGCACAGCGCCAGCAGGCCGATCGGCACGTACTTCATCGGGTGCATCGCGCTCCGATGTTCGACAGTACTGGCTCCGGGGGCAAATCGTTTGTTTCGATGGGCGGTATCGCGGGCGGCGATGCGGCGACCTGCGCTAGGATCTCGAGCAAATGGACCTGCGTGGATTCGACTTGAATCTCCTGGTGGCCCTCGATGCCTTGTTGCGGGAGAGGAGCGTCACCAACGCGGGACGGCGTGTGCACCTGAGTCAATCCGCGATGAGCGGTGCCCTCGCGCGACTGCGTCACGCCTTCAACGACGAACTGCTCGTCTCTGGACGCGGCGGCATGAGCCTGACGCCGCTGGCCGAAAGCCTGATGGAGCCGGTCGCGTCCATCCTCCGTCAGACGCAGGAAACACTTTCCGCACACGTCCGGTTCGACCCCTCAACGTCCGCGCACACCTTCACGATTGCCGCGTCCGATTACGCGACGACGGTGCTGCTCGGCGATGCGCTGCGTGAGGTCAGCGTGCAGGCCCCCCACGTTACCGTCGTCGTCGCTCCGCTGCGGGATCGGATGGAGGAAGTCGAAGACTCGGACATCGACCTTTACATCCTCCCGCAGGCGATCATCCCGCAGGGGTGGCCCCATGAACTGCTGTTCCACGACACGTTCACCTGTCTGGTCTGGCGGGAGCATCCAGAGGTCGGCGAGCGGCTGACACTGGATCAGTTCACGTCGCTCGGCCATGTCGTGGTCAGCTTCTCGGAGGACCACAAAGCCAGCGGCGACAACCGGCTTGCACCCTGGGTAGGAGTCGACCGCAAGGCCGAGGTCGTCGTCTCACATTTCCACGCCCTGCCGGATTTCGTCGTCGGTACGAAGCGAGTCGCCACCATTCAGCTGCGGCTGGCGAGGAGGCTGGCGACCTCCTATCCCGTTCGCATCGTCGGCGCCCCGGTGCCCATGCCACGGCTCGACGAGGCGATGATGTGGCATCCCCGCTTCGAGCGGGATCCCGCGCACGTGTGGCTGCGCGCGCTGCTGAAGCGCATCGCTTCGAGCATGCCCGTGGAAACGGCGCCTGACGTCGATACTCACCGCGCGGCATCGACCGTCCGGCGCGGCTCCTTCGGGCGCCGTCGGGTTTGAACGCGGCCGGCAGCGCGGCGGTAGGACGTTTACTTCAGTTGTTTCGCGAACCTCTCCCCTTCGGCACAGATCTCGTCGATCAGCTCCGTATCCGCCGCGAACTGCTGCCGTAAGGTCACCGACCACGGCTTCGTGTACGCCTTCGGATCGTCCACCGTCACCTCGATCTCGAGATGGCCGAAGTCGGGCCGCCGGATTTGCTCGCGCAGCCTGCCGGCGCTCGTAATCATGCTGCCCGCCCAGTCGAGCCACACGTCGTCGCGAAAGCCGATCGTGTCGATCACCAGCGTGTCGCCGGACCACGTGGCCGACGAATAGCCCTGCCAGGACGGGTTCGGATCCGGCGGCAGCGGCCGGCCATCGGTGAACACCTGACGGTACACACCGTTGTACTCGTTCATCATCACCAGCAGATCCAGCGTCTGGACGAACTTCACGTAATGCGGGAGACCGTACGCGCGGACGAACAGATCGGGCAGGCAGCGGATGTGCGGGTCGTCGATTGACTGATTGGCAACCCGTTCGTCAACCAGTTTCCTGAGCCACGGCTGGTACGGCAGCCCGCCTGGCATATCTATCCCGATGTGGGTGCTCTGTCTCGAAAAGCTGGCCGTGCGGGGCGGACATTTCCGCGTCGGAGGAATGAGTTTGACGAGTTCGGCCAGCGGGAGTACGCCACGAATGACGCACGCGGGTTCCGCGGTCATCCACACCCCGGACAAGTCCGGTTTGCCGTTCGTCAAGCGCGGAGTCGCCGCCGACAAATCGACTGCTCCGCTCGATGTACGCGGTGCACGCGGGCTCGGATACTTAAACCACTGAGCGTCTACCTGGAGGAACGGCCCAGCGATCGCGATCATCACCACCACGACCAGCATCCGTCCCCGCATGCGCCAGCCCCACGTGTCGATATGCATGCGGCTATTGTCCGACGGGCGTCGGCGCACGGCGCATCGCCGGATGCGATACGGGGTATCGGTAAACGCGATGGCCGGAATTCGCCCTGGTGGTCAACGATCTGCCGTTAAGCTATGCCGCACTGCGTTCTCAAGGAGCCTGCGATGTCCAACAGGATCGGCGTTCTTGCACTGGCAATTGCCTCCTTCCCTCTCGCGATTGGGCTGGCGGGCCAGGGACCCTCTGCCGAAGCGCAGCTCGTGAGCCGCGCCGCGAACGCGCTCGGCGGCCGCGATCGTGTGCTGGCGCTGAAAACGCTGCAGATCATCGGCTACGGCGAACTCGCGTACTTCAACGGCGGCGGGAATATCACCGGCGACCCCGACGCCCCGCAGAAGTGGCAGAAGGTGCTGGAGCACACCCGGACGATCGATTTCGAACACTCGCGCATGCGCGTGCAGCAGCGCTTGAAGATGGATTTCGAGTTCGCCTCGACGGCCGGGCAGCTGGGACTCAATCGGAGCAACGAGACGCTCGACGGCGACGTCGCCTACAACATCGGCGGCGGATTCCTGTCAGCTCCACAGACGGGCACGCCGCAGCCACAGCCCGCAGGCGCTGCCGCCGTCCGCCAGCGTCGCGTGGAGATGCTCGCCCATCCGGTCACGATCGTGCGAGCGGCGCTGGATCCCACGACAAAGCTGTCGAACCTGCGGAAACAGGGAAACCTTCAACTGGTCGATGTCACCGTGCGTCAGGGCGACACGTTGACGCTGGCGGTCAACGCGACGTCGAATCTCCCGAGCTGGGTCTCCTATATCGGACCGAACACCAACCTTGGGGACGTCACATATCGAACAGCATTCACGGGTTATGTGCCCGTCAAGGGCATCCAGCTCCCGACCGGCATCGCCACCACAATCGATTTTCGCAACGTCGTCCAGAGCAAGCTGTTCATCGACCGCAACATCGTCGATGCGCCGATTGCCGATCTGAGCGCGCCGGCATCACTGCGCCAGGCGAAGCCGCAAGGCCCGCCGGCGGCAGGCGGTGCCAACCTGCAGCCGATGAAAGTCGCCGATCACGTCTGGTTCCTGAACGGCAACACGTTCCTCGAATTCGACGACCATTTCGTGATGGTCGAAGCAAACCGTCAGGATGCCGCTCTCCAGGGAATCCTCAAAGCCGTCAATTCACTCGTTCCCGGCAAACGTGTGACGCAGGTGATCCAGACGCACCATCATTTCGATCACAGCGCCGGGCTCCGCGCGGCCGTCGCCGAGGGGCTGACGATCGTCTCGCGGCGCGGCAACGAGGGCATCTTCCGCGAAATGGTGGCGCGTCCCGCCCGGCTGTTCCCGGACGCCCTCGGAAAGAATCCCAGGCCGCTGAAGTTCATCCCGGTCGACGATCATCTCGAGCTGAAGGATTCGACCAACGAGATCGACATCTACCATATCGTCGGCAACTACCACATGGCCGACGGCGTCATCGTCCACGTCCCGGCAGCGAACCTGCTCGTGGAAGCGGACCTCACCACGCAGGAGTGGGACTTCAACTGGTGGGGCGACAGCCTGATGAACAACATCGAGTTCCGCAAGATCAGAGTCGATACGAATCTGTCCGTGCATGCGCAGAAGCCCTATCCGCTGGCGGAAGTGGTGGCGGCCATCGAGCGTCAGGTGCGAAACACGCAGGCGTTCTGCCGCCGGGCCGCCGAGGGCCAGTTCTTTCAACCGGGCTGCCCGATGCAGTACGACCGGCCGCTGCCGCCGGCTCCGAAATAGCCTGCACGCGCACCGCACCGGGCGTAAGTCGTATGACGTCTCACAACCGGGCGAGGAAAGTCTCTCGTGACGGCTGCCCTTCGCCATAGACTGACGCTCGACGCGCCTGCCAAGGCGCGTCCCACGATCACACCGTGACACACATGACACACGCGCGCGCGATCGCAGGCATCATCGGGGTCCTCCTCTCTGTCATCAGCATGTCCGTCGGCGTGGCCGGTCAGGGCGACGCGCCGGGCGCCGATCTGATCGTGCCGCACGAGTCGTGGTCCTGCGGTCTGCCGGGCGGGATACCGAGGCCGGAAGGCGGCACGCTGGTGTTCGAAGCCGAGATGAAGCTCGATCGCGTTGCTGACATCGGCAGAACGCAGTACGGACGACGGCAGGTGGCGGTCGTGCAGGGAGGGACCCTGTCCGGCACACGAGTCAACGGATCGGTCATGACCGGCGCCCTCGATTTCGAGCTGACGCTGGCGACCGGCGTCATCGAGGTCGAACAGATCTACGTGCTGAGAACGGGTGACGGCCGCTACGTCTATCTGCGGGCAGCAGGCACCGGAGCCGATGCAAAGGACGTCAGGCTCGTGATGGACTTCGAGGCGCCCACGGCGAGCGACGTCGCGTGGCTGAACACCGGCACGTACGTGGGCCGGCGGGTCCTGAATGCGGCCGCGCGCACGATGACACTGCGCGTCTACGATGTTTCCGGCACGAAGCCAGCTTCCGGATCGGCGCGAGTCGTGCGAATCACCAAGCCGGCCGGCGTTCCGCCTCAACCCTGGGACTACCGGACGGCTGCGCCGTCGGAAAAGCGGGGCAACCAGTTGATCACTGAGATCGTCACGCTGAGTCCGAGCCAGTCGGTAGGGCCGAGCAAGCGCGGACCACGAAACATCATTCCGATCACCGGGGGCGACCTGACGGGGCGCATCACCGGCAAGGTCCTGCCCGGCGGCGCGGACTACCAGAATCTTTCGCCGCCGGCGACGATTGACGCGCGTTACCTGTGGCAGACGGCCGACGGCGAGATCATCATCGTGCGCAACGGCGGCGCGTTCGGTTCTCTCGTGCCGACATTCGAAGTGCGCGTGGACAGCCCCTACGCGTGGCTCAACACCGGCACCTACCTGAGCTCCAATCCGGAGATGCGGCAGGGCGGCGTCGGCCTGACGTTCTTCGACAGCACGCGGTGAACCGGATGACACGCTGGCTGACAGGCTTCACGTTCGCCGGGTGGATTGCGATATCGATCGCCGCGTCTGCGCAAACCGGCTCACGCCCCTGGTGGGCCCCCGGCGAGGCGACGCCGCTGGCGGACTTCGCGACCTACCAGAACGATCGCGGCTCTGTCGGCGTGCTGAACACGTCCGGCAGGATGGAGACGAAGGGGCACCCCTTCTTCGAGCCGATCGGCACGAACGGGCGCGCGTGTGTCACGTGCCATCAACCCGCCGACGGCATGTCGCTGTCCGTGCGCACTGTTCGCGAGCGTTGGGAGGCGACTGCCGGCAAGGACCCGCTGTTTGCGGCGGTGGATGGAATGAACTGCCCTCATCTTCCTCCCGGCGATCCGCGCTCGCACTCGCTGCTCCTCGAGCGCGGCCTGATCCGCGTGGCGCTGCCCTGGCCGCCCAGGAATTCCGACGGCACCCGCACTGAGCCGGAGTTCACCATCGAAGTCGTGCGCGATCCCGGCGGGTGCAACACGCATCGCGTCTACGGTCTCGAGAGCGCGAACCCGACGATCTCCGTGTATCGCCGCCCGCGCCCGGTCGCGAACACGAAGTACACGACCCATCAGAATTTCGGCGTTGGTCCGTTCATCGCCAAGAGCGGGCTGCCGACGGCCACCGATCCGGACACCGGCAGGCCGACGAGCATGAACCTCATGTCCGACGCACGCGCGCCGACGCTGGCCGTGCAGGCGCAGGACGCGGCGGAACAGCATCTCCAGCTCAAAGGACGCCTGACCGCCGCGCAGCTCGCCGGCATCGTCTCGTTCGAACAGCAGGTCTATGTCGCGCAGGTGTCGAGCGCCGCCGCCGGCAGCCTGGTTGAGGCCGATGGCCCGCCGGCGTTCGGTCCGCGACAGCTTGCCGCCGGTGATGCGGGCGTACTCGGCAACAACACGACGCGCTACGTCTTTCCGATGGGCGGGAAATGGACCCGGCTGCCGCGCAGTGACTCCGAGAATGCGCGCAACGCGGCACGCGAATCGATCGCGCGCGGGCACGACGTATTCATGTTCCGCACGTTCTGGATCCGTGACTCGATGCACCTGAACACCGTCGGCCTCGGCAACCCGACCAAGCGAACCTGCGCCACCTGCCACGGGATGCACATGACCGGCCTCGATACCGCCAACGGCTGGATGGACATCGGCACCACGAACCTGCCGTGGGCCTCGGAAGTGCCGCTGAATCCGTGGAACGAGGCGAAGCCGCAGATGCCGCTGTTCCGCGTCACCTGCAAGGCGGACGTGAAACCGCATCCATATCTCGGCCGCGTGATCTACACGCAGGATCCGGGTCGCGCGCTGATCTCCGGCAAGTGCTATGACGTGGGTTCCATCGTGATGGGCCAGTTCCGTGGCCTTGCGGCGCGTGCGCCGTACTTCTCGAACGGCTCCGCGTCAACGATTCGCGATCTCGTCGACTTCTACGACCGCCGCTTCAACATCGGCTATACCGAGCAGGAAAAAGTCGACCTGACGAACTTCCTAAGCGTACTGTGAAGGAGGCCGCAATGCTTCGTAACAACAACGTGCTTCGCCTCGCTACGCTCGCGGCCTTCGCCTCGCTCGCGGCGCAGGCTGAGCTTGCGCAGGAGCGCAACATCAGCTTCGTGGCCTGCCCGATCATCCGGGACACGAACACCGTGC
>DASTBV010000108.1:0-15854 GCA_035711805.1 Vicinamibacterales bacterium
ACTGACCGACGCCATCGCGGCTCGGATCCGCCGTGTACATCCGCAGCTCGAAGCAGCGCGACTTGGCGTCGACGTTCCGCGCCAGATTCTCCGGGAGCTGGGCTTTCGGTCCGCACGGCGCCGGCGGCCCGGCGGGCGCTGTCTGGCCGCGGCCGGCCGGCGGCTGTTGCGCGGCGAGAAACTCGAACCCGAAACTGCCGATTCCGACGCCGAGGATCAGGGTTCCCAGCAGAGCGCCGGACCGAACGAGCATTGATGGCCGTGTCATCGTAGCCTCCCTCAACGGGGGCGATCCTACATCACTGAGGTGGATCCGGTCGGTGCGGCGGTCAGGCATACATCGGCTTGTGCTCGCGCAGCGCCAGCCAGCCGCGAGCGACACGGTAGATGAACCACAGCGTGAGGATGCCGAGCGGAATCCAGACCACGATCAAGCCGATGCCGAGTGTCATGAATACGAACAACCAGCAGAGTGACGCCCACAGCAGACCGAACCAGAACGTCCGGATCTGCCATCGGAAGTGCGACTCGAGCCACGTGCTGCGCGCGTCGCTGCGCTTGATGTAGTTCATGATGACCGCGATGATCGACGGCCATCCGATGAGAAACGCTCCAATGACCGTCGCCGCGCCCAGAATCCCCGTCACGATACTCAGCGCGTGCAGCCCGTAGATGATCTGCGTCCAGTCATAGAGCGACTGCGACGTGTTCACGTTCGGATAAGCAGGTGTGTTCATCGTCTTCCGTCACAGATTATGACGGAAGCCGTGCCGCCGGGGTTCGGCCTGGGTCCTGAACCCTGAGCCCCGTCCTTCAGACTTGCTTTCCCCGACGCAGGTCGTCGCCCAGGACAATTGCTTCCGCAATCTCTTTCTTTGACTTGCGCCGCTGGCGGCTCTGCCGTTGGATGGTGAGGTAGGCCTCTTCCTCGGTCACGCCGAGGTCGCGCTGCAGGATACCCTTCGCGCGCTCGACGATCTTGCGTGTTTCGAGCCGCTCGGACAGCTGCGTGTTCTCGACCTCGAGCCGCGCCATCTCGATTTCGGCGCCGACGAGAAACCCGACGGTGGAGATGAGCTGAATGTCCTGCCGGCTGTGGTCGTGCGGCTGACGATGCTGCAGGTTGATGACGCCGACGAGCTTTCCGCGCGAGAGCACCGGCACGGACAGGAACGCTTCGTACCGGTCTTCCGGCAGCTCGTTGAACGTCTGGAACCGTGGATCCTTGAAGGCGTTATGCCCGACGGCAACCGGCTGGCGATGCTCCGCCACCCATCCCGTGATGCCCTGGCCAACCCGCATCTTGAGACGATCGATCACGTCCGGATGCGGCGTCTTCGAGGCGCGCAGAACGAGATCGTCCTCCTCCAGCACGTACACGAAGCACGAGTCGCACGGCACGACGCTCGCCACGAAATCGACGACACGTCCGAGCACGCCGTGCAGCGGATCCGCCGCGGCGATACGGCTGCCGATCTCGTGCAGGACGTCGATGTCGGTCTTGTCCTTGGCGTCGGAGTCGCCGTCGACGTTGTCGGTTGTCATTACGGTTCGAACCCTGACTGCGTGTGTGTTCATGGGTGACCTATGAAATGCAGAATTCAGAATGCAGAATTCAAAATGCAAAACGCAAAATGCAAAACGCAAAATGCAAAACGCAAGAACGCGGTGGCGTCACGCTGCGCGCTCCTCGTCGACGCCGAATAATGCGTTCCGGTATGAATAGACGCCGGCCTGTCTGACCGCGTGCACGTCCCAGCGCAGCGACCACCGCGCGCCGAGTTCCAGCAGTACGACGGTGCCGGCAACGAACACGCCCGCGCAGCCGAACAGCCCCGGCGCGTACGAGCCGGTCAGCTCGCGCACCGCGCCAAGCGCCGACGGCAGGAAGAAGCCCCCCAGCCCGCCCGCCGCCCCGACCACGCCGGTGACGATGCCGATGCGCTCGGGAAAGCGCTGCGGTACCAGCTGGAACACCGCCCCGTTGCCCATGCCCAGCAGGCCCATGCCGACGAACAGCAGCGCCACCGCCGCGCGCACGTGCGGCAGCATCGCCACTGATCCGATGCACACGGCGAATCCCGCCAGCAGCAGAACCAGCAGGCGGTAGCCGCCAACACGATCGGCCAGCCAGCCGCCGACGGGCCGCAGCAGGCTTCCGGAGACGACGACCATCGTCGTGAAATCGCCTGCCGACACGCGCGACACCTGATACTGCTCGTGAAAGAACGTGGTCAGAAAGCTGGCAAACCCGACGAAGCCGCCGAACGTCAGGCTGTACAGGA
Source organism: Vicinamibacterales bacterium (assembly GCA_035711805.1). Taxonomy (GTDB): domain Bacteria; phylum Acidobacteriota; class Vicinamibacteria; order Vicinamibacterales; family UBA2999; genus Gp6-AA40. The sequence continues at coordinate 2,286 of DASTBV010000108.1, forward strand.
ACGAGAGCCACAGCGTGTCGTGCTCGCGCAGCACAGCGCCGTAGGCGCCGATCGACGTCGGCGCGGCGCGCTGCGGACTGTCCTTCGCCAGCCATGCAAACAGCAGAAACACCGACACAACCGGCAGCATCGCGATACCGAACGTGGCGGACCACCCGAACGCTTCGGCCAGGCGTGGCGCGAACAGCGTCGCCATCAGCGTCCCGGAGTTGCCGGCGCCGGCGATTCCCATCGCGAGCCCTTGGTATTCGGGGGGATACCAGCGGCTCGCCAGCGGCAGCGCCACGGCGAAGCTCGCTCCGGCAAGACCGAGGAAGAATCCGAGGATATAGAAGTGCGTGACGGTGGTGGCGAGTTGCCAGCCGCCGAGCAGCGTGAGGAGAGTCAGCACCATGCCGATCAAGCCGGTGCGGCGGCCGCCGATCCGGTCGGCGAGCATCCCCATCACGGGGCGGAACAGCGAGCCGCCGAGCAGCGGGATGGCCGTCAGCAGTCCCTGCTGCGTGGAGGAGAGTCCAAGCTCGTCGCGCAGAAACGGGGCGAGAGGTCCGAGCATCACCCACGTCATGAAGCTGACGTCGAAGTAGAGCAACGCGGCGATCAGCGTCGGGAAGTGCCCGGCGCGCGTGAAGCCTTTCACGCTCATGCCGCGGCTCCTACGTCCGGCAAACCGATCAGCACGACTCCGTCCTCGACTCGCGTCGGGTAAGTGGCGACACAGTGATCCTGTCCATGCGAGGGCCGCTCGACCTCGCCCGTCTCGAGATTGACCTTCCACGCGTGCAGCGGGCAGACGACGGACGCGCCGGTCACGATGCCGTCGCACAGCGGGCCGCCCTTGTGCGGACACTGGTTGTCGGTGGCGAGGAACTCGTCTCCGAGGTTGAAGAGCGCGATCTCGCGATCGCCGATCAGCACCGCCCGTCCCTCGCGGGGCGGGATGTTTCCGGTGGGCGTCACACGGAGCCAGCGGTAACTATTCATACGGTGGTCTCGGAGTTGGTCCGTCTGAAGGCGGACTCGACGTAGGCTTCGTCAATGGGAACGAGCGGGATGAACTGTGCCGGCGTCTTCGGTTCGATCCCTTCCTGCCACGCGTCGCGGGACCGTGCCTTGGACTTGCGCAGCCGATCGAGCAGTGCGTCCCGCACAGCGTCCGGGGCGTAGACGGTGTCCTTACGGACCTTCTCGATACCCAGCCGCTCGACGAAGTCGTAGGTGCGCTCCAGGTAGTTCGCGTTCTCCCGGTAGTACTGGAAGAACAACTCAGACGCTTCCAGTGCCTGCGCCGTCGTCTCCACCGTGGTCAGCAGATCGGCCTTGCGCACGGACTTCCCTGCCGCGCCGCCGACGACAACCTGCCATCCGCCTTCGACGCCCACGAGACCGATGTCCTTGACCGTCGCTTCCGCGCAGTTCCGCGGACAGCCGACGGCGGCCATCTTCACTTTGTGCGGCGTGAACAGGTGCTCGAACCGCCGCTCCATCTCGACGCCGGCGGACGTCGAATCCTGCGTGCCGAATCGGCAGAAATCGGTGCCCACGCACGTCTTCACCATGCGGACACCCTTGGTGTACGCCTGGCCGGACGGCATGCCGAGGTCGGCCCAGACCTTCGGCAGATCGGCCTTCTTGATGCCGAGCAGATCGATGCGCTGGCTGCCGGTGATCTTCACCATCGGCACCTTGTATTTGTCCGCCACGTCGGCGATGCGTCGTAATTGATCCGCCGACGTCACGCCGCCATGGATGCGTGGAATGACGGAGAAGGTCCCGTCCTTCTGGATGTTGGCGTGAACGCGGTCGTTGATGAACCGCGCCGACCGGTCTTCCTCGTGCTCGCCGCACCAGAGCATGTCGAGCATGTAGCTGAGCGCCGGCTTGCAGACTTCGCAGCCAACGCCGTTGCCGTAGATCTCGAGCACATCCTGGACGGCACGCAGCTTCTGGCTGCGGAGGATGTCGCGCAGCTTGTCTTCGGCAAACGGCACGCATGCGCAGATGACCGTCTTCCGCTCGTCCTCGAATTCCGGCGCCACGGCGCGGAGCAGACCCTGGCAGAGACTCGTGCAGCTGCCGCAGCTCGTGCTTGCGCGCGTGCACTCCTTGAGCTGCGAGAGCGTGTTGACGCCCTGCTCGTGAATCGCGGCGATGATCGTGCCCTTCGTGACGCCCAGGCAGCCGCAGACGGTTTCGCCGTCCGCCATCTGCGCGATGTCGAGGCCTGCGTCCGGAGACGGCGGCGGAAACAGCAGATGTTTTCGCTGCGCGCTGATGTCCGCGCTGCTGCGCAGCCACTCCATGTAGCGATGGCTGTCGGACGTATCGCCGACCAGGATGGCCCCGACCAGCCTGCCGTCGCGCACCGTCAGCTTCTTGTAGACGCCTAATGCACGATCCTCGAACCGGACCGGCTCCGCGTTCTGCTCGCTCCAATCGCCGGCGGAGAACACGTCGACGCCCATGATCTTGAGCTTCGCCGCCTGCACGGTGCCTTCGTACGCAGGTCCGCGATTGCCGGTGATCGTCGCCGCGAGCACTTTCCCCTGCTCGTAGAGCGGAGCCACCAGCCCGTAGCAGACGCCGCGATGCTCGACGCACTCGCCAACCGCGTAGATGCCGGGGTGCGACGTCTCCATGTAGTCGTTGACGAGGATTCCGCGATTCGCGGCGATGCCGCCTTTGAGCGCGAGGTCGATATTGGGCCGGATGCCGGCGGCCACCACGACGAGGTCTGCGTCCATGCAGGTGTCGTCGGACAGCGCGACACCTTCGACGTGCCCGTTGCCAAGAATCGCCGTCGTCGTGCGCCCGAGCAGCACGCGGATTCCCAGTTCTTCCATCTTGCCGAGCAGGTAGTAGCCGCCGTCGGGATCGAGCTGACGCTCCATCAACGTCGACATCAAGTGGACGACGGTGACGTCGCAGCCCTGCACCTGCAGCCCGCGAGCGGCTTCGAGGCCAAGCAGGCCGCCGCCGATCACAACGGCCTTGACGCCTGGCCCCGCCCGCTCCAGCAGCGCACGCGTGTCGTCGAGCGTGCGGAAGACGAACACGCCGTCCTTCTCGAGGCCGTCGATTGACGGCAGCCAGGCGGAGCTGCCCGTGGCGAGCAGCAAGGCGTCGTAGGGCGTGACGCTGCCGTCGCTGCCGGTCACCGTCTTCGCGTTGGTGTCGATGTCGACGATCCGCACGCCGACGCGCAGATCGATGTCGTGCCGCTGATACCACTCGACCGGATTCAGGACGATGTCGTCCGCGGCCTTTTCGCCGGCCAGGACGGACGACAGCATGATCCGGTTGTAGTTGACGTGCGTCTCGTCACCGAACACGGTGATCGCGAAACGCGGCGCGTACTTGAGGATCTGCTCGAGGCACGCCATACCCGCCATGCCGTTGCCGACGACCACGAGCCGCGTCATCGTGCGGCTCCATGCGGGGATCGGGGATCCGGGACCGGGGATCGGGAAGACCGGATTCCCCATCCCTGATCCCTGATCCCATCTGCTCTTTCCACCCGGACGGCCGACTGCTTGTAATTGGGCTCCCTCGATATCGGATCGAACGCGCTCTGCGTCACCTGATTGGCATTGGCTTCGGCGTAGTGGAACGGCACGAAGACCTGGCCTGGAGCGATCGTCTCGGTCACCCGGAGCTCGACGTTCCGCACCCTGCCCCGCTGCGAGACGAGGTCAACGCGATCGTGGGCCTTGAGCCCGAGGCCTCTGGCGTCGCGCGGGTTCATCTCGAGCCAGGCGTTGGGCGAGAGGTGCTCGAGGATCGGCACGTTCGCGGTTTTCGTGCGCGTGTGCCAGTGCTCGACGGTCCGGCCGGTGTTGAGCACGAACGGAAACGCCGGCGTTGGCTGTTCGGGAAACGGTTCCCACACCGCCGGCAGCAGCCGCGCCCGGCCGTCGTCGGTCTGAAAGATTCCGTCGGCATAGAGGCGGCGGCACTCCGTCGGATCCGCGGCCCCGTCGGGAAACGGCCACTGGATGCCACCGTGTTCCTCGATCGCGTCGTAGGTCATCCCGGAGTAATCGCAGAGACGGCCGGCCGACACGCGCTTCCATTCCTCGAACGCGTCGCCTGCCGTCGTCCATCCAGGGAACAGCTCCTGGCGAACCCCGAGCGCATCCGCAAGCCCGAGGAAGATCTCGAAGTCGGCCTTCGCCTCACCCGGAGGATCCACAGCCTTGTTGGCCTTGCTGACCCGGCGCTCCGAGTTGGTGTAGGTCCCGTCCTTCTCACCCCAGATGGCGGCAGGCAGCACGAGATCGGCGTACGCCGACGTCGGCGTCGGATGGAAGCCATCCTGGACGACGAGGAACTCGAGCCCTTCGAGCGCCTGCTGGAGAACACCCAGATTCGGAAACGAAACGATCGGATTGGTCGCGATGATCCACAACGCGCGGATCCGCTTCTCGAGGGCGGCCTCGATGATGTCCGGATAGGCGAGGCCGCGGGCGGAAGGAATCCGCTCGACCGGCACGTTCCAGAGCGCCGCAAGCTCGGCACGGTCGGTCGCGCTCTCGAACTTGCGGTAGCCGGGCAGGCTCGACGCGAAACCGGCCTCACGTGTGCCCATCGCGTTGCACTGGCCGGTGATGGAGAACGGCGCCGCCCCGGCGCGCCCGATGTTGCCGGTGATGAGCGCCAGGTTGTTGATGGCGTTGACGGTCTCGGTGCCCTTGGTGCTGTGATTCACGCCCATCGTCCAGGCGATGAGCGCCCGCTCAGCGCTCGCATAGAGCCAGGCCGTTCGATAGATCAGCTCGGGGGCGAGGCCGGTAATCGTGGCCGCGTGCTGTGGCGTGTAGTCCTGGACCGACTCGCGCAGCGCCTCGAAACCGGTCGTGTGGCGTTCGATGTACTCGCGGTCGATGAGGCCGTTTTCGATGACGACGTGAATCAGGGCGTTGATGAGCGCGAGATCCGCACGGGGGCGGATGGGCAGATGCAGATCCGCGAGCATCGCCGTCTTGGTGACGCGCGGATCGACCACGATCACCGTCTTGTCGGGATTCGACTGCAGGCGACGGCACAGAATCGGGTGGTTGTCGGCGATGTTCGCGCCAATCAGCAGGATGAGATCGGCAACCTCGAAGTCTTCGTACGCGGCCGGCGGCCCGTCGCTGCCGAACGATCGCTTGTAGCCCGCCACCGCGGTCGACATGCACAGCGTGGTGTTGCCGTCGTAATTCGGCGTGCCGATGCCGAGCTGCACCAGCTTTCCAAGCGTGTAGAACTCCTCGGTGACGAGCTGTCCCGTGCTGATGACGCCAACCGACTGGCTTCCGTAGCGAGCCTGCACGTCGCGGAACCTGGCGGCCATCGTTTCGAGCGCGTCCGGCCACGACACGCGCGCCATCCCGCCGTTCTTCTTCAGAAGGGGGTATCGGGCCCGGTTGGCGGCGTCAATCGTGTGGTGCTCGGACAGCCCCTTCGGGCACAGGAGGCCGCGGCTCACCGGATGATCGGGATTGCCGCGCACAGCCACGGCACGACCATCCTTGACGCCGATGAACATGCCGCAGCCGACGGAGCAGTACCCACATGTCGTCTTCACCCACCGGTCGGGGACCTTCTGCGCCGAGATGTACCCCGCGTCCGGGTCCACGGCATAGGCGTACTCGTCCGCGCGAGTGTCCAGGCCGATGAGGCGCTTCAGGTCCGCCTGAAGGCGGACGCTGCGACTCCTCATGCGGCCTCGCTTTCCACCGGGACGTACGGCGTCGCCATGTGCTTCGGAACGACGCTGGCGAAGAACAGGTAGCGGCCGAGGACTTCCGCGCCCACCGCCAACGCCAATGCGATCGCGGGCGGAGCGACGATCAGGGGCAGGACAATGGCGCCGGCGGCCAGCAGGACACCTCGCGCGACCAGGTGCTTCGCAAATACCGTCGAGAGCAGCCGGGCCGTTCCTTTCAGCTCGAGGCTGTCCGATGCGATGCAACGCAGGAAGCGGACGGCCAGGAGCACGAACTGGGCGCCGGCCATCGTCGCCGCTGCAATCGCCAGCCACTGGTGATCGCCAACACCAACAGCCATCGCGAACAGCGGGCCGAGCAGCGCCCCCGTCAGGTTGAACTGCAGCAGCGTGTAGCGGGTATTCCAGGCCGGCCGCGACGGGACGCGATAGATGCATGCGCTCGCCGTGACACCGGCGATACCGAGAGCAACGGTGAGCGCCCCCACTGCCGTTGTCAGCCGCCCACTCACGCCGTCGCTCACGTAGGGCACCCCTTCAGGGGTGCCACCACCGAACCAGAGCAGCGCGGCGTAGAGTCCGGCCACGAGGGAGAAACTCGTGAAGAGAAGCACCTCGCGGCTGAGCCACGATCGCCGCCACATCCGCAGCGCACGGTAGGCATGCACGGGACGACCGAGATGGAGCGTCGAGGCATTCAACGCAAGCGCGCCCACGAGCAGAGAAGCCATCGCCGCGACGCCGAGCCCCGACGAGGCGCCAACGAGCTGGAGCAGCCAGATCGTCGTGAACGCACCCACCGACAGCTGCGTCAGCACGGTCATCACCACCAGCGGCCAGTGCGGATGTTCGGGCCTGACATGGGTGATGTCGCGTGGCTTCGCGTTAGGTGGCAGATCCGCCGGCATCGTGATTCGCGTGGTGGACAGACTGCCGTCAGCGACGGGCAGGCCGGCGGATGCCGCCCCCCGACTGGGCTCGGGGCGGGCGGTTGCCGCCACAGCGGTGCGCCACTCGGCCATGTTGACGATCTCGATGGCGATGGCGCCCTCAGGACACGCGTTGACACAGGCCGGAGCCTGGCCGAGCGAAAGGCGGCCGTGGCACATGTCGCACTTGCCGACGACGCCACGATCGGCGTTGTATTGCGGCACCCCGTACGAGCAATTCCAGGTGCAGTACTGACAGCCGATGCACGCATCCGCGCTGTGGCGCACGATGCCGGTCACCGGATCCTTGCTGTAGGCATCCACCGGGCAGCCCTCGAGACACGTCGGCTCGACACAGTGGTTGCATCCCATCGACAGATATGAGCGCGTGGTATTCGGGAACCATCCGCCTTCAATCTCGCCAACACGCCGCCAGTTGATGGCCGCCGGGTTTCCGTTCTGCTCATTGCACGCCACCACGCAGCACTTGCAACCGATGCACTTCGTCATGTCGAAGTGGAAGCGGTACTGCTCGCCCGCCGACGGCGCTCGCGTCGGCATGCACCCGCCGTCGGCGGGCGTCTCGCCGTGGCGGCGACGCAACGAAGGCGGACTGCTGATATCGGCGCGATTCAGATCGGCGCGTGCACCCGCACCGCGTTTCGTTAACGCAAATGTGAGGCCGTCGGGTGTGGCTCGTTCGAGAAGCGGTAAAGGCACAGCGCCCCCAACAGTCGGAGAAACTCTCTGGCTCGACTGGGAGCGTTGAACTCGTCGCTTCCGCACATTTCGTCGCTTCCGGCTTGAGCCGGAGCCACACGCGGAAGCCACAGAGGCGGCGGGGCCTGCAGATGATCGATGCGCGCGTCCGGGCGCGCATCACGACAACGAAGATACACACCCGCCGCGCGGAGAGCAATAGGGTGAGGCCAGACGTTTGTGTTACTCACAGCGATCTCGCCGACATATTTGAATGATTTCGTGGCGCCGCGATCCGTTCCGCGATGCCGCAATGACCGTGCGCGGATCGTCCGGAGCCGGGCAAGCGGACGCGTGGCCGATGCGTCCAACATAAATGTTGAAAGTGCCCGCATGGGGCCACGGAGTTGTTGCTCTTGCGCAACGCGTCCGGTGATTTCGCGCCCGCATTCGATCGGAACAGCGTTTGCTCCATCGGCGGACGCGGCTTCGTTGCCGCACGAATCCCCGTTCGACCGTTCGAGGCCATGACGCCCTCTTGTGGCGCCGCCGTCCGGCGCCCGCACAGTGGTCCGCCGCCGCGCTGCGCGCGCCGGTGCGATCGCACACATAAGGAGCGTCATGGTCCACCGATCTCGCCGCGCGATCCGCGCCTGTCTGACCGTTTTCTCGGTTGCCGTTCCACTGAATGCCGCTGCCCAGCAGCTGCCTGCGCCCGCACCGCCGGGCGTCGCGGCAAAACCTCCCGTCCTCAATCGCGCCAACGAGCTCCTTCCGCAGTGGTTCCGCCTGCGCGCTGAGTTTCGCGAGCGTCTCGAGGGATTCGACGGGCTCGGCTTCAACTCGACGCGGGAGGATCTCTACTGGTTGAGCCGCCTGCGCCTGAACGCGACCGTGACGCCGTCGAAGCAACTGAGCTTCCAAGCGCAGGTGCAGGACGCGCGGGTCGCAAAGAAGACGGTGGGCCCGACTGGAGCCCCGTTCAAGGCGCCGATCGATCTGCGAATGGGTTTCGCGGACGTGGGCTCGTCAACAGGTCCGCTTACGGTCCGTGCCGGACGGCAGGAGCTCGTCTACGGCGAACAGCGCCTGATCGGTCACGTCAGCTGGCTCAATGCCGCCCGCACGTTCGACGGTGTCAAAACCACCGTTCGAACGAAAACCTTCGCCGTCGATGTCTTCGCCGCGTCCGTCGTGCGCATCCTCGACGGCGAGTTCGACAAGAGCGGTAATGGCAACCGGTTCGCGGGCGTCTACGGCACAACCACGAAGCTGATTCCTGGCGCCACGGTCGAACCCTACGTCCTCTTCAAGCGCGACGTGAACCTGCGCGCGGAAGCAGGCGGACTCGGCACGCTGAAGCAGACGACAACCGGTGTTCGGGTCGCCGGGAAGCTCCCCGCGCGCCTCGACTACGGCGTGGAAATGGCGCTGCAGCGCGGCTCTCTGGGCACCGACACCATCAGCGCATGGGCCGGTCACTGGCAGCTGCGCGAATCGCTCCCCGGCCCCGGCGCGGTGAAGCTGACCGGCGAATACAACTTCGCGTCGGGCGACCACGACCCGGCCGACAACGTCCGCGGCACGTTCGACCAGCTGTATCCGACGCCTCACGACAAGTACGGCCTTGCCGATCAGATCGGGTGGAAGAACGTGCATCACGCCCGGGCGGGATTCGAAATCACGCCGCTGAAGGGACTGCCGTTCACGACCAACTACCACTCGTGGTGGCTCGCGGAGGCGAACGACGCCATCTACAACGCCGGCAGCGCCGTGCTCGCGCGGGTCGCAACCGGTGCCGCCGACCGGCACGTTGGACAGGAGATCGACTTCCAGGTCAGCCGCGCGCTGACGCCACAGCTTCAGGCCGCGGCCGGTTACGCCCACATCGTCCCTGGCGCGTTCCTGAAGGAAGCGACGCCCGGCGCGTCGTACAGCCACCCCTACGTGATGCTCACGTACGTATTCCTTGCGGAGAAATAGTCAATGAAGAGAAGGACGTTCATTAAGGCTGCGGGCGTCAGCTCCGCCGCCACACTGATGTCGGGACTTCCTGCCGGGTGGGTCGGCTCCGTCTACGCGGACGATTCACCCGAAGTCAAAGCGATGCGGTTCGGCATGATCGCCCTCACCGACTGCGCGCCGATCGTCATCGCGCACGAGCTCGGCTACTTCAAGAAGTTCGGCATCGATTCGACGATCTCCAAGGAAGCGTCGTGGGCGGTAATTCGCGACAAGCTCTCGCTCGGTGAAAACCATGCCACCCACATGCTCATCGGCATGCCCATCGCCTCGACGATGGGGCTGGCCGGCTCGCCGGTGAAGCCGATGGTGATTCCGTGGGTCCTGAACCGGAACGGCCAGGCCATCACGCTCAACAACAAGCTCAAACAGGCCGGCGTCAAGCGGCCCGCGCAGATCAAGCCGCTGGCCGACAAAGCGAAGGCGAGCGGCGAGCCGCTGACGTTTGCGATGACCTTCCCGCCGGGCACCCACGCGATGTGGATCCGCTACTGGCTCGCCTCGGGAGGAATTCATCCGGACAAGGACATCAGCCTGATCACCATCCCGCCGGCGCAGATGGTGGCGAACATGAAGGTGGACAAGATGGACGGCTTCTGCGTCGGCGAGCCGTGGAACAACCGCGCCATCGAGGATGGCATCGGCTTCACTGCCGTCACCACACAGCAGATGTGGAAGGACCACCCGGAAAAGGTGTGCGCGTTCACGGAGGAATTCGCCACGAGGAATCCCAAAGCGGTGAAGGCGGTGTTGAAGGCGCTGCATCTGGCCAGCGTCGATCTCGACAAGATGGAAAACCGGCCGCGGTTTGCCGAGGTGATCGCACGGCCGACCTATATCAACTGCCCGCCGGCCATCATCCTCGAGCGCTTGATGGGCAAGTACGACTACGGCGACGGCCGCTCCGAACAAGACCCGTTCTACATGATCTATTCACAGCGAAACACCAACTACCCGCACCAGATTTACGGGAAGTGGTGGCTGACACAGCTGCGGCGATGGGGCTTCACGAAGGGCGCGCCGGATTACAACGCCATTCCGAAGCGCGTGATGCGTCCGGACATGTACCTCGAGGCGATGAAAGAGCTCGGCGTCAAGGTCGGCGTCACCGAGGAACAGAAAATCACGCTCTTCGATGGCGTCTTCGATGGGAAAGATCCGGAGAAATACGCGAAGTCATTTGCAATTCATAGCCTGGCGGGATGAAGGCGGGGTCGCCACGAAGGCACGGAGACACGGAGTAAGAAACACCCCTCCGTGCCTTCGTGTCTCCGTGGCATGTGTGACGAAAAGGAGTCTGTATTGCTGAAGCGTCTAGTCAACCTGTTGCTCCCGTTGTGCGGAATAGGGCTCGCGCTCCTCGTCTGGTGGGGCGCGAGCAAGGCGGTGCCCGACCTCCCCTCGCCCGCCCGCACGTGGGAGGAAAGCAAGATCTACATCGTCGAACCGCTGGCGAAGCGCGGCGAGATGGATCAGGGCATCGCCCGGCTCGCCTACTACAGCCTGCTGCGGGTGGCGCGTGGTTTCCTGCTGGGGATCGCGATTGCCACGCCGCTCGGGTTCCTGCTGGGCGTGTCGTCGACGCTGACCCGCATGTTCGATCCGATCATGCAGATTCTGCGGCCGATCTCGCCGCTGGCCTGGCTGCCCCTGGGACTGGTGCTGTTCCAGAAGTCGGAGCCGGCAGCGCTCTTCGCCATTGCGGTCTGCTCGATGTGGCCGACGGTGATCAACACGATGGTCGGGGTTCGCGCGATCCCGCAGGACTACTGGAACGTCGCCAGGGTCCTGCGGCTCTCGAAGCTGACCACCTTCACACGGATCATCATCCCGGCGACGCTCCCCTACATGTTCACGGGGTACCGGCTCAGCCTCGGCATCGCCTGGCTCGTCATCGTGGCCAGCGAGATGCTCACGGGAACACCGGGCGTGGGCGGCTTCCTGTGGCAGGAATACAACAGCCTCGTCTACGCGCACATCCTGCTGGCGATCCTGACCATCGGCATCGTCGGCTTTGCTCTGGATCGGCTGATGGGGATGGCCGAAACCAGGCTTCGGGCCGCGTGATGCCGTTCATCGAGGTGACCGGGGTTTCGAAGTCGTTTCCCTCGAAGCGCGGCACACGACACGTGCTGCAGAACGTATCGCTTGCCGTCGAGCAGGGCGAGTTCGTCGCCATTGTCGGCGCGATGGGCAGCGGTAAATCGACGCTCCTCAGCATGCTGGCCGGGCTGACCGCGCCCGACACGGGAACGATCCACATCGGCGGCGAGCCGCTGACGGAGATCCGCCGCGACGCGGCGTTCGTGTTCCAGAACTATTCGCTGCTGCCCTGGCTGACGGCGCTCGACAATGTCCGGCTCGCGGTTGGCGCCGCGTTTCCGGAACTGTCGCGCGACGAGCAGCGGACGCGTGCGCTGCGGACGCTCGAGAAAGTCGGGCTCGGCAATGCGATCGCGCGTCGTCCACGGCAGCTGTCGGGCGGCATGCGTCAGCGCGTGGCGATCGCAAGGGCGCTGGCCACCGAACCTCGGGTCATGTTTCTCGACGAGCCGCTCGGTGCGCTCGACGCCCTCACCCGCGAGTCGCTCCAGGGCGAGCTGGCGCGCCTCTGCGGCGAGGGCGACGGCCGCGTGACGACCGTGATGATTACGAACAGCGTGGACGAAGCCATCCTGCTGTCGGACAAGATCGTGCCGATTCTCCCCGGGCCGCCGGCCACGCTGGGGTCGCCAATCGAGGTGGCGCTGCCACGGCCAAGAAGTGCTGCGCAGCTGGCACATGACGACGCCGCAGCGCAGGTGCGCACGCATGTCATCGCGACGTTGACAGAGGCCGTCGTCGGGCGAGCGCAGATCGTGGGGCGGGCCTTGTCAGGCCCGCCAAGCGCGCCCGACAGGGCGCGCTCCACGATCGTCCCCAGGGAACTCCGGACCGCGGCCGAGGAGACATCATGATCGCGCCTCTGGAGCTCACCGGACTGAGCCGGGTCTTTCCCACGCCGACCGGACCGTTCATTGCGGTCAAGGACGTCAACGCGATGGTGGAGGCGGGCGAGTTCGTCGCCATCCTCGGCCACTCCGGGTGCGGGAAGTCGACGGTCCTGTCCATCGTGGCCGGGCTCGATCGGGCGACGCTTGGCGGAGTCGTCATCGACGGCAAGGAAGTCACCGGACCCGGGCCCGAGCGTGCGATCGTCTTCCAGGCGCCCTGCCTGCTGCCGTGGCTCACGGCGCGGCAGAACGTCCAGATCGCTGCCGCACAGGGGCTCACGCCGCGCACGCGGCGCGAGGCGGCGGCCGCCGCGGATGAATATCTGGAGCTCGTCGGCGTCGGCGACGCAGCCGGGCAACTGCCGGGACAGCTCTCGCTCGGCACCCAGCAGTGCGTCTCGCTGGCGCGCGCGCTTGCCGTCGAGCCGCGCTTTCTGCTGCTCGACGAGCCGTTCTCCCAGCTCGACTCGCTGACGCGGTTCGAGCTTCAGGATCTGCTGCTTCGTATCTGGGACCCGGCCTCATCCGGCCTTCGGCAGGGCGTCAGCACGACGGTGCTGATGGTGACGCACGACATCGACGAGGCGCTCTACCTCGCCGATCGTCTGATCCTGATGACGGATGGTCCGGAAGCGACCGTCGGCGAGGTGCTGCGCGTGCCCTTCCGCCGCCCCCGGGTTCGCGCGGCAGTGCTCGCGCATCCGGAGTATCAGGCATGCCGGCGGCGTGTCATTGATTTCCTCGATCACCACGCACATCAGTCGCGCGCAAGTGCGCTCGACACGGTGTTGCACCGGGAGATGTGAGCAGTCTGCGCCGGGTTGGTGCGAACAAACTTCGCGGTCGGTGCGAAGAGGGCTGCGCCGGGTCGGTGCGATATTTCTACGATCTTATTGACCGCCGAGCGTTGCGGTTTCTGCGTACATCACCCGTAAGTTATTGGTCCGCAGGCGCCACGCCGCATGCTCGACGACGTGCGTGGCTGTTGCGCGGCACTTCACCGAGTTGATCGTCTGACAGTTGGCGGACCAGCTCCGCATTGAAGTCTTTCAGCTGACGAAACGAGGGCGCTTTCATGCCGACTGGAAGCTCCGGTCACAGCTGGACGACGCGGCGGATTCGGCGTGCCGCAACATCGCGGAAGGATTCGCTGGAACCGACCCCGAGTTCGCGAAGTTTCTCCGCATCGCCCGGCGGTCACTCAATGAAGTGCAGG
>DASTBV010000109.1:0-15974 GCA_035711805.1 Vicinamibacterales bacterium
GCTGGCGAAGAAGATGATCGACTTCGTCAAGGAAAACCGGCGCACGCCGGAGCAATGCGCCGCGACGCTGACGCGCTTCTGCTCCTGCGGCGTCTTCAACCCGTCGCGCGCGACGCGCATTCTCGAAGATGCCCGCACCAAAGTTTCGTAGCCTCGCACTCTTCCTCGGGATCCTTGCGCTCAGTTGCAGCGGTTCCGGCGGCAGTTCGTGGAGTTGCTCGATGCCGATGCGCATCGGGGCGCCGGCCGCGAGCGATGCCCTCGTCCTGCGCAACTTCACGCTGATCGACGGCGGCGACCACGCGGTCGTGTCGCCGGCGGCGATGGTCGTCGAGCAGGGGCGTGTGGCATGGGTCGGGCCGGAGGCCAACCTCGAGGCGCCGGACGGCGCGCCGGTCAACGACTTGAACGGTGCGTTCGTGATCCCCGGGTTGATCGACATGCACGCGCACGTCGGCAACACGGTCGATCTCGTTCAGGACAGAAAGTTCCACACGCGGGAGAGCATCGAGAACGACCTGAAGACCTACGCCTCGTACGGGGTCACCACGATCGTCAGCATGGGTACCGACCAGGACACGATCTTTCCGCTGCGCAACGAGCTGCGCACGGCCGCCTCCGCGAACGCTACGGCGGGCCAGGCGCTGTCGATGGCGCGCGTGTACTCCGCCGGTCAGGGCCTGATGTTCGAGGGCGGGTATGGCGGTCTCGCCGGTGTCAACGATGCGGCCGCGACGCCGGAGGAGGCGACGGCGTACGTCAACGCGCAGCTGGACAAGGGCGCCGACTTCATCAAGCTGTGGCTGGATTCAGAGCTCGGCACGATGGCGAAGATGCCGCCGGCGATTTCGCAGGCGATCATCGACGCGGCGCACAAGCGCGCCGCGCGCGTGCTTGCCCACGTGTTCTATCTCGAAGACGCGAAGCGGCTCGTTGACCAGGGCATCGACGGGTTCGTGCACATGGTGCGCGACCAGCCGATCGATCGGGCGCTCATCGACGGCATGAAGAAGCACGGTACGTGGCAGGTGGCGTCGACGCTGTCGCGCGAGGCGGCGATGTTTGCCTACGGCTCGCCGCCGGCGTTTGCCGACGATCCGTTTTTCACCCGCGGCGTGTCGGCGAAGACGCTGGAGTTGATCAAGAGTCCCGAGCGGCAGAAGGCGCAGGCGGGCAACCCGAACTTCAAGAGGTTTCCGGCCTTCTTCGAGCACGCGAAGGCGAACCTGAAGCGGATCGTCGACGCGGGAATTCCGTATGCGGCCGGCACGGACGCCGGCCCGCCCGGGCGCTTTCCAGGATATTCGGAGCATTGGGAACTGGAGCTGATGGTTGAAGCGGGCCTGACACCGGCGCAGGCGATCGAGGCAGCAACGCGCCGTGCGGCTATGTTCCTCGGCGCCGAGGATCTCGGCACGCTCGAGCCGACCAAGTGGGCCGACTTCGTCGTGCTCGATGCAAACCCGCTGACTGATATCAGGAACAGCCGCCGGATCCGCGCCGTGTATATCGCCGGCGCCGAAGCGAATGAAGGCCGGTAACTTTCGCCTGAAGGCGGAAGCCACGGGTCTCCCATGCGTGGCGCTGCTGCTCGTGATGGCCGCGGCGAGCGGATGTGCGCGGCCGGCGAACCAGCGGGAATGGAAACCGTCGCGGCCCGTCGAGTTCGTCGTCGCCGCCGGACCCGGCGGCGGCAGCGATCAGCTCGCGCGCACGGTCCAGTCCATCATTCAGAAATACAAACTGGTCGATCGCTCGGTCATCGTCACCAACAAAGGCGGCGGTTCGGGTACGGAAGCGTTCATCTACGCGAAGGGCGCTATCGGCAATCCGCACAAGCTGGTCTTCGCGACGAACAACGTCTGGCTGATTCCGCTTGGTTCAGCAGTCGGCTACCGCCGCTCCGATTTACAGCCGGTTGCGGCGGTCGCGTTCGACGAGTTCATGCTGTGGGTGAATTCGAAGGCCCCGTATCCGGACGTGTCCACCTTCCTCGAAGCGGCGCGCAACGGGGCCAAGCGGCTGGCGGTGGCGGGAACGGCATCGAAGGACACGGATCAGGTGCTGGTGCGTCAGATCGAGAAGGTTGGGCAGGTCGCATTTTCGTACGTGCCGTTCAAGTCCGGCAGCGAGGTCGCCGTGCAGCTCGCCGGCGGGCATGTGGCGGCGAATGTCAACAACCCGCAGGAAAATGCGCCACTGTGGCGCGCCGGCACGATCCGGCCGCTGTGCGTGTTTTCGCCGGCGCGCCTCGGCTACGCCGACGTCGTCAGCGCGGGCCGCACGTGGGCGGACATCCCGACGTGCATGGAAGCCGGGCTGCCAATCGAGCGCTACCAGATGCCGCGGACGGTGTGGCTGCCGAAGGGCGTGACTGACGCGCAGGTGGCGTTTTATCGGAATGTCCTTGCACGAGTACGCGAGACGGAGGAGTGGAAAGCCTGGCTCCGCCGTGGGTCGCAAACGGACGCATTCCTGAGCGGGCCTGAGCTGACGGACTACATCGCGAAGGACGAAAGCTGGCTGCGGGGCCAGTTTGCCGAGGATGGCTGGCTCGCCAACTGACGACACCCGTCAACGTCGTCCGACAAGCGACCGTCTCGATCGTCGAGCGATGACCTGGTCGGCGATCGCGCCGGCGAGAATGACAGCGCCCATCACCGCGAAGTCGAGCGAGCTCGGGATATCGAGCAGGTTCACCAGGTTGCGCAGCACCTGCAGCAGGGCGGCTCCAATCACGATCCCGAGCACGGTGCCTTCGCCCCCGCGCAGACTGCAGCCGCCGACGACCGCGGCCGCAATCGCGTACAGCTCGTAAAAGTTGCCGTGCGACGCGGGCGAGACCGAGTTGGTATAGAAGGCGATGATGACGGCGGACACGGCGGCAAGCAACCCTGAGATGACATATGCCACGGCAACAACGCTGCCGGTTCTGACACCTGAGTAGCGTGAAGCTTCCTCATTGTGCCCGACCGCGATCAGATGCCGTCCGTAGACTGAACGATGCACCACCAGCCACGCGACAACAGCGATTACGCACAGGATCACGAACGGCATCGGCACGCCGGCGACATGTCCGGCGGCGGCTGCCCGCAACCACTCGAAGCCTTCACCAGTGCCGAAGCCCTTGGTCGAATCGTCAGCCACGTATCGCGCCGCGCCCCGATACAGGAGCAGCCCGCACAACGTGACGATGAAGGGCTGCAGCCGGAGGCGCGCGATCAGGAAGCCATGTGCGGCGCCGAGTCCGGCGCCGAGCGCCAGCACCGCGGCGAGCGCAGGGCCGGCCGGCCAGCCCCACTCGACGAGCATCATCGACAGCAGCACGCCGAGCAGCGCGCAGATCGATCCGACCGACAGGTCGATGCCGCCAGTCATGATCACGATGCCGACGCCGATGCTGAAGATGCCGTAGGTGCCCACCAGCCGGCCAACGTTCTGGAGGTTGGCAACGCTGAGGAATTGCGGGCTCGCGGCGGCGACAATGACGCACAGCACGACGAACAGCAGGAGAACGCCGAGGTCTTTTCGCGTCATGGCAGGAGAGAGCCGTCGTGGACGCCGGTCATGCGACGGCGAGCTGCATGATGGATTCGGGCGTGCAGCGGGAGCGCGGCAGAACGCCGGTGATGCGCCCGTCGTGCATGACGGCGACGCGGTCGCTTTCCGCGACGATCTCTTCCATGTCGCTGCTGATCATCACGACAGCCGCGCCTTCCTGCGCGAGGGCGCGGATCAGGCGATGAATTTCCGCCTTGGCTCCGACGTCGACGCCCTGCGTCGGTTCGTCGAACACGATGACGCGCGGCCGCAGCGCGAGCCATTTGGCGAGGACGACTTTCTGCTGGTTGCCGCCGCTCAGTGTCGCCACCGGGCTCTCGATGGACGCGGCCTTGACGGTGAGCGCCGTCGTCATGCGACGAACCGCGCTGGCCTCGGCCGAACGCCCGATCAGACCGAGGCGGGCGTATGACCACAGCGCCGGCAGCGTTACGTTCTCACGGACGCTCATGGCCCCAACGACGCCGCAGCGGCGCCGATCCTCGGGGACCAGGCAGATGCCATGACGGATTGCGTCGCGCGCCGAATGGATTGCGAGTGGCTGGCCATCGAGGAGGATTTCGCCCGACCGCCGGGGGCCCACGCCGCAGATCGCCTCAGCCAGTTCCGTCCGTCCTGCGCCAACGAGCCCGGCGATGCCCAGTACCTCCGCGCGATGGATGTCGAGCGAGATTTCGACGTCCGGATAACGGCCGGTGCGCAGCCGCTCGATGCGCAGCACGGCCGGCCCGGCCGACGCCTCCACGCGCGGGGACGCCCTGTCGACAACGCGGCCGACCATCAGCTGCACCAGCCGGTCGTGCGAGATGGCGTCGCGGGCGAGCGTCCCGGCGTTCCGCCCGTCGCGCAGCACGACCGCGCGGTCGGCCAGCATTTCGATTTCCTTCAGGCGATGCGAGATGTAGACGATCGCCGTACCGGATCGGCGCAGGTCCCGCAGCACGCCGAACAGCCGTTCGGCGTCCGTGGAGGTCAGGCTGGATGTCGGTTCGTCGAGGATCAGCATCCGCGCGTTCATCGACAGCGCACGGACGATGGACACGAGCTGCTGCTGCGCCGCCGAGAGCTCCCCAAGCCGGGTGCGTGTGGGAATCTGCACGCCGATGCGGGCGAGCTGCTGTTCCGCATCCGCGTGCATCCGCCGACGATCAAGGAGCTGCAGCGGCCCGCCACGTGTGGGCTCGCGCCCGAGGAACACGTTCGCCGCGACGTCGAGGGTGTCGATCAGCTCGCGTTCCTGGTGGATCACCGCGATGCCCAGCCGCGCCGCGTCGCCCGGTCCACGCATCGTCACCGGCGTGCCGTTGATGTGGATCGCGCCGGAATCGGCAGGAATGATCCCGCCAAGGATCTTCATCAGTGTGGATTTGCCGGCGCCGTTCTCGCCGACCAGTGCGACGATCTCGCCGGCGGCGAGATTGAAATCGACGCCATCGAGCGCGACGACACCCGGAAAGCGCTTGGCAATCGCCGACATGTGCAGTAAAGGAACCGACATCGAATGGTGACCTCTGCCTGGGAGCAGCGATGGCACCCCCTCCGGCAGGAGTGGGTGGTCGTGGCCGCGCACCGACAGGATAGGCCGTGGCAGGGTGAGCGCGCCACGGTATCCGCGCAACCGGTGCCGGAGCACGTCGAAAGCTGCTACTTCTGCCCACGGAACCTGCGCGTCAGCGGCGAGCGGAATCCGGATTACCGTTCGGTCTTTGTCTTCGACAACGATCATCCCTGCGTGGGGGCGGATGCGCCGCGCGAACTGGACCCGCCGCCAGGAATTTATCGCAACGCGCCGGCGAGCGGCGCGGCTCGCGTCGTCTGCTACACGCCGCGGCACAACGCCACGCTCGCGGAACTGCCGGTCGACGTAATCGTGGAGCTGCTGCGCGCCTGGCGCGATCAATACGTGGAACTCGGCGCGCGCCCCGAGGTGCGGCACGTGCTGACGTTCGAGAACAAGGGCGAGGTGGTTGGCGTATCGAACCCCCACCCCCATGGACAGATCTACGCGACCAACTTCGTGTTCAAGACGATCGAGACGGAAGCTGCCGCGAGCTCGCGCCACTATCAGGAGCACGGCCGGGTCCTTTTTCAGGACATCATCCGCGCCGAACAGGATGACGGCCGCCGGCTGGTCGTGGAGAACGGATCAGCCGTGGTCTTCCTTCCGTATTTCGCGCGATACGCGTACGAATGCTATGTGGCGCCGAAGGAGACGCATGCCAGCCTGGCGACGATGGCGCCGGGCGAGCTCGACGATCTGGCGGCGGCGCTGAAGTCGCTGCTGGTCCGGTACGACAATCTGTGGCAGATGTCGTTTCCATACGTCCTGACCTTGCACCAGGCGCCAACGGATGGCGGCGATTATTCGGGCTTCCACTTCCACATCGAGTGTCACCCGCCGCTGCGCAAGCCGCACCTCCTCAAGTATCTCGCCGGACCTGAAATCGGTGGCGGCAACTTCCTGAGCGACACCCGGCCGGAGTCGAAGGCTGACGAACTACGCGCCACATCCGACGTTCATTACAAGACACCGCATGCGTGATCCGCGGACGCTTCTTCAGCCGCTTCTCGGCCTGCAGGCGCAGGTACGCGATGAGATCGTGAGCGTGACGGAGCGGCAGGATATCCGCAGCCTGGCGACCGTCGATCGTGACGAACCCGGCGACACGATTTACGCGATCGATGTTGTCGGGGAAGCGATGGTGACGCGTTTTGCCGACGCTCTGGCGCGCGAGCACTCGTTCGTGCTCGTGGCGGAGGGGTTGAGCGGCGGACGCAAGGCGTACGAACGGGATAGGGCGGCCGAATGGGTCATCATCGTCGATCCGATCGACGGGACGCGCGGGCTGATGTATCAGAAGCGCAGCGCGTGGGTGCTGACTGGCGTCGCGCCTAACCGCGGCCCCGACACCTCGCTGCAGGACATCGTGCTGGCCGTACAGACGGAGATCCCGCTCGTCAAGCAGCACTTGTCGGACCAGAT
The DNA here is from genome assembly GCA_035711805.1 of Vicinamibacterales bacterium. Classification (GTDB taxonomy): domain Bacteria; phylum Acidobacteriota; class Vicinamibacteria; order Vicinamibacterales; family UBA2999; genus Gp6-AA40. The sequence goes on from DASTBV010000109.1 coordinate 6,545, forward strand.
GTGGGCTGTACGCGGCGAAGGAGTGCAGGCTCGCCGCCACAATCGGCTGACGGGCGAGTCCCACGCCATTGCGCTACGTCCGTCCACGGCGACGTCGATCGCGCACGGGTACGCGTCGATTGCGCGTTTCTTTCCGGGCGCGCGCGACGAGCTTGCCGCGATGGATGAAGCGATTATCCGCGGCGCGCTTGGCGCGCCTCCACCTGGCAAGGCGCACTGCTTCGAAGATCAATACGCGTCCACCGGCGGGCAGCTCTACGAACTTCTGGCCGGCCACGATCGTTTTGTTGCCGACCTGCGGCCGCTGATGCGCCCATTGCTCTCCGGTCGTGGCTACCCCCCGTCTCTCACGTGTCATCCGTACGACATCTGCACTGCGCTCATTGCCCGAGAGGGTGGTGTGATCGTGACGGCTCCGCATGGCCAGCCGCTCGACGCGCCATTGAACGTCGAGGCAGAAGTGGCGTGGGCGGGTTACGCGAATGCGGCGATCCAGGCACAGATCGAGCCTTTGCTGCAGCAGGAGCTCCGTGCTCGCCAATTGCTCGAGGGACACGCCTAGTGTCCGCCTTCAGCCGGACCGACGACGATGAGGTCTGACTTCGACCGTTTCATCGCCGCGCTCCGCGACGACTCGCTGTTCGAACGCGGTGCCGTGGTCACCATCGCCCGGGCGCCGGGGCGGCTCGACGTGATGGGCGGCATTGCGGATTATTCGGGCTCGCTCGTCCTGCAACGGCCGATCGCTGAAGCGACGTTCGCGGCGGTCCAACGGAGCGAACGCCCGATGCTCGAGGTCGTCAGCATCGGCCGGCCGCCGTGCGCGATTCCGATCGAGACGCTTGCGCCCGACGGCGTGCCGGTGGATTACGAGCGGGCGAGGGCGCTGTTTGGGAACACGAAGGGCACGAAGGGATCGAAGAGCACGAAGCCCATCGCGCCGCATTGGATGTCCTACGTCGCCGGCGTATTTCTGGTGCTTGCACGTGAGCGCGGGATGCCGCTCGCCGGCGCCAGGGTGGTCGTCTCGTCGCAGGTGCCGGAAGGCAAGGGGGTGAGTTCGTCCGCCGCGATCGAGACAGCAAGTATGTACGCGGCCGCGACTGCGTTCGGGATCACGCTCGAGCCGCGGGATCTCGCGCTGTGGTGCCAGAAGAGCGAAAACCTCGTCACAGGCGCACCGTGCGGGGTGATGGATCAGATGACGTGCGTATTCGGCGAGCACGATCGGCTGCTTGCGCTGTTGTGTCAGCCTGCCGAACTTCACCCGTCGATCGCGGTACCCGACGACATCGAGTTCTGGGGGCTCGATTCCGGCGAGCGCCACGCCGTCGGCGGGTCGGATTACAGTGCCGTGCGGGCCGGCGCGTTCATGGGACTGCGAATTCTGAGCGAACATGCCGGCGCGCCGCTAGACTATCTGGCCAACGTCGCACCCGCCGAGTTCGAACGTGAGCTCGGTCGCTGGCTCCCCGAGGAGATGTCCGGCGACGATTTTCTCGCGCGGTACGGATGCACCGCCGACACCGTGACCAGGGTGGACCGCGGCCGCCGGTACAAGGTCCGGGCGCCGACGGCCCATCCGGTCTACGAGCGGGGGCGGGCGGAGCGGTTCCGCGAGCTGCTGCACGCGACGGCGGGCGAGCGACGTGTGGAGCTTGGAGCGCTGATGTTCGAGTCGCACGCCAGTTACCAGGCGTGCGGGCTGGGATCTCCGGGAACGGACCGTCTGGTGGAGCTGGTGCGAACTGAAGGTGGTGAGGCCGGCCTCTTTGGCGCCCGCATCACCGGAGGAGGCAGCGGCGGCACCGTCGCGGTGGTTGGGCGGAAAGGGTCTTCGGCGGCGATTGCCAGGGTCGCTCAGGAGTACGAGCGCGCGACCGGTCATCGGCCGCACGTGTTTTCAGGATCATCATCGGGTGTGATCGCGTTCGGCGCTCGCTCGATCGAGTTGTGAGGAGCTGATGAAGCTGCACATGTTCTGGATGAAGGCGGGTGTGCTGTTGCTGGCGCTGGGCCTTGCCGTGGCCGGTTGCCGTTCCGCTGAAGAGGCGTCGTCGAACGGCGCCAAGACTCTCAGGCTGGCCTTTGTCACGAACAACTCCGCCGATTTCTGGACCATCGCCCGGCGCGGCGTGGAAAAGGCGGATGCGGAGCTGGCCGACGTCGAAGTCGATTTCAGGCTGACGCCGCCGCCCGAGGCTGCCGAACAGCAGCGGATCGTGGACGATCTGCTCACCAGGGGAGTGGACGCGATCGCCATTTCACCGGTCGACCCGCAGAACCAGACACGAATGCTCAATGCCGCGGCGACGCGTGCGCTCGTGTTCACGCAGGACAGCGACGCACCGCAGTCGGATCGCGCCTGCTACATCGGCACCGATAACGTGGCCGCCGGACGCCAGGCGGGCCAGCTCATTCGCGAAGCGATCCCCGAAGGCGGCTCGATCATGCTGTTTGTCGGCAAGCTGGATGCGCAGAACGCCCAGGAGCGCATCCAGGGGATCAAGGAAACGCTGGCGGGATCGAATATCCGCGTGATCGACGTGCGCACGGACGATGTGGATGATGTGCGTGCCAAGGCGAATGCCGCCGACACGCTCGTGCGATACCCGGATATCAAAGGGCTCGTCGGTTTGTGGAGTTATAACGGTCCGGCGATCTTGAATGCCGTTCGCGAGGCCGGCAAAGTCGGCCGCGTCAAGATCGTGGCGTTCGACGAGGCCGACGAGACGCTGGCCGGCGTGAAAGACGGCGCGATTCACGGAACGGTCGTGCAGCAGCCGTTCGAGTTCGGGTATCAGTCGATCGTCCGGATGGCCCAGGCGCTGCGCGGCGATCGGTCGTTTATTCCCGCAACGGAGCAGATCATCGTGCCGACGCTGGTCGTGAACCGGTCGAACGTGGAGGAGTTCACCACGAAGATCAACGAACTGCGGGGACGTAGATAGGCACCTGGTGGTTCAAAGGGTTCAAGGGGTTCAAGGGGTGCAAGGGTTCAAGGGGTGCAAGGGTTCAAGGGGTTCAAAGGGTGCAAAGGGTTCAAGGGGTGCAAGGGGTTCAAAGGGTGCAAAGGGTTCAAAGGGTGCAAGGGTGCAAGACGTTTGGTTCAGCAGGTTCAGGAACCCGTGAACCCACCGAACCATCTGAACTGGACCCCTGCACCCTTTGAACCCTTGAACCTCCTGAACCCAAAAAACGGAGAGCTATGAACTCGATCGATCGTCGCCAATTCCTCTCGACACTGGGCCGGGCAGGCGCACTGCTGGCCGCCGGGTCGTTGCTCGACGTCATCGGCTACGCCCAGATCGCCCGCGGGCCGGCACGCGCGTCCGTGCTGCCGACGCGGGCGCGTCCCGACTTCGACCGCCGGGTTCTCGGCGCCTTCCTCGAACACCTCGGCAGGGCTATCTACACGGGCGTCTACGAACCAGGGTCTCGTCTTGCAGATGCGAAGGGATTTCGCACCGACGTCCTCCGTGAGGTGAAGGAGCTTGCGGTTCCGATCACCCGCTATCCCGGTGGCAACTTCGTGTCCGGCTACAACTGGCTGGACGGGGTCGGCCCGAAAGCGCAGCGCCCGACCGTGCTCGAGCGGGCGTGGAATTCGATCGAGACCAACCAGTTCGGCACCAACGACTTCATCGACTGGTGTCGTGCCGCGGGTACCGAGCCGCTGCTCGGGATGAACTTCGGCACCGGGACCGCCGAGATGGCGGTCGCCTACACGGAGTACTGCAACCTGGCGCAAGGCACGAAGTGGAGTGATCTGCGGCGCTCCCACGGTTACGAGCAGCCGCACAACGTGCGCTACTGGTGCCTGGGCAACGAGATGGACGGGAACTGGCAGATCGGCCAGATGCAGGCGCGGGAGTACGGTCGCAAGGCGCGCGACGTGGCGAAGCAGATGCGCGTCATCGATCCAAAGGTGCAGTTGATCGCCTGCGGATCGAGCGGCACCGGCATGTCCACCTACATGATCTGGGACCGCGAGGTGCTGGAAGAGTGCTACGACCAGGTGGACGGCATCTCGCTGCACGCCTACTACGGCAATACCCGGCCGCTGACGAACAACAGCGCGGCGCGCTACCTCGCGATGAACCTGGACATGGACCGGCAGATTCACGAGATCGGCGCCGTCTGCGACTATGTGCAGGCGCTGCGGAAGACGAGCAAGCGGCTCTGGCTGTCGTTCGACGAGTGGAACGTCTGGTATCGCGCGCGCAGCGGCGATGCCGTCAACGGCCGCGGCGCCTTCGCGCCCAAACTGCTGGAGGAGGTCTACAACTTCGAGGACGCGCTGCTCGTCGGCGGTTTCGTGAACACACTGCTGCGGAACTCCGATCGCGTCCGCGTCGGCTGCATCGCTCAGCTCGTCAACGTCATCGCGCCCCTGGTGACGAATGAGACCGGTGTCCTTCGGCAGAGCATCTACTACCCCTACGCGTGGGGCATCCGTTACGCCCGTGGCCGCGTGCTCGACGTTCGCGTCGAGACGGAGACGTATCCGATCAGCGGAGCCGGGCTGCAGGCCGATTTCGCACGCAACGACCAGGTGCCCTTCGTGGACGTGGTCGCCACCCACGACGGACAGAACCGTCAGGCGAGCGTGCTGATGTTGAACCGCGATCTCGAGGGCGAGCGCGACGTGGTGGTCGAGTGGGGTGACCTGACGCCGACCCGCGTCATCACGTGCGAAACGTTGACCGGACGTGATCTGAAGGCATTCAACACCTTCGAACAGCCGCGTGTCGTTGCGCCGCAGCGTCTTGACGGGCCCGCCCCGGGTTCCCGGATGACGTTCAGGCTTCCGGCGCGGTCCTACACGGTGGCGCAGCTTGCGGTTTCGTGAAACACGAAGGCCACGAAAGCGATCGAAGCGCACGAAGATGTTTTTGCGACGTATGCACTATTTGGCCGCGGCCGCCGCGATCGCGATCGCGGCCTGCTCGACCTCGCGCGGAGCTGCGGACGCACCCGCGAGGGAGACGCAGACTGCCGGCATCGCCTCTCGGCCCTTCGGCCGCGAGGGCAACACGCCAGTGCAACTCTATACACTGACCAACAAGAACGGCCTCATCGCCAAAATCAGCAATTACGGCGCGATCGTCACCGAACTCCACGCGCCCGATCGGAACGGCCGATTGGCCGACGTCGTGCTCGGGTTCGACAACCTCGACGGCTATCTCGCCGGGCACCCGTACTTCGGCGCGATCGTCGGACGCGTGGCCAACCGGATCAGGAATGCCGAATTCGCGCTGGAGGGCTCGCGCTACACGCTCGCGCCCAACGACAAGCCGCACCACCTGCACGGCGGCCGGAAGGGCTGGGACAAAGTGGTCTGGACCGTCAAAACGGCGGACACCGCGGACGGTCCGTCGGTCGAGCTCACGTATGTCTCCAGGGATGGCGAAGAAGGCTATCCGGGCACGGTGACGGCGAGGACTGTCTATACGCTCACGAACAACAACGAGCTGAAGGTCGAGATGGAGGCGACGACCGATCGGACCACAGTGGTAAACATGGCGCACCACAGCTACTGGAATCTTGCCGGGCACGGCTCCGGGACGGTTCTCGACCACGTGCTGACGCTCCATGCGGATCGCTACACGCCCGGCACGCCGATGGTTCCGGACGGCCGCGTGCTGCCGGTTGCGAAGACCCCATTCGACTTCACGGCCGGCAAGCGGATCGGCCAGGATCTACAGGCGGCTGGCGGCAATCCGACGGGCTATGACCACAACTTCGTGGTGAACGGCGAGCCCAATCGGCTGCGGGCGGTGGCGCGGCTCGAGGATCCGGCATCGGGCCGCGTGATGACGCTGAGCGCGGACCAGCCGGGCGTGCAGTTCTATACCGGTAACTTCCTCGACGGCTCGCACAAAGGCAAAGGGGCAACCTACGTTCAGTACGCCGGGCTGTGCCTCGAGACGCAGAAGTTCCCGAACGCCATCAACGTTCCCGCCTGGCAGGACCAGGTGATTCTGCGGCCCGGCCGGCCGTATCGGCACCTGATGGTGCACACATTCAGCGCCGAATAATCCCCAGTTGATGCGCCGGATCGGTCAGCGTTTTCGGCGTTTGGCGGTCGGACGCGGCGCTGCACGACGGCCGCGGCTCTTCGCAGCCGCGACGGGTTTTCGCGTCGGCTTCGTCGTCGGCCGCTTCATTGAGCGTGTCGTAGCCATTCGCGCTTTTGCAGTGCGGGTCGTTCTCTTCGATGTGCGGGTCCTGGCCGTTTTACCCTTCGCGGTACCCCTGGCATTCGACGGAGCCGCCTTGCCTGCCGTCATGTTCTTCGTCACACGCGAAGCCGGGCGTTTGCGAACTCGTGTCGAATCCGCGCCGGTCGGTTCGTTGCCTGACGATTTCTCCGTGCCGCGAGCAGTGTCGCCGGCGGGCGCCAGCCGTACTCTCGTCTGGCGGTTCACCGGTTGCCATCTGTGCGGGGATCCGATCACGTTCTGCTTGCGCAACTCCCGCGCGGCGTCGTCCTGGGTCAGGCGCCCGCGTTGCGTGTACATCCCCGGATTCACTGTGTTCTGTCTGCTCATATGCGGAACCTGAGTAATGCGCCGACGCCACCGACATCGGCCAACAGTGACGCGTCTTCGATGAATCTGATGCGTGCCGCAGTCTGCTGTGCGCGCGTGATCAATTCGTCGGAAAGTTTCACCTGACGTTCGTCTCCCGCTCCGACGGGATTCGACGTGACGACCTGTACGTCGCCAGGCGCCGCATCCTCAGGCAGCGCCTGCACTGATTTCAGCGTATCCGGTGACCCTGTAATGATGAGCTCGTCGACCTGACCGAGCTGCAACGCTGACAACGTCGCCTCGGGTCCGGCGACACCAAGGCCGCCGCTCTTCCACGCGTCCATGAGCTCCTGCACTTTGTCAACGTCGGTCTCCGCGTCCTTCTCGCGCAACGCGGCCATCGTCCGTTCTACGAAGCTGGCGCTTTCGCCGTCTTCGTGGGGACCGATCTCGACGATCTTGTCGGCGAGCTCTTTCGGCAACTGCTCGCGCAGCTTGGGCATGGCGACGTCTGCGCCCGCCACCACGACGTGCTGGATCTCTTCTTCGCGCACGATCTGGTCGAGGGTGTCGACGACTTCCTTGATGTGATGCATATGGAAGTTGTCAGCCCGCCGCTGATAGCGCGCCTGCGACCATCCACCCTTCGAGTTGCGGCGGGTCTTCTCGCCGACGATTTTCTCCTCGCGCTCGATTTCGCCACCAAAGACAAAGATGCGCGCCTTGTTGGTGTCGAGCATCACCGCTGCATAACGCGGGCAGTTTTCGACTACCCTGGCCAGCGGATAAAGGTGAGGGACCGAGCTGATGAACAACGCGTGCTCCGGGATTGGGGCGTCGAGCGGAACAATCTCGAAGAGCTCGCCCCCGCTGGACGCAAATATCGCGACGCCCTGGCCGGCTAAGGCCTCCTTCGTTTCGAGACTTTCCTGGATGCGCTTGACGTCAATGTCGAAACTCTCGCGCTCGGGTGATTGCTCAGGGAATGCCTTGGCGCGCTCGGTGAACACCTTCCGCACGAACTGTCGATAGTCTTCTCGGCCGTTCTGATCGGTCGAGAGGCTGAGGTAGAGGCTGATGACGGGAAAGGGACTGGGTTCCAGCGCCGCAAGAAACTCCAGCCGCTGACTCACAGACTGCGCCGACGGGGACTCTGCCATACCGTGGCAGGCTGCAAGGCTAATGCCCTGTCGTCGCCGATGGCACCGTCAGTGGCGGACGGTGACGATAACGCGACGGGACAGGTGGTCGTCGACACCATCGGCTGCGGCGGCTTCCTCACGCCAGCTGACCTTGAACGACGGTCCTTTGAGATTCGCGCCCCGCAGTAGCATGGCGATCTGCTCCGCGCGCTTCTTCCCGATGGTTGGTTCCTCGACGATGGTCTGACCATTCGACAGGCGCACGGCGCCGCGGTGACCCACGATCTCGATCTCGCGCGCGTTCGCGGCACGGGCGAAGTTGAGAATTGCGGTCAGCGCGCCGGCGTGGGTGAAGCCGATGAGGCCGTCGAACGGGTAAGAGACGACGAACTCTCGAGTGGATCCAGTGACAGCAGGCGCTGGCGCCGCGGCGGGGGCAGCGTTGTCGAAGGCGAGACGTCCTTTGCTCGGACCCGGCGGGCGCGGCGGTTCGAATGTCAGGTTGTAGCGGTCCTCCGCCGGCAGCATCGTGTTGCACGACGCATCGCGCTCGAGCACCGACAAGTGCACGGGATTCAGCACGATGCCGCCACAGATGCGCGGCTCGGTGGACACCGTGCCTTCGACGAGCACGCGATGCCCAAGCGATGGCGGGTTCACGGGCGCACTAACGTCCGTCTGCAGCGTCAGGAAGTACAGTTCGCCGTTGTACTCCGCAAGCCAGCACGGAACCGACGCGGTGTCCCGAACGATCGGACAGGTCACGAAATTGGCGCGCTGCTGAGCGCCGAGGAGGGAGACCGACACGAGCCACACGGCCAGCAGCGCACTCCCACGAGTCGCGCGACGCCTGACCATCAGAGCGCCCCCAGGAAGTTGACCAGGTCCTGCTTCTCCTGGTCGGAATAGCCGATGTTGTAGCGGCGGTCGTAGAAGTCCACCAGCTCGCGCAGCGTCGCGGCCGACCCGTTCGAGAAATACGGCGCACGCGCGGCGAGCCCGCGGAACTGCTGCATGACGATCGTGCCGACGTCGTTGCAGCGCCCGGAAATCAATGCGCGCCCGGGGTCCTGTGTGTAGATGACGCGCCCGAGATAGGGATGCGGTTTCACGTCCGGCTTGCAGGTGACGCGAAACAGTGGCATCTGCGGCTTCGCCTCGTTCCACGGATTCAGCGGCACCTCCGACGCCCACGGGAGATTCGTGGTGCCGATGTCCATCCAGCCGTTCGCGGTGTCCATGCCGGTCATGTGCATCCCATGACAGGTGGCGCACGTTCGCTTGGCCGGGTTGCCGAGTCCCACGGTGTTCAGGTGCATCGAGTCCCTGATCCAGAACGTCCGGAACATGAACACGTCGTGCCCGCGGGCGATCGACTCGCGCGCGGCGTTGCGCGTCTGCTCCTGCTCGCCGCCCGTGCGCTCCAGCCGCGTCCACTTGCCGCCCATCGGGACGACATAACGGGTGGTGTTGTTCCCAAGCACGCCGGCATCACCGGCGGCAAGCCGTCGCGGCCCGAACGCCGGAGGCCCGTCAGGCTCAACCAGGCTGCCGGCCGTCGTGCTCGACACCTGCGCGGCGTAGACCTGTCCCTCGAATTCGACGATGCGTGCGATCTGTGAGGCGGAGAGCGGCCCTGTGGCCTGGAGATGCTGTTTTGCCGCGTCTTCAGCCTGCACCGCCAGCGTCGGCGCGCGCGCGTCGGACATCAGGTTCATGCTCGTCGGCCTGCCGGTGATCGGATCGGTGGCC
>DASTBV010000110.1:0-3549 GCA_035711805.1 Vicinamibacterales bacterium
GCTCGAGATCGCCTATGCGCTGAAGTCCGACGTGGCGCCGGCTCTGGCGGTCACGATGGCTTCGCCAAATCACCTCGAGGACCGCTTGCGCGCGCTGCTCGACGACGAGCGGCCCCGGAATGCCCCGCGGCTCCGCAGCCGGGTTGCGGCGGTCGCCGTCATGTCGATCGTCGTCGTCACGTTCGCTGGCGCCACGATCGACGGTTCGCGGCTGAAAGCGCTGGGCGAGGATGGTGGTCCGCTGCTCGCGATTCAGGATGCGCCGCGTCTGACGTTCGAGGTCGCGTCGGTGAAACCGAACAAGTCAGCAGAGACCGGCGGTTTTATTCAGCGCCGCCCTGGCGGGAACTTCTCGGTCGGCAACCAGACGCTACAGACCTTGATTCTCTTCGCCCACGGGATTCAGGTATTCCAGCTCGTCGGTGCTCCTGACTGGATTATCACGGAGCGTTTCGACGTTGTCGCGAAGGCGGCCGCCGATATTCCTCCGACGCCGTTCGGGCAGATTTCACCCGAGGCGCTGATGCTGCGATCGCTGCTCGAGGATCGATTCCGGCTGTCAGTACACCGGGAAACGCGCGACTTGCCGATCTACGCACTCGTGGTCGCACGCGCGGACGGACGGCTTGGTCCCCGGCTTCGACGGCCGGCGTCGGATTTCTGCGCTCGCCGGTTCGATGCCGCAGCCAAGGGGGTTGACATGCCCCCACCGCCAGGCACAGTGTGCGGTATTCGAGGCGGTAGCAACGAACTGACTGCCGGCGCTTTCCCGATGAACGAATTCGTGCGCTTTCTGGCGGCACGGACGGGCAGACCCGTTGTCGACCGTACCGGTCTGACCGGTGGGTGGGACTTCGACTTGAAGTGGTCGCCGCCAAATGAGCCCAATCCCGATCCGGATCGCCCCTCTGTGTTCACCGCGCTCCAGGAGCAGCTCGGTCTTCGGCTCGATGCGATCACCGGTCCGGTGGATGTGCTCGTCATCGATCGGTTGGAGCCTCTGATACCGGACTAAGCGCAACCGTGCACCGCTCACGCTCGTCTGAGCGTATAAGTAAGGGCCGGCTGCGGCCGGCCCTGTGCTCGGATGAGAATCCCTTACGTTCTCCTGGCCGCCGCGCTGTTCCCGTGCGGTGCGGCGTATGCGCAAACCGTTGAACCCGCCGGCGGCGCGAAAGTGCCGAAAACGGCGCGCGCGCACGTCGTTCAGGGCGCGATGTCCGAGGCGGATTGGCAGCAGGCTGAGTTGCTGCAGTCGTTCATTCAGCGCGAGCCAAGCGAGGGTCTACCGGCTACCTATCAGACCGAAGCCCGGGTCGTGACCGACGCGACGGCGCTGCACGTGATCGTCCATGCGGCCGATCCGGATCCTGGAAAGATCGTCGGCTATCTGACCAGGCGCGACGAAGACTCGCCCTCCGACTGGATCCACCTCTTCATCGACTCGTACCACGACCGCCGGACGGGTTATCAATTTGCCGTCAACGCCGCCGGCGTCAAGCGCGACGTCTACTGGTTCAACGACGACAACGACGATGCCAGCTGGGACGCCGTCTGGGATGTCGAGGTGCGGCGCACCCCGACCGGCTGGAGCGCCGAGTTTCATATTCCGTACTCGCAGCTGCGGTTCAGTGACGGCGCCAAGAACACGATCGGATTTGGTGTCGTCCGCCATATCCCGCGCCTCAACGAGACCTCGGGATGGCCGTTGATCGCCCGCAGTGTCAACGGTGTGATCTCGCAGCTTGGTCAGCTCGAGGGCGTCTCGCCGTCTGGTTCCTCAAAGCGACTCGAGCTGATGCCGTACACCGTGGCGACCGCCGTGACGGAGCCGGAACAGCGCGGCAATCCCTTGCACAACACGTTCAATCCGAACGTTTCCGCCGGAGTCGACCTGAAATATGCGATTACGCCGGCTCTCTCGTTGACCGCGACGGTGAACCCGGACTTCGGTCAGGTGGAGGCGGATCCCGCCGTGGTCAACCTGAGCGCGTTTGAGACCTTCTTTCAGGAGCGCCGGCCATTCTTCATCGAGGGTTCCGGCACGTACCGGTGGGATTGCCACGACAACTGCATCCTGTTTTATTCACGGCGCATCGGCCGCCAACCGCGCGGTGCACCCACCCTCGGCGATGACGAATACGCGGTGCAGCCGCTGCAGACCACGATCATCGGCGCGGGTAAACTCACCGGCCGGGTCGGCGCATTCTCGGTTGGCGGGCTGTTCGCAGCGACGCAGCAGGAGTTCGCGAACGTCGCATTCGGCGGCACGCGCCGCAACGAGGCCGTCGAGCCCGCGTCGTTCTACTCGGTGTCGCGAGCACGCCGTGAGTTCGGCGATCAGTCCTCGCTTGGTTTCATGCTGACGACCACACACCGGCGATTGAGCGAGCCGGTGTCTTTCCTTCCGGACAAGGCCCTGACCGGCGGCCTGGACTACGACTGGCGAATCGGCCGCCGCTTCAGCCTCAACGGCTACTGGGCCGGCAGCACCGTGCGCGGAAATCCGGCGGCGATTGCGGGGTTGCAGCGCAGCAACGTCCACTCCTTCCATCGCCCGGACGCGGAGCACGTGGAGTTCGAGGCGACGGCGGACGAGCTCAACGGCCACGCCGGCGCCGTCAACTTCGGCAAGATCAGCGGCGAGCGCACGCGGTTCAACTTCACCGCGCTCTACAAGTCCCCCGGGTTCGACGTGAACGATCTCGGGTTTCTGCAGCGCGCCGACGTCATCAGCTCGGCAGCCTGGCTGCAGATGCGGTGGGAGAAACCGGGCCGCTTCGTGCGCACCCGCAACGTGAACTTCAATCAATGGACGTCCCACAACTTCGACGGCGATCGCCTCAGCCTCGGCTGGAACGTCAACTCCCACTGGTCGTTCGTCAACAACTGGAACACGGGATTCGGCGCCACCGCCAACCCGCGCAGCTTCGACGACCGGCGCACGCGTGGCGGGCCGGGCGGTTACGGAAACAACAGTTACAACGCCTGGCAGTATTTCAACACTGACGGTCGCAAGCCGGTGCGCTTCGGCTTCGAGTGGAACTACGGGTCGGACGGCCATGGCGAGAGCTGGGGCGCGGGTCCGAGCGTCACGGTCAAGCCGAGCGCCGCGTTGTCCACCGAGTTCGGAATCTGGCTGAACCGGAACATCGAGGACGCGCAATGGATCGGCGAGGTGGAGCGCGACAGTCGGACGCGCTACGTCTTCGGCCGTCTCTATCAGACGACCACGTCGATGACGACGCGCGTCAACTACACGCTGACGCCGAACCTGTCGCTGCAGGTCTATGCGCAGCCGTTCGTGTCCGCTGGCGACTACGAGAACTTCCGCGAGATGGTCAACGGCCGCGCGCTGCGATACGAGAACCGCTACGCGCCATTTGCGTACGAAGGCGACCCGGATTTCCGGTTCCTGTCGTTCCGGACGACGAACGTCATGCGCTGGGAGTTCAAGCCGGGATCGACGCTGTTCGTTGTTTGGCAGCAGGGGAGGGAACGATCACTCGCGGACGGCACGTTCAGCTTCGGCCGCGACTACGCCGACGT
>DASTBV010000111.1:0-14565 GCA_035711805.1 Vicinamibacterales bacterium
CCCGCCTCACCTGGTCCTCCGCTGCGACCGGCCGCCCGGTCGATCGATACACTGCCGCCAGCGACAGCCGCACCTCCGGCTGCGCGGGGTCGAGGTTCAATGCCTTCGTGACATTGGCGATCGCTTCCTCCATCAGCGCCTCGTCGTTTGTCAGGACTGAGCGCCGTCGATATGCCTCGCCGAGTGCAGCATATGCGAGTGCGAAATCCCGATCCCGTCCGGTCGCCTGCCTGAACTGGACGATCGCCGCCTCGACGCCTGCCTGGTCGGGCCGGTCCAGTAGCTCGAGGCCATGCCAGTACGCATCCCGCGCTTGCACGTCCTCGGTCGGTACGCGTGCGAGATTTTGACGTTCCGCCTCAGTGATCCTGACGCGCAATGCGGCGAGCAGCGATTCGGCGAGCCGGTTTTGCATCAAAAACAGCTCGTCATGGCGGCCCTGTTCATAACCGCTCCACACCAGCGCCCCGCCCAGACTCGTCAGCATCGCATCGACGCGCAGCGAGTCGCCGAGCTGTTGAATGCTGCCGCGAACCAGCATCGTCACTCCGAGGTTGCTGGCAATCTCCACGACGGGGCGCGTTGCTACGCCCGCGTCCAGCATGCTCGAACGCGGAACGACGGAGATCGACGAGAGCCGCGCCAGCGACGTGGTCAAGGTGTCGGCGATTCCCACCCCGATGTAGGTCTTCGACGGATCGCCGCTCAGATTCTCCAGCGGCAGTACCGCGATGACAGGCCGCTCGACGGGGGCGGGGGCGGGGGCGGCGGCTGGAGCTGTGACGCCCCTGGTGACACCGGGACCGTTGAGCAGCGGGAGGGCCGCGATGCCTATGAGAACGGCCGCGGCAAGCGCCCATGGCGCGTAGCGGAGTAAACGCTGCCGGCCAACAACCGGGGATTGGACCGTGCGCGAACGGGAGGCGCTGTGCGACGCAACCGATTCTTCCAGCAGCAGGCGCCGGAGCTCCGTCTCCAGTTCGCCGGCCGTCGCAAAGCGATCGGCCGGCTTCCGCGCCATGGCACGTGCGATGGCCGCGGAGATCTCCGGTGCGATGGAACTGTCCACTTCGTGCGCCGTCCGTATGGGCGTCGTCGGATCGTCGCCCCGCAGCAGATCGAAGATGTCGCGGTACGGCCGCTGGCCGGTCACCAGTTCGAACAGGATCACGCCGAGGGTGTAGATATCGGTGCGTTCATCGACCCGATCGCCGAACAACTGTTCCGGCGACATGTATCCGGGCGTTCCAAGCACGTGGCCGGTGCTGGTCTCTGTGCGGGCGTGTCCGGGAAGCGTCGGCGCCGCGGTATCGGTCCAGAGGAATTTGGCAAGACCGAAGTCGAGCACCTTGATGTGGCCGTCACCGGTCACCATGATGTTCGCCGGCTTGAGGTCGCGATGAACGATCCGTGCGCCATGCGCGGCGCCCAGCGCGTTGGCGATCTCGATGCCGATCTCGAGCGCACGCGCGAGTGGCGGGCGGCCGCGTTTGAGGAACGCAGACAACGTCTCGCCGCGCACGTACTCCATCACGAGGAACGGCTGCTCGCCGGCCTGGCCGACGTCGTGAATCGCGAGAATCCGCGGATGATTCAGGGCGGCGCTCGTCTGCGCCTCCTGCTGGAACCGCCGGAGGCGATCGGGATCACCGGCGAATGCCGTGGGGAGCAGCTTGATGGCAACCGTGCGGCCGAGCAGCGGGTCACGCGCGAGGTACACCTCGCCCATGCCGCCGGCGCCTAGCGGCGATTGAATCTCGTAACGACCTAGCGACGTGCCGGCAATGAGCGCCACAGCTGACTGACCCAGGACATCCCACGCACGGACCGCCCCAGCAGGCGCCAGTATATGCCCGGGACCCTTCGTCGCTCACGACCTGTGGTGAGCTGGGCAAAAATGCCGCGCCTTTCGCCACGTGAAACCTGCCTGTTGATTGGCCGCTGGCTTGCCGAACTCCAGGACAGGACGCGCGATGCACGATCAGGGATTTGTGCTCTTCGTGGAGGACAGCGACGATCTGCGCGAGACCTTCGTCGAACTCATCACGGCCGTTGTCGGGCGCCGGTGCATCGGGGTCGGCAGCTACCAGGAGGTCGTGGCCCTCGGGAACGACGTGCTTGGGTGCAGCGCGGCGATTGTCGATATCAACCTGGGGCCCGGCCAGCCCTCAGGCATCGACGTCTACCAGTGGCTCCGCCGCGTGGGATATGCCGAGCGCATCGTCTTTCTGACGGGCCACGCGAGCACACACCCGCTCGTCATCGAAGCGGCGCGAATCGGCGATGCCGAGATCCTCAGCAAACCTGTCGATCTCGATCAACTCCGGTTGATGGTCGAGGGAGTACGGCGGTGACCCGATCGCTGGATCTGGCGGCGAGGCATGCGTGGCGGGCCGCATTCGCCGCTGCCGTGCTCAACGCGACGGGGATGACTGCGGACTTCCTCCTCGCCCGGGGTCTGCCCGCCATGCCGGCTTATCCGTACGTGAT
The DNA here is from genome assembly GCA_035711805.1 of Vicinamibacterales bacterium. Taxonomy (GTDB): domain Bacteria; phylum Acidobacteriota; class Vicinamibacteria; order Vicinamibacterales; family UBA2999; genus Gp6-AA40. The sequence continues at coordinate 2,491 of DASTBV010000111.1, forward strand.
CTCCGTACTGGTCGGGATCGCTCTCATTCTGATTCTGCTGATCCGGCGGCAATCGGCGACGGTCCGGCTTGGCTCCGCGGTATTCATGGTCAACACGGCCGTGCTCCTCGTCGGACTGTGGATCACCAGCGGCTACTGGGCAGCCACTGGCAGTGCGTGGACTCCCTTCCAGGCGAACAAGCTCGGCGCGCTGACCGTGGCGATGCTGGCGCCCCAACTGGCCGTCGGGCTGGTGTCGATCGCCGGCTTTACCGCAATCGCCCTCGGGAAGTTCTACTTCCTCGATCCTGAGATTCAGCGCGGATTCCCCGTCGGTGAACCGTGGCTCATCCTGATTTACGCCCTGTTCGCCGGAGTACTCCTTGCCTATCGCGTGCGCGGTCTGGCCATCGAGCGGGAAATGCTGCGCGTGCAGGCCGAGGCGGCGGCCAGCGACCGACTGGCGCGGACGTTCCTGCGCCTGAGCGACTACGCGAATACACCCATCCAGACAATCGCCTTCGCGACCGAGTTGCTCCGGGCAAGGAATCGCGACGACCTGATGCCCGTCCTCGACCGCCTCACACGCGCGGTGGAGAGGCTGAGAGAACTCAGCGAAGCGCTCACCCGTCATCAGAAAGCCCATCACTGGAGCCCGGGCGAGGAATCACTCGACAGCTCCTTCCCCAGGCAGACGCTTGTGCCGGGAGACAGCAGGTATTCGCCGTACAACGGAATCGGCCGAAACCCGGCCGCGTGATACAGGGCGAGAGCCGCGTGCTGACGCGTTCCCGTCTCGAGAACGAGGCGCTGAACGCCGAGCGCTTTGGCTTCCGCTTCCAGTTCGGCGACCAGCAGGCGGCCGAGTCCTCTTCCGCGCTCCGCCGGCGATACGTACATCCGCTTCAGTTCTCCCGTCTCCGCATCGAGCAACCGCACGGCGCCGCAGCCGACAGGGACGTCGCCTCGATACACCACCAGAAATGCCCCGCGGCCTTTGGCGGTTTCTTCCGGATCGAGCTTGAAGTGGTTCGCTCCCGGCTCCGGGTACATCGCGGACAACTCGGCATTGAGTGCCGCGATCAGGTCCTGACTGACATCGTCCAGCAGTCCGGCGTGAACGACTCGAATCGCGTCAGACATTTCTCAACCCAAGCACGTCGAACCAGCGTGCATCCGTGGCCCACATATGGGTCAGAATCTTAAGTCCGGGTTGGACCATTCGAACCCGTTTCCATGTCGAACCTCCTGTCGCAGCTGACGAAGAGCGAGCAAGCCCGGCTCCTTGAAGAGATGAATTACATGAAACGGAGAAGCGCCCACGTTCGAGGAGTTCGCTCGAGCGTGGACGACAACCAAGGCCGAGCAGCAGCGACTGCTGACGCCCGAGTACGCCTACCTGACCGACCTCCAGCACCAGCGCGCCGGCGGCGACTGGAAGGCCGTGCGCAAGGCAAAGGCAACGTCCGCGCTGAAGACGCTGGCGCGAATCGCCCCGGTGCCTGCTTGACGCCGACAGTGCAATATTGTACTAGTTCATTAGAACAATAGCCGCCAGGCTGGACGACAGCCCATCGAAAGGAGTCACGTCATGAGTCGCACGTTGAAAGCATCTCTGCTATCGGTGATAGCTGTCCTTCCGGCCGCGGCCCTTGCGCAACAGTCGGTCCCGTTGCAGCGTGGCGTCAGTGTGCAGATGCCCGTGACACGCAATGCTGTGGCGGTGCCGGCTGCCGATACTCAAGACGCTCTGGTCGTCGCGCTGACCGCCGACGGCACCGTATACCTGGGTGGCGACCGACTTCCGGCGCCTGCTCTGGCGGATCGCGTGCGGAACGCATTAGCCACCCGGCGTGAGAAGACGCTCTATATCAAGGCCGACGCTCGCGTCCCTTATGCACGGCTCGTTGAGGTCATCGACGCGCTGCAAACCTCCGGCGTCGAAGGTTTGACTCTGCTGACCGCACAACAGGACGTGGCGGACCAGAAGAGCCGGCCCGTTCCGCCGAAGGGCCTGGAGTTCCAAAGGAAAGCCTGACTCCAAACGTGAGGCCTCTATGCGACAAATCGCCCTCCTGATCGTCGGACTGGCGCTCTCGGCATCGTTCCTCACGCACGCACAATCACTGTCTTTCGAGGTCGTATCGGTGAAGCCGACGCCGCCAGGAACACAGAATGGCGGCGTCCAGATCTCGCCAAGCGGCCGCGTGACGTGGACGAACGTCACGCTCCAGGCGATGGTCACCGCTGCCTATCAGCGGTCCAGATGGGATTCGGGTGAGATTGTCGGAGGCCCCGACTGGTTCGACGAGGCGCGCTTCGACGTTGTCGCCGTCGCACCGGGAGGATTGCCCCGTCCGGACGCCGATGGGTTCCCCTCGCGGCTCCTGGCCATGATCCGCGCTGTGCTCGAGGATCGCTTCAAGCTCGTCGTGCACTGGGAAACGCGCGAGCGGCCGATCTACAACCTCGTGCTGGATCGCGCCGACGGTCGCCTGGGACCGAAACTGGTTCCCGTTACCGTGGATTGCGCGAAAGTGGGGGCCGCGATCGTAGCTGGCACTCCACCAGTTCCACGACCGGGACGAGGGCAGGAGTGCAATTTCAGTCTCACCTCCAGCGCCGAGCCCGGCTCGTTGCAAGGCAATGCCGTGACGATGGCCGTGCTGGCGGGCTTTCTCGGAGTCGAAGGAGACGGGAGAGAGGTTGTCGACCGCACTGGTCTCTCAGGCACGTTCGACATCGACCTGCTGTACTTCCCAGAACTCCCCAGTGTCTCAGCAGAGAAGCTAGCCCTCGATCCGAAGTTTGCGGGGCGTGCCGGACTGGTCACCTCGCTACGGGAACAGCTGGGCCTGAAACTCGAACCGGCGAGAGGTTCTGTTGAAGTGCTCGTCATCGACCGTGCCGAATGGCCTACGGAGAACTGAGATGGTCGATCAGTCTGGAGTCGGCATCTGGACGTGCTCGACGACAACACGGACCGACGCAGCCGCAAGCCGCCTACTTCTCTGTCGGATCGCGGCCGTCTCGTGGCGCGCCGATCCCGGACGAGCCCATGAACAAACGGCGGCCGTCCGCGAAGGTGAGATCGCGGCCGTTGGCTCTGTTCGTGCCGTTCTTCGCACGATACCCGTCAACGAGGATCTCGGTGCCTTCGGGTAGCGAGGCCCGCGTCAGTCCTCTCCGCAGCAACGTGTTTGGAGTGCCCCCCTCGATCATCCAGCGGGTGATGGTGCCGTCTGGTGCTTTCACGTCGATGTGAATCCAGGTATGCGGATTGATCCACTCGACTTTGGCGACGGTCCCGCGCAACTGAATCGGCTTGCTAGCGTCGAATTCAGCGGAGAACGCGTGATGCGCAAACGCTGGCGCAGCGATTCCCAGGTACAGCGCGATGGCGACGGCAGGATATCCGGCGCGCATCACTGTTTGCCCTTCAACGCTGCCCGCTCTTCCTCGCGCGCGCCGCTCAGGATGCCTTCCATCCCGTAGTTCCCCTCGTGACAGGCATACTCGAATATACCTTCCCCGGTTACCACGAACGGGATGGCCAGTGTCCATGGCCTGGTGAACGTCGTTGGATCCTCGATGGTGACGCGGTAATCGATGCGATCCGGCGCCACGCGCGTGAAGCGCTCGACCAGATGCAGGTTCTCTGCAGCACCGCGGTAGAGCACCTTGTCGGTGAAGTTCGTGGTATCGACCACCAGGGTGTCTCCGTCCCAGCGTCCGACCGAATCGCCCATCCAGTTGCGGATGGACGTGCTCACGTGCTTGCGCCCATCTGTCGGAATCACACGCGTCCCACCAAGCATCTCGATCTCGATGGCGACGTAACCGGGGCTCTGCGTAATCCGGTAGTTATTGTTGTAGGCCGACGGACTCATCGCGCCCGGCATTCCGCGGGTGATGCACCGCTCGAACGTGCTGCGATCGAGCCAGCTGTCCGTGCCGCGCCCGCCGGCTGCCCCGCCGCCGCGATACGCCGGCCGCTTCCCTTCTTCCGCCGCGCGCAGCTTCGCCTCCTGGGTCTGCGGCGGGACGCGACCGTCCGGCGGATCGACGACCAGCGAGGTGCGCAGCGATGTCACGGTCGTCCCGCGATCCCACCAAAAGTCGTTGTAGGCACGCTCGACATCCCCGCGCGTGCCTTTGTTGCGTCCTTCGTCGCCATTCTGCTGCTGCGCGCTCCGCTCGAGCGCAGCCGCTTCCTCACGAGTGAAGAACTCGCGGCCCTTGACGTTGGCGGCGCGTTCGAACGGCGTGATCGTACGGTTGGAATACGTCCCCTGCAGGTCAGGATCTCCCCAGGGCGTGCGCGGCGTCTTGTAGCTGCTCCCGGATTGCGCAGTCAGCGGCGCCGTGGCCAGCGCCGCGACAACACCAGCGATCGCGATCGTCGGAACGCTCAGGAACCGGTGATTCATGGCACAGCTCCTTCGGATCAGAAATCGAACTGGGCGGTGACCTTCGCGAACCGCGCCGTCAGGATGCCCTGCGGCACCAGCCACGCGCCGCCCGCAATGAACGCCTGGTTGTACGACTCCACAGGATTGCGGTTCAGCGCGTTATACAGATCGAGCGCGATCTGCGCGCGCTTCCCGCCGAACCGGAACACCTTGCCGACGCGGAAGTCGAGCTGGTTGATCCGGTCGCCAATCACGTCTCCCGGCTCCACCAGATTGATGTTCGCGAACTGCACGTTGCCCGACAACGGGCGGCCGAGCGACAGACTCACCGTCGCGGACGGGACATTGTAATTGGCCTCAAGCGCTTCACCCGGGAGGCTTTGGAATGTGCCGCTGACCTGCACGTCGATGCGCGGAATCGTGTACGACCCCAGACCTTTGAAGTCGGTGAGGAACGGGGGCTCGGTATGGCAATACGGATCCTGCAGCGCGGTTTCCGGCAGCGCGGCGCGGATTTCGCACGTGTCGTCCATGCGCCGGCCGGTGCTGGTGCCACCCTGGAACGTCAGGCCGCCGCGGATCCGGGCCGTGAAGTTGACCTCCACACCGTTCCAATGGCGGCGGCGGCGGCCGTACACGTCGGCAAACGTCTGGTAGTTGTCCGTGACGCCGGACAGCGTCGGCACCACATCGTAGAGTCCCGAGATCGTCTGGCCGCCGCCATCCGGCAACCTCGGGTCGGCAGGCGCCACGATGCTGAACGTGTTGTAGTCGGACGCCAGGGTCGCCCGATTGTCGACCGCGAAGAAGTTGCCGAAGATGCGGCGGAAGTAGCCGACGTTCACTGAGACGCGGGGCAGCAGCTCCTGCTGCACCTGGATGCCGAAGTTCCAGTCGTACGCGCGCTTGCCCCAGCCAGTCAACGTGTCGGGATCGTACGTCGTGCTGAAGACCGGCCGCCCGAAGTTCAGGTTGCTGCTCTGGCCGCAGAAGTCGCCGCCCAACGCCCGCAGATCCTGCGTCTGCGGATTCAGCAGGTCGCAATCCGGCCGCCAATTTGTGTTCGCGTCGGTCCACGTCCGGTTCGCCGTCGTCGAGACACGCGAGAGCGGGTTGAGCAGGCCGCCGGTGATGGAGCTGCCGTCCGCAGCAGCAAGGTACTTGCCGGCGTTCACTTTGATCGCCGTCTTGCCGTTGCCGAACACGTCATACGCGGCGCCCACGCGCGGCGTGATGTCGTCGTACGACACACCGTCGGACGGCTCATACACGATCGCGACCGGGACGAACGGGTTCGGGCCGAGCTGCTGCCGCGGGAAGCGGCTCCACACGTGGTCGTAGCGGATTCCGCCCGACACCGTGAGCCGGTCGATCGTCCACTGATCCTGGGCGTAGAATGCGGCGGTGTAGACGTTGGTGTGCACGCGGCCGGGGCCGGCGGTCATCGTCAAGCGGTTCGGAATCCCGTTGTTCACCCGATAGCTGAGCCACGAGTCGTTCTGTCGCGGATTCGGAAACTTGTTATCGATGAACTGCGCCAGGTAGCCGATTCTGGCGTTGTGCTGACCCGTGACGAATGCGCCTGCGGCGCGCCAGTTCATCACCGTGCTGTCGGCGACGTACCAGCTGTTCGCGCGGTAGTTCAGGTTCGCGATGCCGCCGTTGTTGGCGCAGCCGGCGGAGCATTGCTCCTGCACCGGAATCATCCCAGCGCTGTTCTCCAGGTTCGGTTTCGGGCCGTAGCCGAGAATCAGGTTCGTGCCGAATCCCGCCTCGAAGAGCAGGCGCTGAGTCGCCGGCGAGGTCCACGTCACCTGCTGCACGCGCGGCGGCGACTGGTTGTTGCCGCGCGCCTCCGGCGCCGTCGTCGCGGTCCCGCCGTCGGTGCACTGCGTGCAGTTCCGCTGCTCGTCCCAGTAGAAATTGAATTTGTTGCGCGCCGTGGCCTGCCACGTAAAACGCACGCTGACGTTCTTCCAGCTGCTGTCCGCCACCGCCTGATGGCTGTCGTCGGGCGCATATGTCCACGCGTTGACGTTGCCCGCGTTGCGGTTGCGGAACATGCCGCCGACAACGCGATGGTTGCCCTGGTAGCGGGTGGCCGAGAAGAACCAGAGGCGATCGCGGCGGAGCGGTCCGCCGATGGCCGCGCTCGCGTCCCAGATCTTCGCGAGCTTGTTCGGCGCGCGCAGGCCCGCCTCGCGGATCCGATCGTCGAAGTTGTTGCTCTGGAACGAGTCGTTGGCGCCATTGGCGAAGAACGTTCCCGAGAACCGGTTGCCGCCCTGCCGCGGCACGAGGTTCATCGCCGGGCCGGCGTTTTCGGCTTCACCGAGGCCGCCCGACGTGGAAAACACAACCTCCTGAGCATTGCCCACGTCGGCGACGGTATACGACACGCCGGTGCCGTTGAGGGACGCGCCGAGCGAGAGACCGTCAACCGTCAGGCGCCCTTCGTTGCCCGGGCCGCCGCGCATCGCAAAGGTGACGGTCAGCGGTCCGGCGAGACCGCCAACATCCTGGTTGCCGGAGAGCGTGACACCCGGCACGAGCGCCACGAGGCTGTGGTACAAGCGGGCGGTCGGAATGGCGGCGATCGTTTCGTTGTCGAGGATGCTCTGCTGCCTGGCATTGGTCACGTCCACGATCGGCGTCTCGCCCGTGACGGTGACCGTCTCGGCGAGCGCACCGACCTTCAGGTCGGCGTTCACCGATGCCGCAAACGAGCCGGTGATCACGATGTCCTCCCGCCGCACCGTGCTGAACCCGGCCAGCGTGAACGTGACGACGTAAGTGCCGGGTCGCAGATCCTCGATACGGTACAGGCCGCTGCTGTCCGTCGACGTGGTTCGGACTTTTTCGATCAGCGCGGGGCTGGACGCTTCCACCGTGACGCCCGGCAGCACGGCGCCGGAGGAGTCACGCACCACGCCCGCAATTGATCCCTGGGCCAGCACGGTCGACGGGAGCAGGCAAAACGCCACCAGGACAATTCCGAAACGAAAAGCTGCACGCATGACGGAGTTCTCCTCTTCTGCCGATCGGGGCCGAGCGGCCTTCGCACTCCCCGCACGATCTCGCCGCAGATGGCGCTTGTAGCACGATTCTGCAGGCAAGTCACTGCCTCCGGTACCAGAACACGTAGTCAAATTGCCGGTCGCTGAACGTCACGGCAGCGTGGCCGGCGGCGGGGCCGAGCGGCGGCACCGGTAGGACCGCCTGATTCGACAGGAGCACGGCGCCCGGCCGCAGCATGCGGCCGATGTTCACCAGCGCGAGCGCCTGCTCGAAAGAATCGTAGTAGACGAACACGTTGGTCGCGATCACCAGATCGAACCGCTGCTCGTCCACGAGCGGCTCGAGCCGCTCGAGGACAATGTTGAGATCGAGCGGCACGACGGACAGCACGACATCCGGTCGAACGCGAACCGCGCGAACCTTCACGGAGCCGGCGGTCCGCGGGGCAGCGGCGGCAGCGGCCGTCTCGCCGACGCGATCGCCCGCGCGTTTCCAGTACTCCTCCAGGCCGCCGCTCCATCGCTCACCCTCGCCGAGCGGCAGGTGCATCAGGTAGCCGGTTCCCTCGCGCGCGCGATCGCGCGCGGCCATCAGGTGCTGATTCACTCGAGCGCTGACGTCAAACGTCGTAATCGACAGCTCGCCGGCGCGGGCGAGGCCGTTCCGGAGCAGCGAATCGGCAACGGCGAACGGCTGTATCGACTGCTCGGGATAGAAATCGTGGCCATCGGCCTTGTTGATGACATCAAGGCCAGGGCCGACGATCGCGACCCGCCGAATGCCGCCGGCAAGCAGACCTGATGGGCGAAGCGCCGCCAATGCGTGATCCACGGCGTAGCTGGAAAGAATCGACGTATCGGACGACAGTCCACGATCGTGGTACAGGCTCGCGTAGCGCGCCATCCACGCGACCGGCTCGGCAGCCGCGTTCGGCGACTCGAGCACACGCGAGAAATCAGCGTTTTCGGACAACATTCGCTTGCCAACGTCGTTGACAAAATCACGCGCGGCACGGCGGCCGGGGGCCGACGCCAGATCGATGCCGCGCCTGCCGAGCATCGACGCCGCCCAGCGCACACGATCGTTCGCGCCCGGTGACCGCATGGCCGCAACCAGATCGTCGAAGCGGCGATCGGCAATCTGCGCGAGCGTTGCGCCTGCGCCGTAGCGCTCGACGTCTCGCGGCCGCGCTGGCGGTTGTGCCGTAAAGCTCGTGCCAAACAGCCACAGATTGACGAGTGAATCTTCGTCGCCGCGGGCCACGCGGGCGCGAATCGCCGCATCGTGCTGGCGCACCCACAGGCGCCATGTCTCGGCAACGGTTCCAGGGGTCGCCTGGCGAACGGCCGCCGGAAGGTTGGGCCGCAGAGTGCTCCACAGCGGCTGGACGTCGGTGTAGGTGATGGCACCCGTCGCCGAGTCTGGGCCCTGGGCGCAGATCGCGACGCTCAGCGCGATGATCGCGGCGGCGGTGACGCGCACGGCGGGAAGTATAAGACGCGCCGTGATGCTCCATGCGGGCGCGCGGTCGAGAGCGGAACGTGCCCGTCGCGATAAGTCGAACTTCAGTTAACTCCGCGCCGCCGCGCCGTCTTCTCGTCCTGCGTCACAGTCCCGCGCGCTCGAATTCATCAAGGAATTGGTGCCGGGGGTGGGAATCGAACCCACACGACTCTTTCGAGTCCCAGGATTTTAAGTCCTGTGCGTCTGCCAGTTTCGCCACCCCGGCGTCATCGAGCAGTGTTCTATTGTCCCCCGCGTCGTCGCAGATCTGCACGGAGCGTCAACCGCCGGTTGACGAATGAAGACGTACCACGTATGGTAGCCCCCGAAATTCCCTCCCAGGCGCGGGGATCATGCCTTCGTCCGTCCCGCCGCTCGCGCTGCTGCGACGGCTCGCAATCGCCGCGGCTCTCATCGTCGCCGGCTTCGGCGCGTCGGGATCACTGCGCGCGCAGTTCAGGATCGACACCGCCGACGTCGTCCGCTTTCTCGAGCAGTCCACATGGGGACCCACGCCGGAACTGATCGCGCACGTCCGCGACGTCGGCATCGGCGAATTCCTCGACGAGCAGTTCGAGGCGCCGATGACCGGCTACCCGGCGATGGAGCTCTACCCCACCACGCGCGACCAGGCGACGTGCCCGAACGGATCGGCGTGCCAGCGCGACAACTACACGATGCACCCGCTGCAGACGCGTTTTTTCAGGAACGCGCTGTATGGCGAGGACCAGCTGCGGCAGCGCGTCGCCTTCGCCCTGCATCAGATCATCGTGGTCTCCGGCCTCGACATCACCCTGCCAGGCTGGATGACCCCGTATCTCCAGACCCTCTATCGCAACGCGTTCGGCGACTACCGCGATCTGCTCTACGAGATCACGGTCAACCCGGCGATGGGGAACTACCTCGACATCAACGGGAACAGCCGGACGCGCCCGAACGAGAACTACGCGCGCGAGGTGCTGCAGCTGTTCTCGATTGGCACCGTGCTCCTCAATCCCGATGGCACACCCCAGCTCGATCGCGACGGCCTGCCGGTGCCCTCCTACGACCAGACGACCGTCGACAACTTCTCGCGTGTGTTCACCGGCCTGCGGTTCGACCAGGCGCCGCGGACCGGCGTGCCGAACTACGTCGATCCGATGGTGGCCAACGAGCCGCAGCACGACACCGATCAGAAGGTGCTGTTGAGTGGCGTCATCCTGCCGGCCGGACAGGACACCACCCGCGATCTGAACGCCGCGATCGACAACATCGCCAGCCATCCCAACGTCGCGCCGTTCATTGCGAAGCAGCTCATCCAGCACCTGGTGACGAGCAACCCCTCGCCGGACTACGTCCGCCGTGTCGCGGACGAATTCGATGGACCGATCTGGCGGCGCCGGAACCTGCGCAGCGTGGTGCGGCGGATCCTGCTCGATCCGGAGGCACGAAACCGAACCTCCGACCCGGCGTTCGGGCGGCTGCGGCATCCAGTGCAATTCATCACCAGCGTGCTGCGTGCGTTCAACGCCCGCTCCGCGGATGGATTGGCCGAGAGCGACGGGGTTCTCTATCCGCAGAGCGCGGCCATGGGCATGGACCTCTTCCGGCCGCCTTCCGTATTCAGCTACTTCTCGCCGTTCGGCGGGCTCCCCGGCGGCAACGGCCTGCGCGGTCCCGAGTTCGGCCTGTTGTCGACGTCTACCGCGCTCGCGCGATTGAACTTCGTCAACACCATGGTCTATTCGCGGATTCCCGCCGGCGCGAACGGCCCCGGCACGTCGATCGATCTGTCGCCGCTGCAGCCGCTTGCCGACGCGCCGGCCGATCTGGTCCATGAGCTTGACACCCGGCTGCTGCATGGCTCGATGTCGGCGCCCATGCGCGACAGCATCACCGGCGCCGTCAACGCCGTGCCGGCAAGCGACCCGCTCCGGCGCGTCCGCACCGCGGTGTATCTCGTGCTCACCTCGTCTCAGTACCAGGTGCAGAGGTAAGTCATCGTGCATGTCACACGACGCGAATTCATTGTGCAAACGTGCAAGGCGTGCGGCGGCTACGCGCTTGGCGCGGCCGCATTCGCGGCCGGCATCGATCGATTTGCGTTGATCAATGCATTTGCCCAGGGGACCAACTACCGGGCGCTGGTCTGCGTGTTCCTGGCCGGCGGCAACGACGGCAACAACACGGTCGTGCCGCTCGCCTCGAGCGAGTACCAGGCGTACGCCAACGCGCGGAACGCCGCGGGGCTGGCGATTCCGTCGGGCAACCTTCTGCGGATCGCAGCACCGTCAGCCGGTGAATTCGGGCTCCACCCGAGCCTCGCCGGGATTCGTAATTTGTGGACCGATCAGAAGGCCGCCGTCGTCTGCAACGTCGGTCCGCTGGTGCAGCCGCTGACGCGCGCGTCGTACCTGTCGGGAGCGCCGCGGCCCTATCAGCTGTTTTCGCATTCGGATCAGATCGCACAGTGGCAGTCCGCGGTGGCCGACCGCGTGTCGCCGAGCGGATGGGGCGGCCGTGCGGCCGATCGATTCCAGCCGCATCCGTCGGGATTCCCGATGGTGACGGCGATCTCGGGCGGTCTCTTCACACGCGGCCAGGCGACGGCGCCGCTGTCGATACCGCCCGCACCAACGCCGCTCAATCAGGTCCTGGTGCTGAACGGCTTCAGCACGGCCACCGGCGAGGCCGCGCGGCGAACCTCGATGGATTTCCTGCGCACGGTGGACAATGAAAACGCCGTCGTGCGATCGGCGAGCGGCACCGTGCAGAGCGCTCTGGATATCGGCCGGCTGTTGAACACCGACGTCCCTCTGGCGACACCGTTTCCCAACACCACCATGGGCAACCAGCTGCGTCAGGTAGCCAAGGTCATCAAACTCAACTCGCAGTCTCTTCGCCTGGAGCGTCAGATCTTCTTCTGTCAGCTGGGCGGCTTCGACACGCACCAGAACCAGGTCAACACACAGGCGACACTGCTCGCGCAGGTGGACGGCGCAATCGCGGCCTTCTACGCCGCCACCGTCGAACTGGGGCTCGAAGAACAGGTCACCACATTTACGCTCTCGGACTTCGGTCGCACGCTCCAGCCCGCCGGGTCAGGCGCGGGGGTTGTGGGAACCGACCATGCCTGGGGGAACCATCACTTCGTGGTCGGCGGCGCCGTCCGCGGCGGAGACTT
>DASTBV010000112.1:0-2488 GCA_035711805.1 Vicinamibacterales bacterium
TCGTACGGGAGCGTCCAGTGGCGCATGTCGATCCCGTTCGGGACGTAGACAAACGCCATGCGCACCGGACGCGAACGGCGCTGCGCCTGCGCCAGCGCCGGCATCATCGAGTCGAGGAACGGCAGCGCGACCGCGGTCCCGAGACCGCGCAGGAAGGTCCGTCGAGGAAGCGCGCGACCAGTGATGAACATCAACGGCCTCCCCGCGATTCCTCGCCCTGTTTCTCTTCTCTCTGTTTCTCTTCTCTCTGTTTCTCTTCTCCGCGCCGCGATCGGAAGGGAACGCTCTGCACCACCTGGCGGACCATCGTCTGGAACTGGTAGCCGTCGGCGGCGAGCGCGCGCTGAACGGCGTCCACCGCGCGGCGGTCGAACGGTTTCAGCCCGCGGCCGAGCGCATAGGTCATCATCTTCTCGGTGAGGGTACGCGAGAACTGCGGCAAATGCGAGACGAGAAGCGTGCGCATCTCACCCGGCGTCGCGAACTTCTGGCCGTCCGGGAGCGTGCCGGTCGCATCCACCGGAAACTGCCCCTCCCGATCGCGCCAGCGGCCGATGGCGTCGTAGTTCTCGAGACCAAAGCCCAGCGGATCCATGTTGCGGTGGCAGGCCGCACACGCCGGGTTGCTGCGATGACGCTCGAGCTGCTCGCGCACCGAGCGTTCGCCGCCTGGATTCGACTCCTCGAGCGGCGGGATATCGCCCGGCGGCGGTTCGGGCGGCGTCCCCAGAATGTTCTGCAGCACGTACTTGCCGCGGATGACCGGCGACGTGCGCGTGGGATAGCTCGACACTGTGAGCACGGCGCCCTGGCTGAGCACGCCACCGCGCCGATCGGTCTTCAGCGGCACGCGACGCATCTCGGAGCCGGTGACGCCGGGGATGCCATAGTGAGCCGCCAGCCGCTCGTTGAGGAACGTGTAGTCCGCGGTCAGGAAGTCCCGTAGCGGCCGGTTCTCACGCAGCACGTGCTCGAAGAACAGCGTCGTCTCGCGCTTCATCGCGTCGCGCAGGTCGGCGTCGAATTCCTTGAACGTGTCCGGATCCGGTTTGACGACGTCGAGGTTGCGCGTTTCGAGCCACTGGCCGGCAAAGTTCTCGGCAAAGGCAGAGGCGCGCGGGTCAGCTAGCATTCTCGTCACCTGCGCGTCGAGGACCTGCGGATCGCCGAGACGGCCGGATGCCGCCAGCGTCATCAGCTCCTCGTCCGGCATCGAGCTCCAGAGGAAGTAGCTCACGCGCGAGGCGAGCTCGAAGGGCGACAGGTCGTGCACGCTCCGTGGATCGCGCGGGTTGGGATCGCGCTCGAGGCGGAAGAGAAAGTTCGGCGACATCAGCATCGCCTGGATGGCCAGCTGGATTCCCTGCTCGGCGGAACGGCGGCCGCGCGAGCCCAGGTCCACGAATCGCATCAGCGCGTCGATCTCGCGCCGCGTCGCCGGCCGGCGGTACGCACGGCTGGCGAGCCCGCTGATGATGTTCTCCACGCAGCGGCGTCCGGACGAGGGATCGCACGACAGAATTCTCTTCCGGCTCTCCTTCTGCGTTGTCGACGCATACGGCCCGACGAACACGATTGAATCGAGAAACTTGTTCTTCCGCCGGTCGTACGAATCGGCCGCCGGCAGCGTCTTCACGAACGGGTCGTCGATGAACCCGGCGCGAAACACGTGATCACCCTCGGGCAGATAGACACGCAGTTCTTCCTCGGAATACGGATCGAAGTAGACGAGGCCTGACGGTTTCGTCTCGACGGTCCTGCTCGCGATGAGGACGCCATTCATCCAAAAGCCCAGCGTCACCGCGGCGGCGTCCTTGCCATCGACCTTCGGCCGCTCACCCGGCAGACCGATGCGCACCGTATAGTCGCCGGCGAACTCCACGCGGTGTTCGGCCTCGATGGTGCTGCGATCGATGCGCCGAATCTTCCGGTCGCGGACGCGATAGTCGGACTCGACGGGCTTCGGCGGAATCTCCGTCGATATCGCCCATCGGGCGATCCGCTCGGCGGCACCGAGATACCGCTCGGTCAGCAACGGCGAGATCGTGAGGACGTCGCCGATGTTGTCGAAGCCGTCTCCTGAATCGTCGGCCGGGAAGTACCGGTCCGCCCGGAAGCGCACGCCGAGAAGGTCCCGGATCGTGTTGGCGTACTCGCTGCGGTTGAGCCGGCGCGCCGTCACGCGCCCGGGGTCCTGCGGTATCGCCGCGTCGGCGGTGTCGAAGGCTCGCTCGATGTAAGCGGTCATCGCATCGAGCTGCGTCTTCGGCGGACGCGGCGCACCTGCCGGCGGCATGTCGCCGGCCCGCAGGCGCCGCAGCACTTTCTCCCAGACGTCGCGGTGTTGAACGAGCGAGTCTGGCGATGCCATCCCCTCGAGATTCAGGCCGCCCGCAAGCATCCGGTCGTTGTGGCACTGGGCGCAGGTGCTTGTGAGAACCGGCCGCACGTCGGTGTTGAAGCCATCCGCCTGGCCGGCGAGCCGTTC
>DASTBV010000113.1:0-64496 GCA_035711805.1 Vicinamibacterales bacterium
CGTGGGCATGGCGACGCGCGCGGCGCGCGGCGGCGACGAGCAATCGAGCATCAGAGCCTGGCAAGAATTTCCTCCAGCAGCGCGAGGAACGACCCGCGCACGCGGCGCGTCGTCTCCAGGACCTCTTCGTGGTTCAACGGCCCCGGCAGCACGCCGGCCGCCATGTTCGTGATGCACGAGATTCCGAGCACCTCGAGTCCCATATGACGGGCGGCAATCGCTTCCGGCACCGTCGACATGCCGACGACATCGGCGCCGATGCTGCGGAAGAACCGGATCTCGGCCGGCGTTTCGTAGCTCGGCCCCGGCGTCGCCAGGTAGACCCCGTGCGTCACCGGAACCCCCGCCGCCGCGGCCGCTTCATCCGCAAGCCGCCGCAGCCGCGGTGAATACACGTCCGTCATGTCCGGAAAGCGGACGCCAAAGCGGTCGTCGTTCGGGCCGATGAGCGGATTCGACCCGAGGAGGTTGATGTGATCGTCGATGATCATCAACGCGCCCTGCGCGAACGCCGTGTTGATTCCTCCGGCGGCGTTCGTGAGGATCACCTGCTTGACACCGAGCCGCCCCATGACGCGGATCGCGAACGCGACCGTGGATAGATCGTGTCCCTCGTAGAAGTGGGCACGGCCCGCCAGCGCGGCCACCCGCCTGGCTCCGAGACTGCCGATCACGAGACGCCCGCTGTGCCCGACGACCGTTGACGGCGGCCAATGCGGCAAATCGCTGTATGGCGCCGCGACGGCATCGACGAGCTGGTCGGCGAAATCGCCCAGGCCGGAGCCGAGAACGACGGCAGTGTCCGGCGGGGCACCACAGCGGCTGCGGATGTGTGACGCGGTCTCTTCGACGCGCTCGTAAATGTCCGGCGGCGGTGGCATCACATCAACATCGAGGCAACGCAGGCGTTAATCAGCGTGGCGAGGAATCCGGCCAGCAACGCGCGTCCGCCGAGGCGCGCCAGATCGCCGCGACGGTTCGGCGCCATGCCGCCGATGCCTCCCAGCTGAATCCCAATCGAGGCGATATTCGCAAAACCTGTCAGCGCAAACGTGGCCAGCACGTACGAGCGCTCGCTGATCACACCCTTGTACTCGCCGGTCAACTTCACGAACGCCACGAACTCATTCGCCACCAGCTTGGTCCCGAGGAGGTCCGCCATCGGGCCAATGTCGGCGGCGGGCACTCCCATGAGGAAGGCGATCGGCGCAAAAATAACGGCAAACACGCGTGCCAGCGTCAGCCCTTCCCAGATCGATCCAAGGAGGAAGTCGAACAGCGCGATGAATGCCAGGAACGCGACCAGCATTGCCGCCACGTTCACCGCCAGCATGAGTCCATCCGACGCTCCGCCCGCGGCCGCGTCGATGACGTTGACGTGCAGCTTCTCGACGTTGACCGGCGCCTTGCCGGTCGTTTCCGGGTGTTCGAATTCCGGCAGCAGCAGCTTCGAGAGATAGAGGCCGCACGGCGCAGCCATGACGCTGGTCGTCAGAATAGCGATGGCGTCCGCGCCCAGCGCGATGTAGACGGCCATCACGCCCCCGGAAATGGTCGCCATGCCGCCAACCATCATCGCGAGCAGCTCCGACTGCGTCATCCGCGGGACGAAGGGTTTGACGATGATGGGGGCCTCGGTCTGCCCCATGAAAACGTTGGCGGTAGCGGACAGCGTCTCTGCGCCGCTCGTCCGCATCAGGTACATCATCGCGCGTGCCATCACCCGCACGACGAATTGCAGCACGCCGAAGTAGTAGAGAACGGTAAAAAACGACGAGATGAAGATGATCGTCGGCAGGGCGGTGAACGCGAACACGAAGCCGTTGTCGGCGCCGAAGATCTCGGCCATTTTCGTCTGGTTGGCCAGCACGCCGAACACGAACGTCGAGCCGGCATTGGTGAACTCGAGGAATCGTCCGACGGCGCGGGCGACCGCCGCGAAAAATTCGTAGCCCGGACGGACGTCGCCGATCTGGAGGCGCAGAATCAGGAGCGCGAACGCAAGCTGGAGGGCGATGCCCCACAGCACCGTGCGCCAGTTCACCCGACTGAGATCCGGCGAACACGCCGCCACGATGGCGATGAAACAGAGCGCACCGGCGGCGGCCTGACCGCGGTAGCCGACGACCTGACCGAGCAGCCACGACGCTGCGCCAAGCACGATCACAGCCCCGATGGCCATCAAGCGCAGCCGGCGGCTCGAGGCTGAACGCGGAGAATTCATTGGCGTGTCTAATTCGTGCATATGTCGATGAGAATCGGCCGCGCCCGTGGCGCGGTCTCGCCGATGGTAATCGCCCGCTCCGCGAAGGCACGGGCGACGTCGAACGTACTGGCGGTGTTTGTCAGAAGAGTCAGAACGGTGTCGCCGGCTGATACCTTGTGGCCGACAGGCGCGGCGATCAGCACACCGGCACCGTGATCGATCCGCTCGCCGGCGCGCTCGCGTCCGGCGCCGAGCGCGATTGCGGCCCGCCCCACCAGTTCGGCACCGAGCCGCAGGACATACCCCGAGCGTGGCGCCGCGACCTCCGTCCGGTACGCGGCCCACGGGAGCCGTTGATAGTCGTCGACGACCGCTGCATCACCACCCTGGCGCTCGATGATGGCGCGGAGTTTCGCCAGCGCCTCGCCCGACTCGATCGCGTGCCGGACCGCGCGTCCGGCGCTGCCCGCGTCGTACCGGCCGGACATGATCAACATCCGTGTGGCGACAATCAGGGTCAGCTCCACGAGATCAGCAGGTCCACGCCCTTTCAGCACCTCGATGCATTCGATGATCTCGACGGCGTTCCCGACGGCATGGCCAATCGGTGCATCCATGCGCGTGATGAGTGCCTCGGTGCGAAGACCCGCACGCGCCCCGATTTCCACCAGCGATTGGGCCAGCACCCGCGCATCCTGCTCGGTCTTCATGAACGCACCGTCGCCACACTTCACATCGAGGACGAGCGCGGTGGATCCTTCCGCCAGCTTCTTGCTCATGATTGAAGCCGAGATGAGCGGGATGCTTTCGATGGTCGCCGTGACGTCGCGCAGCGCGTAAATCTTCTTGTCCGCGGGCGCCAGCGCCGGCGACTGCCCGACGATCGCCGCGCCGACGTCGCGCATCAACTGATTGAACTCCGCGATGCTTGCGTCAACGCGAAAGCCGGGAATCGATTCCAGTTTGTCGACGGTCCCGCCGGTGTGGCCCAGCGCTCGCCCGGACATCTTCGGAACCGCCACGCCGCACGCCGCGACCACAGGAACCACGATGATGGAGACCTTGTCTCCGACGCCGCCGGTGCTGTGTTTGCCGACCTTCGGTCCAGGAATGCCCGACAGGTCCAAACGGTCGCCGGAGGCGACCATCGCCTCGGTCAGCGCGGCCGTCTCCTCCCCGTTCATGCCCCGCAGCACGATGGCCATCAGCAGCGCGGCGGCCTGGTAATCGGGCACCGAGCCGTCGACGACGCCACGGACGAACACGTCGATCTCCGGGCGCGTCAGGGCCTGCCCGTCGCGCTTACGGGCGATGACATCCGCGAATCGCATGGGGAGCCGCCCAAATATATGCCAGTCGCGCCGGGACGGTCTGCGAAGCAGACCGTCAAGCAGACTCTGTTCGTCGGGTCGCGTCGCGACCCGACGTGGCGAAGGCGGATGTCAGTCCCGCCGAAGCCGCGCCGCAGCGGAAGGCGGGCGTGCCCGCCGGAGCCCGCCCAGCGGCGAAGGCGGGCGCCAGTCACGCCGAAGCCTCGGCGAAGGCGGATGACTGCAGGAGCGGGCAAAAAGCCACGATAAATGGGGAGACGCGGGTCCCCGCCACCGTGAAATTGTGAGCAATTACCGAACACTGTCGCCCACGAAATGACATTCTCTGCGCCCGCCGCCGAGCCGCTGCCGGTCGACCAGAGCACGGCACTCGCCGAATTCGCCCGTGCCTGCAAATCTGCCGCACGGTCCGTGTCGCTCTATCCCGGCACGCATCCCGCGATTGCGGCTTCCTTGTCCCGCGTCACGTCGGCCGGGAAACGGCTGACGGCCGCCGGCGACGTCACGCTCGGCATCCATCCAGACATGCTCGTCGTCGATGGCCGCGCACCCGCCAGACCGGACACCGCGATCGGCGAACTTGCCGCATTGCTCCATGACCGGCTGGTCGGGGAACTTCGCGTCACGCGCGAGGCCGCGGCCGAGGATTGGCATTCCCTCCTCCTGATCCTGTCTCGGCCACCGGAGGAGTTGATCCAGGACGGCGGCGTGGCCAAGGCCTGGGCCGCGTCCGACCGTACTCACCTCGACATCCGGGAGATCGACTACGCGGAGGTGCTCCGGGAACGCGCCGGCGGCGAGGAGGCGGCGTGGGACCGCATCATTGCCTGCTGCCTGCAGGGCGAAACGGCCGCCCTCGACGATCGAGCGCTGGCCGCGCTTGTCGCGACGGTGACCGATCCAGAGCGCTTCGGCGAGCTGCTCGCGCGGCTCCAGGCGTCGTCCGCCGTGGCCGGTGCGGGCATGGGCGCGACGGCGGCGGCGCTGCTGCAGCTGCTGCGTACGGCGGTTGACGCGGCCGCGGCCGAGGGGATCGACACCGAACGCGTCCTCGACACGATGGCGGCGTCGATGTCGCGGCTGACCCCGGAGATGCTGCTCGGCGTGCTCGCGGCGCGGAAAGCCGGCAGCCCTGAAGAGGCGGCGGTCGCTCGGTCGGTCGTCGATCGCATGAGCGACGACACGATTGCGTCGTTTGTCGCGAACTCCGTGGCCGTCGATCGCGGGGCTACCGAACGTCTCGCACATGCATTCGAAGCGCTGGTAACGGAGTCGGAGCGAAAGGAACAGCTGCTCGCGCTCGCCGAGGGGAAGGCGCGCGCGTCGGATCTCGGCAAGGAAGCGAGCTTCGACGATCTGTGGCGCGCCGCTGCCGACATGCTGACGTCGTATTCGGACAAGAAGTACGTGTCCGACGAGTACGGTCGTGAGCTGTCCTTCGCGAGAACGCGCGCCGTTGAAGTAGAGCGCGTGGCCGACGACCCGCCGCAGCGCGTTCAGCAGTGGCTCGACACGATCGATGACAACGCGCTGCGCGAACTGGACGGGCAGCTGCTCCTCGATCTCCTGCGCATCGAGGACGACCCGATTCGCTGGTCGGCACTGGCGGCGATCGTGGCGGCGGAAGTCGAACGGCGGGTGCTCCTCGGCGAACTCGAAGCCGTCGAAAGCCTCGCCTCGGCAATCCTGCGCGAACAGCACGCGGGCGGGCGCGGCCTCCTGGTGTCGGCGGCCGCTGGCGTCGCGGACAAGCTGTCCACGGGCCCGCTCCTTCGCCACCTCGTTTCGCAACTGCGGACGGCTGACGATCGTGGCGTCGCCGCCGCCGCGCGCCTGTGCCACGCGATCGGCGCGGGAGCCGTGCGTCCGCTCGCCGAAGCGCTGGCGGTTGAGGAAAACAGCAAGGCCATCCGCGCGCTGCGCGAGATCCTCCTCGATTTCGGCGCCGTTGGCCGCAGCTCCGTCGAACAGTTGAAGACCTCGACGAATCCGGCCGTGCGCCGCACGGCCATCGATCTGCTGCGGGTGTTCGGCGGGGACGAGGCGCTGCCCGAGCTCGAGTCCCTGCTCGGGGACGCCGACCAGCAGGTTCAGCGCGACGCCGTGCGCGCCATCGTTCAGATCGGGTCCGGCGCCGCCTACGCCATCCTGCAGCGCGCGCTCAGCTCGGGGGGCACATCCCGCGACGCCATCGTTCAGCAGCTCATTTCGATGCGCGACGACAAGGCCATTCCCCTCCTCTGTCACGTGCTGTCCACCACCAGCCCTGGCGGGGCGATGACGGCGGCACACCTGCACATCATGGAAGCGCTGGGCGGTTTGACGGCCGATCCACAGTCAACGCACGCGCTGCGGCTCGCTCTCCATCGCGGCACGTGGTGGGCACCGTCCAGGACGGCGCGGCTGCGCGAGGCAGCGGCAACGGCACTGCAGCGGATCGGATCACCGGAAACCGCGGCGGTTCTCGAAGAGGCCGCCACCACCGGCAGCCGCGGGGTTCGCAAGATCGCCCGAGCCGCCGCATCGGCCGGCACGCGACGCGAACGGAAGAGCGCATGAGCACCACCACGCGCGCCCGCATCGCCGAGGAACTCGCCCGCCGCCTGGCCGCGGCGCTGCGCGGCGCCCAGCTGTATGCGCCCGATCATCCGATCGTCAAGCGCAACGTCGCCGCGCTTGCGGAAACGATTACCGTGGCACTCGCCGCTCACGCCACGCTGACCATCGGCATCGTCGAGGAAGATCTCGTCGTCGGCGATACGCCGGTGCCGCGTGCCGCAGAAACCATGGGCGAGCTGATGCGCCGCCTCCAGCAGGCCGGCATCGAGCGCATCGTGATCGAGGACGGGGTCGAGCCGGAGGAAATCACCGAGCTCGTGCAGACCGTCGCACGAGCCGAACGGGGCACCGCACCACCCGCGCCGCGGCTGCAGCACATCCGCGTCGGGAAGCTGCAGGTCGAGCAGCGCGTCGAAGCGGTCGGCGATATGGCCACGTTCCAGCACCTGTACCAGGACGCGGTCGGCATTGCCGAACGGCTGTGGGACAGCGCGACCACCGAGGGAAAGCCGGACGCCGACGCCGCGCGCGGCATTGTCGACTCACTGGCGCAGGCGGTCGCGCAGAACCGGACGGCGCTGCTGGCCCTGACCGCGCTCAAGAACTACGACAACTACACGTTCACCCACATGGTGAACGTGTCGATCCTGACCATGGGTCAGGGACGCGGGCTGGGGATCGACGGCGCCGCGCTCCGCCAGCTTGGTCTTGCCGCGCTGCTGCATGACATTGGCAAGGTGAGGACACCGCCGGAGATTCTCAACAAGACCGAGCAGCTGACCGACCGGGAGTTCGAGATCCTGAAGCGGCACACCGTGGACGGCGCGCAGATTCTGCGGACGACGCCGGAAGTGCCGGCGCTCGCCCCTGTGGTCGCGTTCGAGCATCATCTGCGCGCTGACGGCACCGGCTATCCGCGCGGCGTGTCGCGGCCCGAACTGAACGTGGCGACGATGCTGTGCGGAATCTCCGACGTCTACGACGCGATGCGATCGCAGCGGGTGTATCAACAGGCGTTTCCCACCGATCGCATTCTGTCCGTCCTGCAGAGAAACGACGGCAAGCAGTTCGATCAGAATCTCGTACGGCGGTTCGTGCAGCTGGTTGGGATCTATCCTGCCGGCAACCTCGTCCGCCTCGACAGCGGGGAGACCGCCGTCGTCACCAAGGCCTACGCGCCCGACCCGTACCGGCCGCGAGTAAAGGTTCTCTTCGCCGCCGATCGGACGCCGATCCCGCGGCCATTCGAAGTCAATCTGTGGGAAGGGCATGAAGGATTCGCCGGCGCCATCCAGGCGCCGCTCGATCCGGCGGAGTACGGAATCGACCCGCTCGTCCACATGTAGATGCCAGTGGCTTCCGCGTTAAGGCGGAAGCTACAATGATCGCACCTGCCTGACTCGCCAACGTTCTCGAGGTCTTCATGAGCATACGGAGACGGGCGCGCGCGCATGCCGCCGCGTTCATCGGCGGCGCATTGTGGTTGGCCACGGTCGCCGCCCAGGATCTGTTGCCGAACGCCGGACGGCGATCGGCCTCGCCGCTCGCCGTGACCGCCATCGACGGCGGCCTGCACTCGAGCGCCGCGCCGCGCGCCGCACTCAAGGCGACCGATTCGCATACGCGGCGGATGCCCGCCAGTGGCCGCTACGTCCGAGGCAGCGTCATCGTGAAATTCAGGGCCGGCACATCCGCCGCGCGGAAGGCGGACCTCGTGGCGCTCGTTGCCGGACGCTCCACGCCGAGCCTTCCCTACGCGGAGTTCGATCTCGTCGCAGTCGATCCGGCTGTCGATCCCGAGGCGGTGGCCAGCCGGCTCTCGGCGCAGCCGGATGTCGCTTACGCCCAGGCGCGCTATCGGGTACGGCCGCTCTTCCGGCCCAATGACCCGCTCTACGGGCTGCAGTGGAACTTCACGTCGCTCGACATGGAACGCGCCTGGGACATCAACCCCGGCTCATCGCCCTCGGTGACTGTGGCGGTCCTCGATAGCGGGATGGCCTACACGAACGTGTCGCTCCAGTTCGTTCAATTCAGCCCGCAGACGATCGACGGCGTTGTCTACCCTGCGCTTGGGACGGCGAGCGTTCCGTTTGCGGCTGCGCCGGAGCTCGGGGCCTCCGACAGGTTCGTGTCTCCCTACGATTTCATCTGGGATGACCCGCAGCCGGTGGACCTGCATGGTCACGGGACGCACGTCGCGGGGACAATCGGCCAGGTGACGAACAACGCGGCGGGCGTCGCGGGGATCGCGTTCAACGTGAAGCTGATGCCGGTCAAGGTGATTGATGGCTTCTGGGACGAGTATTTCGAGAGCCCGTTCTTCGGCACCGACGACGTCGTCGCCCGAGGCATACGCTACGCGGTAGACAACGGCGCGAAAGTGATCAATCTGAGCATCGGTCGCGACGGACCGCCGGCACCTGCGGTGCGCGAAGCCGTCCAGTATGCCGTGGGCCGCGGCGCATTTCTCGCCGTTGCAGGAGGAAACGAGTTTCTCGAGGGCAACCCGGTCGCGCGCTTCGCGGAGTTTGCGCAGCAGATCAACGGCATGGTGTCGGTCGGCGCGATCGGCTCGGACCGGCAGCGCGCGACGTATTCCAGCACGGGACCGTATATCGAACTGGTGGCACCCGGGGGTGATTTCGACCGCGGTGGTGTCAACGGCATGATCCTGCAGCAGACCTACGACTTCGATTTCACCGACACCTTCCTGAACGGAGCGGGCGGTTTCCGTCCCCCGCGCTTCGACGTCTTTGCCTACATCTTCGCTCAGGGGACCTCGATGTCCACGGCCCACGTGTCGGGCCTGGCGGCGCTGCTCTATCAGCAGGGAATTACGAAACCTTCGGCAATCGAAGCGGCCATGAAGCGCTCGGCTACCGACCTCGGCCCCGCAGGCCGTGACGATCAGTACGGCCACGGCCTGATCAACGCGCGCGCCGCCCTGCGCGGTCTCGGTATCGTCCGATGAGCGGCCACCTCCACCAGCTGCGCGAGTTGATTGTGACGCGAGCTCCAGTGGCGCGAGATGATCGTGGCGCGAACCCTTCGGGTTCGCGAGGCGAGCCTGACAAGGCTCGCCCCACGCTCGCTGTACGGGCCACGGCTCGATGTGTCGTCGTCATGGCGTGTGTCGCGGCGCTGCCGGCAGTCACCGCAGCGCAGCAGAAACCGCAGCAGAAACCGCCGGCGGCTGTACGGCCCGCTCCCGCACCGCGCGCGCAGACGAGCATTCGCGGCTTCGGCGACATCGGGCTCATGCGATTCGCGGCCGCGGACACGTTCGCAGCCACCCTCGGGTCGTCGAGCGGAGCATTCTTCGGAGGCGGCGTGGAGGTCGTCCTTCCGCAGAATTTCTTCGTCAACGTCCGTCTGTCGCGTTTCCAGAAGACCGGCGAACGCGTGTTCGTGGACGATGGCGAAGTGTTTCCGCTTGGCATCGCGATGGACGTCCGTATGACACCTGTCGAACTCACGGGTGGCTACCGCTTTCAGCGGCGTGTCCGCCCGCGACGCGCAATCCCCTTCGTCGGTGGTGGTATCGGCTGGCACAGGTATTCGGAGACGTCCGATTTCGCGCAGCCCGGCGACGACGTCGACGAACGCTTCACGGGGTACCACGCGCTTGGTGGCGTCGAAGTCCGGATGTCGAGATGGTTCGGCGTGACCGGAGAAGCCCAGTGGACCACGATCAGCGACGCACTGGGAAGCGAAGTCTCGAGCGCGTCGGAACTCTACGGGGAGTCAAACCTGGGGGGACTCGGGTTCCGAGTGCGGTTCGTTATCGGGAAATGAAACCGGGTTTCGCGGCCCGCGTGTTGTCGGTCGTTCGCAGGATTCCGGCGGGGCGGGTGACGACCTACGGCGACGTCGCGCGGCTGGCGGGCGCTCCGCGGGCAGCCCGGGCGGTCGGCACGGTGATGCGCAAGTGCCGGGACCCGAAGGTTCCCTGTCACCGCGTCATCGCTGCCGGGGGCGGACTTGGCGGATATGGCGCATTTCTGCACGTCAAACGCGACCGTTTGCGGGCGGAAGGGCTGGACGTGGGACAAACCCGAGTGCGGAGGTTTGCCGACGTCCGCTGGCCTGCCCCGAGCACGGTCGAGGGGCCTGCCCCAAGCACGGTCGAGGGGCCTGCCCCGAGCCCGGTCGAGGGGGGCGGCAACCCCAGTTCCCCACGCCGCCGTCTAACCATTCAGACGTGAGAGGCGCCGCCACCCCGTCGTCGCCCGCGGCCGATCTCGAGCTGGCACAGCGATGCGGGCGAGGCGATCCGGACGCGTTCGAACAGCTGTATCGTGCGCATGCCGGTCGGCTGTATACGCTGATTGTGCGGATGGTGGCTTCGGCGGAAACGGCGGAAGATCTGCTGCAGGAAGTGTTTTTGACGGCCTACCGGAAAGTCGGCAACTTCCGCGGCGATTCCAGCCTGGGCACCTGGTTGTATCGGATGGCCGTGAATCACTGCCTCGATTATCTGCGCGGACGGCAAAGCAAGATGGCCAGAACAACTGACTCGATCGACGAGGACGGCATGGTTGAGCCGGCGGCGGTTGCGCCGCTCGTGGCGTCTGCCATCAGCCGCCTCGATCTCGAGCGGGCCATCGAGCGGCTGCCCGACGGCTGCCGGACGGCGTTCGTGCTGCACGACGTCGAGGGGTTCCAGCATCATGAGATCGCGACGATGCTCGGCATTTCGGAGGGTACGTCGAAGTCGCAGGTGCACAAGGCGCGCATGAAGCTGCGCGCCTTTCTGAAGGGCGCCATGTCGGCGCCTCCGCGCGCGTTGAGCGCCCAGGCTGGACGCGTATGAACTGCAGCACCTGCCAACCGCTGCTGAGCGCATATGTCGACGAAGCGATGCGCGCTGAGGAGTACGCCGCCGTCGACGAACATCTTCGCGGCTGCGCGGCATGCCGGGTCGTCGCGCAGGATCTGGCGTCGATCCGCGTCGCCGCCGGTTCGCTCGAGCCGCTGATACCGCCTGCGCACGTCTGGCATCGGATCGCCGCGGCGGCGGAAACACAGACACGAGCGAGCGGCTTCCACGCGGGTTGGTTCGCCTGGCGGCCGTTGGCAGCGGTGGCGATGACCGCCGTGCTCGCAGCGGGCCTGTGGCGGGTCGGAACACTTCTACAGCCGGCCGGCGACAGCGATTCGACGCCGCAGATCGCTGACGTCGTCCCGGCCGCCGAGTCGGACCCCGAAGCGCATTACACCCTCGCCATCGCGCGCCTCGAGGAAGTGACCACCGCCGATCAGGATGTGCTCGATCACGAAACCGCCGGCGCCATCAACGCCGGCCTGACGGTGATCGACGAAGCGATCACCGAGAGTCGCGCCGCCCTGCGCACCGAGCCGCAGAGCGAGTCGGCACAAGAGAGCCTGTTTGCCGCGCTGCGCCGGAAGGTTGCGCTGCTGCAGGAGATGCTGGCGTTGATCAACGAGATGCGGAAAGGGAACCAGGAGGGAGCCGCCCGCATCCTCTCGGAGATAAATCGATGAATGGGACGGCCCGGAGGGTCGCGGTCTTCCTGACGTGCGTG
The DNA here is from genome assembly GCA_035711805.1 of Vicinamibacterales bacterium. Classification (GTDB taxonomy): domain Bacteria; phylum Acidobacteriota; class Vicinamibacteria; order Vicinamibacterales; family UBA2999; genus Gp6-AA40. The sequence continues at coordinate 11,646 of DASTBV010000113.1, forward strand.
GCAATCGCGTCGTCAGCGGCTGCGCAGGACACGAACCGGAATCAGGATACGAACACAAACGTCGAACGGGGGCGGGCAAAGACCGAAGCCGCGAGGCGCGCCGCACAGGCGAAGGCTGAATCCGCGCAGCGCCGGAGTGCGGCACGGGGCCGCGGCCAGGCCGATATCAGCGAGGCCTTCTCCCAGACGGTACGGCTGGTTCCCGGCGGTACGTTGGACCTGTTGAGCGGCACCGGCGACGTCACCGTCAGTGGCGGCGGCGGCCAGGAAGCGCGAATCGAGGCGATCAAACGCGTGCGCGACACCGTCGCCGGGCGGGCCCGCACGGCCATCAACGAGGTCCGGATTGACGTCGCCGAACGCGGCGGCAACGTCGAGGTACGCACAATTCAGCCACGCGGCCCATCCCGCGTCACGGTCGAGTACCGGATCAGGGTGCCGGACAACACCAATCTGATTCTGCGCTCGACATCCGGCAACCTTCACGTACAGAACATGGCCGGCGACGAATTGAGCGCCAACACGATCAGCGGCCGCATCACACTGCGCGACCTCACGAGCCGGATGCTCGACTTGCACTCCGTGATGGGCGACATGCTGCTGCACGACATCGAAGCGCGACGCGCGTTCGTGCAGTCGACGTCGGGAAACCTGGAGTACGCGGGCCGCCTGCTGCCGACCGGTCGGTATCAGCTGCAGACGCATCGCGGCAACATCCGCTTCGTGCCGTCCGGCGAGCCCGGCTTCGATCTCGAAGCCATGACCTACAGCGGCGATCTGCGAACCGACTTCGTGCTGAACATGCCGGAGCCGCTGGCCAGGCGCCAGGGACGCCGGCCGTTGAAGATGCTGCGCGGCACGGTCGGCAACGCCGGCGCCCTGGTGACGGCGTCGACGTTCAGCGGAAATGTGGTGATCGTCAAGCCGGAATAACCCCGACGGGTCCGACGTGGGGCGCCGCTCGAGCGGCGCCTCCAGGTCAGGGCCGTTACGCTTCCCTGCTAACATCCCCGTATGCTTCGACTGCTGACCGCCCTTGCGGCGGTCGTTCTCGTCACCGCCGCCGTGAGCGGCCAGCAGCCAATCCGCCTGGTCGTCATTGTCGTTCTGGATCAATTTCGTGCCGACTATCTGACGACCTTTGCCTCCCATTGGCGCGACGGCTTCCGCACGCTGCTCGCGGAGGGAGCGGTCTTCACGCGCGCGGCGTATCCCTACCTCCACACCGACACCTGCGCCGGCCATTTCACGATCAGCACGGGCGCGTTTCCGCGCACGCATGGGATGGTCTCGGACCTGTGGTGGGATCGCGACGCGCGACGATCGGTCGAGTGCACCGACGACGACCAGTCGTCGATCGTGACCTATGGACGTGCATCGAAGCTCGGCAAGAGCGCGCGGCGATCGCTCGTGCCGACGCTCGCCGACGAACTGCGCGGACAGAAGCCCGGCACGCGCGTGGTGACGCTGTCGATGAAGGCCCGGAGCGCCATCGGGCTCGCCGGGCGCGATGGTGACGCGGTCACCTGGTTCGAGGAGACCGCAGGCGTCGGCTCGTTCGTGACCTCGCGGGCCTTTGCGCCCGACACCGTTCCAGCCGTCCGCGCATTTCTGGCCCGCGAGTCGTTCGAGAACGACTTCGGAAAATCCTGGACGCTGCGCGATCCGCGCGACACGTACCGCAACCCCGACGCCGGCGTCGGCGAGCGTCCGCGGCAGCCGTGGACGGGACTCTTCCCCCATGAGATCAAAGGGGCTACGAACAGCCGCGATGACGCCGTGGCGCTGTGGAGGGCCAGCCCGTTCAGCGACGCGTATCTGGGGCGCATGGCTGCCGAGCTCGTCGACGCGTTCAAGCTCGGTTCGCGCGAGGCGACCGATTTTCTCGGCGTCGGCTTTTCGTCCAGCGACACGGTCGGTCACCCGTTCGGGCCGGCGAGCCGCGAGCTGGAGGACACCGTCGCGCGTCAGGACGACCTCCTCGGCGCGTTGATCAGACACCTCGACGCCAGGGTGGGGCGTCAGCGATATGTGCTCGCGCTGTCCTCGGATCACGGCGTGTCCGACGTTCCGGTCACCCGCGGCGCGAGCCGGGTTGCATCTGAGGATCTGCGGGAGCGTATCGAAGAGATCCTGAACAACCGGTTCGGCCCGCCGCCGGCGAATACACGCTACGTCGTCGCCGCGGGCGATTTCATCCGGTTTGCCGACGGGATCTTCGAGCGCGTTCGCGCCGATGCGGGATTGATGACGGCAATCGAAAAAGCGGTGATGACGATTCCAGGCGTCGAACGTGTGCTGCGAAAGGATCGATTATCGGATCGCTCGGCGGATCCAATCGTTCGCGCTGCCGCGCTGACGAACTTCGAAGGGCGCAGCGGCGATCTGATCGTCGTCGCCAAGCCGAACTGGCCGATCGGCGGACGCGCCGCGGCAGAAGCCGGATCGCATGGCGCGCCCTACGACTACGATCAGCGCGTCCCTGTCGTCCTGTTCGGTGCCGGCATCAAGCCGGGACGGTACGAGCAGCCGGCCACTCCGGCGGACATCGCACCTACGCTCGCGCGTGTCGCCGGCATCAAGATGGGAAAAGCCGAGGGCCGCGTCCTCGCCGAAGCTCTCAAGTAGCCGGGGAGTCCGGCTTCAGCCGGATTGTTCGTAGTGTCCGCCTCCACGTAGTGTCCGCCTTCAGGCGGACCTTAAAAGCGAAAGCTACTTCAGCGTGAAAGTCATCTCGATCTGCACGATGACCGGCACGGCTTCGCCCTTCAGCATCGCCGGCTTGAACTGCCACTGTTTCACGGCGTCCAACGCCGCCTGATCCAGGAGAGGAATCGAGCGGGCGACACGTGCGTCCGCCACGTTGCCCCGTTCGTCGACAAGCGCTTCGAGCACGACGGTGCCGCTGACGCGCGCCTCCATGGCCACCAGCGGATGCTGGGGATCGACCTTTCTCGTCACTATCGGCATCTGCAGGCCTGGCGTATCGCTCCGAACGGGCGTCTTTCCGTTGAGCGACACGAGCGGCCGCTGGTTCGCCGCCTGCGCGGCTGAAGGGGCGATCAAGCCTCGTTCGGCAAGAGCCCGGACGCGAGCGTCACGCACGGCCCGTTCGGCCTCCTGCTCACGGGCGAGTTCCTCCGCAGCGCGGGACGCACGCAACGCTGCTTCCGCCTGCTCCCGCCGGGCGGCCGCCTCGGCGAGTTCGGAGGAGCGCGCACGCGCGTGGTTGCGCAGCAAGGACGCCAATTCGTCGTTCATGGCAGCAAGTTTCTCGCGATATCTCGCCAGGTCTTCGCTCCCAGGACCGCGCTCGAGACCCTGCCGCAGTGCCCGCTCCAGTTCACGCAACCCATTCCGTAACTCTTCAAGCTGCTGCCTCGTCGTGTCGGCCGAGGCTTGTTCCTCGATCGCCCGAAGCCCCCGCTCCAAGTCCCTTTGATTGACAATGGCAACGCGATCCGTTTCCTGTGCCAGCAATCGCAGACTCTCTTGCGTCTCGCGCACGTACCTCTCCCATTCCGAAGCGTCAACGGAGACGCCGACGAGCCCTTGTTGTACGAATGACGATGGCGATTGCACGACGGCCGCCTCGACTCCCGGACGGAACGTCATCGCGACGCTGAACTGGAGCGGCGCGCGAACGGGCCGCTCGTATCGCCACTGCCTGATGGCTGCGGCCGCTGCCTCGAAAAATGGACCGCACGCCGCGTCGCCGCGGCGAACGGAACATCCTTTGTCGAAAACATTCGTCACCGCGCCGTCGCGACCAATCCTGACCAACGTAGTGACGACAACCTCCACCTGGCGCCCGGCGAATTGCGACGGCCACGCCGGCGAACCGCCGCGTGTGCGGCGTGGAATCGGATTTTCGGGGGTAACCTCGTTCGGCTCATCACGGTCGCCGGATGCCGCGCCCCCCTGACCCGCGGCAGCGACCGTAACGGATTGGGGTTCTGCGATGAGCCGGCCATCGTCGATCGGCGGTGCCCCGACCGCAGGCGGCTCGATGCGGCTCGCGATGAGGATCGGAAACGCGCTGCTCGCATACCAGCTGGAAGCGGAAACGCCGACGGCGAGCGCAACAACCGACATCACGATTCGTGGCGCAGACATCACCCTCTCCTTTGACACGCTCAAAATGCGGTGGAACAGCTGCCGGCGATGCGCAAAGGCCGACGCCGGCCGGAGCCCGCCGGTATCGGCAAAGGCGAGCAGCGCCTGCATGTAGGCACGCCGGTCTCCTGTCGCCCGGACCGTCAGTTCGTCGACCATCTCTTCTCTGGCGAGCTGGATGCTCGACGTCAGCCAGTGAATGGCCGGGTGGAACCAGAGCGCCGTTCGAACCGCTTCCTCTCCGAGCAGCGATAGCCAATCGCCGCGACGGACGTGAAACAGCTCATGGGTGACAACCGCGCGGCGCAGCGGAGCGGGCGCAACCGCCAGCACGTCCGGCAGCAGCACCGTCGGACGCCGGAATCCAAACGTTACGGGCTGGGCCAGCCGATCGACCTCCGAGATGGTTGCCGACGTGCCGAGCTGTTCCTGGACCGTCGCGTACTCGGCCGACTCGATCGGTACGGCGCGCCGGGTCAACCGGCCAAGGCGGAAGAAGCCGATCGCGAGCCAGATCGCCCTGGCGGCCACGCCGGCGATCAGGGTGAAAATGCCGACGGTGGTCCAGGGCACATCAGGAACCAGCTGCGGCTGTCCGGTGGCGGTGGACGATGGCGTGGCCAGCGGCAGCCCGGTGGCGACTGGACCTGGCGTCGGGGAATTCACGGCTGGCCGTGGTGCGCCGTCCGGTGCGTGCGTGACAACGACCACTGACCGAAGCATCCATGGAACGACCAGACAGGCAAGCAGCGTCAGCCGCAGGCAGACGTAGCGGGCGCGGGCGGGAATCCGCACGACCTTCAGCAGTGCGGCGACGACGAGGACCACTATCGCGATCTGCACGGAAAACGCCGTCAGATCGCGGAAGAAGGAAGCTGCCGTCATTGCTCACCGTCCTTCTCGTCGAGCAGCTGCTTCACGAGACGCCGCTGCTTCGGCGTGAGCTTGTTGTCGCGGGCGAGGTGCACGAGCAGCGGGTCGGACGCGCCGTCGAACACGCGGTCGAGGAAGTCGCGGACCATGCCGCCGATGACCTGCTGGCGCGGCTTCGCCGGGCGATAGACATGCGCGCGGTCCTCGGTGGCCTTGGTCAGATATCCCTTCTCCTGCAGGATGCGCATCATCGTCATGACGGTGGTGTAGGCAATCGGCCGTGTCTCGCGCAGCGCCTCGTAGACGTCGCGGACCGTTGCCTCGTCCTTGCGCCAGACGACCTTCATGATGGCCAGCTCCTGCGGGGTCAGCGTCGGGTGCGGTGTTCTCATGTCGATTCGTAGTGTCCGCCTTCAGGCGGACCTGCTTGTCTCCAATCCCCCTCAAAAACTAAATACTAAGTAATTAGTAGATCCGTCGGGGCACTCTCGTCAAGCCCTATTCGCGGTCAGTTTTCGCTCGGACGCTCCAGGCGGTCGATCACGAGCACCTCCTGCTCCGCTTTCGACGCTTCGAGCTTCAGCCCAAGCTGCGCGGGCAGCGCGGAAAAAACGGTTGGCAGACCAGTGGATGAAGGCGTGACGTCCGGGCCGCCACCCAGGAAGCGGTCGAACTCGACCTTCACCCGAAAGCTCCCCTTCAGGCCCGTCTTGTCGACAATCGGCCGGCCGGCGCTCGCCCGCAGCATGCGGGCAAGGGTCTCCATCGTCATGTCACCTTCCATGCCGGTGCCTACGCGGATGGAGCCGCACGTCGGCGGCGGAGCGTTGAAATCCGGAATCGTCGGACGAGCCGGTGGCGTTCCCGCTGCCGCAGCGGCTTCGGCAGCGGCGCGGTCGGCCGCGGCCTTGGCGACACAATCAATTTCAGAGGGCTTGATCCCGGGGCCAAGGCGTCCGTCGGTGCGGGCGAGCACCAGGTCGTAAACCGGCAGCTGCCGTTTCTCGACGTGCGTTGCGAGCTTGACGCGGTCGGCGAGCATCGCGCGCACCATCACGGCGCGCTCCTGCGGCGTGGCCGGGCGCCCGAGCGGCGATGTGGCGCTGACGTCGTAGCGCTCGCTGCGCGCCCATTCCGGCAGCCCGACCATGTCGACCGGCGCGATCAGCGGAAACTGCGCGCGCGCGACCAGCGTCATCATCGGAACATTGAGGAGCGTGAACCCGCCATCCGGCCGCTCGCTGCTGCCGTTGGACACGAGCGCGTTGGAGGTATTTCGTTTGATCGAGACCACCTCAAAGCGGGGGCCGTCCGCCGGCGTCTGCGCGAACGCGATGGCGGACATGCACACCAGCCACAGGCCAACAGCGCGCATGCGTCCCTCCAGCGACCTCTTGAACCTCTTGAACCTCTTGAACCTCTTGAACCTCTTGAACCTTTTGAACCCTTGAACCCCTTGAACCTTCTATCCCACAGCCATCAGGTCGAACTGCTCGTGATGGAGCTGGACGTCCGGCTTCACTGAAATCTCGCGGCCCAGTGACTGCTTCAGATCGCGGAACACGGCCCGCTCCTCGTCCCGGAGGGCGCGCGCGATATCCGGATTGACGCGCAGGACGAGGCTTTGGCCGTTCAGATCGGCGGAAATCTTTTTCACTTCAGCCAGGATCTCGTAGCAGATGGTCGAGCTGGACTTGATGACGGAGCTGCCCGCGCAGTACGGGCAGGGGTCGGTCAGGACGCGCTCGAGGCTCTGCTTCACCCGTTTACGGGTGATGATGACGAGGCCGAAATCCGAGACCTGAATCGCCTTCGACGGCGCGCGATCCTTCCGAAGTTCCTGCTCGACGGTCTGGAACACCTTCTGCCGGTTCTTCTTCTCCTCCATGTCGATGAAGTCCAGCACGATGATCCCGCCCAGGTCGCGCAGCCGGATCTGGCGGACGATCTCCTTCACCGCTTCGAGGTTGGTTTTGAGGATGGTGTCCTCCAGGCGGCCGGCCGTTTTTTTGCCGACGTAGCGCCCGGTATTGACGTCGATGGCGACGAGCGCCTCGGTCTGATTGATGACGATCGATCCGCCGGACTTCAGCCAGACCTTGCTGCGGAGCGCGCGGTCGATTTCGGCCTGAACGCCGTACTCCTCGAAGATGGGGTACTCCTTCTCGAACAGCCTCACCTTCGACGCCAGCGACGGCATGATCCGCTCGATCAGCTCGAGGACGCGGCGGTGCTCGGTCGCGTTGTCGATGCGGATGGCGGAGAACTCTTCCGTGAGGAGATCGCGCAGCAGCTTGGCGACGAGGCTTTGCTCCTGGTAGACGACGGCGGGCGCGCGCGACGTTTCGGCCTTCTGCCGGATCTCCGTCCACACCCGGTGGAAGTAGCTGAGATCCGACACGATGTCCTCTTTGGCGCGGCCGCCGGCGGCGGTCCGGATGATGACACCGCCCGTGAACCCGTGCTGCTCGCGGAACTCGCGGACGATCCCGCGCAGGCGGCTGCGTTCGTCACGCGACTCGATTTTGCGGGAGACGCCGACGTGGTCCACGGTCGGCATGAACACCAGGAAGCGTCCCGGCATCGTCGCGTGCGACGTCAGGCGCGCGCCTTTGGTGCCGAGCGGCTCCTTCGCTACCTGGACGATGATCTCCTGGCCTTCCTTCAGGAGATCTTCGATCTTCGGCTCGGGCCCCTTGTCGCGCTCACGATCGCGCCGGCTGCCGCCGCCAGTGGGGCGGGCCACGCCACCCCAACGCGCCGGCGCGTTGGGGGCCCCGGGGTCGGGCCCGCCAGGCGAACCCGAAGAGTTCGCCCCACGGGACCCGTTGGCGGGTTCCTCCTCGTCCGTCTCGAGGCGATCGAACTCTTCGAACGTCGCGACGACGTCGGTAACGTAGAGGAAGCCGTCGCGCTCGAGGCCGAGGTCAACGAACGCCGACTGCATGCCGGGTAAGACCTTCGATACCCGGCCCTTGTACAAGTTCCCGACAACGCCGCGCGAGCGCTCCCGCTCGATGAAAATTTCCGCGACCTGATCTTCCTCGAGGATGGCGACCCGTGTTTCGTGGGCGCTCGAGGAGATGATCATCTCCTTGGTCATGCCCGTAGCTCTCCGGGAGCCGCCGCCGAGGCGCACCAGTCCCTGCTGCGTGCACGAGCACGACCGACAGCAGGATCCAGAAGAGCGCAGGCATCAGCAAATCAGCCCCTGACAAATCAATTCGTAAACCGCCGCATCCGCACGTTGAGAATCAGGCCGAATCCCGCGAGCGTCGCGATCATCGAAGAGCCGCCGTAGCTCATGAGCGGTAGCGTCAAACCCTTGACCGGCAGCAGGCCGGCCGACATCGCAATGTTGTAAACCACCTGGAACGTGAAAGTGGCGAGCACTCCGAGCACCAGGTAGGCGCCGAGGCGGTCTTTGGCCAACCTGGCCGCCTCGAGCGAACGCAAAATCACGAACAGATATAACCCGAGCGCCGCGACGACGCCCACGAATCCACGCTCCTCGGCCCATACCGAGAAGATGAAGTCGTTGTGTGCCACGGGCAGAAACCGCAGCTGACCCTGCGTTCCGCCCTGGAATCCCTTGCCGAACGGCCCGCCGGACCCGACCGTGATGCGGGCCTGAATCTGCTGATACCCGGCGCCGCGCGCGTCCTGCGACGGGTTGATGAACGTCGAAATCCGTTCTTTCTGATAATCCTTGAGCGCGAACTTCCACGCGACGGGCGCCGCCAGCAATGCGGCGATCGCCAGAATCCCGAAGATACGCATGGGCATGCCGGCCACGTAGGCCGCTGCAAACAGCACCGGCACCAGCGTCACCGCGGTGCCAAGGTCGGGCTGCTGCGTAATCAGCAGCAGCGGCACGGCCGTGATCGCCCCGGCGATGAGAAAGTCGCCGCGTGTGACGGCGCCGCGCCGGCTTTCTCCGAAGAACTTTGCGAGCACCAGCGCCAGCGTCGCCTTGGCGAATTCCGACGGCTGCAGATTCATCGGACCCAGATCGATCCATCGCCGCGACCCGCCGCGGACGACGCCGAACACGAGCACGCCGATCAACAGCGCAACGATGGCGATATACAGAAAGTGGGACTTGTCGGCGAGCGAACGGTAGTCGATGGTCAGCGCAATCAACAGCGCAACGAATCCGATCAGGATCGCCCAGATCTGCGTATAGAAGATGCTGCTCACGCCGGACTGCTGGTTGTACGTGGCGCTGTAGATCTGCATCAGACCGATCAGGCAGAGCGCGAGAATCGCGCCGACCATCGCCCAGTCCACGTGGTGATACAACCGTCGTTCGAACATCTACTGTGCCGCCGTCCGTGAATGCAGCGGTCGCGCGTCGGCGACTTCCACCGCCGGAAGCGCCGGCGGCGAATCAGGATCGTCGACCGGCGGCTCATTGGACGGCTTCTCTCCCAGCACCGGAAGCGGCTTGCCTTCCTTCTTGGCGAAATACGTTTCGATCACGTGCCTGGCGATAGGTGCACCGAGGTAGCCGTGCTCGTTATGCTCCCCGAAGATCACGCCAGCGATCTGCGGGTTGTCCTTCGGGGCGAAGAACACGAACCAGCCGTGGTCCCGCAGGTCGCGGCCGCTGTTGCGCGCCCGCGCCCGGCCCTCATTCGAGATCACCTGCGCGGTTCCGGTCTTTCCCGCGACGTCGCGACCGTCGACGCGACCGCGGCGGCCGGTGCCGGCAGCGTTGACGACCATCCACAGTCCATCGTGCAGCGCGGCGAGCGTGTCGGGCCGGAACGCCACGCGGTCCGCGACCGCCTTCAGCGGCACAGGCGTCCACCCATTCCCCTGGTCGATCGCCTTTACGACGTGCGGCGTGATGCGCGTACCGCCGTTGGCCACGGTGGCAATCATGTTCGCGAGGCCAGCCGGAGTGACCGACACCTGCCCCTGGCCGATGGCGACCGAAATCGTTTCACCGGGATACCAGCGCTCCCCGGTGCGCTTCAGTTTCCACTCCGTGTTCGGAACGAGGCTCTCCTGCTCGTTCGGCAGGTCGATCCCGGTCTTGCCGGCGAGGCCGAGCTTCTCCGCCCACTTGTAGATGCGGTCCACGCCGAGCATGTTGCCGAGCGTGTAGAAGTAGGTGTTGCACGACTTCTCCATCGCGTGGCGCATGTCCACGCTGCCGTGACCGCCTCGCAGATGGCACTTGTAGAAGCGCCCGTAGAAGTTGGCGCCCCCGGCGCAGTTCACGCGGAAGTTCGAGTCGACGAGCCCTTCTTCCATGGCCGCCGTCGCCACGACGATCTTGAACGTCGACCCTGGCGAGTAGCGGCCCTGCAGCACGCGGTTCGTCAATGGGCGCAGCTTGTCGGTGGTCAGGGCCGACCACGTGGCGCTCTTGACGCCGGCGGCGAAATCGTTCGGGTCGTAGGACGGAGTGCTGGCGTGGACCAGCACTTCGCCGGTGCGCGGATCCATGATGAGCGCGGCACCGTTGAAGCCCGCATGGCGGAATCCGTCTTCCGCCGCCTTCTGCAGGTCGTAGTCGATCGTCAGCTGAACGCGGCGGCCTTCGGTCGGCGGAATCTTGTCCAGCTCGCGGATCTCGCGCCCCACGCTGTTGACGACAACGCTCTTGGCGCCGTCCTGCCCCATCAGCACCGCGTTGTAGACCTTCTCGACGCCGAACTTGCCGACAATGGCGTTTTGCGAGAGCCCTTCGGCTTTCACCTGGTCCTCGTCGGCCTGCCCGACGTAGCCGAAAAGGTGCGCCGCCATTGCGTCGGCCGGGTACTTCCGTGTGGGAACCTGTTCCACCGACAGCTCCGGCAACTCGCGTTGCCGCGACAGGACCCGCACCGCCTGCTCGAGCGACGCGTCCTGGACGATCACAACGGGCCGATACACGGGCTCGGACTTGACGTGGCGATCGACGGCTTGCTTCACCTGCTCGGCGTCCAGGCCGAGCAGTGCGGATGCCGTGCGAATGGTCTCCGCGATGTCTTTCGTCAGCTCGCGATCGATCGAAATGGTGAACGAGTCGCGATTCTCGACGAGCACGCGGCCCTCGCGATCGAACAGCACGCCGCGCGGCGCCCGCAACGACAGCGTCCGCTGGTAGTTGCTGTTCGCCATCTCGACGTACTTGTCGGTCTGGACGACCTGGAGCACCCAGAAACAGATCGCCAGCGCGGCGAACCAGATGATGGCTCCGACCTGCAGTACGGACACGCGCGACGATATCCGCCGTCGATCTTCTGTTGGTGCGGCCACCGCTAGAAACTCCCAACTCCCAACCGCCAACTCCCAACGACCAACTCCAAGTCTTGGGAGTTGGGAATTGGGACTTGGAGGTTATCCAGTGTCACCCTATCGTCGCCCCCGCCGCGACCGCCGTCGTTCGACGATGCCCGGAAGCGACTCGATGATGCCAAACGCCACGATGCCGACCAGCGCGTTGCCCAGCGCCTGCGCCGCCAGCGGCTTCCACGGCGACGGAAACGCGCGCAGGTCCAGGACGTAATACAGCCCCATGAACACCGCCCCGTGCAGCACCGTCGCCGCGACGAAGATCACCAGCCGCGGCAACGCGGCAGTGACGATGAACTGCTGTCCGAACGCTCCGGCCAGGAAACCGACGATCGTCTTCGCCAGCCCGCCGATCCCGATGACGCCGCTCGACAGCGCGTCCTGGATCAGGCCCGCCGCGCTCCCTGCCAGCATCCCGCCAACCGGGCCAATCGTCAACGCCACGGCAACGACCGCGACAAGCACGAGGTCGACTGCCGCCGAGCCGCCCACGACGAACCGCGCCAGCGTGGTCTGCAGCCCCAGCGCGAGCGCGATCGCGATGAAAACCGCGAGCGCTTTCACCGCTTACCGTCGTCGGCCGTCTCCGACGGAGGGTCCGGCGCCTTCAGCACCACCAGCACTGCTTCCAGGGCGGCAAAATCCACGGCCGGCTTCACCCGGATGCGCCATTCGCCGCCGGGGCGTTCCACCGATTGTATCTCCCCGACCGGCACACCTTTAGGGTAGATGCCGTCAATTCCGGATGTCACGACGCGGTCGCCAGGCTTCACGTCGGCGCTGCTCGGAACGTAGTTGAGGCTGATCATGCCGGCCTTGAACCCGAGTTCTTCCCCGCTTCCCAGCCCTTCGACAACGCCGTTGACGCGCGACCGTTCGATCAGGACGCCGGCGGCAGCGTCGCGGTCGATGATCAGCTGCACCTTCGCCGCGCGCGCGGTCGGCATCAGAATCCGTCCGACGATCCCCGCGGGAGAGATCACGGCCATGTCGGGACGTAAGCCGTCCTGCGTCCCCTTGTCGATGGTAATCGTGCGGAACTCGGGATCGGCTCCGCTGCCGATCACCATCGCGGCAGCGGTCTCGAAACTGGTGGCCGACCTCAGGTCGAGCAGCTGCTGCAGCGTCCGCGTCTGCTGCGCGACGCTCCGCTCCTGTTCGAGCGAGACACGCAGCTTGGTCACCTCCTGCTTCAACTGGTCGTTCTCGCGCCGGATCTCCTGCAGCGCAAAGTAGTTCTGCCAGCCCTCACGGGCGCTGCCGAATGCCGACGTCGCCCCCCGCTGCATCTCCGCAAACGCGCCAAACGTCACTTCCTGCAGCACCGGCACGCCGCGCTTGGTGGTGACCTGGGCGGAAATCAGAATGATGTGGGACACGACAATCGCGCCGAATAACCAGCCGGTGCGCTGTCGAATATCGAGAAGGGCCATTGCCTGAACAAACCGCGCTCACTGCCACGGGCCACGGAGGCGCGAAGGCACGGAGCGGTGAACGCTGATCCTCTGTGTCTCCGTGGCTCCGTGGCCTGCGTGGGCGCGCATGGCGCTAGTCGATGGAGATTTTCCGCAGCAGGTTGAAGTCCGACAGCATCTTCCCGGCGCCGAGCACGACCGACGACAGTGGATCCTCGGCCATCGCCAGCGGCAACCCGGTTTCCTCGCGGAGACGCTTGTCGAGATTCTTCAGCAGCGAGCCGCCGCCCGTGAGCACGATCCCGCGATCGACGATGTCGGCCGACAGTTCCGGCGGCGTGCGCTCCAGCGCCACGCGCACCGCGTCGACGATGACATTGACCGTTTCGGCCAGGGCCTCGCGAATCTCCTCGTCGCTGATGGTGATCGTCTTCGGCACGCCTTCGATGAGATGACGCCCTTTGATCTCCATCGTCATCCGCTCGTCGAGCTTGTAGGCGGAGCCGATCTCCATCTTGATCTGCTCGGCGGTTCGTTCACCGATGAGGAGGTTGTACGTCTTCTTGATGTACTGGATGATCGCTTCGTCCATCTCATTGCCGGCCACGCGCACCGCTTTGCTGTAGACGATGCCGGCGAGCGAGATCACCGCGATGTCGGTGGTGCCGCCGCCGATGTCCACGATCATGTTGCCCGACGGTTCGGTGATCGGCATGCCGGCGCCGATCGCCGCCGCCATCGCCTCTTCGACGAGGTGGACCTCGCTCGCTTTGGCGCGGTAGGCGCTGTCCTTCACCGCGCGCTTTTCAACCTGCGTGATTTCCGACGGGACGCCGATGACGATGCGGGGGCGCACCCAGACGTTGCGGTTGTGCGCCTTCTTGATGAAGTAGGTCAGCATCTTCTCGGTGACCTCGAAATCGGCGATGACGCCGTCCTTCATCGGTTTGATCGCCACGATGTTGCCCGGTGTCCGGCCGAGCATCTCCTTGGCGTCCTTGCCAACGGCTTCAACGCGGCCGTTGACTTTGTTGATGGCGACAATCGACGGTTCGTTGACCACGATGCCCTTCCCGCGCGCGTAGACGCAGGTGTTGGCGGTACCGAGGTCGATCGCGAGATCGCTGGAGAAGAGCGACAGGAACGAGCCGAGAGGCATAGGTATCTTTGATTTCCGATCGTTGATTTGTGATTGGCTGGTGAATGGTGATTGGGATCACAACTCACTAACCGCAAATGCTTGTATCCCGTTCTTGCCGGACGCCTTCACCCGGTACATGGCCGCGTCCGCCGCTCGTAGTAATTCTTCGGCCGATCCGGCCGAATCCGGCAGAGTGGCCACCCCAATGGACACCGTTAAATGCACCGAAAGGCCGTCCGAGGCCAGGAATTGAGCCGCGCCCACCCGCTCCCGGATGCGCGCCGCCACCGAAAATGCGCCGTCCCGGCCGGTATCCGGCAGAATCAGGGCGAATTCGTCCCCCCCGAACCGCGCCACGATGTCGGTCTCCCGGGCGCAACCGCGGACGATGGCGGCCGTTTCGGCGAGCGCCTTGCTCCCGGCCAGGTGGCCGTGGTTGTCGTTGACCGTCTTGAACCCGTCCAGGTCGAGGAACAGCAGCGACAGCGGGCGGCCGTGGCGCGAGGCCCGTTTGGTCTCGCGGCGGAGCGCCTGGTTGAGGTAACGGCTGTTGTAGAGCCGGGTCAGGTCGTCGGTCACCGACAAGGCCTCCGCTTTCTGCAGGGCGGTTGCGTTATCGAGGGCAATGGCGGCGGGCTCGAGCACCGTGCGGACGGCGGCCACCAGCGCCGCGCCCAGCGCCGGGGCGGCTTTCGATGGAACCGGGTCAAGGCCGACGAGCGCCCCGACCGTCTTGTGACGGCATATCAGGGGAAACGCGATGGCCGTCCCGGCGGCCCCGGGCGTGGCCCGGGAGTCCTTCGTCAGGTCGCGGGACGCGAACTCGACGCCGTGGCGGAACACCCAGTTTGCCGATGTCCAGAGCGACGGGCCGAGGCTCGGCGTCAGTCCGACATCGGCCAACACGTTCAACTGCCCGTTGGTGTCGTGGGCGACGACCGCCCAGCATGGCGCCGGCAGCCAGTCGTGCGCCTGGCGGACGAGCCAGTCGGCAATCTTCTTCGGGTCCAGCGACTCGTTGGATTCCCGGACGGATTCAACGATGGCGTCCCGATGGTCGAGGCGGGCGCGGAGAGCGCGGATGCGCCCCTTGAGCCGGGCCGCGAAATCGGCCCGCCGGCCGCCGCGCGAACCGCGGGACGCGACGTGAAGCTTCGAGGAAATCGGTTTCACCGATGGCAACGGAAGGCGGTGCTGCTCGGCGACGCCGCTCAGCGCGCTAAGTCCTTATAGGTGTACCAAATATACCACCTTTCATGGTACGATGACGTTTTTCGTCGAGGGAATTCGTCCATGACCATGCTCGATCGCATGCGTCGGCACCGCGGCTGGCTGAAGTGGAGCCTTGGCCTGGTCGCGGTGACGATGGTGATCTTTTTCATTCCGCAGGACTATCTGCAGCCGACCACGTCGGTTGGCGCCGCGCCCGGTGAGGCCATCGCCGAGGTCGAGGGACAGAAGCTGACCGCTGGCGACTTCCAGCAGCGCTACCTCCTGCAGATGCAGAACTACCGCGACCAGTTCGGCGCCGGCATGAGCGATCAGCTGCTGCGGCAGCTTGGCGTCGATCAGCAGGTCCTCACGCAGATGATCGACGAGCAGGTGGCGCTGCTCGAAGCCGACCGCCACGGCATCACCGTCAGCGACGAAGAGCTCGCGCAGCAGATTTTCGCGATTCCGCAGCTGCAGGAGAACGGCCGTTTCATCGGCGAGGAGCGCTACGAGCAGCTGCTGCTCTCGCAGAACCCGCCGCTGACGAAGTCGCAGTTCGAGGATTCACTGCGCCGCAACCTGATCCTGGACAAGCTGCGGTCGGCCCTCACCGACTGGATCGCCGTGTCCGACTCCGAGCTCGAAAGTGAATACCGTCGCCGCAACGAGAAGGCCAAGCTCCAGGTCGTGGCGCTCACCGCCGACAAATTCCGATCGCAGGTCACCGTCACCGACGCCGACGTCGCCGCGTACTTCGACTCGCACAAGACGGACTATCGCGTCGGCGAGCAGCGCAAGGTGAAATACCTGCTGCTCGACCGCGAGCAGGCGCGTCAGCGCGTGGCGGTGCCGCCCAACGATATCCAGCGCTATTACAACGACAACATTCAGCAGTACCAGACGCCCGAGCGGGTGCGCGCCAGCCACATCCTGCTGAACACCGGCGGCAAGGACGAAACGGCCGTCCGCAAGCAGGCCGAGGAGCTGCTGGCGAAGGTGAAGGCGGGCGGGGACTTCGCCGCACTCGCGAAGCAGTATTCCGAGGATCCAGGCAGCAAGGAGAAAGGCGGCGATCTCGATTTCTTCCCGCGCGGCCAGATGGTGCCGGAGTTCGAGGCGAGCGCGTTCTCGCTGATGCCGGGACAGGTCAGCGATCTCGTGAAGACGCAGTACGGTTTCCACATCATCAAGGTCGTGGACAAGCAGGCCGCGACGACGCAACCGCTGGAGCAGGTGCGCCCGCGCATCCAGGAAATCCTCGCGTCCCAGATTGCCGATCGGCAGATTACGGAACGATCACAGCAGCTTGCCAGTCGCGTGAAGAATCCCGCCGATCTGGACAAGGTGGCCGCGGAGCTCGGGCTGAAGGTCGAGGAAAGCGGCTTCTTTCAGCGCGCCGAGCCGGTGCCGGGACTGGGCGCTGCGCCCCAGGTCGCGGACGCGGCCTTCACGATGCAGAACAACGCGGTCAGTGAGCCGCTGGCGTCCTCGCGCGGTCCGGTCTTCATCACGGTGACCGGCACGAAAGAGGCGTACACACCCAACCTGGACGAGGTCAAGGATCGGGCGCGCGAAGACCTGATTCGCTCACGGGCCACCGACTTGAGCCGCCAGCGCGCGGCGGCGATCGCGGCGCAGCTGAAGTCGGCGTCGGACTTCGCGGCGGCGGCGAAGGCGCAGGGCTTCGAGGCCAAGGAAAGCGAGCTGGTCGCCCGTGGCAGCGCGCTGCCCGACGTCGGCGTCAGTGCCGAGGTCGAGAAGGTGGCGTTCGCACTGCCGAAGGGCGGGATCAGCGATCCGATTCAGACCCCCAATGCCACCGTCATCGTCCGCGTCGTCGATCGTGATGACGTGACGCCGGAGGAGTTCCGGCTGGCGCGTGAGCGTTTCCGCGCCGAGCTCGTGAACGAGCGCCGCGCGCGCTTCTTCGCCTCGTACATGACCAAGGCAAAGGAGCGGCTGAAGATTGAAGTGAAGGCCGACGTGATCCGCCGGCTCCTCGACGCGCAGCAGATCTGAGGCATGCAGACTTCGTCAAGGTGACACGGACGGCGATGAACAGCACGTCGTCGTGTGCGGTGCGGTAGATTGGGGAGCGGGGACCAGGGACCAGGGACCAGGGACCAGGGACCAGGGATCAGGGGTCGGGGATCGGGGATCAAGTAGAGGCCGACCTTTAGGTCGGCCTTTCCTCATAGCGCAGCCGGCCGCGCGTGGCTCCAATCAGGACCGCGCTGACGACAAGTCCGCACAGCGCCAGCACCAGCTCGAACCGCACGCCGACATTGGGGCGCGTGTGGGCGAAGAATCCAGCCAGCCATCCAGAGACGGTGTTGAACGCGGCGTGCGCGGCAATCGGAGCGAGCACGTTGAACCGTGCGAGGTTGGTGACGAACGTCAGAATGAAGGACGCGCCGACGAGGATCAGCGTGTAGATCCACAGCGGAGCACTCACCCAACCTGGATAGAAGAACATCGGCAGATGCCACCCCACCCAGAGCAGGGCGAGGAGGAGCGTTCCACGCACCGGGCCGAGCGCGGCTTCCAGCCGCGGCAGCGCGTAGCCTCGCCAGCCGGGCTCTTCGCCCAGGGGGCCGCCTAGGAGCGTCGAATAGTTATAGACACTCAACGACGCCAGCGCCGACCACTGCAGCCGGCTCGGGTCCGTCGCGGTGTTGCCCGGCAGCACGACGTAGGTGAACATCATCAGCAGCGCCCCGGCGAGCCCGGCGGCGAGCGCGCGCGGCCATCCGGCGAGGAGGCGCACCGCGCGGTAATTCCCGCTGGTTACGCGATGTGTGATGACGGCCGCGATCGTCGGCGCAAGCGTCGCCAGTGCCGTCCACAGCAGCGACCCCTGCAACAGCACGAGCGGAACGAACACGAGCCATCCGCCCGCGTAGGCGAGAAGGAAGAACAGGACGAGCGGACGCTGCCTCACTCGTCAACGTCTCGAACGATTCGCACCACTCGAACGACTCGAACGTTCATCGAACAAACGTAAACGGCATCAGCGCCAGCGGCTCGCCACGGCGGAACAGCCGCACGGGCGCCGACAGCGCGCCAACCGCACGCTGCTCGGCCCCACTGGCCAGCACACTCCAGACGTTCACGCCGCGGCCGAACTGCGCGGTCAATGCCTCGAACACGCTGCGCCGGCGCGGATAGGCGACGAGTTCCACGTCTTCGCCGGGTGGAATGCGCGCGCGCTCTTTCGCGATTCGCACCGCAGTGTCGAGGCCGCCCAGCGCGTCCACCAGGCCGTTCTCACGCGCCTGACGCCCGGTCCAGACGCGGCCCTGTGCGACGGCGTCGATCTTTTCAGGTGTGGTCTTGCGCGATTCCGCGGCTTTCTCGACGAAGTTCTCGTAGAAGCCCTGCATGTGATCCTGGATCCGCGTGCGGTGATCGGGCTTGAACGGCTCGAACGGCGAATAGATGTCCGCGTTCGCCCCCGACGTGACCGTCTCAGTCGTCAAGCCCAGTTTGTTGAGCGTGCCGCCGAGCGCAATCTTGCCGTAGTAGACGCCAATCGACCCCGTCAGCGTCGCCGGCTGCGCCACGATGACGTGCGCCGGCATCGAAATGTAATAGCCGCCCGAGGCCGCCAGGTCCGACATCGACGCAATCAGCGGCCGCGATGGCTTCTGGTCGCGCGTGATCATCAGCTCACGCCAGACCACGTCGGAGGCCACCGACGACCCGCCCGGGCTGTCCACGCGCAGGATGATGGCTTTCACGGAATCGTCATCCCGCACCTCGCGGATTTGCTCGACGAGCGTCTCGGACCCGACGGTCGGTCCATTCAGCGGATCGAAGCCGCTCCGTCCAGACGTGATGACGCCAACCGCGTAGATGACGGCAATGCGGGAGCGCGGCCGGAAGCCTACCGACTCGGCCCGGACACGCGAGTAGTCCCGGCCCTCGATCCGCCGTGTCTCCCGCGAGCCGGAGCGCAGCTCGGGCACGCGATCGTCGAGTTGATCCTCGTAGGCGAGCTCGTCGACGAGCCCGTGACGCAGCGCATCCTCCGGCGTGAACGGCCCCTGGTCGATCAGCGCGCGCACCTCCTGCTCGCTCTTCTTGCGCGCGTCGGCAATCCCCCGGACCAGCTGGTCGTACATATCGCGGTTGAGCGACTCCGACATCTCCCGGTGGGCGGGCGTGAAGCCCTTCTCCGTGTACTGGTTGACGGCCGTCTTGTACTCGCCGACGTGCAGGAAGTCCGGAACGGCGCCGATCTTGTCGAGTGCGCCGCGCAGAAAGATTTCGTATGACGCCACGCCGGTCAGGTCGAGGGAACTGGTGGGAAGCAGGTAGACCTTGTCGGCGGCGCTCGCCAGGTAGTACTCACGATCGCCCCCGTACTCGAGGAAGGCGACGACGGTCTTCTTCGATTTCTTGAAGTCCATGATCGCGTCGCGCAGCTCCTGGACCTTCGCCCAGTACGGAAGTGACAGTGTCGATGGCATCAGCACCACGGTCTTGATACGTGGATCGCGGCGGGCCTTTTCCAGCGCGCTGACGAACGTCCGCACGGTAATGTTCGAGCCGCCGATCAGCCCGAACACGTCGTCGGGAAGGATTTCCCCGATCTCGCCGCCGGGTCTGAGGACGAGCGCGGCCGTCGACGGAACCGTCGGCCCGCGCGACACGACGAGAAACATCATCGCCAGACCCGCGATGGACACCACCACCGCCAGCCCAATGAACACCAGGACGAAACGAACACCACGTTTCACGTCAGCCTCCCTTGGGGGTCATTGTGTCAAATCCCCGCGGACGGAGCTTCAGGGCAGCCCCAGGCGCCATCAACAACTTCGTCACGTGACCGAACGAAACCCGCCCGGGCCTCCGACGACCGATTCCCAGGAATGCGCAAATAACGGCCGCATGTGACGCGGAACGCAGATTGCCCAGAAACCATGACAGCCCCTGCCCTGCCTTTGAGAATCAGGAGCGGCACTGCCATGTTTACGATTTGCGATCGTCGCGTTTCACTTTCAGCGGGTTTTGCCCGGCTTGCCGGGCTTGCTGCCTGTGGGTTGCTTGCAGCGGCATGCCACGGTGGACTGGATACGCCTGCCGGTCCGAGTGCTCCCGCCGATGCGGCGCTGTCGGCAACGAGCGATGACGAAACGGTCCCCGTCGAAACCGCGACAGTCGCCTCGACGAGACGTGTCACGTACGAGATGGCTGAAGCCAATCTCTCGGGACACTCTGGAAGCTGCACTCTCGCAGGCGCTCGGCTCGGGTTTCGGCTCAAAGCACAAGGTGCAGGCGTGCCAGGCACGGTGATTCGTTTCCACCTGATCAGGGCTGATGGGTTCAGGACCACGGCGATCGTTGACGTGAGTCGGCAGGGCACCTTCCGGACCGACCAGGAGCTGGTCACGACGTTCCCGCCGAATGCCGAGGTCCGGTGCGTGCTCCTGAGCATCGACGGCGCGCTGCTCGCGGAAAGCACCACGTTCCACGCGCCGTGAGGAAACCCTGAGGCCTTGGCCCTTGGGCGTTGGCCCTTCGGCCTTCTATGATGGGGGGATGCGAAGACTTCTTATCGCGCTCCTCATCTCCTCGGCGACCGCAACCATAGTCGCGCAACAGAATCGAGCCAACACCTGCGATCCGGACAACGGCGGCTTGACGCTGCCACCGGGCTTCTGCGCGAAAGTGATCGCCGACGTGGCGGCGCCCGCGCGTCACGTTGCGGTGGCGCCGAACGGGGACATCTACACCGTGCTGGCGGTCGCCGGCGGTCCTCTGGCCCCGCCGCCATCGGGCCCGCCGACACCTGGTGTCGTGGCCCTGCGCGATGCCGACCGGGACGGCAGGTACGAGCAGATTGAGAAGTTCGGACCTGGTCTCCAGGGAACCGGCATTCTGCTGAACAACGGCTATCTCTACGTTGGTGCCGACCAGCGCGTAGTGCGCTTCCGTCTCGACGGCAAGTCGCTCGTCCCCACCAGTCAGCCGGAAGTCATCGTCGACGCGCTGCCGCGCGCAAATCCACATTCCGCCAAGTCGATCGCGATCGGTGACGGCAACGCGCTGTATGTCCACGTCGGAGGGCCGACGAACGCGTGTCAGAATCCGGACAGGCGTCCAGGTGCTCCCGGCGAGAACCCGTGCAGCCAGCTCGCCTTGCACGGCGGGGTCTGGAAGTACGAAGCCGGCAAGGCCGGCCAGAAGCACGAGGCGTCGCGACGGTTCGCGACGGGCATCCGGCACACCGTCGCCATGGCGTGGAATCCAGCGTCGCGGCAGCTGTATGCGGCGCAGAACGGACGCGATCAGCTCGATACCCTGTGGCCGAAGTCATTCACGGCGCAGGACAACGCCGAGCGCCCGGCCGAGGAGATGCAGCTGCTGAAACAGGGTTCGAACTTCGGCTGGCCGTACTGCTTCTACGATCTGGCGACGATGAAGCGCCTGCTCAATCCGGAGTACGGCGGCGACGGCAAGTCGGAAGGCGACTGCGCCAAGTACGACAAACCGATCGCGACGTTCCCGGCGCACAACGCGCCGGTCGGCATGACGTTCTACACCGGGACGCAGTTCCCCGCGTCCTACCGCAACGGCGCATTCGTCGTGTTCCACGGATCCTGGAACCGGATGCCGTTTCCGCAAGCCGGCTTCAACATCCGCTTCGTTCCATTCAAGGGTGAGCAGCCGTCCGGCGAGAGTCAGGTCTTTGCTTCCGGTTTCGCCGGCAAGGACGTCGTGAAGATGCCCAACGATGCCGTGTACCGGCCGGTTGGCATCGCGCAGGCACCGGACGGCTCGCTCGTCGTAACGGAGGATGCCAAAGGACGGATATGGCGCGTCAGCTATACAGGGTCGCGATAGTCATCGCCGTGATTGCCGCTGCAGGCGCCTGCGCGGCCGAGGAGAACGCCGAGGAGAACATGGGACAGTCGAACATCACGGAACTGATCAGAACCGACGAAACCGCTGGCGGCGGTCACGAGGCCGCCGCCGGGAGAACTGTCACGGTGCATTACACCGGCTGGCTCTACGACCAGAGCAAGCCGGATCACAAAGGGAAGAAGTTCGACAGCTCGCGCGATCGCGGTGAGCCATTCGCGTTCCGCCTCGGCAGGGGGCAGGTGATCCGCGGATGGGACGAAGGGGTCGCGGGCATGAAGGTGGGCGGCCGCCGGACACTGACGATCCCGCCGGATTACGGCTATGGGGCCCAGGGTGCCGGCGGCGCCATCCCGCCGAACGCGACGCTGATCTTCGACGTGGAGCTGCTCGACGTCAGATAGCCGCGAACTCCTCATCGATCACCTGAACGCCGGCGGCGACGGCGTCGCACGCCATGGCCGTCAGGTGATCGTCGTTCCGTTCACGATTCCCGGAGAACAGGTGCGCGCCAGCGTGCGGCGGCTGCGCGAAGGATCGTACGTCGGCGTCGTCGAGGAGATCCTGCGGCAATCCCCACATCGCGTCGCGCCTCGCTGCCCGCATTTCGGTTTCACGGGTCCGGCTGAAGCCGGACACTACGACCGACGAGGCTGTGGCGGGTGTACCTGGCAGCACATCGCCTATCCGGAGCAGCTGCGTCTCAAGTCCGAGCTGGTCACGCGACTGCTGCGCGAGGCCGTTCCTCAGGCGCCGGCGGCCCTGCCAACATCGACGGCGGCGCAGATCGATTCGCCATGGGGATACCGGCAGAAGGTTCATTTCGTGTTTGGCCCCGGACCCCGGGGTTCGCTGGCGATGGGACATTACGCGCGCGGCACTCGGCGCGTGATTCCCGTCAGGGCCTGTCCAGTACACGACGAGCGCGGCAATGCCCTCGCCTTCGGGTTCCGTGATGCGCTCGACAGCGTGGCGCGGACGTCGCCGAAGCCTCGCGGAGACGGGTCGGGTCCGCGTGATCGTGTAATGAAGGGTCTTGCGGTCAGGGTTGCCGCGAGCACGCCGGAGGTCATGGCCACACTGATCCTGACCGGTCCGGCAGACGGGCGCCTCCGCAACGTGACCCGTCAGGTGTTCGACAAGGACGGCGCGACCACGTCCGTCCACGTCAACCTTCATCCGCGTGGCGACGCGTACATTTTCGGACGCGACACACGGCGTGTCGCCGGCGCCGATCGGCTGCGCGAAGAGGTCGCCGGGCTCTCGTTCCTCATTTCGCCTACCGCGTTCTTCCAGACGAACGTGCGAGCCGCCGACATCCTTGTCCGCCTCGTCGTCGATGCGGTTCCGCAGGCCTCGACCGTGCTCGATCTGTACGCGGGTACGGGGCTATTCGCGCTTCCCCTGGCCCGCGCCGGCAGGCGGGTGATGGCGGTCGAAGAAAGCCGCGACGCGGTGCAGGACGGCGAGGCGAGCCGCCGCCTGAATGGCATCAGCGCGGACCAGTGCCAGTTCGTCGCCCGTCGTGTCGAGGATGCGCTGCACAGGCTGCGACAGCGGTTGTTCGACGTTGTGATCGTCGATCCACCACGGGCGGGGTGTTCGGCGCAGGTCATCACAGGAGTCTTCAGCGGCCTCAAGCCACCGCTGGCTGTCTACATCTCCTGCAACCCGGAAGCGCTGGCGCGGGATTCTCGAGAGATTGCGCGACGTGGTTATGAGATCGCGTCCGTGCAGCCACTGGACATGTTTCCGCACACGGCCCACGTGGAAACGGTCGCCGTCCTGCGTCGCCGCCGGACAATAGAATGACGACCAACGAGTGAACGAGACAGGAGGAAGGAGATCGCCGATGAGGGTTCGAATACGTCTCGCATTGCCGACTGCCTGCTGTGTGATCGCGGCCGCGGTCCTCGCCGCCGCGCAGCAGCAGCCGGCGCCGAATCCCGCACAGGCGAAGTATCCCTACCCTGTCGTGCGCGACATGCGCGGCGTCGTCCCGCCCGGCCCGAAACCGCTGCCATCGCCGCCGCTCGGCGCTGGGCCGTGGACGTTCCAGACGACCGAGGCGGACATCCGCGTCTCTGTTGTCACGAAGGGCTTTTCGAATCCGTACGGGCTCGCCATTCTTCCGGATGGCACCTTCCTCATCACCGAGCGTGCCGGCGCGCTGCGCGTCGTCCGCAACGGCGTCATCGACCCGCAACCGGTGCCGGGCGTGCCGCAGGTCATTTATCGCGGAACGGAAGCGGGACTGATGGACATCATCCTGCACCCGAACTACGCGCAGAACCGATGGGTCTACTTCACCTACCACAAGCCAATCGGGAACAACCTCGCCAGCAATGCCGTCGGCCGCGCGGTGTGGAACGGCCAGGGGCTGACCGACGTGAAGGAGATTTTCCTGTCGGACGACGTCGATACCGAGGTCAGCCGGATTACGTTCGGCCGTGACGGGATGCTCTACATGACGATCGGCGGCCCGGGCACCGGTCCTCCCGCCAGCCTCGATCGGCCGCAGCACGGCAACGACTACGCCGGCAAGCTCATTCGCATGCGCGACGATGGGTCGCTGCCGTCCGATAACCCGTTCGCCGGCCGGAAGGATTACAAGCCGTACATCTACGCACTGGGGTTCCGCAATCAGCTTGGGCTGACCACCAATCCATACAACGGCGAGATCTGGGCGGCCGAGCAGGGACCGAACGGCGGCGATGAGGTCAACGTGATCCTGCCCGGGCGGAACTACGGATGGCCGTTTGCCAGCTACGGGCGCGACTACCTCGGTCCGCGGTTCAACGCCGCGCACGCCGCTCGCGGCTTCGAGGAGCCGACGGTCTATTGGGTGCCGTCGATCGCCGTGTCGGGAATGACCTTCTACAACGGCGACCGCTTTCCGAACTGGCGCCGCAACCTGTTCGTCGGCGGCATGCGCGAAGGCGAGATGTCGCCAACCGGCCAGCTGCAGCGCATCGTGTTCAACGACAAGTGGCAGGAGCTGCGGCGCGAGTCGCTGCTGCGGGATCTGCACCAGCGGATTCGCGACGTGCGGCAAGGGCCGGACGGGCTGCTTTACGTGGTGACGGAAGAAACGCAGGCGGCGTTGCTGCGGATTGAGCCAATGTAAAAAACGATGCCGTGCAATTCCCGCTGCGGCGGTGAAATAACCCGCGAACAATTCATAGGGTGTCTGGTTCTATCGTCTCGATTCACGTCTCAGCAAACGCGCGCGCGAGCAGCTCGGATACGCCGAGCGTGTCGGCCGATCGGCGGAGGTAGCCGCGATCGAGCGCCGGTCCCTGGACTCGAATGATGCCGACGATGTCGCGCCACTGGCGGTCCGACGTGGCGCCGGCGTGCTGGTACCAGCGAAGCTTGTGCAACAGCACATCTTCAGGGGTGTAGATGTACAGGACGTGAGCAGCCGACGGCGGCGAGAACGGGACACGGCGGCGGAGAACCTCCTCATCGATGGGCGTCCCGCCGGCGACAAAAAGGTCCACTTTCATGGCGGTGTCGAGGTGGATGATGTTGACGCTCAGCCGCTCGCTGGCGGCGCGCCTGAGGCGTTCCGCCGGCACGTAGAAGCGGGCCGACAGACCGTCGAGCAGCGCATCGACGTGCTCGGGTCGAAGGTCGACGGAGATGTCAGCGTCCTGCGTGGAACGCGGCTCACCTGCCACACTGCTGGCCAGCGATCCGCCAACGGCATAGCGAAGGCCCAGCGCCTCGAGCACGCGTGCGACGTCGGCGACGATTGTCCAGGGATTGGCGTCGTCCACGACGCGACTACTCCCGCAGGTCGGCTGCGTCCGGGAAGGCCTGCACGGCCAGATTGCGTCCGAGTCGCAGTATCGCGAGTCGCAGGAATTGTTCGCGTGCGGTGGCGCCAGGATATCGACGCCGGACGCCCTCTTTCGCGGCCTCGTGTACGCCGCGGCACAAACCAGCGACAAGCACCGCCTTCTCGTCACGCGACATCCGCTGCCACAGCGCAACCTGGCGTGCCTCGATGTCGAGCGGAGTGTCGTCGGCCAGGGGCGTCCGACCAGGAGAGGTCACTGGGAGATTATGGCGCAGGTCGAACTTACGATGGCGGGACGATAGGAATCATTAGCCGGGTTTGCGCGCGCCTCGTTGACGGAATGCTGCTGTAGTCCTTCAGGCGGCCGGCCCGCCCCTGAAGCGCCTCCTCGACGATGAACGTGAGTAGTGTTTTCGAGCGTTCCGCGCCGCGAAAGGTGTCGCTGGCGAGGATTCGAACGAGTTGCGCGTGAACGGCCGCGGGAGGAACCTGCGCGATGTCCATGCGGCGACGATTATACGAGCCCGCTCATCTCGGTCCGATGACTGAATGGACGTACGTAACCGTAACAGCGGCATTTGTAACCGGTTCGTTCTTGCGGGCGGCGGACGCCTTCTGGCAACGTGCGAGCGCCTGCTGCGAGATGATGAGATTAGCGAGAGGGCTGAAGCCGACTTCTTTCTTGAGAGCACTCGCCGGACTGGTCCTGTCCTCCCTGCCGGCGGCGTGCGATACGCCAACCCAGCCGAGTCCGAGCCCGAGTGAGCCGAGCCCAGCCAGTGTAGTGGAGGGCGCTCTGAGTGGAACGTATACGCTGACGATCGCAGCGTCGAGCCGATGCCGATCCGAGCTTCCCAACGAACTGCAGACGCGCACGTACACCGCGACAATCGAGCAGGCGGCGGACGACTCGCTGATGGTCCACGTGGATTACCCGTCCGGCTGGTCGTGGGGACAACCCGACAGATTTCCTGGCCGGTTAGGCGCGACGAACGAAGTCATATTCGAGCTTGGCGTCGAGGAGTGGTGGCTGGCGGGAGGGGAGTTCCTCGCGTACGGAACCACCAGGGTCACGATCGTCGAGGAGCGACTATCCGGATTTCTGGATGGCTATATGAAGGCGATCGTCATAAACGAGGATGGCCGCGGTAACCGGGTCGTCACATGCACGGCTCCGGACCACGCTGTGCTGTTTTCGAGGCGACCGCGGTAAGCGTCCTCATGCCGCTCGCATCGGATGGCGTCCGAGCAGTCGCTCGCCGCCGGCCTCGCGGAATGACGCCAGCGCGCGGTCGCGGCCAGTATGCGCGTCCGCAAGCACGGTGCGGAACACCGGATTGGATCGCAGCGGATCGAAATGACGGCTGCGGTCGAGCGTCGAGGCGGCGAAGTACCGTCTGGCAACGGCGTGCTGCAGGTCTGCGAGTCCGTCGTCGAGCGCACCGACCTCACAGAGCATCCATCCCTCCAGGAAGATCGCTTCCGGGTCGAACTGGATCTTCACGGTTGCCATCGTCGCCATATGCCGCTTCATGTCGTCCGGCCGGCGATCGAGCCACGCCATGAGGTAATCCCACCAGACTCGAAACGTCGGGAGCGTCAGCGTATCGCGGAGGTTGTTCAGCAGTTGACGGGCCTCGTCATGCCGCCCCGCAAGCCCGAGCCCCATGGACGATAGGAATCATTAGCCGGGACGATAGGAATCATTAGCCGGGTTTGCGCGCGCCTCGTTGACGGAATGCTGCTTATGCGGCCCCACCCTCCCGTCAGCACAGCGCGGATTGCCCGCGATGCACAGCGCGGATCATGTGCCGCGTGCGCATGCCTGTCGAACGGCCATGTGAGCAAGTCAGGCCTCGGGCACACCGCTCCTGATCGCACCGCCCTCGCGCACGCCGTCTCAACTCAGTAGGGGCGAAGCGCTCAGGGCGCCGGCACGTCCTCGTCGTAGCACAGATCCGCCCGGCCGAGTGGAAGCGGCGGCGGTCGTGCGGGCCGGGGCGTGGACACCTCAGCGGGCACGCCGAGATGACCGAGGATGCGCCGGATCACGGTCGGGTCTTCGATGAGGGCGATCAGCTCGAGGCGATCGCCGCAGCGCGGACACGCGAGGACGTCGAAGCCGAAGCTCCGCTGCATCAGCTCCGCCCACAACCGGTTCGTGCGCGGCGGGCCGGGCGGCGCCCTGTGCGAGGACGACTCCCCTGCTCCGCGCGCATCGGCGTCGGCGACCGCGGGGTCGCCCTCGCGCGGCCGCAGCCGCGACCGCCACGCCGACCGTGCGCCGAGCACACCGTAATACAGCACGAGATTGATCCGCGGGCGCGGCGTGAGCGCCGCAAGCCGTTCGAGCAGCTCCACCGGCTCGAAGAGCAGCCGTGTGGTCCCATCCGCCCACCGGTGCCGCAGATCGAGCAGCACCTGCCCGTCCGTGGTCAGATGCAGCCGCTCGGCCGCGATCGGCGGGCGTAGCGCATAGCGACACAACCGCTCCAGCCGCGCCCGGTCCCGCGGCGGCACGACGACGCCGGCATGGAGATCGAAGCCGTTGCCCCGCGCGTGACAGGGGCCGCGCCCGGACGGCGCCAGCGCCAGCAGGTTCGCCGAGGCGCCACAGCGGCGCACCGCCGCACCGGCCCGCTCCCCGAGCGCCTGCCGTCCCTGCACGGAGGCGCCGGCGATCCCGGCCAGCCCGGCCTCTTCCCGCCATGGATCCGCGGCGCTCCCCTCGCCGAGATCGTCCAGCACGCCGCGCCGGGCCAGCAGACGATGGAGGCGGCGGTCGATCGTCTGGAGCAGCCGGTCCATCTCGTCGTCGGTCGGCGACGTCGCCTCGTCGAACCACAGCGTCCCATCCTCCGCCTGGCTGTACACGCCGTCGAGCACGAGCGCATGGACGTGGATATTCAGATTCAATGCGGCACCGAACCGCTGGATGATCGCCACGGCTCCACCCCGACCACCAGGCATCCCCCGCCGCGGCGAACGCCGCCGCAGATCGCCAAGCACTGCCCGCACGAAGACGCCCGAGACCGCGCGGCAGAGCGGATGGTCCCATGCCAGCACGTAGCGCAGGCGGTGCGGCAGACTCAGCACCCACTGTCGTACTGGCACGATCGGAAAGACGTCATCGACCAGATGCGCGGCACGCTCAGCCATCCGCCGACCGCCACAGCTCGGACAGACCGCACGCCCCTTACAGGAAAACGGCACGAGGCGGTCGAGCCTGCACCGGCCGCACTGAAACCGCGCGAAGCCACCCGCGGGGTGTCCGCAGCGCAGGAAGTCCCGGAACTCCTCCTCGATGAACCGCGGCAACGCGTCCCGTTCGTAGGTGCGTGTCGCCTCGGCGCGGAACGTCTCGAAATGATCGCGGACGACCTGATACAGCACGCCCTGGGCAGGCGCCTTCAGGCTGTAGTCCGGGGACGGGCGGCCTATGCCCCGGACGGCGCGAAGCTCGCGCCACCGGCACCGAGCGCCGATTGTCGCGAAGATTCGCAGAGTCTCCGCCGTGCGTTCACTGGTGGTTGCAGATTCTGCGTACCGGGCTGAGCCCACCAGTCACAGAATCTGCGACGGTGCTGCGTGGCAGGGCGCCGGGCGCCGCAGGTGCATCGACATCGCCGACCGGCTCGCGGCGATCGCCAGCACCGCACGCTCCGCACGGGTCGCGCGCCGCAGGGTCGCCGAAGTGGCGCAGGATCGCCGCGCGCAGGCAGCCGGCGGTCTGGGCATACGCAATCATCGGCGCAGCATGGACGACAGCCTCGATGTCGGCGCCGATCGATCCCCATGCCTTCGGCATCACAGCAAGCACGTCGCGCCCTCGAGCACGGCACTGATCACATCTTCCTGACCTGGGCGGAACGACGCGTGCCCGAAGCGCCGCCGAAGCGGATCGGCCTTATCTACATCACGCTCGCCAGCAGCAGGACGACGCACATCGCGCCCGCCGCCTGCCAGGCGAGTTCGGTCCGCTTGCGGACGACAAGGACACCCAGGCAGAGGACGAGAGCGGCCGCCATCAGCGCCTGCTTGTAGAGGTCCTCGAACGTCTCCACCGGTTCGGCGTTCGCCGCGCGCGCGCGGAGCCGATCGACAATCCGGAAGGCGATGGTGCGGTCGGATTCCTCGCCGATTTCAAAGTACTCGCCGCCGCCGGCCACGGCGATCTGCAGCAGCGACCTGCGGTCCAGCGTCGAACGGATTCTCGGCGGCGGCCGTGAACCGTCGAGCGCCAGTGGCTCGGGGATCATGCCTCCGACAGCAGTCCCGACACCAACGACGAAGACCGGCACCTTGCGATCCTTGGCGGTCTGCAGCGCGCGGGCAACGTCGCCGGTCCACGACTGGCCGTCGGAGACGACGAGGAACGCTTTCGGATTGCCGCTCTTGCCGAACAGATCCTGATCCTTCTCGATCAGGTTCAGCCCCCATCGGATGCCTTCCTCGATGTTGGTGTCCCAGGTGGTGAGGTTCTCGAGGGCAAAGGGCGAGTGGTCGCCGAGGTGATCGAGAAAGAAAAAAAGCGAGTTCGGGTCGCGGGTCAGCCGCACCTGCGGGGCGGCCAGCTGAGCAAACAGCGCCAGCGCGACGCGGTCGCCGCGCCAGCTCAACGCCTCGGCAAACGTCCGCAGGAATGCGACCGAACGCCGCCACCGATCCGGCCGCACGTCAGCCACATACATCGAAGCCGATGCGTCCTGCAGGATGACGATGTCGGCGCTGGCGCGGCGCGAGAGGGCGATGCGCGCCTGCGGCTTGGCGATGGCGACGATGAGCAGCGCCGAGGCGACGAGCGCCGCCAGCCAGAATGTGAGGTCGCCGGCGAAGTTATAGCGCTCGCGCACCGGAAGCACGCGTGCCGCGGCCAGGCGGCGCGCGTCGGCACGCCGCCGAACGACCCGCCAGCACCACACCATCATCAGGGCGACGGGAACCGTCAGCAGCCACAGCAGCGCCGGCGACTCGAACCGGAACGTCTCGAGCGTAACCTTCGGAATCACCCCTTGCGTGCCTTTTCGCTCGCCTTCCCCGCGTCGCCGCCTTCGGGCGCCTTCTCTTCTCCCTGCAACGGCACGTAGATCTGGAAGCCTTTCGTCGTCGTCGCCTCCGACGGGGCACCACTCTCACCGAGGTCCATGCCCTGCTCCGGCTGTTCCGAGGGCGGCCGGCGGCCCTTGGCAATCTCGTCACGGAGACGCACGACGTACTCGTAGTTGTACGCGGCTTCCTCATGCCAGACGTTGTTCTTCAGGACGGTCATGTAGCCATTGGCGACTTCGTTCAGCACCTGGATTGCGGCATTTCGCTCGGTAACGCCCTTGAGGCCGTTCCGGAACGCCGCGTTCGCGACGACGAGCTGGAGCTCGACGTTGGATTCGTCAACGGCCGCGACCGGTTCGGCCTGCGCCGGCAGGACCGCCGCGTAGTCGCCCTGCCAGTACTGGAGCGCCGCTTCCCGCGCCCGGACTTCCCTGACGGTCTCCTCGCCAAGCTTCGGCACCCACTGCGCGTAGCGAAGGTAGCCCTGTGCATCGTCGAGGCTGGCCCGTGCCAGCGCGTATTGCTGCGTCGACGATCGCTCCTGTGCGTCGGCCAGCGAGCGCTCGAGGCGCGCCGCGGTGAGGGCCACGACACCGGCCGCGAAGAAAACGGCGGCGGCGACGAGATAGGCGGTCACGCTCTTCACAGGTTCCTCCAACTTTTTCCGGTGTTAACCACGAAGACACGAAGGGATCGAAGATCACGAACAACACGTTTGCTGTTCTTCTTCGTGCCCTTCGATCTCTTCGTGCCTTCGTGTTACGGGAACGTCCGAAACACCCCAAAGCTCAATTTCAACAACGCCGCGGTCAGCCACAATGCGGTGGCGACGAGCGCATATCCCGCATAGCGCGGCCGCTGCACGCTGTACTCACGCACGTCGATCCGGCCCGGCGACAGGCGGTCGATCTCGCGCAGCGTGCGGCGCATCGATTCCTCGTCGTATACCGCGTAGAAGCGTCCGCCGGTGCGCTCGACGGTCGGCCGCCAGATCTTGTCCTGCACCACTTCGCCTTCGCGGCGGTTGTAGGCGGTGCGCACCATGTGCACAGGGATCTTCCAGGTGCGCGCCTCGGCGATCAGGTTCTCCACCGGCCGGCCCTTCGGCTGTAGATCCGAGTCGCGGCCGTCCGTGAAGACGACCATCAGATTGCCGGACGCGTTGATGAACGAAAACGTCTTGAACAGCTTTGTCGCCTGCTCGATCCCCTCGACGATCGTCGTGCCCCAGTCGCTGAAACGGCCCCACTCGCGCGGGTCGCTCACCAGCCGGATGCTGAGGAGGATGTTCTCGTAATCCGTCGTGAAGGGGGTGACGACGTACGCCTGGTTGCCGAACTGAATCAACGCCACGAGATCGCGATAGGGTCCGTTCATCCGCCGCTTGATGAACTCCTCCGCGCCTGCAGTTGCCGTGAAGAACGTGGCCTCTCCCTGCGTCTTCATGCTCTCGGTCTTGAACTGCATCACCATGCTCGTGGATGCATCGACGAGCAGCGCAATGCGGCGGCCAGGATAGGACACCTCCTCGCGCGTGAAGCCGGTGTGCGGATCGGCCAGTGCGACGCCGAAAAACGGCAGGCCGGCGACGAACAGCAGCAAGGGCAGGTGCCGTGCCAGCGCGAGCGGCGAGCGGCGCATCTCCGGCAACAGCGCCGGCAGCGTCACATGGGTCCGCCCGGCGCGCGTGCCGAGCATCGCGCGGACGAAGAGCACGAGCACGGCAATCGCCGCGAGCACGACGAACACCAGCAACGCGGTCCGTGCGTCCGCAAACTGCAGATCGCCCCAGCGTGTACGCAGCCATTCGTCGAATGTGTTGCGAAGCGCGATGACGAAGGCCTCGGTCATAGGGCAAATTCAGAATTCAGAATGCAGAATTCAGAATTCTGCATTCATGCCGCCGATCCCGCACGCGTCGGCATGGACGGAACTGCGGCGCCGCGGGCGGCGCCAAACGGAATCAGCGAGCGGAGCCAGAGCCGGCGCACCGGGGCGGCGGCATTGTCGACCGCCGTACTGAGTGCAACGGTGTCGGCCTCCCCGGCGCGTCCATATACCGCGGTGCTGAACAGCTGCAGCGCTTCGAGAATGGGCTGCAGGGTCTCCCGCGACGCAGCGCCGCTGCTGGTCTCGATCGCGGCCATGAGCGCCGCGGGAGTCGTGGCAGCCGACAGGAGCACGCGCTTGCGCCGCAGCAGTCCGGATCGCACCTCGATCTGCCCGACGCGTCCGGACGCGACGTTCGTCACGTGCCGCTGCGCCACGCGGCGGCCGAGCGCTACCGCGCCGGCGATTCGAAGGGCGGCGACAGCTTGGGACATCAGCGCGGGCGTCCACCCGTCGCGCGCGGCGTCGCTGCGGGCGCTGCGCAGCGCGGCCATCGCGCCGCGCAGCACGGTGGCGGCAGGAAGCGGACGAACAACCTTCGCGCCGCGCACGCGGAACCGGCCGGCAAGCCGTACCAGCGCCAGAGCGGCCAGCACACCCGCAAACGCGAAGGCAATCGAGGCACCCACGATCGCGGCCGTGGCGCGGTTGCGCCGCGATTCGACGTTGGCGAACGTCTGGCCCGAGGCGTCGCGGATATCAGCGGCGCTGCGCGGGACGATCGACAGCACCCGCATCGGCAGCGGCGGCAGCACGTAGGTCTGATCGCGTCCTTCCGAGCTCCCGGTCGTACCCGCGGCCTGCAGGTTGTAGGTGACCGTCAGCGACGGGATGTTGACGTCCTGGCCGAAGAAGCCCTCGCTCAGCAGGCGCATCGCGTACTCGTACTGGATATACCGCCACGGCGGCGCGACGACATCCTCGTGGCGGTTGCCGGCCACGGCCTCGAACGGTGTCAGCGAAATCGCACCCGGCTCGAGCTGATTGACCGCCGGCACGACCTTGATGTTCGGCGTTTCGATGACGCCGCAGGTCAACACCAGGGTGAAGCGCTCGCCGACGCGAATGGCGCTGCGATCCGCTTTCCACCAGCAGCGGATTGGATCCGATTCAACCTCTCCGGGTCGGGGCGCGCGCTTCGTCTGCGCATGCGTGGGCACCGCGCCGAGGAGGACGACCACGAGGGCGAAGCAGAATCGGTGTCGCATGAGCGTTGGGATTTGGGGTTTGGGATTTGGGATGTGGGATTTCATTTACATCTTCCGTAGCCGCCGCTCGGCGGTGAACTCCACGAGCGCGGTTTCCATCTGCCACCGGTCCAGGCCGACGCGGACGACGTCGAGCCCTGATGCGCGCGCGAGCGCCTCAATGCGATCCTGCCAGGCGCCGACCCGGTCCGCGAGCCGCCGCAGTTCGCGGCGCGACAGCACCCGCGTTCGGCCGCTCTCGACGTCGTACGCCTCGACCCACCCGTCCGCCA
The DNA here is from genome assembly GCA_035711805.1 of Vicinamibacterales bacterium. Lineage (GTDB taxonomy): Bacteria > Acidobacteriota > Vicinamibacteria > Vicinamibacterales > UBA2999 > Gp6-AA40. The sequence goes on from DASTBV010000113.1 coordinate 45,782, forward strand.
CGGCGGGCAGCTGATACGCGAAGCGCACGTCGGCAAGCACCAGAAACACGTCGTGCACGGCGTTCAGCAGCGCCATCTCCTGAACGAGCCGCTGCGCATCAGGAAACAGAAAGTCCGAAATCACCGGGACCAGCGACGCTTTCCGCAGCTGGCTCTCGATGGCCACGATGATGTCGCGGCGTTCCTCGTCGGGATCGATGGTCCGGCGATTCTGATAGAGGTCAAGGCAGTACAGCAGATGCGAGCGGCCGATCCGCGGGCGCGCCGACGCGAGCTGCTGGAACTGATCGTCGAACGTGACCAGGCCGAACAGGTCCTGGAAGAACATCGCCGACAGCCCGGCCGCCGCGACCGCCCGCGCGATGGCGGCGGCGATCGGCACCCCGTGCACGCCGCAGCGCGTGGAGAGCGACGCGTCGGCCACCGCCACGATGGTGGCATTGCTGTCCTGTTCGAAATCGCGGGTGATCATCGGGCTGAAGTTCGTCATCGACGACTGCGCCCAGTCGATCGACGACATCCGATCGCCGGGCTCCCAGTCGCGCACGCCGACGAAGTTGAAGCCGCTCCCCTTGAACACGCTGGCGTGGTCGCCGAGCGTGAACTCCTTCATGCGCTTGATGATGAACAGTTCGATTTCCGCGATCTCGCGGAGGTTGACGAGCGGTTCCTCCGCAACTCCCAACCCGGTCATGGCACCGGGACGCGATCGACGATGTCGTCGACCACCATTTCAACGGTGACGCCGTGGCTTGCGGCGTGGGGTCCGAGCCAGACGCGGTGGCTGAGGATGTAGCGCGCGAGCTCCTGCACGTCCTCCGGATAGACCTCGGTACGGTGGTGCATCAACAGCGCCCACACTTTGACCAGCCGGCCCCAGACGATCGTCGCCCGCGGCGAGGCGCCGAGGTCGACGCACTTCTCGACCAGCTCGGAGGGCGACCGATGGTGCCATTCACTTTCGGCACTGTAGGGCCGTGTCGCGCCCACCAGGCGCCGGATGTACTTGGCGATTGACTCGTGGAGGAACACCTCGCGCGTGATCACCGACCGCAGCTCGATGATCCGTTCTTTCGGGATGAGCGGCTTGAGCCGCACCTGCTTGAAGTCGAAGCTCACCAGCTTCTCTTCCTCCGACGGGGGCAGGTAGGCGATGTTGATCATGATCGCGAAGCGATCCGTCGCCGCCTCGGAGAGCGGAAACGTCCCCTGCCCCAGCTCCACCGGGTTCATCGTCGCAATGGCAAAGCTGAACGGCGCCAGCTCGTAGGTCGTTTTGCCGACCGTGACCGTGCGGTCCTGCAGTCCTTCCAGAAACGCGCTCTGCGATTTGAGCGGGATGCGGTTGATCTCGTCGAGCAGGATGACCTCTGCCGACGCCAGCGGACCGAACTCGGTGATGAATTCGCCCGTCGCCGGGTTGATCATCTGGAAGCCGACGATCTCGGTCGGCTGCAGATCGGCGCGGCCCTGCAGGCGCGCGAACTTGGCGTTGCTGATGGCCGCGAGGATGACGCCGAAGAACGTCTTGCCCACGCCGGGGACGCCGCGGAGCAGCAGATTGCCGGCGTTGACCTGCCGCTTCTGATCCTTGTCGTAGGTCGTCGGTATCTCGGAGAGCAGCACGACGTTCGCGAGCGCCTTCTCCGTGTCGTATCCGACTAACGCGTTTCCCGCCTCGGCGACGATCGCTTCGTGCAGATCGATGGATTCCTGGAGCTCCGGATGCATGAACCGTGAATCATACCTGATGGATCTGTGGCTTCCGCCGTACGGCGGAAGGCCACCAGCAGGCGGACGCGACGAGTCCGCGAGTGTGGTACCGTGCCGCCGCGCCCCATGGTCTCGACGACGAGCCACCCGCACGCAACGGGCTCCGTCCGTACGGTTGCCTTTGCCAGCCTGATTGGAACCACCATCGAGTGGTACGACTTCTTCCTTTACGGCACGGCGGCGGCGCTCGTCTTCAACCGCCTGTTTTTCCCCACCTCCGATCCGCTCACCGGCACGCTGTATTCCTTCGGCACCTACGCGGTCGGGTTCGTTGCGCGTCCGTTTGGCGGCATCATCATCGGCCACTACGGCGACCGGATCGGCCGCAAGTCGATGCTCGTGCTCACGCTGGTCGTGATGGGCGTCGCGACCTTTCTCATCGGCCTGCTGCCGACCTATGAGCAGATCGGTCCGTGGGCGGCGGTCGCCCTCGTCCTGCTGCGCGTGGCGCAGGGGTTCGGCGTCGGCGGCGAGTGGGGCGGCGCCGTGCTCATGGCCGTCGAGCACGCGCCGCGCACCGCCCGCGGCTTCTACGGCAGCTGGCCGCAGGTCGGCGTCCCCGCGGGCCTCCTCTTGTCCACGGCCGTGTTCACCGCGTTCTCCTGGCTGCCCGAGGATCAGTTCCTGGCGTGGGGATGGCGCGTGCCGTTCCTGCTCAGCATCGTCCTCGTCGGCATCGGCCTGGTCATCCGGCTGCGGATCCTCGAGACGCCCGCATTCCTGCGCATCAAGACGCAGGCGGGCGCCGCGCGGCAGCCGATCCTCGAAGTGCTCCTCCGCTACCCGAAGCAGGTGCTGCTCGCGATGGGCGCGCGATTCGCGGAAAACGGCGCGTTCTACATCTTCAGCGTCTTCGTGCTGACCTACGCGACGCAGCGCGCCAACGTCGATCGGCAGCTGGTCCTGAACGGGATCCTCCTCGGATCGGCGGTTGAGCTCGCCGCGATTCCGTTTTTCGGCGCGCTGTCGGATCGCATCGGACGACGGCCCGTCTACCTGTTCGGGGCGGTGATGACCGCGGTCATCGCGTATCCGCTGTTCCTTGCGCTCGATCGGGGAGCGGCCACGCCCATTGCGCTGGCCTTGATTGCCGCATTCACGCTCTCGCATGGCGCCATGTACGCGCCGCAGGCGGCGTTCATGTCCGAGCTGTTCGACGCGCGGGTGCGTTACAGCGGCGCGTCGCTGGGCGCACAGCTGGCCTCGGTATTCGCCGGCGGGCTGGCGCCCTTCGTCGGCACCAGCCTGCTTCAAGCCGGCTACGGCCGCGGCGCCGTGACGCTCTACGTCGTCGGCCTGGCCCTGGTGACGATCGTCGCGGTACTTGCCGCCAGCGAGACCCACCGGTCGGAGGTGGACTAGAACTCGGAACAGAACCTGTGAACACGAACCCGGAAGCGAGAACCTGGAAATGTGAACCGCCGCGCGGATCAATAATCGTCATCGCATGGATCTGATGCGCGCGGCCGTCCTCGAGAGCGCCCCGGGCGGGTTGCACATCGAGGAGATTCCAATTCCCGAACCCGGCCGGGGAGAGATTCTCGTCCGCGTCGCCGCGTGCGGCGTCTGTCACACGGACCTGCACGTGATGAAGGCGGAAGTGGCGTTTCCGACGCCGGCGGTGATGGGCCACGAAATCACCGGCACGGTGGCGGCACTTGGTCCGGGCGTCACGGGCCCGGCGGTCGGAACCGATGTCGCCTGCGCGTTCATCATGCCGTGCGGCTTCTGCGCGGCGTGCGGCGCCGGACGCGACGACCTCTGCGACAACTTCTTCGCGATGAACCGGCTGAAGGGAACGTTGTACGACGGGACCTCCCGTCTCCGGCGCAGGAACGGCTCCCCCCTGGCGATGTATTCGATGGCCGGCCTCGCAGAGTATTCCGTGGTCCCGGCAACCGACGTCTTCCCCCTTGCTCCGGGACTGCCGCTGGCCGAATCGTCCGTGCTCGGCTGCGCGATCTTCACGGCCTACGGTGCGGTGAGGCACGCCGCGGAACTGCGCGGCGGCGAACGCATCGCCGTGGTCGCGTCCGGAGGGGTCGGGATCAACATCGTCCAGATCGCACGCGCGTTTGGCGCCTCGCAGATCATCGCCGTCGATGTGCGCGCCGACAAACTGGATGCGGCGAAACGCCTCGGCGCCACCGACGTCGTCAACGCGCGCGAGGTCGATGCGGTGTCACGGGTCCGCGAGCTGACCGGCGGACGCGGTGTCGACGCGGCGTTCGAGGTCCTGGGCCTTCCGCAGACGTTTACTCAGGCGTTCGAAATGATCCGCGACGGCGGCCGCATGATCGGCGTCGGCATCGCGCCGGTGAAGGCGACGGCAGCCATCGAGATCACGCGGCTGGTGCGGCGGGAACTGCGCATCATCGGTTCCTACGGCGCGCGCACGCGCACGGATATGCCGGAGATCATCCGTCTCGCCGCGCAGGGAATCTTCCGGCCCGAGACAATCGTGACCGAGCGGTTCCCGCTCGCCGAGGCGGATACGGCGTATCAGGCCCTGGCGCGGGGTGAAATCGTGGGACGCGCCATCGTCGTTCCCTGAAACGCAAACAGGAGAGGTTGCCACGGAGGCACGGAGACACGGATCATTTGAAATCGCTTTCTCCGCGGTTCCGTGTCTCCGTGGCGTTTAAGGATCGTCCATGCTCGTAGAAACAATGCTTCACAACTACATCGGCGGAACGTGGGAAGCCGCGCGCGCGACCGAGTCGATTGCGGTCACCAACCCGGCGACGGGAGAGGTGATCGCTCAGGTGCCCTTGTCGTCGCGTGACGACGTCGCGAATGCGGTGAAAGCGGCGGCCGGCGCGCTGCCGGCGTGGCGCCGCACGCCGGCGGGCGATCGCATCCAGCCGCTGTTCAAGCTCAAGGCCCTGCTCGACGAGAGCTTCTCGGACATCGCGCGGCTGATCACGCAGGAATGCGGCAAGACCCTCGCCGAGGCCGAAGGCGAGCTGAGACGCGGGATCGAAAACGTCGAGGTGGCGAGCGGAATTCCGTCGCTGATGATGGGTTCCAACCTCGAAGACATCGCCTCCGGGATCGACGAGCTGATGATCCGTCAGCCGGTCGGCGTCGTCGCCGTCATCACGCCGTTCAATTTCCCCGGAATGATTCCGCTCTGGTTTCTGCCGTATGCGATTGCGTGCGGCAACACGCTCGTGTTGAAGCCGTCCGAAAAGACACCGCTGACGATGGCGCGTGTCATGCAGCTGGTCGAGAAGGCCGGAGTGCCACAGGGAGTCGTCAATCTGGTTCACGGCGGCAAGGACGCGGTCGACGCACTGCTCGATCATCCGGAGGTCCGTGCGATTTCGTTCGTCGGCTCGACGCCCGTCGCGCGCTACATCTACAGCCGCGCGGCCGCCAACGGAAAGCGCGTGCAGTGCCAGGGCGGAGCCAAGAACCCGATCGTCGTCCTGCCGGATGCCGACCTCGACATGACCACGAAGATCGTCGCGGACTCGGCGTTCGGATGTGCCGGACAGCGCTGCCTGGCTTCGTCGGTCGTCATCACCGTGGCGGATGCGGCAAAGCCGTTTACCGAGCGCATCAGCGAAGCGGCCACCTCCCGGAAAGTCGGCTACGGCCTCGAGCCGGGCACCGAGATGGGCCCTGTCATTTCCGGCGACAGCCGGACCAGGATCGAGGCGCTGATCGCCCAGGGCATCACCGGCGGCGCGAAGCCGGTCGTGGATGGCCGTAATGCCCGAGTCAGCGGATACGAGAAAGGCCACTTCATCCGCCCGACCGTCCTGGACGACGTCGATCCCGCCGGGGAGCTGGCACGTACGGAAGTCTTCGGCCCCGTGCTCAGCATGATGCGCGTGGATTCGATCGAGGATGCGATCGACCTGGTCAACCGATCTGCCTACGGGAATATGGCGTGCCTGTTCACGAGCAGCGGTGCCGCCGCGCGGCAGTTCCGCTACGAGGCGCGCGTGGGCAACGTCGGCATCAATGTCGGCGTGGCCGCGCCGATGGCCTACTTCCCCTTCTCCGGCTGGAAGGAAAGCTTCTTCGGCGACCTCCACGCCCAGGGTCGCGACGCGATCGACTTCTACACGGAAAAGAAGATCGTCGTCGAACGATGGCCGGCGAACTGGAGCCGTAAGTTCTGATGTGGCAACGCGCCGCAATCGCGGCGGTTGCCGTGGCTGCGGCTGTCGCGTTGTCGATTCCGGCGATCCGTTACTTCAGTAAGGAACCTCCGCCGCTACCGTCGGCCGTTCGCCTGTCGCTTGCACCCCCGGATGGCACGGAGCTCGGCGCCGGAGACGACGTGCTCGATGCGGCCCTCTCTCCCGATCAGCAGGAGTTGGTGTTCGTCGCCAGGCTGGTTCGTCGCAACGACGCCGGCGCCCCCCCAGGTTCAACTCAGCTGTGGCGCCGGCGGTTCGACGCACAGACCGCGGTAGCGCTGGCCGGAACCGATGGCGCCCGCCTTCCGGCGTGGAAGCAGACGGGCAACGTGGTGTCGTTCTTCAGCGAAAACCGGCTGAAGCTTCTGAATTTGGAGACGGGCATTGTCGCAGATGCGGGCGCGGCTCCCTCACCCGCGGGCGCCACGTGGCTGCGCGACGGTTCGCTGCTGTTCGTCCCCGGACCTGGACCCGTCCGGCGCTTGCTCGACGGCCGGATCAGCGATGCCACGCGCCTCCCCCCGGGCGATGTCGCGCACGCGTTTCCGGTCGCGGCGCCAGGCGGTCAGGAGTTCACCTACGTGGCGGTTCGCGGCGATGGACGACGAGTGGTGCGACTACGTGCAGGCGAAACCGAAACGGATCTCGGCATGACGGGCACACACGCCGAACTGCTCGATCGGTGGCTGCTGTTCGTCAGGGATACCACGTTGCTCGTGGACTACCGCGGCGATGATGGCCGGATGGGCGGGCACGATTTCCCGCTCGCGCTCGACGTCGGAGCGACTGAACGCGCTCGCGGCATGTTCGCTGCGTCCGCGGACATGCTCCTTCACGCACCGGCCGGTGAACACCGGCGCCAGATCACCTGGCTCGATTTGGCAACTGGACGAACCGGGACAGTGGGGGACGCCGGCGACTTCTGGCAAATCCGCGTGTCGCCTGATGACCGCAGCCTCGCCGTCACGGCGCGGGATCCGCTGCTCGGTTCACTCGACGTCCTGAACATCCCGGTCGACGATCAGGCCGCGGCGCTGCGGTTGACGACGTCGATCGCCGCCGACAGCGACCCGGTGTGGTCGCCGGATGGCCGGCGGATCGCCGTCCGTTCCATGCAGCGCGGGCGGCCTGAAGTGCTGGTCATGCCGGCGGCGCTTCAAGCCGCGGCGGACAGGCCCGACAGCGCGTCGGCGGCCGCCATGACGGGGGATTTGCCCACGGACTGGCGCGCCGGTGAAATGCTGGTGCAACGACGCGCGGCCGGCGGCTGGGATCTCGTGCGCGTGCAGGCGACCGGCCCGTCCCGGGTTGTTGCCGACTCTCCGTTCAATGAAACGGATGGCCGCTGGTCACCCGATGGCCGTTGGACGGCTTACGTGTCCGACGAGCCAGGCCAGCCGGAAATCTACGTCCACAACGAACATGGCGATCGTCAACGCATTTCTCAGGGCGGCGGGACCCACCCCCGGTGGACGCGAGATTCGCGAGCACTGTTGTTCCTCCGCGAATCGATGCTCATGCGCGCCGAGCTGGGGTCGGGAGGCTCGCGGTTCGGCACGCCTCGCCGACTTGTCAATTTCGCTGGCATTCGCGATTTCGATCTCGCCCGCACGCAGACCGACCGCATCTTCACCCTGATGCCCGTCCAACCGAATCGACGCGAAACCGTGTCTGTAATTCTGAACTGGCGATCGCTCGCGGAAGCGCAGCGGCGCCGGTTGGCGAGCAAGACGCCGCCGAAGTTCTAGGCGTCGTAGTACCAGTCGACGATCGTGTCGCGCGTGCCATTACGAACCTCGGTCACTTCGTGAAGGGCGTCTGCGGGAAACGCGATCAGGAGGCCTGGCTCGGGAACGACGTCGATGATTCCGTCCGGCAGATGCAGCCGCAGGATTCCCCCGTCGAAGTCGCCCCCGGCTCCCGATGCGCGTGAGGCGTTGAGGAAAAGCACAAGGGCGGCAGCCCTCCGCGCGGCCGGCTGCCACTGCGGGTCGTGCCCGCGATCGCGATGCCGTCGGTAGAAGCCTCCCGCCGGATACCGGATAAACCCTGCGCCTTCGCGCTCACCGAGCGAGAGGCCAAGCGCCTCCGCTACACGATCCCGGCATCCCTCGAGCCTGGCCTCGACGTCGCGCGCGAGGTTCCCCGCTGGCTCGACGAGGCTGGCAACCCTGACCTGCGTGTCGCGCTGGATGCCGCCGGCAAGGACCTCGGCCGGTTCGACCTCGCCGGCGTCCATTCCGCGGCGAATCTCAACGCATTGGGCCGGTGTCAGCAACCCCGGCAACCTGAATACCTGCATAAAGCCCCGGCAATCCCCTGTAATGAAACACCGTCCTCGCCTCAGCCGTATATGATGTCGAAGTGATATCACTTCGATATTGGAGGACACGATGACTCGTGAACGGTTGCGCCATGGGTTGCCTGGGATCCCCTTCCTGCTCGTCGCGTTTCTCGTGCTGGCGGGCATTGTCTGGGTGTTTCTGTCGGCCGTCGCCACGGAGGACCCCTCTGCGCCCCGTGTGCTGACCGCGGTGGGGCTGTTCATCGCCTGGGTATTCCTGATGACCGGATTCTTCATGGTCGCGCCGAACGAAGCCCAGGTGCTCCAGTTGTTCGGGGACTACGTTGGAACGGCGAAGACCACCGGCCTCCGCTATGCGAACCCGTTCTACAAGAAGCGGAAGCTGTCGCTGCGTGTGCGGAACTTCGAAAGCGGGCAGCTCAAGGTGAACGACAGCGAGGGCAACCCGATCGACATCGCCGCGGTCGTCGTATGGCGCGTGGTCGAGACCGCCGAGGCGACGTTCGAGGTGGACGACTACGAGCACTACGTGCATGTGCAGAGCGAAGCGGCGCTCCGCAATGCCGCGACGAGCTATCCGTATGACTCGCACGAGGATCATGTCATGTCGCTGCGCGGTTCCACCGCGGCGGTTGCCGAGCACCTGAAGGCCGAAGTCCAGCAGCGGCTGGACAAAGCGGGCGTCGAGGTGCTCGAGGCGCGGATTAGCCATCTGGCCTACGCGCCCGAGATCGCGGCCGCGATGCTGCAGCGGCAGCAGGCCGGCGCGATCATCGCCGCGCGCCAGCGGATTGTCGAGGGTGCCGTCGGCATGGTGGAAATGGCGCTGCAGATGCTGTCGCACAAGGGCATCGTCACGCTCGACGAGGAGCGCAAGGCGCAAATGGTCAGCAATCTCCTCGTCGTGCTGTGCGGCGAGAAGGCGGCGCAGCCGATTGTGAACACCGGAACGATTCACCAGTAACTCCGTGGCCGAACGGAAGCCCTTCCTTCTGCGGATCGACAGCGGAGTGCTGGACGCGGTGCAGCGCTGGGCGAACGACGATCTGCGCAGCCTGAACGCGCAGATCGAGTTCGTCCTGCGCGACGCGCTGCGCCGGGCCGGCCGGGCGCCCCGGTCCCGCCCCGACGAAACCGCGCAGGAACCCGAAGACCGCGAAACATAACCCCTTCGCGCGCTTCGCGATCTTCGCGTTCTTCGCGGTAAAGGCCGGCGGGCCTACCGGTCGATCCAGATTTGCCGATAATTGCACCGTGCGCCCCCTTCTGAAGTGGGCCGGCGGCAAGCGACAGCTGCTCCCCGCGCTCGAGCAGTACTACCCTGCGACCTTTGGGCGTTATCTCGAGCCCTTCGTCGGCAGCGGCGCGGTGTTCTTTCATCTCGCGTCCACGGGCGTCCTCGACGGCCGCACGGTGATCCTTTCCGACGTCAACACCGATCTGATCGGGTGCTACAGCGTCGTGCGCGACAGGACCGAGGCGGTCATCACGGAGCTGCAGTCGCTCGAACAGGAACACCGTCGCCACGGCGACGAGTGTTACTACGACGTCCGCGATACCAGATTCAATCCGTGGCGGGCGAAGCTGATGGCCGACAGCGGCGGCGACGGAAAGCTGGCCGCGACGCGGTACTCCACGGAGCTGGCGGCGATGCTGATCTTCCTGAATCGGACGGGATTCAACGGCCTGTTCCGCCTCAACAGGCTCGGCGAGTTCAACGTCCCCGCCGGCCGCTACCGTGACCCGCGGATCTGTGATCCGGATCACATCCGGGCGGTTGCGGCGGTGCTGCGGCGTCCCGGCGTGGCGATCGAACACCGCGGGTTCGAAGCGGCGCTGCGCGACGCGGGCGCTGGCGATTTCGTCTACTGCGACCCGCCGTACGCCCCCGTGAGCCGTACGTCCAGCTTTGCGAACTACACCGCCGCCGGCTTCGCGTCGCCCGACCAGCAGCGGCTGATGGACGCCGTGATTCGCGCGTGCCGCCGCGGTGCCCGCGTCGTGGTGTCGAATTCCAGCGCGCCGGAGATCGAAACCGCGTATCGGACGCGCGCCGCACGGCAGGCCAGGATCGCGGTTCACCGCGTCCCGGCGCGGCGGGCCATTAATTCGCGCGGCTCCAGGCGCGGCCCCGTGGACGAGTTAATCATTACGAATGTGCCATCTTCGCTGGCCGGGCTCCGGCCGAGGATGCTGAAGGCCCCAGGGCCAAGGCCCAAGGCCCAAGGGCTGGTCTAGGAATCAGGCTGGTCCATCGGTTAGGCTGAAAGCACGCGAAAGTGGCGGAACTGGCAGACGCGCCAGACTTAGGATCTGGTACCCGAAAGGGTATGGGGGTTCGAGTCCCTCCTTTCGCAATCAGTACCCGCCGACGGGCCACGGAGTCGCGGAGACACGGAGGTTCGTAAAGTTCTGGCTCCGTGGCTCCGTGTCTCCGTGGCGCAGTGTCCTCCGATGAAAACCGAATTCACCGACGTCAGCGAGACCAAGAAGACCCTCACGATCGAGATCCCGAGCGACATCGTCGACGCGGAGATCAACAAGGTCGCGAAGGGCTACTCGAAGCAGGCCAAGCTGCCCGGCTTCAGGCCTGGCAAGGTTCCGGCGACGATCGTCAAGCAGCGCTTCAAGGACCAGATCCTGCACGACGTGATGCATGGCCTGATTCCTCGTGCGGTCGAGGAGGCGCTGCAGGAGCGCGGCATCGAGCCTGTGGACACCCCCAACATCAAGGACGTCGTGCTCGAAGAGGGACAGCCGCTGAAATTCACGGCAGCGGTTGAAACCGTTCCGGCGTTCGATCCCGGCGACCTCGGTACGCTGTCGGCGACGCGTCCGTCGGCGGCGGTCACCGACGACGCGGTCGAGCAGATGCTGCAACGGCTGCGCGAACGGTCGGCGAAGTTCGAGCCCGTTGAAGGCCGCGCCATCGCCGAGGGCGACACCGCCGTTCTGGATATCGATCGCAAGGATGCAGACAGCGACGCCGACCGTCATGAGAACGTGTCGATCGAAATCGGCGGGCCGGCGAACCCGCCGGGCTTCGACGCCAACCTCGTCGGACTCGCGGCCGGAGACGACAAGACCTTCACGATCCACTTCCCCGCTGACTATGCCGTCAAGGAGATGGCCGACACCGACGTCATGTACTCCGTCAAGGTCAAGGACGTTCGCCGCAAGGTGCTGCCGGAGCTTGACGATGAGTTTGCAAAGGACCTGGGGGCCTTCGACTCGCTGGCAGCGTTGCGCGACAAGATCCGCGCGGATCTCGAAGAGGAGGCACGCGAGAGCGCAACTCGACAGGTGCGCTCCACGATCCTGAAGCAGCTGTCCGACCGGGTCACCTTCGACCTTCCGACGTCCCTTGTCGAGCGAGAGATCGATCGCCGGCTCGAGGAGTTCGCCCGCCAGTTGATGCAGCAGAACGTGGACCCGAGGCAGGCCGGCATCGACTGGGCCCAGTTCCGGGAAGCTCAGCGGGATCCGGCGCGGGCGGCCGTCGCCAGCGCCCTGGCGCTGGACGAGATCGCCCGGCGCGAAAACATTACGGTTGCGGCCGAAGATGTCGATAAGGAGATTGAACGCTTTGCAGCCCGGGCCGGCCGGACGCCGGCGGCGCTGCGCGCGCAGCTGGAGAAGGAAGGGGGCGTGGCGCGGCTGTATGCCGGGTTACGCCGGGAGAAGGCGGTTGACTTGGCGCTGACGCATGCTACTATCACCGACGAGTAGCCCGCCGAACCCGTTGACGAACAATGATTTGCGTCACGTAGCGGGTCCGGGCGACGTCGCTTCCGAAGTCCACCAATCGCCATTCACGATTCGCCATACGATTCACACATCGCTAATCACAAATCGTTGATGAACTACTCCCAGCTAGTGCCGATGGTGGTCGAGCAGACCAACCGGGGCGAACGCGCCTACGACATCTATTCGCGGCTGCTGAAGGACAGCATCATCTTCATCGGGACGCCGATCGACGATCAGATCGCCAACCTGGCGATCGCGCAGATGCTGTTCCTGGAGGCGGAAGATCCCGACAAGGACATCATGCTCTACATCAACAGTCCGGGTGGGTCGATTACCGCCGGGCTCGCGATCTACGACACGATGCAGTTCATCAAGCCTGACGTGCAGACGATCTGCATCGGCCAGGCGGCGTCGATGGCGGCTGTGCTGCTGGCTGCCGGCGCCAAGGGCAAGCGGTTTTCGCTCCCCAACTCCCGGATCGTCATCCACCAGCCGCTCATGCAGGGGCTGGCCGGCCAGGCAACCGACATCGATATCCATGCGCGTGAAATTCTGCGCATGCGCGAGCGGCTCAACGAAATCCTTGTGCACCACACGGGGCAGACGTTCAAGCGGATCCAGGAAGACACCGAGCGCGATTACATCATGTCGGCGGACCAGGGAAAGGAATACGGGATAATCGATGACGTCATCCGGAAACGGGTGTAAAGTGGAGACAAAACCGGGTTTAATTTTCGCCTAGGTCCCTCTCCGAAAATTAAACCCGGTTTCTTTTCAGCATGGTCAAGAAGAACGGCGAGACGGAGATTCTGCGCTGCTCGTTCTGCAATAAGGATCAGAACGACGTCCGCAAGCTGATCGCGGGCCCGACGGTCTTTATCTGCGATGAGTGTGTCGAGGTCTGCAACGACATCATCGCGGACGACAACCGCTTCGAGAATCGGGGCGTCCGTTCGTCGCTGCCCTCTCCGCCCGAAATCAAGAAGTTCCTCGACGAGTACGTCATCGGCCAGGAGCGGACGAAGAAGAAGCTCGCCGTCGCCGTCTACAACCACTACAAGCGGATCGAGATCCAGAAGCAGCCGCGCAGCCGGAACGACGTCGAGCTGACGAAGTCGAACATCCTGCTCATCGGCCCGACCGGCACCGGCAAGACGCTGCTCGCGCAGACGCTCGCCAAGCTGCTCTCCGTGCCGTTCACGATCGTCGACGCGACGACGCTGACCGAAGCCGGCTACGTCGGCGAGGACGTCGAGAACATCATCCTCAAGCTGCTGCAGGCCGCCGGTGGCGACATCGAGAAGTGCCAGCAGGGCATCATCTACATCGACGAAGTCGACAAGATCTGCCGCAAGGACGAAAACCCGTCGATCACCCGCGACGTCTCCGGTGAAGGCGTCCAGCAGGCGCTGTTGAAGATTCTGGAGGGCACGGTCGCCAACGTGCCGCCGCAGGGCGGGCGCAAGCATCCGCACCAGGAGTTCTTCCAGATCGACACGACCAACATTCTCTTCATCTGCGGCGGCGCCTTCGTCGGCCTCGACAAGGTCATCGAGCGCCGCGTCGGCAAGAAGACGCTCGGCTTCAAGGCCGAGGTGAAGTCCGTCTCGAAGCGCGAAGTCGGCGCCACGCTCGAGCAGGTCGAGCCCGAGGATCTGATCAAGTACGGCCTGATCCCCGAGTTCGTCGGCCGTCTGCCGGTCGTCGGAACGCTCCACGAGCTCGACAAGCCCGCGCTCGTCCAGATCCTGACGCAACCTCGCAACGCGATCACGCGTCAGTACCAGAAGCTGTTCGAGTACGAGAACGTGAAGCTCCGCTTCACCGATGACGCGCTCGAAGCCATCGCCGAGTCGGCACTGTCCCGTAAGATCGGCGCGCGCGGCCTGCGCATGATCATCGAAGACCTGATGCTCGACCTGATGTACTCCGTGCCCGGGCAGAAGAAGCTCCGCGAGGTGGTTGTCACCCGCGAGATCGTCGAAGCCAAGGACAAGTCCATTACACTGATTGAAAAGGCTGGATAGGCCTCAGGGCCCAGGCCTCAGGCCTCAGGGCTGGTCAAGGCCCGAGCCTGCTGAGGCCTGAGGCCTGAATCCTGAGGCCTTCAAGGATCCTGATGGAAGTCTACGAAACGCTCCCCATCGTCCCCCTTCGGGACGTTGTCGTCTTCCCGCACATGATGATGCCGTTCGTCATCGGACGGCCCTCGTCCACGCGGGCGCTGGAACATGCGCTGCTGAAGGACAAGCGGATCTTCCTGGCCGCGCAGCACGACGCGTCGGTGGACGACCCGCGCCCCGACGACATCTACACCATGGGCTGCGTCGCCAACGTCGTCCAGAGCCTCAAGCTGCCCGACGGGAACATCAAGGTGCTGGTCGAGGGCGTCGATCGCGCGCGCGCGGTCGAGTGGAAGGAAGACAAGGGCTTCTATCGCGTCGTCGTCAAGGTCCTGCCGAAACAGAAGGAAGCGTCGGGCGAAGTCGAATCGACGATGGCCCGCGTCGTGTCGCTGTTCGAGCAGTACGTGAAGCTCTCGAACAACCTGCAGTACGACGCGATGATTGCCGCTGTCCGCGTCGACGACCCGGGCAAGCTGGCGGATACCATCGCCGCGCACCTGCTCGTCGGCGTCGACGAGAAGCAGAACCTGCTCGAGATCATCTCCCCCGTCGAACGGCTGAACCGCATTGCCGGCATCCTCGAAATCGAGGTCGATAAGCTCCAGGTCGATCGCCGCATCCAGTCGCGCGTCAAGAAGCAGATGGAGAAGGCGCAGAAGGAGTACTACCTCAACGAGAAGATGAAGGCGATCCAGAAGGAGCTGGGCCGCAAGGACGACAAGGGCAACGAGATCGACGAGCTGAAGAAGAAGATCGAACAGGCGAAGATGCCGAAGGAGGTCGAGGAAAAGGCCGTCCAGGAGCTGAAGCGCCTCGAGGCGATGCCGCCGATGTCGGCGGAAGCCACCGTCTCGCGCAACTATCTCGACTGGCTGATCGCGGTGCCGTGGTACAAGAAGAGCCGCGAGAATCGGGACCTGAAGCACGCCGAAGCGGTGCTGCACGAGGATCACTACGGTCTGGAGAAGATCAAGGACCGCATCCTCGAGTTCCTCGCCGTCCGCTCGCTGGTGAAGAAGCCGAAGGCGACGATCCTGACCTTCTCCGGTCCCCCGGGAGTCGGCAAGACCTCGCTGGCGAAGTCGATCGCGCGCGCCATGAACCGCAAGTTCGTGCGTCTGTCGCTCGGCGGCGTGCGCGACGAGGCTGAAATCCGCGGCCACCGCCGCACCTACATCGGCGCCTTCCCCGGCCAGATCATCCAGATGATGAAGAAGGCCGCGACGCAGAACCCGGTGTTCCTGCTCGACGAGATCGACAAGATGTCGATGGACTTCCGCGGCGACCCGTCGGCGGCGCTGCTCGAAGTGCTCGACCCGGAGCAGAACAACACGTTCCTCGATCACTACCTCGACGTCGAGTACGACCTGTCGAACGTGATGTTCATCTGCACGGCCAACGTCCTGCACACGATCCCGCAGGCGCTGCGCGACCGCATGGAAGTGCTGCAGCTGGCCGGCTACACCGAGCAGGAGAAGATCGAGATCGCCAAGCGATTCCTCGCCCCGAAAGCGATCGAGGGCGCCGGTCTGACCTCCGACAACATCGTCATTCAGGACGATGCGATCCAGACGATCATCCAGCGCTACACGCGTGAGGCCGGCGTCCGCAACCTCGAGCGCGAGATTTCGTCAATCTGCCGCAAGGTCGCGCGCAAGGTCGTCGTCGAAGGCAAGACGTTCAAGGAAGCCATCACGCCCGAGAAGGTGACCGAGTACCTCGGCGTGCCGCGCTTCCGTCCGAGCCTGGCCGAGGAACAGAACGAGGTCGGAATCGCCACCGGGCTGGCGTGGACCGAGGTCGGCGGCGAGCTGCTCGTCACCGAAGCGACGCTGATGGCCGGCAAGGGCAAGCTCACACTGACCGGCAAGCTGGGCGACGTCATGCAGGAGTCGGCGCAGGCCGCCCTCAGCTACGTCCGCTCGAAGGCGGCCGAACTGAACCTCTCCGAGGACTTCCACTCGAAGATCGACATTCACGTGCACGTGCCCGAAGGCGCGATTCCCAAGGACGGTCCGTCCGCCGGCATCACGATGGCCACCGCGCTGACCTCCGCGCTGACGAAGATCCCGGCGCGCCGCGACGTGGCGATGACCGGCGAGATCACGCTGCGCGGCAAGGTGCTGCCGATCGGCGGCGTCAAGGAGAAGGTGCTCGCGGCGCATCGCGCCGGCGTCACGAACATCGTGCTGCCGCGCGACAACGAGAAGGACCTGGCGGACATCCCGAAGAACGTCCTCGACACGCTCGACGTGCACATGGTCTCGACGATGGACGAGGTGCTGAAGATCGCGCTGGCGGAACCGCTCCCGGCGCGGCTTGGGGCAACGCCCGTGGTCGCTGAGGTGACCGAACCAGCTGGAGATCAGAGACCGCACTAGACCGTCTTCACGATAACGGGCCACGGAGACACGAAGACACGGAGCTTCTGAGTTGTTTCTTCTCCGCGACTCCGTGACTCCGTGCCTCCGTGGCGTGTGGAAGTGACTGGCGCCCGCGTTGCAGATCTCAGCTGAATTCGTGACCAGCGCAGCGGGCGCGGACGATTTTCCGAAGGAGCGGCTTCCCGAGGTGGCGCTCGTGGGGCGCTCCAACGTGGGCAAGTCGAGCCTGTTGAACGCGCTGATGCGCCAGTCGTTGGCGCGCACGAGCGCGGCCCCGGGCAAAACGCGGCTGGCGAACTTCTACCGCGTCAAGCGGGGAGCGGCGTCGGCGCTGTTCCTGGTGGATCTCCCGGGTTATGGCTACGCGCGAGGCGGCGATGCGTCCGCGCGGGAGTTCAATCGGCTGGCGGAGGCGTATTTTTCGGGGATCAGGGATGGGGGACCAGGAGTCGGGAAGAAACCGATCCCGGCTCCCCGGTCCCCGATCCCCATCGGCGTGCTTCTCCTCGTGGACTCGCGCCACCCGGGACTCGAATCGGACATGGATGCGTGGCGATGGCTGCAGATGCAGCAGTGGCCGCATGCGGTAATCGGAACCAAAGTAGACAAGCTGACGCGCGCCGAGCGGGCGCGCCACGGACGCGAATTCACAACATTGTTTGATATCCCCGTCCCGCTGATCTCGGCGCACACGGGTGAAGGACTGGATGAACTGTGGAAGATGATCGCAAGCCTGCCAAAGGCAACGGCGGCGTAGCAACCGCCACCCCTCCCGCCTCCGCTGAAGCTGCCTCCTCCGCGCCGAGCGCTCCGGCGGACAAGCCGGGGGGCAAGGCGTCCGCGGACGCAACGGCGAAATCCGATGCGCCGGCAGCCAGGCCCGAAAAAGCCTCCGCCGACAAGCCGTCGGCTCCCGCCTCCGCTGAAGCTACGGCGGGTAAACCGGAGGCTGGCGGCAAGCCCGAGCAGAACGCCAGAAGCGAACAGGGCGGCAGGCCCGATCGCAGCGAGCGCGGCGCGGGCAATGGTGGTGGGAAGCAACCGCCGGCCGAACGCGGATCTGCCCAGGGCGGGTCCGGTGACGGGACCGGCGGCCGCCCGCAAGGCGGTCAGCAGAGCGCACCGGCGCAGGCGATTTCGCTGTCGGCGATGAAGGAAATGAGCATCGCGGCGCTCACCAAGATCGCCAAGGAGCTCGAGATCGCCGGCGCGACGGGCATGCGCAAACAGGAGCTGATCTTCGAGATCCTCCGCGTGCGCGCCGAGAAGAGCGGCAACATCTTCTCGGAAGGCGTGCTCGAGACGCTGCCGGACGGCTTCGGGTTCCTGCGCGCTCCCGACTACAACTACCTGCCCGGTCCGGACGACATCTACGTCTCGCCGTCGCAGATACGCAAGTTCGACCTGCATACCGGCGACACCGTGTCCGGCGTCATCCGGCCGCCGAAGGACGGCGAGCGCTACTTCGCGCTGATCAAGGTCGAGGCGATCAACTTCGAGCCACCCGAGAAGACGAAGGAGAAGATCTTCTTCGAGAACCTCACGCCGCTCTACCCGCAGCAGAAGGTCTCTCTCGAAACGGCGTCGGAGAACCTCTCGGGACGGGTGATGGACCTGCTGACGCCGCTCGGCAAGGGGCAGCGCGGCCTGATCGTCGCCCCGCCACGGACCGGCAAGACGATGCTGCTGCAGAGCATCGCGAACAGCATCACGACGAACCACCCCGAGATCTATCTGATCGTGCTGCTCATCGACGAGCGGCCGGAAGAAGTCACCGACATGCAGCGCTCGGTGAAAGGCGAGGTCATCTCCTCGACCTTCGACGAGCCGGCGCAGCGGCACGTGCAGGTGGCCGAAATGGTCATCGAGAAGGCCAAGCGCCTCGTCGAGCACAAGAAAGACGTCGTCATCCTGCTCGACTCGATCACGCGGCTCGCGCGCGCCTACAACACGATCGTGCCGCCGTCGGGCAAGGTGCTGTCGGGGGGGGTCGACAGCAACGCGCTTCAGCGTCCGAAGCGCTTCTTCGGTGCGGCCAGGAATATCGAAGAGGGCGGATCGCTCACCATCATCGCGACCGCGCTGATCGACACCGGCTCCCGCATGGACGACGTGATCTTCGAGGAGTTCAAGGGAACCGGCAACTCCGAGCTCAAGCTCGACCGGTCGCTCGCCGATAAGCGCATCTATCCGGCAATCGACATCGCCACCAGCGGAACTCGGCGC
>DASTBV010000114.1:0-14790 GCA_035711805.1 Vicinamibacterales bacterium
GTGCCAGACGCGTGGCCTCGTCCTCCGATGCGCCGCCGGCCATCAGCTCGCGGAAGCGATCCTCGAGATGCTGCGACAGCTCCTGGACGATCTCGTGCTCGCGCGCCGGCGAGAGCCGGAGCGACGCCAGCCGCGGACGCAGATGTGCTGCCCAGTCAGGCATGTTCGTCTCCGGTCACGCGCCGCACCGCGTCGACGAACGCCGCCCAGGTCTTCCGCTGTTGTGCGAGGACGCGTTTCCCTTCAGGCGTCACCTTGTAGAACCGGCGGCGGCGTTCGTCGGGCTTCTCGACCCAGGTGCCCTTGATCCAGCCGCGCTCCTCGAGGCGATAGAGCAAGGGGTAGAGGGAGTCGATGTGAAACTTCAGCTCACCGCCGGACCGGGCCTCGATCAGTTTGCTCAGGTCGTACCCGTGTCGCGGCCGCGCGTCGAGCAGTGAGAGGATCAGCATTTCCGCGGCTCCACGCTTCAGCTCGCGGTCGAGTGCGCGCGTGTCTATATCTGACATGAACAGATACTATGCAGACAGACATCAGGGTGTCAAACTCGCCTTCAACGGCGTGTCCGCGGCAAAGGAAGTGATATGGCGAAGCTCGTGTTCGGAATGAACCAGTCCCTGGACGGCTACGTCGACCACATGGCGTTTGCGCCAAGCCCCACGCTCTTCCGCCACTTCATCGAGGAGGCGCAGGGGCAGGCGGGCAGTGTCTACGGCCGCGAGATGTATGAGGTCATGCGTTATTGGGACGACGATCATCCTGAATGGGACGCGGCGGAACGCGCCTTCGCGGCGGCGTGGCGGAACCAGCCGAAATGGGTCGTCTCGCGCTCGTTGAAATCGGTCGGCCCCAACGCCAGGCTTGTTGAGGATGATCTGGGGGGCGCGATCCGCGCGCTGAAGGCCGAGCGCGACGGGGAGATCGAAGTTGCTGGCCCGAACCTCGCGCACAGCCTCACCGAGCTTGGCCTGATCGATGAGTATCGAATCTACCTGCACCCCGTCGTGCTGGGTCACGGAAAGCCATATTTCGCCGGGCCCCGGCCGCCGCTCCGCCTCATGGCTCATGATCGGATTGGCGAGGACGTGATCAGATTGACCTACGTTCCTGCTTGATCGCGACTCGCGGGATCGAAATCGCCGCGAGCTCCCCACAACCGCTATGTCATCTGCGAGTCGTCGGAGCCAGAGGCTGAACGTCGACCCACGTCCTCGCTCGCTCTGCATCGTGATTCGGCGCCGAGCATCGTCGCCAACCGGTGACTGATCGCCAGACCAAGCTCGCCGTTGTCCAACGAATGCCGCCACCGCAAGAGCATCCGCTCGCGGTCATCGGGACCGCGATCGCGCGCTTCAGTCCTCGGCCGGCGTCGAGTGCCCGCATCCGCAAGTTCGAGTGGATCGTATCGTCTGCCTCCATCGCGAACGGATCCGGTCAGCTCGAGACGCGTCCGGTCCTGGGCGAATGACGCCGTCGACGCGGGCACGAACAGCGGATGCACCGCGACGTACCCGTCGCCCGCCCAGGTATATCAGGCCCTCGGCGCGGCGCCGTTGGACCCCTTCGGCACCACCATGAACACGATCACCCGCGCCGGCGAGCCCTCGACCGAGCCGTGCGTGGAGTGCAGCGCGCCGGTCTCCTCGAAGAAGGTCTCGCCCACGCCGACGATCCGCGCCGCCTCGTGGTTCACGGCAAAGCGCAACTTGCCCTCGAGCACGTACCCCAGCACCGGTCCACTGTGCCTGTGCTCCCGCCCATCGCCCACGGCGGGATGCAGCTCGAGCAGCAGCACGTCGAAGGCGGCAAGCGGGCCGGTCAAGGTGTGACGCGCCAGCTCACTTGGCGGCGCCGACCCCGCGGGCGCCGCCGACTGTGCCTGCGCCGAGCTTGCGGGAACGAGTGCCGTCGCGCCGCCGCTGGTTCCTTTCGGCACCACCATGAACACGATCAGTCGCGCCGGCGCTCCCTCGACCGAGCCGAACGTGGAGTGCAGCGCGCCGGTCTCCTCGAAGAAGGTTTCGCCCACGCTTACGATCCGCGCGGGCTCATGGTTCACGCCAAAGCGCACCTTGCCCTCGAGCACGTACCCCAGCACCGGTCCGTTGTGCCTGTGTTCCCGCCCCTCGCCCACGGGGGGACGCAGCTCGATCAGTAGCGCGTCGAAGTCGGCAAGGGGGCCGGTCAAGCTGTGACGCGCCAGCTCACGTGGCGCCGCGGCCGCGGGCGCCGCCGACTGTGCCTGCGCCGAGAGGGTGATCAGACTTGCAGGAAAGAGCGCCGCCACCAGCGCCAGGAATGTGCGTCGATCGTCCATATCAGACCTCTATTGAAGAATGTCATTCCACATAACGCCAGGCCGACGGTCCCGACGACCATCGCCCCGACCACCGCAGCGGCGTACGACCGACGCCGGACAGACGATTCCGCGAACCACCCGAGCGCCGCGAGCCGGGCATAGACACCGACATGAACCAGAAATGCCGCCACGCCGAGCCGGTAGTACGGCAGTTGCACGACCGCCCTGGCGTCGGCCAGCAATACGGCGGTACGAGCGATCCCGCGACTGGCGTGATGCCAGCGGGACGGCTGCGCAGATATCCGTCAAAGACGTGCGCCAGCAGAAACGCGGCAAGATACCAGCCGGAGACTGCCTGCACATTTCTCGCGAGTGCTCCGTCTCGGACCCCTTTCAGGCCCATGGCAACCCCGGTCATCATCTGCATCGCGACCATCGTCACGATGACCGTGTAGCTGATCGACTGCTGCGTGGCCACCCGCATCGCACCTCGCATCGCCGCGTACGATGCCACGCTGACGAAAGCGAGTGACTGGTTGACGATGTGCCCGATGATGAAGACGCCGAGGAGGATCGCCGAGAGCCGGTGTGCGGAGCGCAGACGCACGCTAGGCTACGGCAGGTTCGGCCACGGTACCAGGGCCAGCACGACCGCCGTGTTCGTTGCCAGTGAGGCCAAGGCCGACGTTGTACATAGATCTCCGATGACCCTCCACGAGTTCCAGGAACACGTCGACATCGGCATCGCTTATCTCACCGGCTCACGCCCGGGTTCGATCACTTACGGGATGCTCCCCGACCTCTTGTTGATTGGACGCCGAAAGATACGCGCGGTTAACACCGCAGGAGGGGGGAGTGCCGGAACGACTTGATCGACGTCGCCCGCACGCGCAACGGGTTCACCCCAGCCACGCGAGCGGCGCTCTTCAAGAAGTTCAAGCGGCGAGAGATGGCCGAGTGTCCGTTCGTGAACCTGCCCGAACCACGCGGCGGGCGATGGGGCCACGGGCTCAAAGAAACGGGCTGAAGCCGGTTTTTGTCGGCAGGCGGCGGCCGGCCCGTCTTCTTCGCATCGCGCAGCTAGGGTCAAGCGCGGCGATTACCACGCAGGAAGTCCAGAATCGCGTCAGCAAGCGTCGGTACGGGCTCACCCTGTCCGCAGCGGCTGCGGCTCGCTTCCATCGACGGGTGCCGGGTCCAGCAGTGATCCAGCCCCGGGAGCACGCGGTGCGTCGCCGCTCCCGGCCGACTCGCATTGACCCACGGCGCAATCCGCGTGTCATCGATCAGCGCGACGGTTTCGTCGAACTCACCGTGCAGCACCAGGACGCGAGCCGAGACGGCAGACCACGCCGCGTGGACATCCACCGTCGCGAATTCGCGGAAGAAACGCTCCGAACGTCCGGGATACGGTGACGGCGGCGAGCCCAAGGTTCCATAGACGACGATGCCGCTGACTGGGTGTTCCCGGGCCAACAGCGGGGCGAACACCCCCCCGAGGGAGATGCCGAGCAGGACGACGCGCTCGACGTCCACGCGCGGATGCTGCATCAGCGCCGCGAGGGCGAGGCGATAGCCTTCCAACTCTTGCGCGTAGCCGATCGCCTCGCATGCCGGCCCCCGACTATCCCCAACACCGGATTTCTCGACCCGCATCGTGACGTACTCGTGGGAGGCGATGGTGCGCAGCAATCCGGCCGGACCCGTGTCAGGCGCCATGGGCACGTCGACGCTGCCGCAGCCGCCACCCTGGATGAGCATGACGGCTGCGTGCCTTCCGGCCGTAGTAGGCACGGAGACGATGGTCCGGAGGCGACTGCCGTCCTCCAACGTCACTGCCGCGTACTCGAAGTTCGCACCGGGCAACGTCTCGCGCGGTACTGGGCGCAGCACCATCTCGCGCGTGTGTGCCTCGGTGCCTCGGAGGATCTCGACGCGAGTCGTGTCGCCAGACACGCGGCGGCCGACGGCCGCAATGACGGCAGGTGGATCGCGAACGACACGGCCGTCCACGGCCTGGATAATGTCGCCTGCGCGAAGGCCGGCGCTCGCTGCCGATGAACCGTCAACAGTCGCGGTCACGAGAACGCCGGCATCATGCGGACCGAGCGCCACGCCGAGCCACGCGCGGCGTTGCAACCCTCCGTCGGACGTCTGCGCGGCTGCGAACGCCGCGACCAGTACGATCCCGATGGCCGTTACAGCGACCGTCATCTGGTGACATCCTCCCGGCTGCTGCCGAGTGGATAATCGGCTCGGTAACCGACACAACAGCGCCCATTCGTGACGTGTGGCGGACGTTCGCATCGAGTCAGGTCTTGAGCAAATGAACAGCGGCGCCGTTCGTGGCGCGACGCGCCGGTACTGCGGCGGCGACGACGGTGACAGAGAGCAGGATGAGGCCAGCGGCGGTCAGCGATATGGCATCGCCGGCGTCGACGCCATACAGCATCGACTGCAGCACGCGCGCCAACAGCACCGCCAGCAGAGCTCCGATCCCCAGGCCGGCCATGCCGGCGAGGACAGTCGAACGCACGAGCGACACGACCAGGACGCGGGGCTCGGCGCCGAGCGCGATACGGATGGCAATCTCCCGCAACCGTTCCCCCACCGCCTGCGCGACGACACCGTAGATGCCCGCCGCCGCCAGCAGGAGGCTGCCTGCGCAGAAACAGAGCAGCAGCAGCATGCGAAACGCCGGCTGGCGGGTGGCGGCGGCAACCATCTCAGCGATCGGTTGCACCGAGACCACCGCGGCCCGCGGACTCACCGATGCGGCGGCGGCGCGAATATCCTCGGCCACCAGCGTCCGTTCGGCGCGCACGTGCAACCAGAGCGTCACATGTGCGGCTTCGGGATTGTCGACGGCCGCAAGCGCCTGCGCGGCCGGCCGGTAGACCATCGGATCCATGCGCCACTCGAGCGTGTTGAAGAACGTCGTGCTGACGTTTCCGACGACGCCAATGACCTCGCGCCAGGTGGTGTCGCCGAGCCGTAGGCGCCGGCCGAGCGCCCGGTCCACGCCGCCGAACAACTGCGCCGCCGCGCGCGCGTTGAGCACCACCACCGGCCTTCCCTCAGCGGTGTCGCGGCGGTCGAAGCCCCGCCCCGCGAGCAGGGGGATGTCCAGGGCCTCGAAGTAGCCGATGGTGATCGTCGGTGCGCTCATCCGGGGAGTGGCCGCTGAATCGGCGCTGTCCAGGCTCACCGGTACATACGCGCTGCCGGTCAACGGCGCCACGGTCGACGCGGCGACAGCACGCACCGCCGGTCGGCCGCCGAGTTGCGCCGAGATACGTTCGAGGAACGTGTTCCTGGCGCGTGCGGTCGGGAATCCGGCCATCGGCAGTGACACCTCGGCAGCCCATACGCCCTGCGTCGCAAAGCCAAGCGGCTCACTGCGGAGTTGCAGGACCGTCCGCACCAGCAGTGCAGCGCAGACCAGCAGCAGAGTGGACATCGCGACCTGGGCCACCAGCATCAGCCACTGCGCGCGCTGCGCCGGCGCGGAGACGCGGTGGCCGTCGCCGCTCCGCACCGACGCACCGAGCGAGGACGACGACACCCGCCATGCGGGAATCAGACCCGCGACGATCGTCGTGGTCACCATCGCGGCGGTCGCGGCCGCGAGCGCTCGCAGGTCGATGTCGATCCCATCGGGCGGGAGCGTGCCGAGCGGGTTCCACATCACGAAGAGCCGGATGGCGATCCATGCCAGGGCCACGCCGGCCGTGCCCCCTGCTGCCGAGAGCACAAGGCTTTCCGTGAGGAACTGGCGGACCAGCCTGGCGCGTCCCGCGCCGATGGCATGACGCACGGCCACCTCGCCGCGGCGTCGCAAGCCGCGGCCCAGCAGCAGCACGCCGACGTTCATCGCCGCGATGAGCAGCAGCGCCAGCGCCGCGCCCAAGACGGTCAGCAAGGTCGCGCGCAGGGTGCGGGTGTTGTCGTGCTGCAGCGAGCTGAGGTTGACCACGAACCGGTTGCCGGCGGCATCCGGCTGCGTGAAGTTGACGGGGTAGGCACGCTCGGCCTCTGTCATGATTGCGGCGGCCTCGTCGCGCGCGGCATCGATCGTCACACCGTCGGCCAACCGCGCGAGCAGAGTCACGGGTCCCAAACCGCCCGGTTCGTACCCGCGCTCGCCTGGCCGAAACAATGTCCAGAACGCGGCGCCTTCGGGACGGTCCAGCAGGCGCACGTCGAAGTCGGGCGGCATCACGCCGACGATGTCGTACACCACGTCGCTCAGCGTGATCGTGCTCCCGATGGCGGTGATGGCGCCGCCGAGTTCCCGCTGCCAGAACCCGTGGCTGAGCACGATCGCGGGAGCGGCCGTCGAGTCGCTGGCAGACAGGTGACGGCCCCGGAACGCCGGCACGCCGAGCGTGGCGAAGAACTCCGGCGTCACTCGCATCCCGACCAGCGACTTGGCATCGGACCCGTTCTGCCACGTCGCGCCACGGAAGAACGCAGCCGAGACAGATGAAAACGATCGCGCCGACTCCTTCCAGGATAAGTAGGCCCGGTAGGGCATCCAGAGAGCCGGCTCCGTCGGCCGCTTGGCGTTTGCCATGAACGCGACCACCAGCCGATTCGCCTCTGGGAAACGCAACGGCCGGAACAGCCACGCATCCGAGAGGCTGAAGGCGGCAACCACCCCGCCGATGGCGACGGCGAGCGTACACAGCACCACCGCGGTAAAGCCGGTATCGCGGCGCAGCAGCCGCACGCCGTGCCGCACGTCGCGCCGGAAGTCGTACGCCAGCGACACGCCGCGGGCATCGCGGAGCTCTTCGCGGAGCCGGATCGGCGTGCCGCCGAGGCTGTCCAGCGCCGCACGCCGCGCTGCCTCGGGCGTGAGCCCACGCGCCAGGCCCGCCTCGACCTCCTCGTCGAAGTGAAACCGCAGCTCGTCGTCGATGTCGCCCTCGAGGCGCGAGGGACGACTGAGATCGACGAGCCGAGACCAGCGCGCGTGCCAGCGGGTCAACATCCGCGACACTACGTCGGTTTGAGAATCAGGGAGATCGCGGCCGACAGGCGCTCCCATTCACGCTGCTCCTGGGCCAAGTGACGCCGGCCGGCGCGCGTGAGTGAGTAGTATTTCGCCCGTTTTCCACTTTCGGCGATTCGCCACTCGGCGCGCAAGAGGCCCTGCTGCTCCAGCTTGTGGAGCGCCGGATAGAGCGACCCACGGCTGACACCAAGGACATCGCCGGACCGCGTCCGCAGCCGCTGCGCCACGGCCAGGCCGTGCAAGGGCTCGAGCGCGAGTGTCTGCAGGATCAGCGCATCGAGGGTGCCTTGCACCAGATCGGGAGGCTTGCTCATATTGTATCGGTCACCGATACAATAGCACACGGCGCCGCTGGCCGACACGCCGCGGCAGATCGCTTCGGAAACGATCGACCGTCGTGCGTAAAATAACCTCGCGTGGTCAGGACGCATCCCGTCCGCGGGAAGGGCTGAGCCCACCTGACGCAGGCGCCGTTACAATTCGCGATCTTCCTTCAGCCCGTCGAGCGGACGCGGGCGATATCCGAAAGGAGATCACGTTGCCGTCGGTCTCCGTGATCGGGAGCGGTGTACTCGTACCAGCGCTCGTTGTACCAGAAGATCCAGCCAGTGGAGTCCGCCATCCAGGCGAGTTGCGGAATGCTGTTGGCGATCGCGCTGAAACTGCGTTCGCTCTCGCGAAGCGCCCGCTCGGGCGGGGACTTCGTTACATGAAAATGTTTGTGGCAGTCGTGGCTCTCGCCTTCGTTACTGGCGGGTCACGGGTCGGCTCTCAAGAACGTACGGACGTGGGCGGTTTCGGTGAGTTGACGCTCGTCCTCGCGGTTCCGGAACGCACGTTCCTGGTCCTGGAACCCATTCCGCTGACACTTCGGCTTGAGAATCAGACGAGACGCGATGCGTACGGCCACTCAGCCCTGCAGTTCTCCGCGGGGCGGGTCGAGATCCGCATTCAACCCCAGGGGCGCGATGCCTACACCGTGCAACAGCTATCCGTCACTCCCGAACTTGTTGGCATACGGCCGAAGATCCTCAGACCCGGTGAAGCGCACCAAGTCACGGAATTGCTGGAGGTGGATCTCGACAAGATACTTCCTCGTCCTGGTCAATACTCGATTCAGGCCGTCCTCACGGGCGCCGACTCCACGCAGAGCGTCGTTTCAAACGTAGCGACAATCGTTTTGCGCGAGCCCAACGCCACCGAGCAATTGGCGCAGGACTTTATCAAGGGCTCTGGAGCAGCCCGATATTTTTTCACAGGGCTCGCCGATGAGCAGCTGCTGCTTGCCGTGCGCCTCGAGGAAATCGCCTCCGGCTTCGCCGGCTCCGTCTTTGCTGATTACGCCAACCTCCGATTGGGCGAAATCAACGCTGCGCGCGGAAATGTTGACGCCGCACGTGGATATCTCTCAAGAGTGGCGACGAAGTCAGACTTCCGTCTCGCCAGCCGTGCTTCAGAAACTCTCAAGCAGCGGTCGCTGCGATCGCAATGACGACAGCGGTGTGAGGTTTCTGCGACTGAGGCCCCCAGCGCGTGCCAGCCGTGTCCATTTGCCCCGGGCCGTCGAAGTGTGCGTATACTCAGCTCGCGTGATCAGGACGCATCCCGTCCGCGGGAAGGGCTGAGCCCACCTGACGCAGGCGCCGTTACAATTCGCGATCTTCTTTCAGCCCGTCGAGCGGACGCGGGCGATATCCGAAAGGAGATCGTCATGTCCGTTCCCCCTCGCCGGCATCTGCCGGAACGTCCGTCGCTCGAACAGCTCCGCAAGCAGGCCAGGGAACATCTCAACACGCTGCGCGCCGCCGATCCATCGGTGAACCTGGCGGCGGCGCAGCACGCGCTGGCGCGCGAGTACGGTTTCGAGAGCTGGCCGAAGCTGGTGCACCACGTTGAATCCGTGCAGCCGGCCAACCGCATGCGCCAACCACCTGGGCTGAAAACCGATCAGAAACTTCTGTGGTCGCAGGGACGCGGCACCGATGTGTGGGCGCTCATGCAGGCCTGTGCGTCAGGCGATCTGACAGCCGTACGAGCGCTCCTCGCCAAAGATCCGTCGCTGGCCCGGTCGCACTACCACTATCGCAAGCCGCTGTACTTCGCCGTGCGCGAGAATCGCGTCGACGTCGTTCGCCTCCTGCTCGAGCACGATCGCAACCCGCTGGATCTCTGGATGGACGATGACCCGATCGAGATTGCACGCGATCGCGGCTACACGAAGATGGAGCAGCTGCTGACGCACACGCTCCACACCAAGTTCAACGCCTCGCCGCTGGGGGAGCCGATCGCGCTGGCGCTGCGGGAACACGATCTGCAACGGATGCGCGAGCTGCTCGACGCGCAGCCGGCGCTTATCGGCGAGGGCGACAAGCGCTCCAGCCAGCCGATCCACTGGGCGACGATGACACGACAGCTCGACGCGATCGACGAGCTGCTGCGGCGCGGGGCAGACATCAACGCGCAGCGGATGGACGGCGCCCGGCCCATTCACGTCACCAATGGCGACTACTTCTACCGCGGCTGGCGCGATGTCCCGCGCGACTGGCCGGTGACGGCCGCGCAGGTGCTGGCCCACCTGAAGGCGCGCGGCGCGTTCATCGATCTGCCGACGGCGTGTCACACCGGCGACATCGACCGCGTGCGCGAACTGCTGCGTCAGGATCCGTCGCTGGCCAACAGGATTGGAGGCGCCGGTTCGCCCCTGTCAAGTGCCGCCGCGGTCGGGCGCATGGACATCGTGCAGTTGCTCCTCGATCACGGCGCCGACCCCAATCTGCCGGAAGAGGGGGATGCGCCCAAGGGAAAGGCGCTCTATTCGGCCGTCATCCATGGGCACTATGACATCGCGAAGCTCCTGCTCGAGCGCGGCGCCTTTCCGAATCCGCCGGTCGAAAGCTCGGGCGACGCGCTGTGGGTGTCGCGGGAACTGCGCCCCAACAAGCGCATGGAGCAGTTGCTCCTGTCGTACGGCGCCAGGCCGGCGCCGGAGCACACGGGTGAAGACTGGCAAACGGAGGTGCACAACTGGCTGCGCATCTCGCCACTCCACGAGGCGGCGCGCAAGGGCGATGTGCCGGAGGCGAAGAAACTGCTCGAGGCTGGCGCCGACCTGACGGCGCGTGACGACCACCTCCGTTCGACGCCGCTCGCCTGGGCGGCCAAGTTCGGTCAGCTCGAGATGGTCAAGTTCCTGCTCCGACACGGCGCGCCGAAGAGCCTGCCCGACGACCCGGACTGGGCCACGCCACTCGCGTGGGCAACCAAGCGCGGGCACGACGAGATCGCGCGACTTCTCTCCTAGGCACGGCGTGGCTGGATCTTGGAAGTGGCTCGCCGCACTGGACGATTTCCGCAACTGGTTCAACGTTGCCGGTTCAAGTCGTCTGCGGCCGACGCTTCATGGGGTTCGGCTTCGCCCAGATTTCCAGGAGCAACAGAGTGACTGTCAACGTCACAGGACCCAGGATCAGACCAGATGCACCGAACACAATCAGGCCGCCGACGATGGCTATGAACGCGGGAATGGTGTGGAGCTTCAGCCGATTCCCAACGAGGATGGGATACATCACGTTGTCGATCCCGCCGACAATCACGCCACCCCACACGCCGAGAATCAGCGCCTTCCCCCAACTGCCCTCCAGCGCCAGGAAGATGGCCGCCGGAATCCAGACGATAAAGGCGCCGAGCACCGGTACCACGGCCAGGACACCCATCACGAGTCCCCAGAGCACAGGGGCCGGTAGACCCAGCCACCAGAACATCAGGCCACCCAATGTGCCCTGGACCGCGGCGACGACCAGCGTTCCATAAATTGTGGCGTGAATGGTGTCGCCCACGTGGCTGAACACCGTGTTCATTGACGCCTCCGAAAGAGGCGACAGCGAGCGAAGCGACCGGAGCACCGCGCGCCGGTCGCGCAGGAAGTAGAAGAGCAGATAGAACGTCAGGACGACGTCGATCACCTGCATCACCGAGCCCCTGACGAAGGACGCGATGGCATTGGTCAACCACGTCGCGATTGTGCCGATGGTTCCGGGCAGATCAATCTGCCCTTCGATCTGTTGAGCGAGATGTGCAACGCGCGGGTAGCCGTCGAGAACGCGCTGCCACTCGCCCGACTCGAGCTTGGCGCTGATGGTGTCGGCACCGATCACGGCCTCCGAGACGAGCCGTTGTGCCATGAACGTCGCGGGCACGATCACGATGAGGCCAATTCCCAGGACACATACCGACGCCGCCAGGTTGGGGTGTTTCACCATTGATTCGAGCCACCGCTGAACTGGCATGCACAAGACGGCCAGCGCCAGCGCCCACGTTAGAGCCGGCACGAAGGGCAGGACCATCAGAGAGCAAAGGTAGAGGCCCAGAGCAGTGATCGCCATCATCGCGAGCACGTGGATTTGCCGACGTGAGCCCCACTCGCCGCTACGCTCGGTGTTCATAGAGAGGCAGGATGATGTCGACGTGTCGCCGAGTCAATCGAAGGATCGCCACCGGCGTCTTGGCTCGCAACGGCGGGCGCCTGCATCGCCTGGCGTTCGGCAGACGCCGCCGCTGAAAAAGTGGGGAGCAGGCCAGTTTCAACGGAGTCACCTTTCACGATTCACACCGCCGTCCCGAACAGCCTGCCCACGACGGCAGTGAGACCCATAGCCAGTGCGCCCCAGAAGGCCACGCGCCCCGAAGCCCTGAGCACAGGCGCTCCGCCCGTCCGCGCCGACACGGCACCGAGCGCGGTAAGAAACATGAGCGACGTGCCTGCGACGACAGCGACCACGTGTGGGGCCGGCGCGACGACCGCGGTAATCAGAGGCAACGCCGCACCCACTGCGAACGTGGCGGCCGACGTCAGGCCCGCTTGCACGGGGCGCGCGGTCAGGATGTTGGAGACGCCGAGCTCATCTCGAGTATGCGCACCCAGCGCATCATGCGCGCTCAGTTGCTCCGCAACCTGGGTGGCGAGTTCTGGTGTCAGCCCGCGTGCGACGTAGATCGCCGCCAGTTCCCGCCTCTCGAACTCGGGCTGTGCGGCCAGCTCGTCTCGCTCCCGCGCCACGTCGGCCTGCTCGGTATCGGCCTGTGAGCTGACGGACACATACTCGCCCGCGGCCATCGACATGGCACCTGCCACCAACCCGGCGACACCGGTGAGCAATATCTCACCGCGCCCTGAATTCGCTGCCGCGACGCCGACGATGAGACTGGCCGTGGAGACGATGCCGTCGTTCGCACCAAGGACGGCCGCCCGCAGCCAGCCGATCCGCTCGGTGCGGTGTCGCTCACGATGAATACTTCGAGCCATGTCTGCCGCCCGATGGTGATACTCAGGTTGCCGCTTCGTCCCCTTGACGGAACCGC
The DNA here is from genome assembly GCA_035711805.1 of Vicinamibacterales bacterium. Classification (GTDB taxonomy): domain Bacteria; phylum Acidobacteriota; class Vicinamibacteria; order Vicinamibacterales; family UBA2999; genus Gp6-AA40. Next base: position 12,678 of record DASTBV010000114.1, read on the forward strand.
TCGAATACGTGTGGCAGGAGGTCCGGACTGTCGCCGCCAAGGGGCGAACGGCATCGAGTGCCTATCGCGCCGGGACGCGGACGGTGAGAGGCGAGGCGAGGCTAGTTGCCAGGATCGTTCCTTTCCCCAGGGTCACCTCGTCGCCGCGCGTCGCAAGCACGACGCCCGTTCCTGCCGCGCCGCCGATCACTGCGCCTTTCGCGGCACCACCCCCGCCACCGAGGATTCCCCCTACGATAGCGCCGCCGACGGCCCCCACGCCGATCTTCGTCGCATCCTCGCCCTTCGTGGCATCCGCAACGTACGCGACAGGCGCCGTGTTCACGTTCTCGCCCACATCGTCCGCCTCGAGGCGGGTGAAGACGAACGCCAGCTGCGCCCGCCCCTGCACGCGTCCAGCGCGTTCGACGTGGGTGACCACCCCCGACAGCATCGCCCCCGTCGGGATGGCGACGACGCCGTTGACGATGACGGCCTGACGCACACGCGCGCGGACGGGCGCCTCCAGCTGCGTGGTTTCCGACGAGAGGGGTGTCTCCAGCTCCAGCGGAATGGCCGTGCCCTGAGGCACGGTCACTTCACGCCACTGCGGCGCGCGGCGCGCCGGGGAAGCCGGACCGCCACTGGACGGAGCCACCCGCGGCGGCTCTGCCGGCGCAGTGGCGCGGGGTTCGGCGGGCGCTCCGAGGGTCGGCGCCGGGGGTTCCTCACTTTTCGTGGGGTCTTTGTCGTCCCGGCCGCCACAGGCCGCCGCAGCCAGCAGGCCGAGCAGTGCCGCAGCCGTCCAGAAACTCTTCATTCTCAGCTCCTTCGCTCCCGCCCTGGCTCAGAGATCGGACTAGTGCGCCGCAGTCGCGACAGTTCGCGTGCCGGTGGTCGTGCGCGCCCGGGCATTTACACGCTGGATACGCACCGCGAGCAACTCTTAAAGAGTCCGTCACGCGATGCGGCGGTCGCCCAGCAACCCGACCAGAAACGCGCACTATGACCCGCTGCAATGCATGAGCCATCATCGCGTGCCGAGTCGCGACTGCTACGTGATACCGCCTGGTCACGTGGAGAAACTGACACGGACTTGTCTGGAGAGATGGCGGGCGCGATCTCGCCGCACCGAGGCCGCCGCCGAACGCCGTTCACGAGAGTTCCCGCCCGTGGGAGGCAGGACTAAATTTCCCCTTCCACCCGAAATTACTCGCAGGGTCGTCATCACGGAGGTCCGGCAAGAAGTGGCCGGGGTCGATCAATTGAGTAGTCGCTCGGTTGGTGAAGGCCTTGCACGGGGTGTGGTCATGACTGCGCGAATATCTGCTGATCGGTACGCGAACCTGCTCCCCGCACTGCTCTTGGTGCTTGTCGTCGTCAACCCCTCGGCCCAGACGACGATCACGCCCGACAAGAACAGCTATTCGGTCGCGGACGATGTCAGGCTTGGGCAGGAGGCCGCGGCCGAGGCCAAGAAGCAGCTGCCGATGCTCAACGACGATCGGGTGGACGCATTCGTCGAGAACGTCGGCGCGCATCTCGCCGCGGCGATCCCGAGCGAGCTCCGCCACGCCGGCTTCCGCTATACCTTCGACGTGGTCAACCAGAAGGAAATCAACGCCTTTGCCGTTCCGGGGGGGCCGATGTTCCTCAACCGCGGGATGATCGAGGCGGCCAAATCCGAGGCCGAGATTGCCGGCGTCATGGCGCACGAGATCGCCCACGTCGCGCTTCGCCACGGCACGGCGCAGGCGACCAAGGGCCAGAAGTTCGAGATCGGCGCGGTGGCGGGTCAGATCCTCGGCGCGATCGTCGGCGGCGCCGCCGGTTCTGCGATCTCGCAAGGCTCACAGTTGGGACTCGGCACGTACTTTCTGAAGTACGGGCGCGAGTACGAGCGCCAGGCCGACCTGATGGGCGCGCAGATCATGGCGCGTGCGGGATATGACCCCCGCGCGATGGCGGACATGTTCAAGACCCTCGAGGCGGCGGGCGGCCGCAGCGGCCCGGAGTGGCTGAGCAGTCACCCGAACCCGGGCAACCGCTCCGACGCCATTGTCAAGGAAGCCTCGATGCTGCGCGTCGAGGGCAATGGCGACTCCGGGCAGTTCCAGTCGATCAAGTCGCGGCT
>DASTBV010000115.1:0-34948 GCA_035711805.1 Vicinamibacterales bacterium
GAGATCAGGTACTCGGCATTGAACAACAGGCTCTTGTTGCCGCCGAGCACGGCGAGTGAATCCTGGACCGTCGGCCCGACGGCACGGAGATCGAGCCCGCGAATGCTGTATTCGCCGCCGAGCGTGAGCCGCTCGAATACCGGCAGCGTCTTGTCGCACGTGCGCGGCGCTCTACCCTCGGCGGCGGCTTTCGCGATGTCGTCGGCACAAGGCTGCGTGCCCACGGGCCGGATGTACTCGGCCTGAGCCCGGAAGCCGACCGACGTCCGCGGCAGGATGCGCTTGAAGAGAATGAACTCCCCTCTCGGCTTGATGTACGTGGTGTTGCCGCCCAGCAGCGCCAAATCGACCGTACCGGTGAGCTTCTTTCCCTGGTTCGGGAAGATCGGGTTGTCCACCGTGTTGTGGACGAAGCTCGGAACCACTTTGCTGATCGTCCGGCTGCCGCCCTGCCCGATCAGCAGTGAATCCTGGAGGAACGGGTTGCGTAAGAAGATCTGTTTCTGTGCTTCCGTCAGGTTGCTCAGGTCGCCGGCGTCAATCGTTCCGCAGCCGCCCGCGCGGAAAATACACGACTGATCGAGCAGTGCCTCGTTCAGGTTGCTGATTTTCACCGACTCGTAGGAGTAGTTGAAGAACATGCGGCTGAAGTTCGCGACCGGGAACCCGAAGATCAGGTTTCCACCCGCTGACTTCTGCGTGTAGTAGCCGATGAAGTCGAGCGAGCGCCTGAAGACGTCGAAGCCGCCGGTGATGTTGCGGTCGAACAGGTACGGGTTGGTGAAGGCCAGCTGGTAGTTCTGCGACCGATCGCCGGCGGTCATATTGACGGTCAGGCTCTCGCCGCGGCCGAGGAAGTTCGAGGTCTGGAACGACAGCTGACCGAAGACACCCTCGTATTGCGACACGCCGGCACCGAATGTGAGCTGGTTGCGGTTCTGCTCCGCCAGCTTCATCGTCACATCAACGGTATTCACCGGCGTGGTGTTCTTGGTGATCGTCGTGTCGCGCTCGTCGCCGTGAATCTCGGTGAAGTAGCCCAGCTGATTGAGCCGGCGCACGCTGAACTTCAGCGCCTCGCTGTCGAATTCGCGGCCCTCGAACAGGCGCATCTCGCGGCGGATGACCTTGTCGCGCGTGGTGGTATTGCCGGTGAACGTGATGCGGTTGACGAAAAACTGCGGCCCCTCCTGGAACAGGACGTTCACGTTCACGACAGGATCGACCGTCTTGACGCCGGCCTTCGGCTCCTCGGGCGGGGCCAGCAGCATCGGCGGCACCAGCGAGGCCAACTGCTGCTCGACCGGATCCGGCTCGTCGCTGTACTTGAACATCGGGGCCGGGGTCCATTCCATGTATCCCAGCTGCCCGTAGACCTGCTGCGTCGAGCGGAACCCTTCGTACAGCTTCTTGCGGCTATACCAATCGCCGGTCTCCAGCTTGTAGAGCCCGCGGACGAAATCGGGCCGGATGGTCTTGTTGCCCTCGAACGTCAGCTCGCCCATCCGGTAGCGCGGGCCCTCGGTGATCGGGATCCGCACTTCGACGTGGCGCTCGCGGCCATCCTTGCTCTCCCGCAGCACCCGCAATTCCGGCTGACCGACGCGCGCCCGCGCGTAGCCGCGACTCTGGTAGTAGTCGACCATGCGCGCGGCGTCCTCTTCGAAGAGCGTCTCCTTCCACGTGCCGCCGCCCCTGAGGAAGCCGAGGGTGATGAAGCTGCCCTTGGGCTTGTTCTCCTTGATCTGCTTCCGCAGCGTGCCGTCGCCGACGGCCGTGTTGCCGATGAATTCGATCCGGTCGATCTTGTCCTTCGGCCCCTCGTCGACGATGAAGGTGACGTTCACCAGCTTGGGACCGCCCGCCACGGGCGACAGCCGGTGTGAGATCCGCGAATTGGCGAATCCCTTTTCCGTCATCATTTCGTCGAGCACCGTCTCGACGCGGCGAATCATCGCCTGATCGACGAAGGCGTCGAGGCGGACCTGAATGTTCTTTTCGCGCAGCTTCTCGTCGATGTCCGTGCGCTTGATCAGATTGATCGGTTCGCCCTTGGCATCACGGTAGTCGACGATCTTCACGCGCTCCCGCTCTTCGCCGATGTAGCTGACGATGACGCCCACGGCACCGTTCGGGAACTTGAATTCGCTCCGTTCGATCCGCAGATCCTCCAGGAACGTGGTTTCCAGGATCAGCGCCTTGAAGTCCGCGATCGCGACCTCCTCGGCCGCGTCGTTCCACGGGCTCCACACGCCGTCTCTCGGGCGGCTGATCAGGTCGTCGAACTTCACGTAAAAGAGATAGGTCTCGGGGTCGATGCTCGACAGGCCGTTCGGCTCTTCCGGGGTCGCCTGCGACGGGAAGCACAGTTCCCAAATCCAAATGAAGGTCGTGTCCGGCGGCGGCGTCACCGACGGTGCCGCGAGCGGGCGGCCGCAGGCGCCGCGGGTGACCGTGCCCGGCGGCAGCGGTCCCTCGCTGACCGGCTTATCCGCGGGCGCTTGAGCGGAGGCGGGCTTGTCCGCCGGAGCTTGAGCGGAGGCCGCAGGGGGCTGCGCGACTGCAGGAGCGCCGACGCCGGCCGAAACCGCCAGCATCAGCAGCGTGAGAAACGTTTTACCCATTCGTCCTGATGATTTTCTGACCGGGGCTGCCCCGCCGACGCTTCATGCGAAGCCGGAGCCAAACACCCAAGTTTACTGGATTTATGACGAACAAGACGGCCGGGTGGTTGGCAGGTCCGCCTCCGCAGGCAGCCCGCTCCAGCGGAACCTGTCCCACAGGCGATAAGGGAGACTCTGTGGGCCCGGTCTCAGGCGAGCCGCCGGCCGCCGGTCAGGACGCCCGCCGGCCGATACGCCAGCTGGCCACCTTCGAGGTACACCTCGATTTCGCCGTCGCGCAGATTTCCGCGAATCAGCTCCTCGGACAACGGATCCTCGACGTGCCGCTGAATCGCCCGCCGCAGCGGCCGGGCGCCGTAGGACCGATCCTTCAGCGTGTTGTCGATGATCCAGTCGATCACCTCAGCGGACACATGAATCTTCATCCGCCGGTCTGCCAGGTTGGCGTTGAGCTGGTCGACCAGCAGGGCGGTAATCCGCCGCAGGTCGTCGTCGGTCAGCGCCTCGAAGACGATGATCTCGTCGATGCGGTTGATGAACTCGGGGTTGAACGTCCGCTTCACCTCGCCGAGCACCATCTCGTTGACGCTCTTGTCGATCGTCCCCGTATCGCTGGCCTGGAAACCGAGCGACGCTTTCTTCTGGATGAAGCGGGCGCCGATGTTCGACGTCATGATGATGATCGCGTTCTTGAAGTTGACGCGATTGCCGAGCCCGTCGGTCAGGTGGCCGTCCTCGAACACCTGGAGCAGGATGTTGAAGATGTCCGGATGCGCCTTCTCGATTTCGTCGAGCAGGACCACCGAGTACGGGTTCCGCTTGACCTTCTCGGTGAGCTGACCACCCTCCTCGTGCCCCACGTATCCCGGCGGCGAGCCGATCAGCTTCGAGACCGAGTGCTTCTCCATGTACTCCGACATGTCGAAGCGGATCAGCGCGTTGTCGCTGCCAAACAGGAAATTGGCGAGCGCGCGCGCCAGCTCGGTCTTGCCGACGCCGGTCGGTCCCAGGAAGATGAAGCTGCCGACCGGACGGTTCGGGTTCTTCAGTCCCGCGCGCGAACGGCGAATCGCGCGCGAGATGGCGGAGATGGCCTTCTCCTGGCTGACCACGCGCCGGTGCAGGTCGGTTTCCATCCGCAGCAGCTTGTCGCCTTCATCCTGGTTGATCGAGGAGATCGGCACACCGGTCCACTTCGACACGACCTCGTCGATCTCGGCCTTGCCGACGACCACCCGGCGCGTGTGCGACTTGACCTCGAACTTCTCGCGGATCTCGGCAAGCGTGTCGCGGTGCTGCTGTTCCTGCTCGCGCAGGCGCTGGACCTTCTCGAAGTCCTTCTCCGACTCCGCCCGGCCCATCTGCTCCACGGCGACGCGGATGCTCTTGTTGATCTCGCCGAACTCCTCGCTGTAGCCGGCTTCCTTCAGCTTGGCGCGGGCGCCTGCTTCGTCCACCAGATCGATCGCCTTGTCGGGCAGGAACCGATCGGTGATGTAGCGGCTCGACTGATACACCGCGGCTTCGATCGCCTCGCGGGTGTATTCGACGTGATGGAACTGCTCGTAGCGGTCCTTCACGCCCATCAGGATCTCGATCGTTTCCTTCTCCGCGGGCGGATCGACCTTGATCGCCTGGAATCGGCGCTCGAGCGAGCGGTCCTTCTCGATGTACTTCCGATATTCGGCAGGCGTCGTCGCCCCGATGCAGCGAATCTCGCCGCGCGACAGCGCCGGCTTGAGGATGTTCGCCGCGTCGAGCGAGCCTTCGGCCGATCCGGCGCCCACCAGCGTGTGCAGCTCATCGATGAACACGATGATGTTCGGGTTCTCGGTGAGCTCCTTCATGATCGCCTTGAGCCGCTCTTCGAACTGACCGCGATACTTGGTGCCGGCGACGATCAGCGAGATGTCGAGCGCCAGGATCCGCTTGTCGGCGAGGAAGTGGGGCACGTCGCCGTAGACGATCTTCTGCGCCAGGCCCTCGACGATGGCGGTCTTGCCGACGCCCGGTTCGCCGATGAGCACGGCGTTGTTCTTGGTCCGGCGGCACAGCACCTGCTGCACGCGTTCGAGCTCGTAGTCGCGCCCAACCAGAGGGTCGAGCGAGTTCTTGATTGCCGCCTCGGTCAGATCGCGGCTGAACTCGGCCAGGAGCGGCGTCTCCTTGACGCCGCGCGTCAGCGTCGTTTTCTCGTTGAGGAGCTGGACGATGTCCTCGCGGACCGTGTGGAGGCGCATCCCCTTCTCCATCAGGATGGAGGCGGCGACGCTGCGCTCCTCGCGCAGGATGCCGAGCAGCAGGTGCTCGGTGCCGATGTAGTTGTGCAGCAGCCGGTCGGCTTCTTCAGCCGCAAAGCCAAGCACACGCTTGGTTTCCGCGCTGAACGGGATCTCGACCGAGGTCGAGACCTTCTCGCGGAAGACCGTCCGGCCTTCGATTTCCTTGCGGATGTTTTCGAGAGACAGGTGCGAACGCGCGAAGATCCTGCTCGTCAGCCCCTTTCCTTCGCGAATCAGGCCAAGGAGAAGGTGCTCGGTCTCAATAGAGATGCTGCCGAGCTGGCTGGCCTCATAGCGCGCGAAGAAGAGGACTCGTCGCGCCCGTTCTGTATACCGTTCGAACATCCGGCCTGCCTAGAAGTTACGGGTTGGTGAGAAGTGCGAGACTTCTTGGTCGCCATTATAAGGCAAAGCTCTGGCGGAACCAACGGAGGCATCGCGCTAAGTCACACGTTCCCTTAGAGTTCGACGAACGCTTCGGGCACCTGCCTGCAAGCGGCCTGCCCCGCCGAAGCACGCGTGCGAAGGCGGGTCCTGATCCTTACGACGCCAAATCACGGCGCGGGGTCTCAGCCCCTCGACTTTGCTCAGGGCTGACCCTGAGGCTCTCGAAGGCTCGAAGGGTCAGGTTGTGTACCGACCAGACGCGCGGATAACTGTCTTATCGACCAGCGCGCGGGCGGCGACAGCGTCGTAGGCCAGGAAGTGCGGGGAGCGCCGGTGGGCGGCATGCGCGTCGGGCGAGTCGTAGACCTCGTAGAGCACCCACCGGGCCGGATCGTCCTGCTGCTGGCTCACGTCGAACCGGACGCAGCCTGGATCGCGCGCGACCGATTCGCGGGCGTTGTGCAGGAGCGCCTGTTCGAACTCCTCGAGCAGCTCCGGCCTGACCGTAACTAGTACCAAAACAACGTGCATCGACGCTCCCGAGAAGGCCACGGAGACACGAAGGCACGGAGATCCTTGGCGCTGAAATTATTGCTCCGTGAACTCCGTGCCTTCGTGGCGCTCAAGACCTGAATATACTGCCCCCATGAAAGACACGATTGGATTCATCGGCCTCGGTCTGATGGGCCGGCCGATGGCGAAGAACCTGCTCAAGGCCGGCTATCCGGTGGTCGTCCACAGCCGCAGCCGCGGCCCGGTTGACGACCTGGTCGCCGCCGGCGCCCGTGGCGCAGCCTCCCCTGCCGACGTGGCCCGCCACGCGTCGCGCGTGATCACCATGGTTCCCGATTCGCCGGATGTCGAGCGCGTGCTCGAGGGGCCGGACGGCGTCTTCACCACGATGCAGCCGGGCACGATCATCATCGACATGAGCAGCATCGCGCCGGCGACGGCAAGACGGCTCGCCACCAAGGCGCGCGTGCTTGGCGGCGGCATGCTCGACGCTCCGGTCAGCGGCGGCGACATCGGCGCCATCAACGGCACGCTCTCGATCATGGTCGGCGGCGACGCGGCGGATTTCCTGGCGGTGAAGCCAATCCTCGACGTCATGGGCAACCCGGAGAAGGTCGTCCACGTGGGCGAATCAGGAGCCGGTCAACTCTGCAAGCTGTGTAATCAGATGGTGATCGGCGGCACGCTGGCAGTGGTGGCGGAGGCGCTCGCGCTGGCACGGAAGGCCGGCGTCGATGCCGCAAAAGTGCGCGAAGCGCTGCTCGGAGGCTTCGCGCAGAGCCGCGTCCTCGAAGTGCACGGCGAGCGCGCCCTCAAGGGCACGTTCAAGCCCGGGTTCAAGACGCACCTTTACGCGAAGGACATGCGCAACGTCGTGGCCACGCTGGCCGAGCAGAACGTCCCCGCGCCGGTCACCGCCGTCGTCCAGCAGCTGCTGCACGCGACGATGGCCGCCGGCCATGGCGAGGACGACAACTCCGTGATGGCGAAAACGATCTTTGAAATGGCAGGACTCAAATGAACAGGAACAGTTCACGCTTCCCGGTTCTCGGTGCCTGGTTCGTGTTCTGGGTTCGGTTCACGTTCATCGTCGCGGTTCCGGGTTCGGCGTTCGCGGAGGTCACGAAGGTGACCATCGCGGCGAGAACACCTGTGCTGGACGGTCAGCCGTTTGGCAACACGGGCGCCTACGAGAAGCTCGTGGGAACGATCGAGTTCGCGCTCGATCCATCCGATCGGCACAACAAGGCCATCGTCGACCTCGAACATGCCGCGAAGGGACCGGACGGCAAGGTCCACTTCACGGCCGATCTCTTCGTCCTGCAGCCGGCGGATCCGGCCAGGGGCAACGGCGTGCTCCTGTTCGAGATCTCCAACCGCGGCAACAAAGGGATGCTCGGCCGCTTCAATCGCGCCCAGAACAACCGCGACCCGACAACGGCGGCGCATCTGGGCGACGGCTTCCTGATGCGCGAAGGCTACACGCTGGTCTGGGTCGGCTGGCAGTTCGATGTCGCGGCGCCGAACCTTCGCATCGAGGCGCCGGCGGTGAACGTGCCCGGTCGCGTTCGCGTGACGACCATTCAGAACGAAAAACGCACCGACGCGACGTTCAACGATCTCCCTGGCTCGTACGTGCCGGTCGACCCGAATGATCCGTCCGCGACGCTCACCGTGCGGACCCTGTTCCGCGATCGGCCGACACCGCTGCCGAGAAGCAGCTGGCGGTTCGGAACGCCCGCAGACAATGGGCGTCCGCGCGTCATTCTCGACACCGGTTTCGAGCCCGGCCGGATCTATGAGGTCGACTTCGCGGCCAAAGGGGCACGGGTGGCTGGCGTCGGCTTCGCCGCGATTCGGGACGCGGCGTCAGCGTTCCGGTATCGGACCGACCTTCCCGTCCGCGGACGAACGGCTTACGTGTTTGGCATCTCGCAGAGCGGCCGATTCCTCCGGCAGTTCCTCCACGACGGCTTCAACGCCGACGAGCGCGACCGCAAAGCGTTCGATCTCGTCTGGCCGCACATCGCCGGGGCCGGTATGGGATCGTTCAACGAACGCTTCGCGCTGCCGGGCTATTCGTCGTTTCCGGCCACGCAGTTCCCGTACACCGATCTCGAACAGGCCGATGCGACCGGCCGCCGGGACGGGCTGCTCTCCCGCTATCCGTCGCGGCTGCAGCCGAAAGTGATCTACACCAACACCCCCGTCGAGTACTGGGGACAGGGTCGCGCCGCCGCCCTCACGCACACGTCGCTGGACGGCACGCGCGATCTGACGCTGCCCGACAACGTGCGCAGCTACCTGCTGGCAGGCACACAGCACGGCGAGGCCGCCTTTCCTCCTGCCCCCGGGCAAGGGCAGGCACTGCCCAACCCGATCCCTCAGGGGGACGTGATGCGCGCCCTGCTGCGCGCCGCACATCTCTGGGCGAGCGGCAAGACGCCGGCTCCGCCAAGTCTGTATCCCAGGCTGCGGAATGGCACGCTCACTCCGGTGGACCGCCTGCGATTCCCGGTCCTGCCCGGAGGAGCCGACCCGACGGTTATCGAAGGACCGCTGGCATCGCTGCCATTCCTCGTGCCGCAAGTCGACGAGGACGGGAACGAGATCGCGGGAATTCGGGTACCCGAGCAGGTCGTGCCGCTGGCGACGACAACCGGCTGGAATTTCCGGGCGCGCCGCATCGGCAACCCCACGACAATCGTCGCGCTGCTCGGCTCGTATATCCCGTTCCCGCGGACGCCCGCCGAACGGCAGACGAGCGCCGACCCACGTCCCTTGATTTCGGATCGCTATAAGAACAAGGACGACTATCTGACTCGCATCCGTGCCTCGGCCCTGGCGCTGGTCAAGAGCGGGTTCATGCTGGCCGAGGATGTCGAGTTCTCGGTGCAGCGGGCGGGAAGGCACTGGGACTGGGCGATGACAAGATAGAACAGTTCACACTTCCCGGTTCTCGGTGCCCGGTTCGTGTTCTCGGTTCGGTGCTGAGTTCGGACTGCGAGGTTCTCAGTTCGGTGCAGTGTTCGGGGTTGAAGGCAACCCTGGAACTCCGAACACTGAACACCGAATCGAACAACGAACAACGAACAGCGAACCAGAACCGAACACAGAACACGAACCCGGAAGCAAGAACCCGGAAGATTGAACTCAATCTTCCTCTAAGCCGGGCGCAGCTGCCCTCTCTCGAGCCTGAGCACTCGGTCGCACGCCGCGGCGAGGCGCGGGTTGTGGGTGGCGATGACGGACGTCAGGCCGTGCTCGGTGTGCATGTCGCGGAGCAGGCCATGCAGCGCATCGCCCGTGACTTCATCGAGATCGCCGGTGGGCTCGTCGGCCAGCAGCAGCGCCGGTCGCATCACCAGCGCGCGTGACACGGCCACCCGCTGCTGCTCGCCTCCGGACAGCATGTTCGGGCGATGGGTGAGCCGCTCGGCGAGTCCGACGCGCGTCAGCAGCTCACTGGCGCGCCGGCGCGCCTCATCGAGCGGCATCCGCGCAATCCGCATCGGCATCTCGACGTTCTCGCGCGCGTCGAACTCCGGCAGCAGATGGTGGAACTGAAACACGAAGCCGACATTGCGGTTGCGGAACTCGACGAGCGACAGGTCCGACAGCGACAGCAGCTCGGTGCCCGCGACGCGGATCGATCCCGAGTCGGCGCGGTCGAGGCCGCCCAGCAGGTGCAGCAGCGTGCTCTTCCCGACCCCCGAGGCACCGACGATGGCCACCATTTCGCCGCGGCGCACCTCGAGGTCCACGTCCCGCAGGACGTGCAGACGGCCGGAGCCGGCCTCATAGAACTTGTTGAGGCCGCTCACGGCAACGAACGCGCCGTTGTCACTCAAAGCGCAACGCCTGCACGGGATCGAGCTTCGCTGCCTGCCGCGACGGATAGATCGTCGCCAGGAAGCAGATGACGATGGCGGACACCACCACCGTGGCAAAGTCCTGCGGTTTGACGATGAACGGCACGTAGGCCACCTGGTAGATGTCCTGCGGGATCGTCACGAGCCTGTACTCGGTCAGCACCCAGCACAGCGCCACCGCGACGATGGCGCCGGCGGCCGTCCCGACGAGGCCGATGATCGTCCCCTGCATCATGAACACGACCGAGATCCGTCGCGGCGACGTGCCCATCGTCTTCAGAATGCCGATGTCGCGGCTTTTCTCCATCACCAGCAGGACCAGAGACGCGACGATCTGCAGCGCCGCCACCATCATGATCAGCCCGATGGCGATCGACATCCCGATCTTCTCCAGGCCTAGCGCCGAGAAGAGCGACGCGTTGAGGTCGCTCCAGTCCTGCGCCCGATACGCGGGGCCAAGAGCCTCGATGCTGTCGGCGATTTCCGGCGACGCGTTGATGTCGTCCACGCGCAGCTGGATCATCTCCACCTGATCGACGCCGACCAGGCGCCCGGCAAAATCGAGGGAGACAAACCCCCATTCCGCGTCGAACTCCTGCAGGCCGAGGTTGAAGATTCCGGCCACCCGCGCCGGCCGGCTGCGCGGCAGCATCCCGCCGGGCGAGAGCGTCCCCTGGTCCGTCAGCAGCGTCACGGTATCGCCGACCTTCACCGCTAACGCTTCGGCCAGCTGGCGCCCGATCAGTATTCCCGGCGGCTCGCCGGTCGCGAGATCTTCGACGCGCCCGCTCTGCATCGCGGTTTGAATGTCGGTGACGTTCGGCTCGAGCGCAGGATCGATGCCCTTGACCGTAATGAAGCTCTTGCCGCTCGGGCTGCTGATCAGCGCCTTCCCCATGATGCCGGGCGCGGCACCACGGACGCGCGGCACCGTGAGCAGCCTTTGCACCTCGGCGTGGTAGTCCTCGATGCCGCCGGTCTTCCAGACGTAAATGTGCGCCGTCGATCCGAGGATGCGGTCGCGCAGCTCGCCTTGAATGCCCGTCATGAGCGCGAGCGCCACGATCAGAGCGATCACGCCGACGGCGACGCCGATCGTCGAAATGAGGGAGATGACCGAGATGAACGCTTGCTTGCGGCGCGCGAGCAGGTAACGAAGGGCGATGAACAGCTCGAAGCGCACGCCTGCTTACCTTGGCCGCATCAGCGGAAACAGAATGACGTCGCGAATCGACGGACTGTTGGTGAGCAGCATGACAAAGCGATCGATGCCGACCCCTTCGCCCGCCGCCGGCGGCATCCCGTATTCAAGCGCCCGGATGTAGTCCTCGTCCATCGCGTGAGCTTCCTCGTCGCCGCCCGCCCGGCTGCGCAGCTGTTGTTCGAAGCGCCGCCGCTGTTCACCGGGATCGTTCAGCTCGCTGAACGCGTTCGCGACCTCGAAGCCGCCGATGTACAGCTCGAACCGTTCGACGGTCTCCGGGTCGTCCGGGTTCTGCTTCGCCAGCGGGGACACCTCCGTCGGGAAGTCGTAGACGAAGGTCGGCTGGATGAGCTCGTCCTCGCAGAGCTTTTCAAAGATCTCGGCCGTGATCTTTCCGGGACCGGCAGCCGGGTCCGTCTCGATACCCAGGCGGCGCGCCAGGTCGGCCGCTGATTCGCGCGCGCGCAGCGCCGCGGCCGGAACATCCGTTCCAAGCTGTCGGGCGGCGGCGGCGCGTGCAGCCTCGCGGAGCGACAGCCGCCGGAATGGGGAGGCCAGCGAAATGGTGTGATCGCCGAAGACGATCTGATCGCTGCCGGTCGCCTTCCGCGCCACGTCCTGACACATCCGTTCCGTCAGCAGCATCAGGTCGTTGTAGTCCGCGTAGCTCCAGTAGAACTCCAGCATCGTGAACTCGGGATTGTGCTGCGTCGAGATCCCCTCGTTGCGGAAGTTGCGGTTGATCTCGAAGACGCGCTCGACGCCGCCGACGGTCAATCGCTTCAGATACAGCTCCGGCGCAATGCGCATGTAGAGCCGCATATCGAGCGTGTTGTGATGCGTCACGAACGGACGCGCGAGCGCGCCGCCGGCAATCGGCTGCAGCATCGGCGTCTCGACTTCGAGGAACCCGCGGCCGATCAGGAACTCGCGGATCGCCGTCACGACGCGGCTGCGGATCTCGAACACACGCCGCGATTCGGGGTTGACGATCAGGTCCAGATAGCGCTGGCGGTATCGAATCTCGACGTCCTGGAGGCCGTGCCACTTTTCAGGCAACGGCAACAGGCACTTCGACAGAAAGTGCACGGACGCGGCGTGAATCGTGAACTCCTGCGTCCGCGTCCGGAACAGGCGGCCGGAGACCCCCACCCAGTCGCCGAAGTCGAGCAGTTTGAAGATCTGAAAATCGCGCTCGGGCAGCGAATCCTGGCGCAGGTACACCTGCACGCGTGCGGTGCCGTCGGACAACACCAGGAAGTTCGCCTTGCCGAAGCTGCGAATCGCCAGCACCCGCCCGGCCGTCCGCACTTCGATGCGGGCGGCGTCGAGCTCCTCGCCGCTCTTCGCGCCGTGCTCGCCAACGATGGCCGCGACCGTCGCCTGCGTGTCGAAGCGATGCGGATACGGATCGACGCCAAGCTTCTTCAGCGCGTCGAGATTGGCGCGGCGTTGCGCGACCTGATCGGATTCTTCGCCTGTGCTCATTCCCGCCCGAGCTTCCGCCGGATGCCGTCGAGGATGCCGTTGATGAACCGCACCGCGTCGTCGCCGCTGAAGCTCCTCGCCAGCTCCAGTGCTTCGTTGATGATGACCTTCGCGTGGGTGTCGGGCCAGTGCAGGAACTCGTAGACCGCGAGCCGCAGGATCAGCCGATCCATCACGTTCATGCGCTCGAGACGCCAGTGCTCGGCGGCCTCGGCGATCATCGGATCGAGTGCGGCAACGTTCGACACCACGCCGTCGGCCAGCCCCAGCGCAAACTCCCGCAGCTCGGCTCCAAGAGGCTCCTCCATCTCGTCGTCATGCGACCAGAATGTCTGCCGAACCTCGAACATCGAGAGCCGCCCCACCTCCCATTGGTAGAGCATCTGGAGGGCGGCCTGCCGGGCGCGATGGCGCGCCTCTTTCGGCGCCCGCGGCGCCGAGCGCCGTTCCGCGCGCGCTGTCACGCGCCCCCTCCATGCGGCGCATGGAGCGCACCGAGTTTCTTGAACAGCGTGGCCATCTCAATCGCAGCCAGCGCTGCCTCACGTCCCTTGTTGCCTTCGCCTGGTTCGGCGCGCACCACGGCCTGCTCCTCCGTCAACGCCGTCAGCACGCCGAATGCCACGGGGACGCCGGTGGTAACGCTGACGTTCATGATCCCGTGCGACGCCGCGTCGGCGATGTACTCGAAGTGCATCGTGTCGCCCTTGATCAGGCAGCCAAGACAGATGACGGCGTCGAACCGGCCGGTCTCGGCCAGGTGCAGAGCAGCCACCGGTATCTCGAATGCCCCGGGGACGTGGACGAGGGTGACGTCGTCCTCGCGGACGCCGGCGTCCAGCAGCGTCGTGCGTGCTCCGCTCAGCAACCCGGAGGTGATTGCTTCGTTGAATCGCGAGACAACGATGGCGAACCGGCAGCCCGTCGCGACGACTGAGCCCCGTATGTCCATCTGCGGCAGGATGCGCGGTGTTGTCAATGTCGGGAGCCGGATCTCGGTGCGTCCGTGGCGCGGGCCTTGTCAGGCCCGCGGCCCCTACGATTCGAAGCAACGATTATATTCCACGCCCAGCAGGCGAACAGCGCGACCGAGGCGCCCGCGGCATCGGCGAACACGTCGCCGGCGTCTGCGGTCCTGTTGGGCACGAAGAGCTGGTGCACCTCATCGCTGACGGCATATGCGACGGCAATGCCCATCGTCGCCATCGCCCGGACTGCGGTCACCTGCGCACCGAGCCCTCCGGCAAGCGCGCGGAACACAACCACCCCGAGCCCGAAGTACTCGATCGCGTGCGCGAACGTGTCCGGGAGTCCGCCTGGTGTCGGCGGTGAGGACTGCGCCGAGAAGTAAAAGATCGCCGCCATATACGCGACGACGGGGCCCCACAGAAGCACCCGCCGTCCAACCGTGGTCAAAGCGGCAGCGGATACAGCAGCCAGCCGATCCCGATTCCGGCGCCGATGAAGCCGGCGAACAGCCGCACCCCAAACCACAGCTGATCGCGCGGTTCGTCACGCATCAACGTCGCAAAGACAACCGAGACGAAGATCGAGAAGAGCGCCATCAAGCCGACATGCGTGGTCATTTTCGCCCCTCCGCCACATCCCAGGCGTCAAGGACCACCAGCAGATTCAGCAGACCGGCGACGATCACGAATGCGTTTCCGTACTCGTAGGTGATGGCGACGACACGTCCGGCTCCGTGTCCCATGAACTTGGCGATGAAGTACGGCAGCCCGATCCCGAGATCGGCGATTGCCGCTAGACCGACGAGCGGCTGATACAGGTCGAAGCCGAGCGGGAAGATGCGGCCCTCGAGCCACAACCCGGTCGCAAACATCATCGTGAGCGCGACGAGAAACGTGAGGCCCTTCTGCCGGCGCCGAAGCACGAGATGGCCGGCGCCCGGTATGGCCCACGCGAGCGCGGCAATCAGGTACTTGTTGGCAGCTGGCTCGACCTGATCGGCCGCGGCGGCACGCATTATTCGTAGTGTACCGTAGCCAGCGCGCTCACCACCACGAGAGCCACGGCAAATCCGAACGGCAGCGCGGCGATGGCTCGGACCGCGTTTGAGATCGGCCAGCCGAATCCCCATTCGAGCGCGAAGGTGGCAAGGGTTGGTCCGGCTGCGACTCCCGTGGCGACCCACTTCGCCGCTCGCGTCCACAGCAGCGGGCGCCCCGCCAGCCACCGCCGGGCGAAACCTGCAGCGCCAATCGCACCCCCCAGGGCCGCACCGCCGTAGAGGCCGAAGCATCGTGCACAGACGGGAAGCTGGATCCCCTGCAGGTGGAAGGATCGTTCGGGCAGCTGATGGCAGATCAACGCGCCGCCGGCGTAGAGGACGCCGGCAACGGGCGTCGTCAGAAAAGGTGCGGTGATGAGCAGCAGCAGCCAGGCGGCAGCCACAGCCGCCACCGAGGGCGCGGTCCAGCGCGACACGATTGGATCGTAACGTGTGGGGCGATCGGAGCACTATCCACGCGGTGCGAGATATCCGGCGCGGGTGCGCGGCTGCGCGTTGGCGCGATCGACGATACGGACGTTTACACGCCGGTACGCCCCGTCGCGCCGTTGATTCGTCGGCATGTAGCCGATCGCGTATTGGCTCGCCAGCTCCTCGCCGATGGCCTTATAGACGCCCGCCAGATCGTTGATCTGCAGCGCAAGGAACGAGCGGCCGCCAGTCTCCTGCGCCAGCGCTTTCATACCGTACTCGGACTTCGATGCCTGCGCGTTCCGGCGGGCGCTATCGCTGTCGAACTGCGATGAGCGCAGCATGATCGTGTAAATGGAAATGCCCGTCTGCCTGGCCAGCGCCATCACGTCGTCGTAGGCGACGAGGCTGGTCGTGTCGTCGCCGTCCGACAGCAGCACCAGCGCCTGCCGGCGAACGTTTCGACCCGGTTGCTTCTGCCGCGCCATCTCCTTCAACGTGAGATAGAGACCGTTGTAGATCGCGGTGTTCCCCGCCGCCGACGTTCCGCGAATAGCGCTTATCGCCGTGTCCAGATCGTGCGACAGCGGGCTCAGGACGCGCGCTGAATCCTTGATGTCCATAACGAGGAGTCTGTCCACGGGCCGCAGGGCGGCTACGAAGCCCACGGCCGCCTCCTGTGCAGTGGCAAGCTTGGCGTGCATGCTCGACGACGTGTCCAGGAGGATGGCCAGGTCGAGCGGAATCTCCGCCGCCGCGAAGAAGGAAACGTCCTGCTGAACGCCGTCTTCGTAGATGGCGAAATTCCCGGCAGTCAGACCACTGACGAACTGCTGCCGCGGGTCGACGACGACGACGTTCAACGCGACCAGGTCGATGCCGCCCTTGAAGGTCGCCGGGTTGTCCTGGCAAAACACCCCCGTCGTCCCCGCGGCACACAGAATCACGAACACGAGCGTCTTCATTCCACCGACCTCTCGCCGCGGCCGCCCGCCGCCGCGGACTCAACGATGCGGTCGTGTGCAAAGGGTGTTCCTGTAGACTCGGCAGACGATGAGCGACGCTCGTGGGGACCTACCCGGACTGAATCGAACGATCCTGTTGGGAATCGGCGCCGTCTCAGGCGCGCTGTTGATGACGGAATTGGCGCTGACTCGGATCTTTTCCGTCACCATGTATTACCACTTCGCCTTTCTTGCCATCTCAATTGCGCTGTTCGGCTTGAGCGCAAGCGGCGTGCTGGTTTACGTGCTCCGTCGCCGGCTGGCGAATGTCCCCACCGACCGCCTGCTGGCGGTTGGCGCGATCGTTCACGCGGCAGCCACACTGGTCGCGCTCGCCTGCCTGGTCCGCATCCGCGTCGGGCTCAGTTACTCACCGCGCAATCTCGTGCTGATGCTGACCATCTATCTCCTGGCTGCGCTGCCCTTTCTGACGGGGGGCACGGTGATATCTGCCGCGTTCGCCAGGCTGACACCGCGGATAAATCTTCTCTACGCCGCCGACCTGATCGGCGCGGCAGCCGGGTGCCTGGCGCTGATCCCGTTATTGAACACAGTGGGGGCCCCGGGGGTGGTCCTCGTTGCGGCCGCGCTCTCCCTGATTGCGGCGGTTTCCTTTGCACGTGCCGGCTCGCGCCGGGCATTTGCCGCGGCCGGCGCCGCCCTGCTCGCGGCTCCGCTGGGAGCACAGCTGGCGGGTCTGCAACCGTTCGATGTGCTCGACACGAAGGGACACGAGGGAGACCGGGTGCTCTTCAGCAAGTGGAATTCGTTCTCGCGTATCGGCGTCTACGACCGCGCGCACGGCGACTGGTCGCTGAGCCCGAAGTTCACTGGCACGCCGGGCGAGTCGCGCTTCATGGACATCGACTCCGCCGCGTCGACGCCAATCCTGAAGGGCACCGGCCGTCCGGCTGACGCGGCATATCTTCGTTACGAGCTGACCGCAATTGCCTACCAGCTGGTCGAACGTCCACGCGGATTCACCGCGCTGGTCATTGGGCCCGGGGGCGGGCGCGATCTGCTCTCGGCGCTGGTGTTCGGCGCCACGCACGTCGACGGGGTCGAGATCAATCCGATCATCGTTCGCGACGTGATGCTGGGACGCTTCCGCGACTACTCCGGGAACCTGTATGGCGATCCGCGCGTGGCCATCCATGTCGACGACGGACGGAGCTTCGTGCGGCGCAGCCCGAAGCGATACGACGTCATCCAGGCCTCCCTCGTGGACACATGGGCGGCGACGGCGGCCGGTGCGTATACCCTGACCGAGAACTCGCTCTACACGTCCGAAGCGTTCGGTGAGTATCTCGATCACCTCACGGACGACGGGTTTCTGACGGTCACACGCTGGGTCTTCGACGGTCTGCGGCTCGTCTCCCTGGCGCAGGAGGCGTGCGCCGCGCGCGGTCTCGATCCGGCGCGACACATCGCGATCGTCCGCCACGACCGGGTGGCGACCTTCCTCCTGTCGAAAAGACCGTTCACACGCGAGCAGGTCGCGCGTCTCACGTCGCACGCCGACGCGATGGGGTTCG
Source organism: Vicinamibacterales bacterium (assembly GCA_035711805.1). Lineage (GTDB taxonomy): Bacteria > Acidobacteriota > Vicinamibacteria > Vicinamibacterales > UBA2999 > Gp6-AA40. The sequence goes on from DASTBV010000115.1 coordinate 17,350, forward strand.
TGGTGCTGTATGCACCGCGGACCGGCGAGGCGGCGGACGGCACAGACGCACCGACACCATCCGGCGCGGACACACGCCCTGCCGATCCGCCAGAGATGCTCCAGTCGCGGACGAGCGCCGACGATTACGCACGGCTCATCCGCGCCCCGGATCGTCAGCGATTCATCGACGCCTATCCGGTCGATATCCGCGCCACCACGGACGACAGGCCGTTTTTCTTCCACACCACGCGGCTGGCCGACCAGTTCGACGTGGCGTTTGGCCGCTCGATGCTGTTTGGAAACGGCCTGAGCGCCCTGCTCACGCTGTTCGGGATCTCGGCGGTGCTCGTCGTGCTGTTCGTTGTCGGACCGCTCCTCATCGGCGGCGGGCTGCCGGGGTCCGGCTGGGCCCGATGGCTTGCCTACTTCGGCGCGCTCGGCGCCGGGTTCATGCTGCTCGAAGTGGCGATGCTGCAGCGGTTCGTGCTGCTGCTGGGTCACCCGGTCTATTCCCTGACGGTGACGCTGTTCTCGCTGCTGCTCGGCACCGGGCTGGGCAGCTTCCTGACCCGGGCCGTTGACGACCTGAGGATCCGCCGTGTCACCATGTCGGCGTTGATCGCGATCGTGGCGTTGGCGCTGGCATCGAGGTTCGCCGTTCCCTGGCTCGTCGACGCCGCCATTCCGTGGCCGCTCGGCGTACGCATCGCGGTTGCCGTGACGATTCTGGTCCCCGCCGGAATCCTCCTCGGCATGGCACTTCCCGGAGGCATGCGGATGCTGGCAGCGAGGCGGCCGGAAATTGCGCCGTGGGGATGGGGCATGAACGGCGCATTCTCGGTCGTCGGCGCCACGCTCGCCGTCTTCATCGCAATGAACTGGGGCTTCTCGACGACGTTCACGTCCGCGGCTGCGGTGTACGCCGTGGCCGCCGCGGTGTTTCCAGAATGAGCGCGCTCGCCGACCTCGTTCGCGGCGCCACGTTCGACGACTTCCTCTTTACGCCGCAGTACAGCGTCCTCGAGCGGCGGGATCCCGCCGCCATCGATCTCTCGTCGAAGCTGTCGCAGCATCTGACGCTGAAGCGGCCGGTCGTTTCGGCGAACATGGACACCATCACGCGCGCCGAGATGGCGATCGCCGTGGCCGAGGAGGGCGGCATCGGCATCATCGACCGCGGATTTCGATCCGGCGATATCGAGCCGCAGGTGCGCGAAGTCGAGCGCGTCAAGCGCCGCCAGCACGGCATCATCATCGACCCCTACACCATTCGCCCCGATGCGGATCTCAACGAAGCGGCCGAGGTGATGCGGCGCACCGGTGTGGGCACGCTCGTCGTGATCGACGAGGCCCGCCGCGTCATCGGCCTGCTGACGGCGCGTGATCTCCGCTTCAGCGGCGGAACCGGGCGCGTCAGCGAGCGCATGACGCCGCGCGATCGGCTCATCGTCCGCGAAGGCAGCATCGAGAGCGCCGCCGCCGAAGCCGTGATGCGCGAGCACAAGATCAAGAAGCTGCCGCTGGTTGACGGCGCCGGACGGCTCCTCGGTCTGATCACGGCGAAAGATCTGATCAAGCAGAAGCAGCTGCCGGCCGCCACACGCGACCCGCACGGACGTCTGATGGTGGGCGCCGCGATTGGCGCGAAAGGCGACTACCTGGAACGTGCCGCGGAGCTGCTGCGCGCTGGCGCGGACGTGATCGTCATCGACATCGCGCACGGTCACTCCGTCGTGATGTCACGTGCGGTCGAGACCTTCCGCAAGCAGTTCGGCGACGCCGAGCTGATCGCCGGCAACGTCGCGACCGCCGACGGGGTCAGGTTTCTGATCGATCGCGGCGTCAACGGCGTCAAGGTCGGCATCGGTCCCGGCGGCGGCTGCACGACGAGGCTGAACACGAACTTCGGCGTGCCGCAGGTGGCCGCGCTGGTCGAATGCCGCAGGGCGGCCGGCGACGAGGTGCCGCTCATCGCCGATGGCGGGGTGAAGCGGGATGGAGCGCTCGTGCAGGCGCTGCTCTTCGGCGGCGATACCGTCATGCTGGGCGGCGCGCTGGCAGGAACGATCGAGACGCCGGGAGATACCGTCCAGAAGCCGGTGGTGATTCCCGAGTCGCACAAGACGGTCACGGTGCCGTTCAAGGTGTTTCGCGGAATGGCGTCACTGCAGGCGATCGTCGACCGGCTCGACGTCGAGGATTCCTCCGTCGCGGACGTGGAGGCGCTTGGGGCGGAGGGCATGGAGATCAGTGTGCCGGCGCGCGGCTCCGTGCGGCCGGTGATCCGCGACATGCTGAAGCACCTGTGCTCGGCGATCAGCTACGGCGGCGCCGCAAGCCTGACGGAATTGCAGCGCCAGTTCCGTGAGAACCCCGAGCGCTTCGTGATCCGGCTGACTGAATCCAGCCGCCGCGAATCGTTCGATCGGTAGACTGGGTTGCCTGGGTAGACTGGGTAGACTGGGTGGCTGGGTTGCCTGGGTAAGGACGCAGGCAACCTAGGCAACCCAGGCAACCCAGGCAACCCAGCTACCCAGCTACCCAGCCACTCAGCACTTTCGCGGCAAGCGCCTTTACGTCCTTTGCTTCGGCGCGCGGACCGTACTGGCTGATCACCTGGGCGGCCATCGCCCCACCGAGCCGGCCCGCGGTCTTCAGGTCGAGGCCCTGCGTGTAGGCGTAGAGAAATCCCGCCGCATACGCGTCCCCGGCGCCCGTGGTGTCCACCACCTTGACGCCTTTGACCGCGTCGATGACGTGCACCTCGTCGCCGTTGACCACGACCGAGCCCTTCTCGCTGCGGGTGAGCGCGGCAATCTCGCAATGATCCCTGACCTGCTGCAAAGCCGTGTCGAAGTCGTCCGTCTGATACAGCGACAGGATCTCGCTCTCGTTCGCGAAGAGGATGTCCACGTACTTTTCGGCCAACTCGAGGAACTCATCGCGGAAGCGGCCGACGCAGAAGGCATCCGACAGCGTGAGCGACACTTTGACGCCGGACTCCTTGGCCTGCATTGCCGCGGAGAGCATCGCCTGCTTGGCGCGCGGCAGGTCCCAGAGGTAGCCCTCCATGTAGACGACCTTGGAGCCGGTGATGTGGCCGAGGTTGATGTCTTCGGGGCCCAGCTGCGTGCAGGCGCCGAGGAACGTCTGCATCGTCCGCTGTGCGTCGGGCGTGACGAAGATCAGGCTGCGTGCCGTCGGCAGGCCGCCCTGCAGCGGCGCCGTGTCGTAGGTGACGCCAACCGCGCGGATGTCGTGCGTGAAGATCTTGCCGAGCTGATCGTCCGCGACCTTCCCGATGTAGGCGGCCCTGCCACCGAGCATCGCAATTCCCGCAATCGTGTTTCCCGCCGACCCGCCCGACGCTTCCTTGCCGGGGCCCATGACGCCGTACAACTTGTCGGCCATGGCGGCATCGATCAGGTTCATGGCGCCCTTCGGCAGGTTGTGCGCCGCCAGCAGCGCGTCGTCTGCCTGGGCAATGACGTCGACAATGGCGTTGCCGATTGCGGTTACGTCGAACTTATTGGGGGTCGTCATCACGTTCCTTTACACGCGTGCGAGATATTTGCCGACGATCGGAGCCAGATCGCGGGCGGTCTCGGGCGGAATCACGTCGGGCCGCGTAATCAATGCGTACTTCAGCGCCGACGCGCACTCACAGGTGCGATCGAACGGCAGACGATCCACGGCGCCGGCGATGATCTGCTGCGCCGTCTGCGCGTTCCGGGTCAGGTTGGCAATGATCATCTCGACCGTCACCGAGTCATGGTCCGGATGCCAGCAGTCGTAGTCGGTGACCAGCGCGATCGTCGTGTAGCAGATCTCCGCCTCGCGCGCGAGCTTCGCCTCCTGCAGGTTGGTCATGCCGATGATGTCGGCGCCCCACGATCGATAGAGGTTCGATTCCGCCAGCGTCGAGAACTGCGGCCCTTCCATGCAGACGTAGGTGCCGCCCTTGTGAATCGTCGCGTCGGCCGCTTTTCCGCTCCCGAATGCGACCTCGCTGAGGATCGTGCAGAACGGATGGGCGAACGCGACGTGCCCGACGAGGCCCCGGCCGAAGAACGTGCTCACACGGCCGCGCGTACGATCGATGAACTGGTCCGGGATGACGATGTCGAGTGGCTTGTATTCCTGCTTGAGACTGCCGACGGCGCTGGCGGAGAGGATGTACTCGACGCCGAGCAGCTTCATGCCGAAGATGTTGGCGCGGAAATTCAACTCCGACGGCGAGAGCCGGTGGCCGGCGCCGTGCCGCGCCAGAAAGGCCACGCGCTTTCCGCGGAGTGTGCCGACGACATACGGCCCGGACGGGTCGCCAAACGGCGTGTCGAGCGCAATTTCCGTGCGATCGGTGACTTCGGCCATGTCGTACAGACCGCTGCCGCCGATGATTCCAATCTGAACTTGTTCCATTGGATGCTGTCGTCTGCGGGTCCGCCTGAAGGCGGACACTACGTGCCAACCGGAGCCTCTAATACTAGTGCCTTCCGACTGAAGTCGGAAGCTACGCACTGGCCTACATCACCGGCCGAATCCGGCGGCAGCGGGCATGGACGGCCTGGTCAACGGCGTAGGCAATCACGCCGGCGGCAAGGATCGCCAGAAACCAGCGGCCATCGGCCAGCCCGCCAAGACGCAGCAGCGATTCGCGCGTGCCGGCCGCCTGATTCGGATCGTGCGCGAACGCCGCGCGGACGAGGAACAGGCCCAGCGTGATCAGCACACCACCGCGTGTGGCGACGCCGAACCGGCTGATCCGCTGGACCGCGGTCCGCATGTGTGCAGGGATCGGCGACCAGTCGATCTTCTCGTCGTGCGTGCCTTTCACGCCCTGCACGATCTGCGAGGCGCCATACGCCGCGACAATGCCGCCGACGAGGCCCACAAGCAGGGCGCCGAGCGGCCAGTCGAGAATCTTCGCCGTCCACAACTCTGCCTCATCGCCGTTCGACCCCCGCAATCCCCGCAGCAACTGAATGGCACGGATACCAAGGGCCCCGTACACGAGCCCACGGACACCGTTGCCAATGCGGATGAACAGGCTGTCGCGATCGGGGTTCATGAAGGCGTCGAGGAGCCGCCAGGCGGCGTAGCCACACAGGCCCGCCGCCAGAATGAGCAGCAGGCCGCGGCCGAACGGCTTCGTAAAGATGACCTGCAGCGCACCGGTCGTGTCCGTGATCGTGCCGCCGCGGTTCGTGACGGCGAGCACCGCCAGAACGCCGACGATGGCATAGATGACCGCTTTCGAGGCGTAGCCAAGCCGCGCGAGATTCTCCAGCATCGCTGCCGACCCTTACTGCAAAATTCAGTTCCGCCAGGAGCTGCTGACAGTTCCCGCGACCTCATCCGATAAGAGTGGCAATGAACGGGCCCGTCCAGCTCGTCACGCCAGACCGCCTCCGGATTCAGGAAGGCGGCGGCTGTCTGTCTGTGTTCGGACTTCCGTTCTTCGGCGCGGGCGTGTTCCTCTTCCTGATACTTCTCCGCATCGTCCCGGTGAACAACGCGGATCAAATGCCGGCCTTCATGTGGCCACTCTTGGTCCTGATGGCGATCGCCTTTACAACTGTCGGCGGAGCACTGGTGTTCGGTCGCAGCTGGATGACCATTGATCGCGCACAGCGAGAAGTCGTCAAGCAGTGGGGCCTGCTGGTTCCGCTGCGCGGGCACACCGTACCGCTCGAGGGATATACCGCGGTCACACTCGGGTTTGTCCCGGGCGACTCGGACACGGCCGAATCGTTTCCACTGACGTTGAAGGCGCGAAGCGGACCCGACCTGCGGTTGTGCAGCCTCTCCGACTACGCGAAAGCACGCCACTACGCCAGGGCGATTGCCGAGCATCTGCACCTGCAGATCGAAGATGCCTCAACGGACCGTTCGATCACGCTGACCCCCAGCGACATCGACCTCGCACTGCGTCAGCGTGCGCGACAGAACCCGACAATGCACACGAATGCGGTGCGTCCTGCCGACGCGCGGAGTGAGGTGACGCGTGAAATGGGCAAGGTCAGGATTGTCGTTCCGTTCCGGCGCCAGAATCCGCTCGTACTTGCAACGACGTTGATTCCGATCGGCATCCTCCTCGCGTTCGGCCCGCCGCTCGCAACGTTCTTCAGGCAATCCAACACGCCAGATGTCGTCGGCTGGACGTTTCTCGGATTGCTGGGCCTGTTCTTCGGGTTCCTTCCGTTGACGACGATCGTCGGTGCCTTCCTCCGATCGCGCAGGGGTGCCACGATCGTCGAGGTCTCGAAACAGGGCCTCCGCATCCGGGAGCGCGGAGCGTGGACGACTCGAACGATCATGTCAGCCGATGTGGCGGACATCCTCGATGTGGACTACAGCAGCCGCGAATCCAGCCTTGCCTCGGCGAAACGCGCGACCGAACAGCAGGTGCTGCAGGCGCACCCCTCGGAGGCTCCGGCGGTCAGGGCCGGCGTCGAACGTATCGTCGTAAAACTCGCCCGCTTCGCCAGGGGCAAGGGAGTCGTCATCAAGACCCGCACAGGCCTGACGAGGTTCGGCGAAGGGCTGGACGATGGGGAGGTCCAGTACCTGTACTCGATCGTCAGGCGGGCGCTCATCGAGTAGGAATCGCGAAGGCGCTCTTACTCGCTAAGACGTCATTCGGGCCCGGGCGAACCGCGGCACCGGTTTGAAGAGGATTAGAGAACCTGCTCTACGTCGCGCCGCCCGGATTTCTCGCGGATGAAACCGGCCGCGATGACCGGGTCATGCTCGAAGAAGATGAGGTACTCGCGGTCAATCGCCTCGCGAATGAACTGACGCTTGAACGCGAGGGTCTCCATCGGAAAGAGGTCGTAGCCCATCACCCAGGCGTTTTCCAGATGCGCAGCCGTCGGAATCAGATCCGCGACGAACACCGCCGTCCGTCCGCCGGACTCGATGAACACAATCTGATGCTGACCGGTGTGGCCGCCGGTCCGGACCACGCGCACGCCAGGCCGAATCGCCTGGTCGCCGTCGAAGAACGTGACGACTCCGGCCTCCTTCAGCGGAACGAAGTCGTCCTGCAGGTAGCTCGCGCGGTTGCGTTCGTGCGGATGAGTGGCATCGTCCCACTCCGCGGCACGGATGACGTACTCCGCCTTCGGAAAGCGCGGCCGCAAACCGCCAGTCATCCGGGCAGTCGCACCACCAAAGTGATCCCAGTGGAGGTGAGTGGCCAGCGCGATCTCAATGGACTCGCTCGACAATTTGACCGTGGTGAGCGCGTCATCCAGGGTCCGTACCCGGTCGAGTGCGTAAATGTCGCGATCCTTGGGGGTCATCTTCTCGCCGACGCCGCAATCCACCAGCATGCGCCCCCACGACGCTTCGACGAGCAGCGGCCGCATCGCCAGCTGAATCCGGTGTCGATCGTCCGGCGGTGCCTTCTTCTCCCACAGCGGACGCGGCACGACCCCGAACATCGCTCCCCCGTCCAGGCGGAACGGGCCGTCGTGAAGCGTGGTGAGCTGGAAATCGCCGAAGGGGATCGTCCGGACGTCGAGGCGCACCACCGGCGCGGCGCCCTGCTTCAGTTCAACGAGCACGCCATGAGCGGCGGACGGATGAATGAACGCGACCATCGCGCCCTCGGCGCCGGGCCGCGGCTGCTCGTCAACGAGGCGGACCCCGCGAGCACGCAGTTGTTCGAGGGCGGCGTGGATGTCGTCCACGCGCAGTGTGATGTGGTGAAGCCCCGGTCCGCGCTTCTGCACGTAGCGCGCGATCGCGGAATCGCCGTTCGTGGGCTCGAGCAGTTCGAGGGCGGCCTGACCAGCGGGGATGAAGTGGGCACGTACTCGCTGGCTGGCGACTTCCTCGGGGACCTCGACGTGCAGGCCGAGTCCATCGCGATAGAAAGCCAGCGCCTCTTCGAGGTTCTTCACCGCGATGCCGACGTGGTCGAGGATCACCTTCATTTAAGGCACGCGGCCTACGCTGGCAATAAGCTCATCCACCGCCGAATACGGATCGAGCTCGCGCGCTGCAACGCGCTCGGCCATCCGCTCGATCGCGCCCGACGGCAGCACTGATTCGATGCGCTGCACAAGCTGGCGAGCCAGCAGCTCGCGCAGCCGAACGCGCTGGCGTTCGCGCCGCCGCTCGGCCAGGCCGCCCGCTGAGTGCTCGCGATAGCGCCGGATCTGCCGCCACAGTTCGTCGATCCCGATCGCGCGGGTCGCCTCTGTCTTCACAATCGGCGGTTGCCAGTCACTCTCGCTCTCCTCTCGCCGCTTCCGCCGTGAGGCGGAAGCCACGCCAAGCGACAGATTCGCGGCGATCGCCTGTGCGGCACGGTCGGCGCCTTCGCGATCCGCCTTATTGACGACGAAAATGTCGGCGATTTCCATGATGCCGGCCTTCATCGCCTGGACGTCGTCGCCTGCACCCGGCGCGACGACCACGATCGAGATATCGGCCGTTCGGACGATATCGACTTCGTCCTGGCCGACCCCGACCGTCTCGATGATGATGACGTCCGTTCCGGCCGCATCCAGCACCAGCGCGACGTCGCTCGTCGTCCGCGACAGCCCTCCGAGGTGGCCACGTGTGGCCATGCTGCGGATGTACACGCCCGGGTCGGCCGCGTGCCCGGTCATGCGAACGCGATCGCCGAGGATCGCCCCGCCGGTAAACGGGCTCGTCGGGTCCACCGCGATGATCCCGACCGTCTGACCCGATCGCCTGATTTCGGCGGTCAGGGCATCGACGAGCGTGCTCTTGCCGGTGCCCGGCGCGCCGGTGACCCCAATCACGTAGGCACGCCCTGTCTGCTGATGGATGTGTCCGATCAACGCCGCCGCGTCCGGAGCCTCGTCCTCGATCAACGAAATCGCGCGCGCGATCGCCCGCGCGTCGCCGGCACGCACGCCGTCGTGGAGCAACTCGCTAGGAGGCAAGCAGCTGCCGCGCGATGACGAGCCGCTGAATCTCGCTCGTTCCCTCGCCGATGGTCGTGAGCTTCACGTCGCGGAAATATTTCTCCGCCGGATAGTCCTTGATGAAGCCGTAGCCGCCATGAATCTGGACGCCGTCCTCGGCGGCGCGCACCGCGATTTCGCTCGAATACAGCTTCGCCATCGCCGCCTCGAGCGTGGTGCGCTCGCCGGCATCCTTCATGGCGGCGGCGCGATACGTCATCAGCCGCGCGGCCTCGATACGCACCGCGTTGTCCACCAGCTTGGCGCGGATGCTCTGAAACGTTCCGATCGGTTGTCCGAACTGTTCGCGTTCGAACGCATACGATCGCGCGGCGTCGTACGCACCCTGTGCGAGCCCGACGGCGAGCGCGGCGATGCCGATGCGGCCGGCATCCAGCACCTGGAGGGCGTTGATGAACCCCTGTCCTTCCGCGCCGAGCAACTGACCGGCGGGGACGCGGCAATGCTCGAAGATCAGCTCGCTCGTCTCGCTTGCGCGCATCCCCAGCTTGTTTTCCTTCTTGCCCGGCCGGAACCCTGGAGTGCCCTGCTCGACGATGAAGGCGGAGATGCCGCGGTTGCCCTTGGCGCGATTGGTGACGGCCGTCACGACGAGGATGTCGCCGGTCCGGCCATGCGTGATGAACTGCTTCGACCCGTTGATGACCCAGTGCGCGCCGTCACGAACGGCAGTCGTGCGCATTGCCGCGGCGTCGCTGCCGGACGACGACTCGGTCAGCCCCCAGGCCGCGAGCTTGTCGCCCGTCGCCAGCGGAACCAGATACGTCCTCCGCTGCTCTTCCGTGCCGAACATGAAGATGTGCGACGCGCCGAGGCCGTTGTGCGCGGCGATGGAGAGGCAGACGGACGGGTCGACACGCGCCAGCTCCTCGATGCACAGGCAGTAATCGACCGAAGACATCCCCGCCCCGCCGTATTCCTCGGGGAACTGGATCCCCATCAACCCCAGGGCCGCGCACTTGGCCAGCAGTTCCCGCGGAAACTGCTGCGCCTCGTCCCATTCCATGACGTGGGGGCGCAGTTCCGTCTCCGCGAACTCCCGGACGCTGCTGCGAAGCAGTTCCTGATCCGATGAAAGAGATAGGTTCAAGGAGGTCCCGCGCCTTGTCGACGATCGTACCATTACGCATGCACCTGGTCCGACCGCTTCTCGTCACGGTCCTGCTCCTGGGCTTCACGGCCCCGGCGTATGCCGATTTCACCTTCATCATCGGGTCGAACCGGACCCCGTCCAGCCGGGCGGCGAAAGGGTTCGCCGTTGGCGGCGGCGGGATGATCGCCACGGAATTCGAATATGCGAACAACGGCGAGGATCTCGACGACGAAGACGGACCGACGCCGGGCCTGCGAACCTTCCTCGGCAATCTGCTGCTGCAGACGCCGTTTCCGGTTGCCGGATTTCAGCCGTACGGATTGGTGGGGACCGGCGTGTACCGCGAAACCCTGGACGCGCACCAGGAAACGGCGTGGGCGTTCCATAGCGGCGTCGGCGTGAAGCGGCGGATTTTCGGGCCGGTGATGGTTCGCCTCGATTACCGCGTCCTGAAGCTGCGCGGTGAGCCGTTACACAGCAACGTGCATCGGGTGTACACCGGATTTCACGTCGCGTTCTGATAGCCGCCTTCTTCCCTACTTCGGCGGTTGGACCGGCTTCGCATCGAGCGGTGGAGCCGGGATCACCGGCTTCGGCGCCGCCGACGGAGTCGATGCCCCCCCACTGGATTCTGCCGGCGGCTCCACCGCCACGAGATTCGCGAGCGTCGGGCCGCCCCTTACCGATCCCGTGAAGAGCGCCCAGACCTCCTTCAATTTCGCGGCGTCGGGGATAGCGGCCGCGAGAATGGGGCCGAAGGCGTAGTCCACACACGGAACGGCGGGGTCGAGCACGAACCAGAAGAGCACGTCCTTGTTGGGCCCGACCTCAGCCATCTTGAGGAATTTCCAGCCCTTCGCCTGCTCCCGGACGGTTTTGTCCGTGCTGGCCGCAATTGCCTCGCGGACATAGCCGAGAAACTTCTCGAAGTCCTCAACCTTCGTTGCCTGTACCGGCTGGATCAGCACGCCGACGGGGGCGTTGAACATTCGCTCCGGCAGGCGCGCCGGGGGCGGGGGTGCGGGACATGTCACTGTTCCAGGAACGGGTTCCGGCGCCGGGACGGATGCCGGCGGCGGCGCCGGAGCGCCCGGTTGAGGGGCGGGTGGAGAGGCCTGTTGCGCGGCTGGTCCAGCGCCCAGACTCATCGCAAGCATGAGGGCGGCGCCTGCCCGGCTCATATCGATCACGTCAGTCTCCGAACCCAATAAAAAAGCCACGAGCGGCCGATGGCCGCTCGTGGCTCGACCTGTACGACGCGGCGAGTCTACTGGGCGCCACCCGCGGCCGCGGCCGGTGCTGCCGGCGCGCCGACCGGGTTGTTGGCCGTGATCTGCGACAGCGCGCCCTTCAGCGCGCCCTTATAGAGGTCGTAAAACGCACGCTTCTCGTCGTCCGTGGACACCGCATAGACGATGTTGACGATCGAGTAGTCGGCGTTCTTCACCACCGGGCTGATGATGTGGATGTACGTGCTGCTGGTGTCATTTGTCAGCGACTTCTGGCTTTTGACAACCTGCCAGCCGGACAGCTGCTGCTTCGCCTCGGGAGCGGTGGACTTGCCGAGCGCCTCTCTCAGCTTGGCGATTACCTGCTCGTATTCGGCATCCTTCCCCGGGTTCACGGCGTACATCACGATGACGGTATCAGCGTTATACGTCGTCTTCTGAGGTGCGGCGGCCGCCGGCTGCGCCGCGGCCTCCTGCGCGTAGCCGTTCAGCGCAAAGGCCGGCAGAACCAGCATCGCGCCAGCCACTACCATTCCCGAAAGTCGTCGCATGTGCATTTCTCCTCGGAAAAGCGCGGGTATCCTACCGTACGTGGGAACCCAGAAATACGGTCATTATTTCGTTGGCAAGAAGCATTCCTGCCCTGCTTAATTTCAGGCGGCGGTGATCATAGATCAAGAACCCCGCATCGACGAACCGCTCCAGCTCCCCGCCATACTGCCGCCACAGATCCAGCCCGTATCGTGATCTTACCAAGTCGAGATCAATCCCTTCAGTCAGCCGCAGCCTAGTAAACAGCGCCTCCTCAATACCATCCTGTCGCGACAGGATTCGCCGCTCGGCGATGAGCTGTCCACCGCTGTGGACCGCGCCGATGTAGTCGTGCGTGGCCGACACATTCCGCCAGCGGACCCCCCCTCGGGTGGAATGGGCACCCGGACCGAAGCCGACCCACTCGCCATCGGTCCAGTATTTGAGGTTGTGCCGCGAAACGCGGCCATTTCGCGCCACATTGGAGATTTCGTATTGCTGGTAACCCGCCGCATCGAGGCGTTCCATTGCCAGCAGGTACATCTCGGCCGCATCATCGTCGGCGGCCACGGTCCACTTCGATTTCGCCATCGCATCCCGCAACGGCGAGTTGGGGTAAATCTCCAGCAAATACAGCGACGCATGCTCGGGGCCGAGCTCGATGAGCGAGTCGACCGACGCGAGCCATTCGGCAATCGACTGCAGCGGCAGCCACATCATGAGATCGATCGACACGTTGTCGAACCCTGCGGCGCGCGCCAGTCGGAACGCGTCGCGGGCGCGGCCGGCCGAGTGCAGCCTGCTCAACCGCTGCAGCTCGGCGTCGCTGAAGGATTGGACACCGAAGCTCAGTCGATTGATTCCAGCCGCCCGGAATCCCGTCAGCCGCTCGGCCGTGACGCTTTCGGGATTGGCCTCGAGCGTGACTTCCGGATCGTCGGAAAGGACGAAGGCGTGCCGGCACGCGTCGACGATCGCCCCGATTTCCTCCGGCTCGAGCAGCGAGGGCGTGCCGCCGCCAAAGAAGATGGTGTCGGCCGCGGCCGTGCCCGAGTCGCCGGCGCGCTCGATTTCCTTCAACACGGCGGCGACGTATTCGGTCTTCAACGCGGGGTCGAAGAGGCCGCGGTTGAACGTGCAGTAGTTGCAGATCGCGGAGCAGAAGGGGACGTGGATGTAGAGGCCTAGTGGCATGAATTCAGAATGCAGAATTCAGAATTCAGGCAAAGCCTGCATTCTGCATTCACCATTCTGCATTACTGCGATCCAGCCCGCCCCCCGCTCCACTTCAGATCGGCCTTCCCGTCTCCGCGCTCGCCCGCGCGGGCCTGGGCACGGACTTGTCCGCCGGTTCGCGCCGGCAGCGACGGCTTGCGGGAGGCCTTATTGCGCGTTTTCCACAGGGCGACGAGGTCGTCCACCCCGCCGTTGGGCGGCAATTCGCGATAGTCGCCGCCATCCAGATACAGGAATTCGCACATCTCGTGCAGCCGCGACCGCATGCGGAAGCCGATGCGGAACAGCAGCGAGTCGGGATCGGTATTGTCGGGGTTGTCGTCGTAGTTCGAGGTGAAGATCGTCGTCCTGCGCTCGCTGTAGCGGGAGTTCACGATCAGGTTGAGCGTTTCCTCCACCCATTCGGACGATTTTTCCGCGCCAAGGTCGTCGAGCACCAGGAGGTCGCACTCGATGACCGGCCGCAGGACGTCCATCTCGGCGGTGCGGTTCACCGGATCGTAGGTGCTGCGAATCACCCGCAGCAGGTCGCGCGTGTCGTAGAACAGGCCGCGCGCACCGCGGGTCATGATCACCCGCCGCAGCACGGCCACGGCAAGGTGCGTCTTGCCGACGCCGGGCGGTCCCTGGAAGAACAGCCCCTTGTCCGTGACCGGAAAGCTTTCGGCAAGCCGCGTCGCGTGCTGAAGCGCTTTGGTCAGCTGCTCGTTGTAGGCGGTGTAGTTGGTGAAGTCGCAGTGCTGGTACCGGCGTGGAATTCGCGCGTCCGCCAGCAGCCGTGCCGACGCGGACCCGCGGACGCAGTCGCAGCGGGTGACACGGGAGATGCCATCGACTGTGACGGTTTTCCAGGTCGTGTCGTCACAGATCTCGCAAGCCACGGAACGATACTAACGCTGAAATGCAGAATTCAAAATGCAAAATGCAAACGCGAAATGCGTGCGCGCTCTTTTGCATTTTGCATTTTGCATTTTGCATTTTGAATTTTGCACTCCCGCGAGCGCGCTCAGCTCTTGCGCTTCGCGCCGCGCGCTTCTGGTATCTGCCCTTCCGCCGGCGGCGTGTGCCGTACGAGGTCGGTCGGAGACGACTTGACGAGCGCGGTGGAGAGCCGCGTCTCCCAGTCGTCGATGCCGCGCGCAAGCTCCCGCTTGACGTAGTCCATGAACTCGTTGACCTCGCCCTGCATCTGCTCGATCTTGCGGCGCATGTTCAGGATGATCTCGACGCCGGCGAGATTGACGCCGAGATCGCGCGTCAACGTCAGAATCGTCTCCAGCTGTTCGAGGTCTTCCTCGGAGTACAGCCGGGTATTACCCTCGGTTCGCGACGGTTTCAGCAGCCCCTCGCGTTCGTACAGCCGCAGCGTCTGCGGATGAATGTTGTACTTCTGCGACACGGCGCTGATCATGTAGTACGCCTTTCCGCGGTCAGCACGTTTGGCCATCACTTCCGCCTCATGTCGCTGTTGATCCGGCCGAACTCGCGCAGCAGCTCCTTGGAGCGCTCGTCGAGGAGCTTCGGCAGCATCAGCCGCACCTCAACCACCAGATCCCCGCGGCGGCCGTTCAGCCGCGACGGGGCGCCGCGCTCGCGCAGCCGGAACCGCTGTCCCGACTGCGTCCCCGGAGGCACGCGAAGCCGCGCAACGCCATCCGGCGTCTCGATCTCCACCCGTGCTCCCAGGCCGGCTTCGTGGACGGCGATCGGCACTACCGTGTGCAGATCGTCGCCGTCGCGCTGGAAGGCCGGATGTGGGGCCACGTGCACCGTCACGTACAGGTCGCCCGGTTGACCTCCGCGAACGCCGGCATTTCCCTTTCCCTGCACGTGAACACGCTCGCGATCCGCGGTGCCGGCGGGAATCTGCACCCTGATCGCCTCGGCGCGGGTCTCCTGCCCGGCGCCACCGCAGCGATCGCATGACCGCGGCCGCTGTTCACCCGAACCGCTGCACGATGTGCAGCTGCGGGTGAACACCATGTGACCGCGGACGGTCCGTACGGCACCGCTTCCCTGGCACAACGGACATGCGCCACCGCTCATCCGCGTCGCGCCGCTCCCGGCACACACCCGGCACGTCACGCGCCGCGTCACCGTCAACGTCTGCTCCGTCCCCTTGAACGCGTCGTCGAAGGACACGTGCGCATCCTGATGGAGATCGGCTCCGCGCTCGGGCGCCGGATTCCGCCCGCCGCGGCGGCTCAATACCTCCGCGAACAGATCGCCAAACGTCGCCGAATGGTCTGCCCCACGTGCGGAGAAATCGAACCCTTCGAAGCCGCTCTTCGGCCGATCGTCGCGCGGCTCGACGCCATGGCCCGAGTCGTAGCGCGATCGGCGCTGCGGGTCCATCAGCGTTTCATAGGCGTCGAGGATCTGGCGGAACCGCGCCTCGGCAACGCGGTCTCCCGGATTGATGTCCGGGTGAAACCGCCGCGCGAGCCGCCGGTAGGCCCTCTTGATCTCGGCCTCCGTCGCGCCATGCGCCAATCCGAGGACGATGTACAAATCCATTGGTGAATCTGGATCTGTGATTCGTGATTGCCAATCACAGATCACTAATCACAACTCATCATTTCTTTTCGTCCTCGACCACCTCTGCGTCGATGACGTCCCCGGGCGCCGCGTCGCCGGCCGTCTGGCCGGCCGCCGGCCCGGCCCCCGCCTCCGATCCGGGCCCGGCCGATGCGCCGGTCTGCTTGTAGAGCGACTCCGCCGCCTTGTGCTGCGCCTGCGTCAACTGCTCCATGGCCCGGTTCATCGCCGACGTGTCGTTCGAGCTCACGGCGGTCTTGAGCTCGCCGATCGCACTTTCGACGGCCGACTTGTCCGCGGCGGGGAGCTTGTCGCCCATGTCCTGGAGCATCTTCTCCGCGGCATAGACCGCCTGGTCGGCGCGGTTGCGGACCTCGATCTCCTCGCGGCGCCTGCGGTCTTCCTCGGCGTGCGACTCGGCGTCCTTCATCATCCGCTCGACTTCGTCCTTGCTCAGTCCGCTCGACGCGGTGATGGTGATCTTCTGTTCCTTGCCCGTGCCCAGGTCTTTCGCGGACACGTTGACGATCCCGTTGGCGTCGATGTCGAACGTCACCTCGATCTGCGGGACCCCGCGCGGCGCCGGCGGGATCCCGATCAGCTGGAAACGTCCGAGCGTGCGGTTGTCGCGCGCGAGCGGCCGTTCGCCCTGCAGCACGTGCACTTCGACGCTCGTCTGGCTGTCTGCTGCGGTGGAGAACGTCTCGCTCTTGCGCGTGGGAATCGTCGTGTTCCGCGGAATCAGCGTCGTCATCACGCCGCCCAGCGTCTCGATGCCCAGCGACAGCGGGGTGACGTCGAGGAGCAGCAGGTCCTTGACTTCGCCGGCGAGGACGCCGGCCTGAATGGCCGCGCCGATGGCCACGACTTCGTCGGGATTGACGCCCTTGTGCGGTTCCTTGCCGAAGAGGTCCTTGACGATCTGCTGGACGCGCGGGATGCGCGTCGAACCGCCGACGAGCACGACTTCGTCGATCTGCGTCGGCTGGACGCCGGCGTCGGCGAGCGCCTGACGCGTGGGCCCGACCGTTTTCTGCAGCAGATCGTCGACGAGCTGCTCGAACTTCGAGCGCGTCAGCCGCATCTGCATGTGCTTCGGACCGGACTGATCGGCGGTGATGAACGGCAGGTTGATGTCGGTCTCCATGACCGTGGAGAGCTCCATCTTGGCTTTCTCAGCGGCTTCCTTCAGACGCTGCAGCGCCATGCGGTCCTTGCTCAGATCGATGCCGTCCGACTTCTTGAACTCCGCGATGATCCACTCGATGATGCGCTGATCGAGATTGTCGCCGCCGAGATGCGTGTCGCCGTTGGTGGCCTTGACTTCGACGACGCCCTCGCCCACTTCGAGGATCGAGATGTCGAATGTGCCGCCGCCGAAGTCGTAGACGGCGATCGTCTCGTCTTTCTTCTTGTCCAGCCCGTAGGCCAGCGCCGCAGCCGTCGGCTCGTTGACGATGCGCATCACCTCGAGGCCGGCAATCTTTCCCGCCTCCTTGGTGGCCTGGCGCTGCGCGTCGTTGAAATACGCCGGGACCGTGATGACCGCACGCGTCACGGTGGTGCCGAGGTACTCCTCCGCGGCGTTCTTGAGCTTCTGCAAAATCATCGCGGAGATCTCGGGCGGCGCGTACTGCTTCTCCAGCGCCTTGACCCGCACGTCGTTGCCAGCAGCGGTGACCGTGTAGGGCACCATCTTCATTTCCTCGCTGACTTCGTCGTAGCGGCGGCCCATGAACCGCTTGATGGAAAAGATGGTGTTTTCAGGATTGGTCACGGCCTGGCGCTTGGCGACCTGGCCGACCAGACGTTCGCCCGTCTTGGTGAACGCGACCACGGACGGCGTCAGCCGGCTGCCCTCCGGGTTGGTGATGACGACAGGCTCGCCACCCTCCATGACGGCAACCACAGAGTTGGTCGTGCCCAAATCGATGCCGATGATTTTGCTCATGGGGTCATTATCGAATCTGAGTCTCGGGGAGTCAAAGATTCTTCGATCTTCGACTCAGCTATGGGAGGCGGAGG
>DASTBV010000116.1:0-2581 GCA_035711805.1 Vicinamibacterales bacterium
CGTTCCCCGAGAAAGTGCTCTTCGGCACCGATGCGATGGGAGCGGGGTTACGCGGCTGGGAAGAGATGACGTGGATTGCCACGCGGTCCGGACGTGAAGCGCTGGCATTGGCGCTGACGGGGATGATGGCGAGCGGCGAGGTCACGCGTGCCCGTGCCGAGACCATTGCCCGCATGGTCCTTCGCGATAATGCCGTCCGGCTGTATAAACTGTCGCCTTAACCACCACCCACGCGCACTCCTCGCTTCCAGATCGCGACGATGTTTCGGGTGTCGCGAATCTGTTTCGAGGGATCGCCGTCGACGAGGAGCAGGTCGGCGCGCATGCCGGTTCGGATTCGTCCGCGATCGTTCATGCGAAAGGCTTTCGCGATGGCCGACGTCGCCGCCGCGAGCGCGGCGGTCGGCGTCAGGCCGGCGTTGACGAGATGCTCCAGCTCCCGGTGCAGCGAGGCTCCGTAGGTCAGCCCGGGATACGGCGTGTCGGTTCCTGCCAGAACCGGTACTCCAGCCGCGGCCAGCTGCCGGATCGTCGCTGGCAGCGCGTCGCACGACAGCTTCGTGGGCGGCGAAGACATCTCGAGGAGACTGCGGAACTGCGGTTTGACGTGTTTCATCACGTCCGCATCCTTCAAGAGACTCGGGCCGTCCGATTTTCCGCAGCCCGAATAGAGCGTCGACAAGGTCGGGATGACGAAGACGCGGTGTGTCGCCGCAAACCGTCCGAAGTCCGGTGACACGGTTGTTCCCTCGAAGAGGTGCGCGAGACCGTCCACGCCGGCCGCGATTGCGCCTCGTGCCTGACCCTCCGTTCCAATGTGGGCGACGGCGATGCGCTCGCGCGCATGCGCGGCTTTCACCAGGGCAGCGACGGTCGCCTCGTCCAGCATCGGGAGTGTCTTTCCGTAGCTCGCGATGTCGTCGTAGATGATCTTGATGAAGTCGGAACCCTCGGCGATCCGTGCGGCAACGAATGCGTCCGCCTCGCCAGGTGCGCTGAGCGTTGGAATGGACCCTGACCGCGCGCCGCCCTCCATTTGCGTCGGATGCCCGCCGGGCGCCGTCGCGACCGGTCCGGCGGTCAGTATCGAGGCCACATCGAACGAATCGGCGGCCTCGATCTGCTTGACCTGCGACATGCCCTGCTGATTGGTGCCCATCACGACGGCCGTGGTGACGCCGAACGCGAGGTTTTGCTGCAGGGCACCCGCCGCCCCGAAGAGGGGCAAATGGACGTGCGCATCCATCAATCCCGGCAACAGCGTGCGTCCCTCGCCAGCGATTTCCTGCGCTCCCGCCGGCACCGCGACGGACGAGTCGCCTACCGCGGTGATTCGGCCGTCGCTGACGAGGACGGTCCGCCGCTCGACAACCGACTCGCCGTCGAATACGCGAACATTCCGAATGACGTAGGCGTCGCGAGTGGATTGCGCCGGCAGCAGCGAGGTCGAAAAGGCGGACAGAACGATGGCGAGCACGGCTCGTGTGGCCATGGGCTTTGGACGGACGTCGTGTGGCGATTGGTTGCCGCCCGCGGTCGGCATTATCGCGAATGGTCTCGGCATGACGCTTGGACGGACTCGCCGTTTGACGGTTAGCAACCGCGCGAGTTCACACACCGAGCAGCAGGTCAGGTCGAGCCCACACGTACCGGCAGTTCGGCGCATGCCCGCCGCCCGCGTCCTCCAACTCGATCGTGCCGGCGTTCGTCGCCCCAAGGCACTCGTAAAATGCTCGCGCCGCGGCGTTCGCCTCCATCACCCATAAGTACACGCCCCGATCAGGCTGTAGGCCGCGAAGCCATTCGGCGGCGCCGCGAATGAGTGCTCGTCCGACACCACGACGATGCCTGCTATAGACGACGTGGAGATTGTCGATATACGAGCCCCAGACCGGATCCTGGCCGGCGAACGCGCAAATGAACCCGATCATCTCGCGGCCCTCCTGCGCGACCGAGACGTACTGGTTCGCGGCTGGCATCCCCAGGCGCTCGTGCCAGACACGACGCCGGTTTTCGAGCGCGCCGCCATCGAGGAACTCATCGGTCATCATTCCTCGATACGTCCGCCGCCAGCTTTCCGTATGGAGGCACGCGATGCGCTCGGCATCTTCGGCATGTGCCGGGCGCAGGTCGATGGGATCTCTCGATGCGGTCATGGATACCTCCCTCGCGAGCAGATGAAATCGTGCACGTGCAGCTGACGCCTTTCGGCGCGGCATCGGCGATTGGATGACCAGGTAGAGTCAGGGTCGCGATGGAAGGCCGGCGGCAGCGCCGGGGCGCGACCCTACCTAATCGAAATCGAGAAACAGGCGAGCGGGAGTTGGCTCACGAGCCCAGGAGGCTACCAGTTCGCCCGATAGTGCGCAACTTGTCAGTCACGCGCGACTACTAACGACTAACCACCAACCACCAACTAAACAGGCCCGTAACGCCTTGGAAGCGGCTGATCGAGCGCGTCCCACTTGTATTCGCGCTGGATCATCTGGCGGATCTGGTTGAGGAGCGCGCCGCCATTGTCGCCGTTGGTCATGATCACGGCGCCGTAGCCCTTCATGCGATGCGCGACGAGGGTGCACTG
>DASTBV010000117.1:0-2043 GCA_035711805.1 Vicinamibacterales bacterium
ATCGGCTGGTAGAACAGCTCGAACTCACGGCGCTGGAGCGCGCCCTCGAGATCGCCCTCCAGCTGCAGCTCGGTTTGTTCAGACTGCAGAATCGCGGTATCGAAGACCTCGCAGTGGGAACCGCCCAGGACGCGGGCACGGTGCACGGCCGTTTCCGCGTCGTTCAGGACCTGCTCCGCAGTGGTGTAGCCAGTGGCGCTCAGCGCAATACCGATGCTCGCCGACAGCCGGACCTCGCGTCCGCCGATCGTGAACGGATTCAGCATCTCGCCGAGGATCCGATCGGCGGCGATTTTGGCGTGGCCGACGTCTTTCAACCCGTCGAGCAGGATCGCGAAGTAGTGGCCCTCGAGCCGCGCGACGAGATCGTTGTTGCGCAGGGTGGGCATCGCGTCAGGGACGCGCAGGCACGTTTCGAGGCGCCGGGCGACGGCGGTGAGGAGCGTGTCGGTGACCGACGACGAGTGGCCAAGGCTCGTCGGCGTTCCAACGTCGATGATCAGGACCGCGAAGTGAAAGGCTCTGTAGCGACGCGCCCGCTCGAGAGAGTGCGTGACGCGGTCCATCAGCAGCAGTCGGTTAGGAAGCCGCGTCAGCCGATCGGTCACCATCTCGACGGTGACGTCCGAATCCGTGCCGCTCAGTCGAATGGCGCGTCCGCCGTTGTCGCGGACAACCATGCCCTGGCACGACAGCCAGCGATAGGTGCCGTCCGCGTGACGCAACCGGTAGCGGCACGCGAACTTCGTCTCCTCGCCAGTTTTTGCCGTCTCTATTTCGCGCGCGAGCTGTTCGCGGTCGTCCGGATGGACTCGCTGGAACCAGTCGCCCGGTGCGCTGCCTATTTCATGGTCTTCGCAGCCGGCGAGGGCCATCCAGCGCGGAGAAAAGCGAATCCGGTCGGACTCCAGATTCCAGTCCCAGAGCGCCTCGTTGTCGCTGCGAGGACCTCTGGAACTGCCGGCGCGCGCGCGCGAACGGTTTCGATCCAATGGAATGGCTCCTAAATCTTTCGGCTGCAATGCGATGCGTCGTTAGGCTGCGTGCAGGGCTGCACGCGGCTTCGTGACTTGACGCAAGGTCTTACGTCTTGTAAGACTATGCCCGCCTATGGAAAAGCGGATCTCGAGAGACGCCATCGACAGCCGCAGGGCGCGCGCAAAGTCCGCGCGTCAGAACCAGCGCGCCACGAAAGCATGGGAGCTCGAAGCGCGAGCCGCCGTCGCCGGATCCATCTGGCGGGTTGGTTCGGTCTGGATTGAGGAGACA
The DNA here is from genome assembly GCA_035711805.1 of Vicinamibacterales bacterium. Taxonomy (GTDB): domain Bacteria; phylum Acidobacteriota; class Vicinamibacteria; order Vicinamibacterales; family UBA2999; genus Gp6-AA40. The sequence goes on from DASTBV010000117.1 coordinate 1,270, forward strand.
TCGAACGCGGCATGCGCCGAATTCATCAACGCGAGTAACGGCAAAACGCACGCGCTCAAGCTGACCGCGTTCGTCGCCGTGGCCGATCGCAGAAGCGAAGTGCAGCGCCTGCTCTCGATAAACGTCGAATAGATTGCAATGACTCCCCGGCGCTGCAGTTGCCGAGCGGCATACCGCTGCAAGCGCAGACTTTCCCTCTACACCTGCTGCTGGGCTAGAATGGCCGCCGCATGGACCGGGACACCGTCCGCTTCCTGCTTTACGTGGTCGCCGGCATCGTGCTGTTTGCCCTGCTGATCCGCTGGTCGTACAACGAATCCATCCTCGAGTACTTCCCCTTCTGAGGGTGTTCGGAAGCCGACCCTTGCCGGCGTGAGCGCCGTGGAGATGATCCGGCGGCGGCGATTTCATCGTGCGGTGTTTGCCGCCGCCGGCGCGTACAACATCGCGTGGGGCCTGCTGTCGATCGCTGACCCGCACTGGTTCTTCCGATGGACGGGCTTACCTCTGTCCAATCATCCGGCTCTGTTCGCGTGTCTCGGCATGGTTGTCGGGCTGTATGGCGTGCTGTATCTCGATGTGGCGCGTGCGCCTGAGCGTGGGTGGCTCATCGCCGCGGTCGGGCTCGCGGGGAAGATCTTCGGCCCGATTGGCCTGTCGACGCTGGTCTGGAGCGGTACGTGGCCGCCATCGACATTCCTGTTGTGCGCGACGAACGATTTCATCTGGTGGATCCCATTCGCGCTGTACTTGCACGATGCGTGGCCACTATTC
>DASTBV010000118.1:0-18588 GCA_035711805.1 Vicinamibacterales bacterium
CCGGCGCCACGAGCGCAACAAGAAGGACGAACCCTGACGCTGCCGTGATTCTCATCGATGCCTCCGCTTGAACGTCGAACGGCGTTCTCACCTATGTCGCCGCCGGGCGGTCGAATGGATGCGGGTGCGGCTGGTGATCCTACAGCGCGACGTGCATAGCCAACGACCGGACCACTGGCTATCCTCCTGCTCGCCGCGATCGCATCTGGCGTTTTGCGGCCAGTGAAGGAGGCCTGCGATGTTGAAGTGACTGAGGTTGTTGGCGAGTTTCAGACGCACTGCAACAACTACTGCCAGAACCCAGAGGCGGTTGAGAACTGCGAATTCTTCTGCCCCTGCTACTGGGGCTGCAAGTGCGGAGGGGGTTCGAACTGCGCCGAAGTGTGTGGCGCGTCGTAGGCTGGCCTGCCCCGCAGTGCGGATAAAATGAACCACGAGGCTGTGCCGATGTCTCGGTTCGTCCGGCATCGCCGCATGCGCCGTAGCAGCAGTGCCGGAAGCCGGCAACGCGTCGTCAATTCTCGAGGACGAAGGCGATGTTAAAGCGATTGCTGTGCGCGTCCTTGGCTGCCTCCCTCTTGCCCTCGTTCGCCATGTGGGCACAGGAGGCGACGAAAGACAGGCCGGCGTTCGAGGTGGCATCGGTGAAACGCAGTCCACCGGGGGAGGACCTCGACCTGCCGACGCCGGGAACGACGCAGCCAAGCGGACGCTGGTTCGCTCGCAATGTGTCGCTCAGGCTGCTGCTGCTGTCGGCCCATGGGTTACGGAGCGGGGAACTCGTGGGCGGCCCTTCCTGGATCGACAGCGAGCAGTTCAATATCGAAGCCCGAGCTCCGGCCGGAACGCCTGCCGAGCGGATGCGCCTCATGGCTCAGACACTGTTGGCGGATCGTTTCCGGTTGCGCACGCATACAGAAGAGCGGCGCACTCCCGCGTACGCCCTCGTGCTCGCCCGCAAGGATGGCCGACTCGGTCGCGGCCTGCGCCGGACGGCGAGCGACTGCAGCGCCGGACGTCTTCAAGGCCCCAAAAGCGCAGATGGGTTGTTCCTGTGCGGCGGTGTGTCGTTTCGGGTCGTGGATGGTGTACGCCAGGTGCGGTTGCGAGGTTACTCGCTTCCCGAATTCCTCAAAATCGCTCTCGCCTCTCCGATCCTCGGCCTGACCACCGTGGATCGAACGGGGCTCACCGGATATTTCGACATCGACATCGACTACGTCATGCCCCCTTCTCCGGGAGCCGTCGATAACCGCCCGGTCGACGGACCGCCGCTCGTGGAAGCCGTCGAAAGCCAGCTCGGCCTGCGGTTCGAGCGCCGCGAGGAGGTCGTCCAGGTGCTGGTGATCGATCACGCCGAGATGCCCGATCCCGATTGAGGAATTGGCGAGCCGGGCAACGCCCGGCCAGAACGCTTTTGCGGTCCGCGCTGATCGGGGACGTCTGGCTGCGCCGATTTCGCATTGGCCGGCCCGCCCACCGCGTGGTGTCGTTGCCTCAGCGTGGGTGACGCCGGGGAGTGGTTGCGCAGCTTCTGATCGCCTCGGCGCTCATGGCGCTCTGCGTGGTGATTCACGCGGGCGGGGTCACCTGGGCCGCCGGGCGGGTGCGCCGATGGGAAGCACCGACACAGCGGCTGTGGCCGTGGATGCGGCTGTTCGTATGCGTCGCAGCCTGGATGGTTCTGCTGCACGTGGTCGAGATCACGGCGTGGGCACTGGTCTACGCGTGGGGCGGCGCCATCGCCGGCGTGCAGGCTGCCGCGTATTTCAGCGCCGTGACGTACACGACGACAGGGTATGGTGACCTGCTGCTGCCCGAAGACTGGCGGCTCGTGGGGGCCATCGAAGCGCTGACCGGCATCCTGATGTGCGGATGGTCCACCGGTTTCTTCTTCGCGCTGGCAAGCCGGATGTACCGCACGGAGCCGCGTGCCCCCGGCGGTCAATGACTAATTCGGGGACGGCCGCTCGATGTGCTGTATGAGCAGCATTGGCGTCGGCCTGATCCGGGGCTCGAGCTTCAAGCCGAGCTTTTCAGGAACAGCGTTGGAAATACCCGAACTGAACTCAGCGGTCCCCGCAGGTGAACTGTTTGTAATAGTCTTCGGCACGTCGTAGAAGAGCTCGACATCGAACGTCCCGGTAAGTCCCGTCTCATCGATCACGGGCCTGCCGACGCGGCTCGTCAGGAATCGGACGAGTTCGTCGATGGGTCGCCCCACCAACTGGATCCCGTTGATCCGAAGCTGTCCCAGGCAGTGTTTTCGGAATCCAGGCTCGCCGGGTCTCAAGTCCACCGAGGTGGAACAGTCCTCTTTCGAAGCTCTGATGCCCTCCCCGAGACGTCCATCTGTGCGAGCTCGAACGAGTGTATACACAGGCCGTTCGCGCGTCTCGCGGCTCACGCGGAGATTGAAGCGCGTCTCGAGGAGATTTCGAAGCATTCCGCGGACCGCCTCGGGTACGGCCGATCCGGTCCGCGGGGACTCCATAGCAGGAGCCAGGGCCTCGATTTGGAATCGCTCCTGATCGAGCCAGCCGGGCCCTCCTTCGATTTGGTCGCGCTGACGGTACTCTGGTCCGTACGCCTCGAGGATTAGCCGTGCCGCCGTCATGTTGACGACCCTGAAGCGGTTCCCCTCAAACCTCACGGACGAAAGTTGTGCGAGCATGCCGGCGATCCCGCCTGCCGCTGATTCCTGAGGCTGTACCCGGACGGACGCCACTTCGAACGTCGGTGTCGCATTCGGCGACTGCGCTCCGTTCCGTGCGCTCGCGGGCTGAACCAGTGACAGCACCGCCAGAAATGCGACCGCACTCGCACCTGTAACCCCAGGTCTAATTTTCCGCGGCATACCACCAGGCTCCACTCACAGCTTCGCATTCTGCGCCCGGATGAGCCGTGCCGCAAGCGTCTGGGGCCGGCGCGGCACGGCTGCTCCGCCTAAACGATGACGTCGCGGTTAGGAGGGTGGACCATGCTCTCGGCCGCGGCGATGATTTTCAGGTGATTGGTAATCCGACGACTGTTGCAGGATGACCATCCACCTGCACGCCGGTTCCAGCCGCGGTGAAGTCGCGGTGGACGTAACCGAGGGCAATCGGACCCAGGGTGGGTGAATCCGCCGCGCTGGTCACGAAACCTATCTCGCGATCTCCTGCAAAGACCTTGGCACCCCTGAAGGGGTGCCCTGCGGGATGTTCGGGGTGCCCTACGTTCTGCTGGGGCGCCAGCCGGAAGCCGACCAGCTTCTTCGCCACGCGCCCGCCACCCCGGTGCATGACCCGGATGACCACCTCCTGGCCGACGAAGCACCCTTTCGTGAAGGAGACCGCACGCTCCTCGATGCCGGCCTCGAGCGGGATCGTCTCGGCCGTCATGTCCACGCCGAACACGGGGTACCCCGCCGCGATGCGGGCCGCCTGCAGTGCGTCGGGCGAGACGACTCTCGCACCCGCAGACACGGCCGACGCGATGAAGCGCGGCTCGATCGCCCTCGCCAGAAACACGCAGTAACCGGGAACGCCGATCTGATCGATGCGCGCCACGGAGACCGGATCGCCGTCGATCGTCCCGGTGGCATGCCTGTAATCGCTCCAGTCGTCGAGGCGGTTCACGCCGTGGACGATCTGCTCGACGACCGCCGCCGCACCCGGACCGTGCACCCACACACCTGTCATCGCCTCGGCCAACGACTCAATCCGCACGTCCTCGGAGAAGAGGAACTGATCCAGCCGCGCGAGTATCGAATCCACCTGCTCCGCGGGCACGTCGAGCAGAATCATCCCGGCCGACTGAAGCACATGCATGTCGGTCAGCATCCGGCCCTGCGGGGTCAGCCACGCCGCGTAGCAGCCGGACCCTTCGGCCAGCGCCTGAATGTCGTTCGTCAGCAAACCCTGCAGATAAGTGGCCCGATCCGGGCCGGCCACTGCCACCTGCACACGCGCGGAAATCGACCCGATCGCGGCGCCTGAACGCACCGCCGACTCGTCCGCCGGGTCAGCCATGGAACTGCTAGGATTCAAGGTAATGCGGCCTTACTTGCGGCTTCTTCATTGTACGTGCGCGCTGCTGCTGCTCGCCCCGGCGGTGGCGGACGCACAGCAGAAACCTCCAGCCGGGCCCACTGCGTATACGACCTTCGTCCGCGGAACGCCGATCGGCCGCGAAGACGTCACCGTCCGGTCCGACGCCTCCGGACTGACCGTGACGAGCGAAGGACGCCTTGGCGCGCCAGTGAATCTGATCATCCGGCGGGCGGAGTTCCGCTACGCCGCCGACGGTTCACCGCAGCTGTTCGAGCTTCTGGGCGACTCCAACGGTGCCGACGTTTCAATCAAGACGACCGTTGCCGGCGGCACTGTCACGACCGAGCAGACGAAAGCCGAGCCGATCACACAACCGGTGAACGCTCGAGCGATTCTGCACGCCAACGGCATCGTCGGATCGTACGTGGCGCTGGCGCGGCGCCTCGAACAGACGGCGCCCGGTTCCGAGGTGCGGATGTACCTCGTCCCGGAGATGGAGATTGCTGTACGGCTGGTCAACGTGCAGAACGATCGCATGCAGCTTGGCACCGACTTCCTGGGCGCCCGCCGCTACGACGTCATCCTGTTGAATCCGAACAGCAATACCGCGGTCGCGATCACGACCGACGTGCAGGGGAACCTGCTCACCGTCCGGATCCCAAGTCAGGGCGTGGACATCGTGCGCGCGGACCTCGCGTCCGTGACGGTGCGCACGCACGTGCACAGCAACCCCGGGGACGAAGCGGTAACCATTCCGGCCACCGGCTTCAACATCGGCGCAACGCTGACGCGTCCTCCGAAAGCCGCGCCGGGAACACGGCTCCCGGCGGTAATTCTCCTCGCCGGATTCGCCGCCAACGATCGAGACGGTTACATCGCAGGCATCCCGGTGATCGGCCAGCTCGCAGGCGCGTTGGCCAACGCCGGCTTCATGGCCGTTCGCTACGACAAGCGCGGATACGGCCAAAGCGGCGGCCGCTCGGAGTCCGCCACGCTCACGGACTACGCGGACGACGTCCGGACGGTCATGCGCTGGCTCTCGGCGCGCAACGACGTCGACCCGAGGCGTATCGCGGTTGTCGGCCATAGCGACGGCTCGTGGGTGGCGCTTCTTGCGGCATCGCGCGAGCGGCGGTTCGCCGCCGTGGCAACGCTCGGCAGCCCGGCGACGACGGGTGCGGAGCTCGTTCTGGAATTGCAGCAGCGGACACTCGACCTGCTGACGCTGTCGCCCGAGGAACGCCGGAAGCGCGAGGCGCTGCAGAAGCAGATCATTGCCGCGGTGCAATCCAACAAAGGCCTCACGGATCTGCCGCCGGATATCCGGCGGCAGGCCGACACGGTGTGGTTCCAGAGCGTCTTGAACTTCTCGCCGGCCAGGGTGTTGAAGGATGTCCGCCAGCCGCTGCTCATCCTGCATGGAGGCGTCGATCACGAAGTCCCGCCGGCGGAGGCCGACCGGCTGGCCCAGATCGCCCAGAAGGAAAGCGACTCGCCGTCCGTTGAACTGCTCATCGTCAAGGGCGTGAACCATCTGATCGTTCCGGCAGTGACGGGAGAAGTGAAGGAGTACGGTGCGCTCACCGATCGCAACGTGAGCGCCGACGTGGTGTCGGGAATATCGGGCTGGCTGACGCGGACGTTCGCGGCAATCAAATGACCGCTTCGCGCACGGCGATTGTCGGAACCGGCCGGGTCGCCCAGGCCTTTGGCCGGCTTCTGGCCGACGCCGGTCTCGCGCCCGTTGCGGTCGCCGGTCGAACGGTTGACCACGCGCACCGCGCCGCGGCCTTCATCGCGCCCGCCGTCAAGCCGGTGCCCATCCGCGACATTCCAGCACTGGCAGACCGCGTCCTCATCGCTGTCGCCGACGACGCCATCACCGCGGTGGCGGAGGAGCTGGCGCGGAGCGGGATGCGCGGAGGCATTGCACTCCACACGTCGGGCGCCCACGGTCCAGAGTCGCTCGGCGCTCTCGCCGCCCAGGGCGTCTCGTGCGGCGTCGTTCATCCGCTGCAGACCGTGGCCGATCCGGACCGTGGGATCTCGGCATTGCGCGGCGCCAGTTTCGGCATCAGCGGCGACGCGGCAGCCGTTGAATGGGCCGGGCAGCTGGTAGAGGCCGCCGGCGGAACCCCACTGCGGATCCGCGAGAACGGATTTGCGTCCTACCACGCAGGTGCGGTGATGGCCAGCAACGCGATCATCGCAGCGATCGATGCCGCCGTTGGTCTATTTGCCGCAGCGGGCATCGAGCGCGGCGCGGCGCTTCAGGCCCTGCGGCCGTTGTGCCTGACGAGCGCGCAGAACGCTTTCGAGATGGGACCCGAGGCGGCGTTGACGGGTCCCGTGCAACGTGGGGACGCCGACACGGTTCGCGCTCACGTCGGGGCACTTGCCGGCCTTCCGCGGCCGGTCGCGGACCTGTATCGAGCGTCGGCACGTGCGCTCGTCGACATCGCGCGGCGCCGCGGTCTCAACGGCACGTCAGCCCTGGCGATTGAAAGAGCACTCGAGGGCTGACGCGAACCCGGAAGCAGAATCGAACGTGAACACGAACTGAGCACTGAGCACCTGGAAGGGTGAACTGCGATGGAATCGAAGAAGATGCGCGTGCCGGATTTCGCTGCCCGTAAACGTCGTGGCGAGAAGATCGTCATGCTCACCGCCTACGACGCGACGATGGCGCGGCTGCTCGATCGTGCGGGTGTGGACGCGCTGCTCGTGGGCGACTCGCTCGGCACGGTCATCCTCGGCCTGGAAACGACGCTGCCCGTGACGCTGGACGCCGTCGTGCACCACACACGCGCCGTCGTCCGCGGCGCCGAGCGTGCGTTCGTCATCGCCGACATGCCGTTCCTCACCTTCCAGATCAGCGTGGCGGAGGCCGTTCGCAACGCCGGCCGGCTGCTGCAGGAAGGTGGGGCCGCGGCGGTCAAGCTCGAGGGCGGCCGCCCGGTCGCGGATGTCGTGAAGCGGCTGGTCGACGTGGGCATCCCCGTGATGGGCCATCTCGGCCTGCAGCCACAGTCGGTGCACCAGGCTGGCGGCTACGTGAAGCAGGCGACGCAGCCGGCAGCCGTTGACGCGTTGATGATCGATGCGCTGGCGCTGCAGGATGCGGGCGCCTTCTCCCTGGTGCTCGAGTCGATCCCCGCCGACGTCGCCCGCACGGTCACCGGCGAGCTTGCCATTCCGACCATCGGCATTGGCGCCGGTCCGGACTGCGATGGGCAGATCCTGGTCAGCTACGACATGCTGGGGCTCTTCGACGGCTTCGTACCGTCGTTCGTGCACCAGTACGCGAAGCTTGGCGATGCCGTGGTGACCGCCACGCGTGAATACGCCGCGGACGTTCGCGCCGGCCGGTATCCGCATCGGACGAACACGGTCGCCCCACCCCACCGCGCAAGCGTGCCCGGCGGGGACCCCGGGGTCGCCGCCGGGACACCACGCTCGGGTCAATGAGCGCGGAAGTCGCCGAGACCATCGCGCGCGTCCGCGCGTGGAGGGATGACCGCCGCCGCGCGGGGCAGCGGGTGGGGTTCGTGCCGACGATGGGGGCGCTGCATGAGGGCCATGCGCGCCTGATCGAAACGGCGCGGCAGCGCGGCGATCAGGTGGTCGTCAGCATCTTCGTCAACCCGCTGCAATTCGACCGCAAGGACGATCTCGAACGGTATCCGCGGACGCTCGACGCCGACCTGCGCATCTGCAACGACCGTGGCGTCGAGCTGGTGTTCGCTCCGACAGCCGGCGAGATGTATCCGGTCGAGCCGCTCTGCACCGTGACCGTCAAGCGCGTCACGGATCGGCTGTGCGGGCAGTTCCGGCCGGGCCACTTCGATGGCGTGGCGACCGTCGTGACGAAACTGTTCGACATCGTCCAGCCCGACGTCGCGTATTTCGGCGAGAAGGACGCGCAGCAGCTGGCGGTGATCCGGCGGATGGTGGCCGACCTGAACATTCCCGTCGACATCGCCGGTGTGCCAACCGTGCGGGAGGCCGACGGCCTGGCCTTGAGCTCACGCAATGTCCGCTTGAGCGCGGAGGAACGTTCGAAGGCGATCGCCCTGTATCGCGCGCTGCGCGAAGCCGAACGCGCCGTTGCCGGCGGCGAACGCGACGCGCGCGCCGTCGAGCGGCTCGCCGCAGCGGTGATTCCGCCGGACGCCTCGCTCAGGCTAGAGTACCTGGAGGTCGTGGACCCCGTGGAACTGCAGCGCGTGGACGGAATCGAAGGAACGGTGCTCGTGGCTGGCGCCCTGTGGGTCGGGAATACGCGGTTGATCGACAACCTGACAATATCCGGCTGAAGCCGCAGTGAAAGGCCGACCTGGAGGTCGGCCTCTACGATATGAAACTACGCGCCATCCTCAAGTCCAAGATTCACCGCGCCATCGTCACCGGCGCCGACATCGATTACGTCGGCAGCGTCGGCGTCGATCAGGATCTCCTCGACCGCACGGACATCATTCCCGGCGAGCGGGTCGCGATCTGGAACATCAACAACGGCACCCGCATTGACACCTACGCGATCAGTCTGCCGCGCGGTTCGGGCCAGATCGTCATCAACGGCGCCGCGGCGCGTCACTTTCATCCCGGCGACAAGGTGATCATCGTGGCGTTCTGCCTGACCGACGAGCCTGTCGAGCCGCGTATGATTGCGGTCGACGAACAAAACCGGTTTGTAAGGGACCTCGTGCCAAACGGATCGCCCGAGGACATTCCAGAGCCTGCCACACCGTAGCCGAAGGCGAAGGCGAAGGCGGGCCCAGCGTGACACGATGAAAACACATCGCATCGCAGTGATTGCCGGCGACGGGATCGGCAAGGAAGTGATCCCGGCGGCGATAAGCGTTTTGAACATGGCGGCGGAACAGGGCCACTTCCGCTGCGAGTTCACCGAGCTGCCGTGGGGCTGTGATTACTACCTGCAGACCGGGCGGATGATGGATCCCGACGGGATCGCACAGCTGCTCCACTTCGATGCCATCTATCTCGGCGCCATCGGCGATCCGCGGGTCGCCGACCACATTTCCGCGCGCGAGCTGATCCTGCCGCTGCGGCAGCGCCTCGGCCAGTACGTCAACCTGCGCCCGATGCGTCTGCTCGCGGGGATCACCTCGCCGCTGGCGAACCGCCGCACCGCCGACATTGACATGATTTGCGTGCGCGAGAACTCGGAGGGCGAGTACTGCGGCATCGGCGGACGGCTGCACGCCGGCACGCCCGATGAGCTCGCCGAGCAGACGGGCATCTTCACGCGCCGCGGTATCGAGCGCATCGTCCGCTACGCGTTCAAGATCGCCGAATTACGGCCGCGGCGGATGCTCGCCAGCGCCACGAAATCGAACGCGCTGCAGCACGCGATGGTGCTGTGGGACGAGGTCGTGGCCGACGTCGCGAAGGACTTTCCAGGCGTCGAGTACCGGAAGTATCACGTGGACGCGCTCTGCGCGCGCATGGTGACGCATCCGCAGACGCTGGACGTGATCGTGGCATCGAATCTCTTCGGCGACATCCTCACCGATATCGGATCGGCTATTTCGGGAAGCCTGGGCGTCGCACCGGGCGGGAACATCAATCCCGAGCGGACGACGCCGTCGATGTTCGAGCCGATACACGGCTCGGCGCCGGATATCGCCGGCAAGGGGATCGCCAATCCGATCGCGGCGATCTGGGCGGGCGCGATGATGCTCGACCACCTGGGCGAGCGTGACGCGCACGACCGGATTCTGCGGGCGATCGAAGCCGTCATCGCCGATGAGCGGGTGCGGACGCCGGACCTTGGCGGAAAGGCGACGACCGAGGAGATGACGCGTGCGGTGATGAGCGGGTTGACGCAGGGGAGAGAGGAGGTAGGAGGTAGGAGGTAGAGTCCGGCTTCAGCCGGATTACGGCGGGAACCCCACGGCGAGCTTCACCGCGGCATATTCCGGATGAACGGCGCCTTCAGCCGTTCGAATGACAAGCGGCGGCTCTATCCAGGTGCGATGCATCTCTGGCGGCAGATCCGACGCGCGTGTCATCGCAAATAAACCGACCAGCGGCGGCTGTCCTTCGCGAAACACCACCGGCCGCCGCCTGATGACCACGAGTTCAGCATCGGCGGCAGCCTTCTCCACGCGGGCGCGCTGCTCGTCGGGAAAGATGCACGCGAACACTCCGCCGGCATCCAGATGGGCCGCGGCAGCGCGGGCATAGTCCCGTATGTCGCCGCGCAGTTCGAACCGGCACGCCACCTTCTGCGGGTGGTCGCCTTCGATTCCCGAGCCTGGTGGAAAGTACGGCGGGCTGCCGAGGACGAGGTCGAAACGCTCGCCGGCGCCAACCGCGTTGCCATCGCGGAAATCACCCTCGCGGATGTCCATGCGATCGGCCAGGCCGTTGTAGCCGGCCGACTTTCGCGCCAGCCTCACGCTCTCGGCCTGCGCCTCGACCGTCACGAAACGTGCGCCCGGCAGCCGCCATGCGGCAATCGTCGCGACGGAGCCGATGCCCGAACCGAGATCGAGCACGCGCGAGGGGGATGGCGCCCAGGTCGTTCCATACCAGGCCGTGAGCACGTCGTCGGTGGAAAACCGGTGTCCACGCCGCAGTTGAAAGATGCGGAAATAGCCGCTGACGGCGTCGAGCGTTTCCTCGGGAGGCACCGCCGGCGGTGACGAGGCGCCGGGAGGAACCGGGCCCGGCTTAGCCCAGCCTTTGAAGTGGCTTCCACTCAACGCCCAACTCCCAATTCCCAACTCCCAATAGCAACGGTACCATTTCGATGTGGCTCGAGCTTCGGCTCCGGCATCGTCCGCGCTCGCGGAGCGCCTCGGCTCGTTCGTGCTGGATCGCTACCCCTTCGCACTCGAGGCGGTACGTGGCGCGCTGCGCGCCGCCCCAGTCGCCAGTCCGAACGCGCCTGAATCATTCCTCGCAGCGCTCCGCAAGGAGTTCCAGCGGATCGACGTCCGCGACATTCCGGATACCTCGCCGCGTGTCTCCGCCGGCCAACGTCTGGAGCACGCGCGGGAGGAACTGATCGACGCGTGCGCCGGCTTTTGCGCCCGGGAGGCAATCGCCGCGTCGCTCACGCCTGACGAACGCCGCGAGATCCTTCGCGGCATGGTCTTGACGCGCGCGGTGGACAACCGCCTGAAGCACCTCTTTACCAGCGGCGAAGTCAGCTACCAGGGCGTCCCTTTCCAGGGCAAAGGATTCCGATCGCTCGGACAGGAGGCGATCTACGCGGCGGCGATCCGTCTGCGGCGCGGCGCCGCGTGGCGCGACGAGGCGGGAAACTGGAGTGGAGACGTCGTTGGTCCGATGATCCGGGACCTCGGCGTCGCCCTGGCGATGCGCGGCGACGCGGACGCCGTGCGGATGGTCCTGAATGCGCAGGCCGCCAAGGCTGGTCCACCGATGGACGGCAAGGATCTGCACATCGGCGATCTCGGCTGGGGCATCCTGCCTGCGGCGGCGCCGCTCGGCATCAGCACGCTGACGATTGCCGGCCTGGCGATGGCATTCGAGCGCGAAAACAGCGGCCGGGTGGCGCTCTCGTTCATCGGCGATGGCGGCTCGTCCCTGGGCGAGTGGCACGAGGCGATAAACCTGTGCGCCGCGCGGCGGCTGCCGGCGGTGTTCTGCATTGAAAACAACCAGACGGCGCTCTCGACATCGATCCGCGAGCAGTCAGCCGTTCGCGCGTTCGCGGACAAGGCGATCGGGTACGGGATTGGCGGCGTCACCGTAGACGGCACCGATCCCGACTCGATTGCAGCGGCCTTTACCTGGGCGGCTGACCGGGCACGTGCGGGACGCGGTCCGATGCTGATCGAAGTCGTCACCATGCGGATGTGCGGCCACGCGCATCACGACGACATGCTCTACCTGGGAAAGGAAGTTCCGGCCGGATGGGACTACCCGGCGCTGAAGCGCGATTCGGCCTATGCGGACGCGGACTCGTACGAGTTCTGGTCGCAGAAGGATCCGATCAAGACGTATGCGGCGCGCCTGGAGTCGGCGGGCATCATCCGCTCACGGGATCTGGACGAGTACCGCCGTGAGGCTGAAGCACTCGTTGGGGAACAGGCGCGCGCGGTTGTCGCGGCGGCCTGGCCGGCGCCGGAGGACGCAGGCTTCGGCGTGCTGGCAGCCGAACCGCCGCGGACGCGAATCGAGATGCTCGATCCTGCCGTGCGCTTGCAGGTCGATCTCGCCCCTCCTCTACCCGCGCTGGAGCCTGGCTCGCCGGTGGATCGCAGCGGCCGGACGTTTCTTGAAGCCGTCGCGCTGGGGGTTGGCGACGCACTGCGGGCCGACCCGCGCGTGTTCGTCTACGGCGAGGACGTCGGCGGCGCGTATGGCAACGCGTTCCTGCTGCTGCGCCCGCTGCTCGCCGAGTTTGGCGACCGCATCATCAACTCGCCGCTCGCGGAGGGCGGCGTCCTCGGCGTCTGTGTCGGCGCGGCCCTGGCCGGCCAGCGGCCGATTGGCGAGCTGCAGTTCAACGACTTCGTCGCCAACGGTTTCAATCAGCTCGTGAACAACGCCGCGAAGATCAGATACCGCTGGGGCGCGTCGGTGCCGATGGTCGTGCGGATGCCCTGGGGCGGACTTCGTCACGCCGGGCCGTACCATTCGCAGAACACCGAGCCGTGGTTCTATCGAACGCCCGGCTTGAAGATCGTCGTGCCCTCGACGCCGGAGGACGCGAGGGCGTTCATGGCGGCGGCAGTCCGCGATCCCGACCCGGTGCTCTTCTACGAGCACATCGCGCTGTACCGGGATCCACGAATCAAGCAGAGGCTCCCTGACGCCGCACCGGAACCGCTGCCGCTCGGCAGGGCGGCGTTGCGGCGCGCCGGCGATGATGTGGCGATGATTTCCTACGGCGCCTACGTCCATGTCGCCCTCCGCGTTGCCGAACGGCTCGCGGCGGACGGCATCCAGGCCAGCGTCCTTGATCTTCGATCGCTCGCGCCGCTCGACAAAGCGGCCGTGCTCGCGGTCGCTCGCCACTGCAGCCGCGTGCTGATCGTCCACGAGGACTCGCGCACCGGCGGCATCGGCGAGAGCCTGGCCGCGATCATCCAGGAAGAGGCGTTCGAATCACTCGACGCGCCGGTTCGCGTCATCGGCGCACTGGATACGCCGGTGCCCTACTCCCCTCCGCTCGAGGAATTCTTCCTGCCGTCCGAAGTAGAGGTTGAACGCGTTGCCCGGTTGCTCGTCAGCTATTAGCGCGGATTTCGATTGCGTGGCGCGAACCCTTCGGGTTCGCGAGGCGAGCCTGACCCCGGGGTCCCCATCGCGCCCGCGCGATGGGGTGGCGTGGCTCGCCCCACAATCCGCGCTACACGCAACTGAACGATGCTCTAGGTGATGAAGATCGACATCTGGTCCGACCTCGTGTGTCCGTGGTGCTATCTCGGCAAGCGCCGCTTCGAGAGGGCGCTATCGGCATTTTCAGCAGCCACCTCCGTGGAAGTCGTCCATCGCTCGTTTCAGCTCGATCCGTCGCTGCCGAAAGGGCAGTCGCTGCGCGCGCGCGACATGTTGATGCGCAAGTACCGGATGACTGAAGCCGAGGTCATCGCCTCGCAGGATCGGCTGGAGGGCCTCGCCGCGGCGGAGGGGCTCGAGTACCACCTGTCGGAGTCTCGAACCGGCAACACGATGGACGCACATCGCCTGGTGCATTTCGGGCTCGAGCACGGGATTCAGGACCGCGTCATCGAGCGTCTCTTCCGCGCGCACTTCACCGAGAACGCATCCCTCTTCGACGAAGAATCGCTCGCCGTCCTGGGCGCGGAAGCCGGGCTGCCGGATGTGCGGGAGTTCCTTCGCAGCGGACGCTGCGAGAGCGAGGTCATCGACGACCATCGCCAGGCGCACGAACTTGGCGCGAGAGGCGTTCCGTTTTTCGTTATCGACGGTCGCTACGCCGTCTCCGGCGCCCAGTCCGTCGAGGTGTTTTCAGCGGCACTCGCGCGGGCGCATTAGTCTTCGACAGGGCGCTGTGCCGAGTCGATGACCAGGAACTGAACGGGCCCGGTGCGCGACTCGAGCGCCAGCCCGAGTTGTTCCCGCAGCGAGGTAAACAACGAGGTGCCGTCGGCAACCGCGCGATCCACGGACCCGGAGTTCGGATCCCACTTCAGCTCGAACCTGTACGCGCCGGACAGTCCGGTCTGGTCAACGACCGGGCGATCGAGCATGCGCGAAAGGCTGAATGCCACGTCGCGGCGCCCGCGCCGGTGGCAAGGATGTCCCAACGTTCGGTCTCCAGCCACTCCGGCCCACCGGCCAGCTGTGAGTACTGCACGCGGTAGACGTTCCGAATCAGCGTGGCGAGTCCGATCACGACGCCCCCAAACCCATTGAACCTCTTGAACCTCTTGAACCTATTGAACCTCCTGAACCTACTCATAACGCAAAGCCTCGATCGGATCCAGACGTGCCGCGCGCAGCGCCGGCAGGAACGAGCTGATCATGCCGACGAAGATCAGGATGCCCGCGCAGATTCCCACGAGCTCGGCTGTCAGCAGTAGATAAATGTCCGCGGTCCGTGTGGCATCGTCGAGGAGCTCAGAGAGGAACGGGCGCGGGCTGATCAGCCGGACCAGCGCATAGGAGATCGCCACTCCGGCCGCGCCGCCGGCGAACGTCGTCGCCAGTCCTTCGAGCATGAACTGCAGCAGAATCGATCCCTTTCGCGCGCCAAGCGCCTTGCGCAGTCCGATTTCGCGCGTCCGCTCGGTCACCGAAACGAACATGATGTTCATCACGCCGACGCCGCCAATCGCCAGCGTCAGCACGCCAATGAACGTCAGCACCAGCTTCAGGCCGAGCACGATACCGCCGGCGATCTCCTGCGATTCCGCCGAGCCGGAGACCCTGAGGGCCCGTTCGTCGGCGGGGTTGAAGCGCAAACGCTTGGCAAGCGCTTCACGCACCTGCTGCGTCGCCCTGCTGTCCAGCGTCGCATCGACGGCCTGATACACCAGCACGTTGACGAACTCGGTGTTCCACAGCTGTCCGGCGGTCGTGTACGGGATGAACACGCTTTCCTTGTCCGGGCGCCCATAACTCGAGAGCTGCACCTTCTCTTTCTGGACGCCGATGACCTCGAACGCCATCCCCTGGATGCGTACCGTCTCGCCGACCGCCGGCACGTTGCCGAACAACTTGAGGGCCACTGTGCTGCCGAGAAAGACTACGCGCCGCTGCAGCCGCACGTCCTCGGCATCGATGAACCGGCCAGCGGCGGCCGGCTGCGTCCGCATCTTTTCGTACGCCGGTGCGACACCTCGGACGCGGTAACTGGCAAGCCTGGTGCCCCATGAGACTGGAAGGTCCCGCATGTATTCGGGGCTCCAGTCCTTGATGAGCGGCATCTCGTCGAGGATCTCGAGATCGGTCAATCGAAAACGGACCGGCCTGCCCGCCCGTTCGCCGCCCGCCTGCATGCTGGTCTGACCGGCGAAGACGATGCTGACGCCGTCGCCGAACGCACCCTGAAATCCACGCTGGAGCGCCTGATTGAACCCTTCGCCGTAGGCCAGGAGAACGACGACGGAAACGATGCCCCACGAGATGCCGAGCATCGAGAGCCCGGCGCGCACGCGATTGCGCACGAGGCCGACGACGGCCTCGCGCCCGATCTCGCGGACGACCCGAAACCGTCCGCTCACGCTTCGAACCTCAGCGCCTCGACGGGCGGAAGCAGCGCCGCTCGACGCGCTGGATATGTCGACGTCGCCACGCCGATGAACGTGAGCACGGCCACCGCCCATGTGCCCGCCTGCCAGGTCAGGATCATTCCCTCGAACCTCGTCGGCATCGGCAGCAGATTGACCGCCGCGCATAATGCAAGCGCCGCGGCGAATCCGATCGCACCGCTGAACATCGTCAGCAGAAAGCCCTCGAGAAAGAACTGCCGCTGCACGTGGCGCGTCGTCGCGCCCAACGCCTTGCGCACGCCGATCTCGCGCGTCCGCTCGCGCACGGCGACGAGCATGATGTTCATGACGCCGATTCCTCCGAGCGCCAGCGTGACGAATCCCACCGCGCGGAAGAACTGCTTCATCGTCTGAATCATTCGCCCGAACAGCAACGTCTCGAGCGTCGTGTCCCAGACCGCGATGGCGTTCCGGTCCTCCGCGTCGAAGCGATGACGCGGCGCCAGAATGCGCCGAATCTCCCGTTCGAGCGGCCAGTCGATGTCCTCGATCCGGCCAGTTCGGCTTTCGAGCACGCGCGGCAGCTGGTCGATCACCTTCTGCTGCGGCGCCACGATGATCTGGGACAGCGTGCCCGCCGGAGCTCCCACACGAGGCAGGTCGCGCGACATCGCGGAGAACGGCACGAACACCTTGTCGTTGTCCGGGCCGCTGTAACTGCTGTCCTGGTCTTTCTTCCGGATCCTGCCGATCACGGTATATGGAATGCCGTTGAGCCTGATGATCTCGCCGAGGCTCTCGCGGCTCCCGAACAACTGCCTGCTGGCGTCGGCGCCGATGACGGCGACTCGCAGCGCCTGTTCCTCGTCCGAGAACCGGAGCCCGCGGCCGCGCTCGATGTCGATGGTCCTGATTTCCTGGTATTGCGGCTCGACGCCATGAACCGACAGGGACGCGGCGTTATAAGCGCTCTTGATCGACGCCGAGCGATTGATTTCCGGGCTGGCGACGCGAATCATGCTCGTCTCGCGCTGGAGCGCCCGCACGTCGTCGATGGTGAACATGATGCGGCGGCCGGCACGTTCGCCGCCGGCCTGAATGGACGTCCGGCCCGGCCAGACGATGGCGACGTTCCGGCCCAGCTCCTCGAGCACGTGCTGATTGCCGCGCTGGAATCCCTCGCCCGTGGCGGAAAGGACTACTACCGAGATCACGCCCCACAGGATCCCGAACATCGTCAGGAAGCTGCGGAGCTTGTTGGCGCGGAGGTTCTGAAAGACCTGCGTGATGGCTTCGCGCACGCGCTCGACCCCTACCCGGGGAGAACGACCTTGTCGCCTTCCTCGAGGCCCTCGAGAATCTGGATGCGCGTGCCGTTGCCGACTCCAACCTTGACCGGCACACGGCGCCGGCCCGTCGGTTCCGCGGCATCGACGATGTCCACAAAAGCCCGGCGTTGGGCGTCGTAGACGACCGCGCCCTCTGCCAGCAGCAGGGAGTTCGGCAATTCCTCGAGGACGATCTCGGCGTTGGCGGTCATATTCGCCTTGAGTTCCTTGCTGGCGTTGTCGATCGACACTTCCACTTCGAACGTGGTGACGTTGTCCTTCTCGACGCCAATCGGCGAAATCTGCGTGACCCGTCCCTCGAAGGCCCGATCGCGGAACGTCTCCGTCGAGATCCGCGCGCGCTGTCCGAGCCGGACGCGGCCGATGTCCGCTTCGTCGACTTTGCCGCGGACGAACACCTCGTCGATGTCGCCGAGCGTCATCACCAGCGTCGCGTTGGCGCCGAGATTGAGGATGGACGAGACGGGGCTGCCGATTTCCACGTCGCGCGTCAGCACGGTGGCGCGGATCGGCGCCCGGATGGTGGCATTGGCGAGCTCTTCCTCGGCACGCTCCACGGCGGCGCGAGCCTGCGCGACGTTTGCCGACGCCTCCGTCACGCGCGCCTGAGCGACGGCGAGCTGCCCCGCGGCGGCGCGCTGACGGTTCTCCGCCTGCTCGAGCGCGCTGAGCGCCTCGTCGAGCGTCGATGCGGCAACGAGCTTCTGAGCCGCCAGTTGCTTCGCGCGTTCGAAGTTGCGGCGCGCGAACGCGACGTCGGGCGCCTCGGCTTCGACTTCGTTCTTCTTCAGCTGGGCCACCGCGGCGGTGTGCGCCGCTTCCGCGGCCTGCAGGTTCGCCCGCGCCTCACGTACGCGTGCGGTAAGATTCTCCCGGTCGAGCTCGGCGAGCACCTGTCCCGGCATCACCACCTGATCGACGTCCACGAACAGCTTCTCGATGATGCCGTTCGCCTTGGATTTGATTTCGACTTTGGTAATGGGCTCGATCTTGCCGGTGGCGACAACAGAGCGCGTCATCGTGGCGCGCTCGACCGTGGCCAGCCGCGCCGGATCGATCGTCGAGGAGGCGCCGCGCAGCGTGGAAAATCCCCAGGCGGCGGCGACGGCGAGGATCACGACAATGCCGGCGATCAGGCTTCGTTTTTTGGATTTCTTCATCACGGGTTGTTGACGGCCAGGGCGGCCGGAAAGTTGCCGCGGCGGACGTTTCTGGTGGCGTGTATCAACTGGAAGAGTACTACCCGCCGGTACGTCCCGACCGCGATTATCGGCCGCGCCAACGGCGCGGCCGGTAGTGATGTTGGGAAGGACATACCACTAAGGGGTATATACGGACGGAAGAGCCATGTGGGTGCTGCGAACGGTTACCGAGGGTATTCCTGAAAAAACGTTTCGAATCATGCCCGGCACGGTCCGCACGCTGGGACGCGCCACGGGCGCGGACTTCATCGTCGACGCGGCGCTGGTCTCGCGCGTCCATTGCCGATTTACGTCGATGCCGGACGGCGGGCTCGAGGTCCGCGAC
>DASTBV010000119.1:0-34376 GCA_035711805.1 Vicinamibacterales bacterium
TCTTCAAGCGGCGGGCTGTCGGTGCGATCGGTTGCCATCGGCACCTCCACGAATATTGTACCGCCGCCTGGCGGGCTACCGCAGTGTAAGATCGGCGGGATCTTCGGCGGTCCGCCTGAAGGCGGACACTACGTATACCGAACGCCCGCGACAGATGGGTCGCTTTCTCGCCCGACGCCTCGTCCTCACGATTCCTGTTCTGCTCGGCGTCGCGACGCTCGTCTTCTCCCTCATTCACCTCATACCGGGCGATCCCGCGCAGGCGATGCTCGGCGAAGCCGCGCCGCAGTCGGACGTCGAGGAGCTGCGACGCCAGCTCGGACTGGATCGACCGCTTGTCCAGCAGTACGCCGCGTTCCTCGCCGGCCTCGTCAAGGGCGACCTCGGCACGTCGCTGCGGACGGGGCTGCCCGTAACGGAGCAGATCGTCGAGCGCATGCCGGCGACGTTCGAGCTCGCGGCGGCCGCAATGCTGGTGGCGATCCTGTTCTCGATGCCTCTGGGAATTGCCGCGGCCGTTCGACGTGGAACGGTGGTCGATCACGCCGCGATGACCGTCTCGCTCGCGGGCGTATCCGTGCCGAACTTCTGGCTGGGTCCGCTGCTGGCAATCGTGTTTGCCGTCGAGCTGGGCTGGCTGCCGGTCTCCGGACGTGGAACGTGGGCGCACCTGGTCCTGCCGGCCGTCTCGCTCGGCGCCGCGCTTGCGGCGATTCTGGCGCGCATGACCCGGGCGACAATGCTCGAAGAATTGCGGGAGCCATATGTCCAGGCCGCACGGGCACGCGGCGTTTCGAGGTCGCGCGCTGTGATGCGTCACGCCTTTCGGAACAGCCTGATCCCGGTCGTGACCCTCGTCGGGCTGCAGTTCGGCGCCGTGCTGACGGGTGCCGTCATCACCGAGACGATCTTCGCGTGGCCCGGCATCGGCCGGCTGCTCATTCAGTCGATCGGGTTCCGTGATTACCCGCTCGTACAGGGGTGCATTCTCCTGATCGCGCTGACTTACGTCGCGGTCAATCTCATCACCGACATGCTCTACGGCGTGCTCGATCCCAGGATCCGGTACGAATGACGAAGGTTGGCGCTGCCATCGTCCTGGCCGCGATCCTGGCCGCGCTCGCCGGGCCGGTCGTGATGCCGTTCAACCCCTCCGATCAGGAGCTGGCGCTGCGCCTCGAAGGACCGAGTGCCCGGCATTGGTTCGGCCTGGACGAGCTCGGGCGCGACATCCTCGCGCGAGTACTCGTCGGCGCCCGCATTTCGCTGCTCGTCGGGCTGGTCGTCGTCGGCGTGTCGTCCACCATCGGCACGCTGCTCGGGTCGATCGCCGGCTACTTCGGCGGCATCGTCGACGAAATTCTCAGCCGCCTGATGGACATCCTGCTGGCGTTTCCCGGACTGCTGCTGGCCATTGCCATGGTCGCCGTGCTGGGGCCCAGTCTGACGAACGTGATCATTGCGTTGTCCTTGATCGGATGGGTCGGCTACGCCCGCCTCGTTCGGGGACAGGTTCTGCGTGCCCGCGAGCTCGAGTTCGTTCAGGCGGCGCGGGCACTCGGCGCGTCGATTCCGCGAATCCTCGGCCAGCACATCATTCCAACGGCACTGCCCGCTGTCACCGTGCAGGCGACGCTGGGGATGGGGGGCGCGATCCTCGCCGAAGCGGCGCTCAGCTTCCTCGGCCTCGGTGTCCAGCCACCGACGCCAAGCTGGGGAACGATGCTGAGCTACGGCCGCGCGCACATGCTCGAAGCGCCGCACCTGACCATCTTTCCCGGCATGGCGATCGCGGTGCTCGTGCTCGGGTTCAATTTTCTCGGGGATGGGCTACGTGATGCGCTGGATCCGCAGGCCCAAAGACACTCTTAGCGTTCAGTGGCGCGAACCCTTCGGGTTCGCGAGGCGAGCCTGCAAGGCTCGCCCCACGGCTTATTGGCGAAGGGCGGCGTAACGTGCCTCCGCATCCCGGGCGATTTCCGGGCGGCCGCGGCGGCGCGCGATTTCGGCGAGATGCCGGTAGGCGGCGGGATCGACGGGTTGGCGAGTGACTGCCTGCTGCAATGTACGCTCGGCATTGGTGACCTGGTCGGACAGCAGCAGCGCCTCGCCGAGCAGCGCCAACACTTCGCTCGTCGCATCGGGCCGGCGCGCCAGCGGCTCGAGGGCAACCATCGCCTTGCGCAGTGCGGCGGGATCATCCTCCGCAACGGCCTTCTCCAGCCAGACGCGTCCAAGCGCCGCGAACACGGCGGGGGAGCCCGGATGCTTTTCGGCGGCGCGACCGAGGGTCACGACGGCAGCCTCACGCTGACCCGAACGAGCGAGAACCAGCGCGACATCGACCAGGCGGCCAGGCAGCGGGTCCAGAGCCGCGAGCGCTTCGAACTGCTCCACGGCCTCGCGTGGCCGTCCGCGGGCCAGATGGAGGCCGGCCAATTCTTCGCGGGCAGCAATGAGCGCGCCATTCAGCGCAACGGCGCGGTTCAGTTCCCGCAACGCTTCGTCACCCTGTCCCGTGTTGCGCAATGCAAGCCCGAGCAGGTAATGCGCTTCCGCGGACCGATCGTCGAGCTCTATCGCCAGCCGCAGCGGCTCGATGGCGTCCCCGGCCCGGCCGGCGCGCACGTGCGCCATCGCCAGCTTGTAGAGGACTCGCGTGCCACGGTCGTCCAGCTGAAGGTATCGCCTGTAGAAACCGACCGCCTCGCCGTAGCGACCCATGGCGCTGTGGATGTCACCCAGGAGCTCGATTGGCTGCGGGGCCGTCGCGTCGAGGGTATGGGCTTCGCGCGCGTCCCGCAGCGCTGCGGCCAGGTCGAGGTCGCCGCGCCGCCGGTAGGTTTCGGCGCGCTGGAGGTGGGCCAGCATCGAATCCGGCTTGAAGGCAAGTGCGCCGCTGAAGTGCTCGATCGCCTCGGATGTGCGCTCGGCGTCCAGCGCCTCGTCGCCCAGCGCGATCAGGCGACGGAACTCGCGTTCCTGCCGGACCTCCATCCAGACGACCGCCGTAGCCGTGACAACGGCGGCAACAGTGGTAACGAGGACGACTAACCGGTTCACTGGCCTGATATTAGCGGACTCAGGAACCAACTGGGGCGCCCGGTGTCCAAGGTTAAAGGTGTAGACTTCCATGCAGACGCCCTTTACTGGTGAGACCCTAACCGGAAACGTCCTCACGGGAAGCATGAAGAACGCCGGCGCCCTCAGCTGGTCGGAAGTCGACAGCCGCGAAGCGGCCCTCATCAGGCGCTGCACGGCGGGGGACCAGACGGCGTGCGCGGAGCTCGTCGCCGACCACCAGCGCATGGTTTTCACGCTGGCCCTGAACCTTCTGCGCGACCGCGACGAGGCGCTGGATCTGTCCCAGGAGGTCTTTCTCAGAGTTTTCCGAACGCTGTCGAGCTTCCGGGGGCAGTCTGCCCTCCGCACCTGGATCTATCGCATCGTGATCAACCAGGCGCGCAACCGGCAGCGCTGGTGGAGGCGGCGTCACCGCTCCGGCCAGGTGTCGCTGGACGAGCACCTGCAGCAATGCGGCGAGCTCGAATCGAGCGGGACTGTTCTTCCCGATCGGGCGCTGGCCAGCAAGGAGACGGCGGAGAAGATCTGGCGCGCGCTCGACCGGCTGCCGTTCGATCAGCGGACCGCCCTCGTCCTGCGCGAGATTGACGGGCTCCGCTACGAGGAGATCGCGTTTTCGCTTGGTGTGGCGGTGGGCACCGTGAAGTCGCGGCTGACGCGCGCCCGTCAGTCGCTGCGAGCGGAATTGCTGGGGCTGCGGACATGACTCAATACGTCGGCTGCGACCACGCGCGAACCCTGCTCGAAGGGTTGATCGACGGTGAACTGTCGATGGCGGATCAGCTCGCCGTCGAATCGCATCTCCGCTGGTGCGACACGTGCGCACTCCGTGTGGAGGACATGCGCCTCATCGGCGCCTCGCTGCGGGCGACGTCCGCCGCGCGGCCGGCGGATGACGTGGACGAGGGCGCATTGACGGTGTTGACGGAAAGCCTGCTTGTCCGTGTGCGCACCGAGCGCGCGCAGTCGTTCGCGTCCCGCGTGCGCGAGATGGTGACCGACAGCCGGCTGCTCTGGCCCGCGCTCGGCGCCACGGCATCCGTGCTGTTGTGCGTGGCCGCGGCCACCAGCGTGCTGCGCGCCTCCACCATCCAGGAACCGGATTCACTGGCGGCGATGATTTCAGCCCTTGGCAGCCCCGGCTCGGAGATGCGTCCGCTCCGTCCGGCAGACAACGGCATCTCGTTCCCGCGGTTGAGCGAAAACGACGGCATGCGCGCGAGCGGGACAATCGAGCAGATTCCCGAAGACGACGTGATCTACGCCTTCCGCACCGTGATCGGCCGTGATGGAAGCCTGTCGGATACGGAACTGCTCTCCGGCGACGACACGCCGTTGGCGGATCGCCGTGCGGTGGCGCGGGCGCTGGCGCAGGAGATGGCGCTGCTCAACGCCGTGAACACCACACGGTTCGTCCCCGCGCAGACGCCGCTCGGTCACGCCGTGGCCGTCGATATGGTGTGGCTGGTCGCCAAGACGACGGTCGCTGCGCCTGATTTGTTCCGCAGTCAGCCCGCCCGCGTGGAAACGCGCGTGAAAGTGATCCAGAAGCCGGCGGCGCCGGAACCAGCCGCTCCGCCGCTCAGCGGTCAGCCGGCAGCGCTGCGCGACTCATCGACGGCCTGATCCCGCTCCAGCGGGCGCGCTCGCCGGCGCCTCGCCGCGCGCGCTGGAGACGTTGTTCAACGCATCCGCCGCGCGGACGATCACACCGCGCGCAGCCGCTTCGCCCTCCAGCACCAGCTCGAACTGTTCAACCCGCGAGTCGGCAATGCCGTCCTTCGGGTAGATCGTCTGCCACCGGTCGCCGTCGAGTGAATAGTCGGCCCGTTGCACCGCGGAATACTCGTCGCGGACGTCGAACTCGAGGACGAGACGCGTCCCCTCGCGGCGCACCGACGAGATCGTGATTTCCGGTGGCGCGTTGTCGATATCGAAGGCGCTGCTCTCGAGGGCGCCCGTCAGTGCGGTCGAGGGTGAATTCGAGCCGGCGTCGGATGCGACGACGCGCAGCAGATAACTGCCGTTGGGAACCGATGTCGTGTCCCACACGGTGATCGGATCGATGACCGCGCGCTGCAGGACCTTCCACGACGTTTCGCCTTCGCGGCGATAGAACACGTCGTAGGTCATCTCGTCCTTGTTGTCGTCCTCCGCGCGCCAGACGAACGTGCGCAGACCCTTCTGATACACGCGCCGTCCGAGATTCGGCGGGGAGCCGGGTGTCGTGGCCGCGTTGCGCCGATCCGGCAGGTCGCCGTCGAAGCCGGCGATCTCGGGGTCGGTCGGGAACGGCCGCTGGAAGACGGTTCCCGGCGGATGGATGGTGATCGACGTGACGCGCGGGCGCTGATTGCGTGGCAGATAGGCCGCCGAGACCGACGTCAGCAGCGGCGACTCGCCTTTGGCGCCGACGAGGATCGCGCGCCACTGCAGGTAACGCGCACGGGGGCTGGTGATCGCGCTGCCCGACTGGTTCGTATAGGCAGGTGCCCAGTCGCTCCAGGTCTCGTCCGGCGTACGCGTGTTGCCCGAGCGCGTCGAGACTTCGACGCGTGTGCCCGCCGGAGCCTGCGTCCGCCAGCGAATCGTGCCCCAGGCCGCCACGGTCTGTGCGTCGCGGACATCGGACGTGTAGGTGCCGCGTTCGGCGCGCGCGGCCGACAGGCGGAGCAGCTTGCCCGGATTGGACGTGGCGAGGAGCATGCGTCCGTCGCGTTCGGAGAGGATCGATGTGACCTGCTGGACGTTGGCGCGAACGACCAGCGTCGGCTGATACGGTTCGCCCGAGAGCCGATAAATCTTCCCCTTGTTGCCGGTGGCGACGAGCAGGTTGCCGTTGGCTTCGACGGCGAGATCGTAGGGCGTGTCCTCGCGGAGCTCCCACACCAGGTCCCACGCGCCGTCGCTGCTGATCCGGTAGATCGCCCCGGTCACCGGTCCCGTGCTGCGCGGGGTCTGCAGCGGCGGTGGGCCGCCGCCGGACGGCTCCGCGATACCGATGGCTGTGACCTCGGCGGTCACGCTGACGACCGGCGTCGGCCCCGGCGTGTCGGGGGCGGGCGGAGGAGTGGAGCCCGGGGTTCCCGCGACACGGCTGCTGACCGCGATCGCGTACATCGTTCCGTCCTTGTCGACGCGGATGGTCCGGATCTCGTTGAAGCTCGAGTCGAGGATCACGAACGGTTTTCCGGCGGAATCGATGCGGAACACGCGGCCCGGCGACTCGGTTCCGGCAAGCAGGCGTCCCTGCGTGTCGAAGGCGAGCGTCATCGCGTGCGTCGCCTTGGTCTCGTAGAAGACCGTTCCCTTGCCGTCCGGGGTGATGCGGTAGATCACGCCCTTGTCGCCGGTGGCGGCAAAGACGTTCCCGGACTTGTCGACAGCCAGGCTCCAGATATAGCGGTCGTCGGGATCGAAAAACACTGACGACTTGCCGGTTGCGTCGACCTTGTAGACCTTGCCTTGCGGCGACGTGCCGACGTAGATGCCGCCGCCGGGCACAGGCGCGATGGCGTGCACCTCCAGCTCTTCGCTGTCGAAAAAGACGCTGCCTTTGCCCGAGGGATCGACGCGGTAGACCTGACCTTCGTTGCCGCTGCCGGCGAAAAGGGTCCCGTCGGCCAGCGCGACCGCCGTCCAGATGAACGGTGCGCTCGAGTCGTACACCGGCGTCGAGGTCGGTCCGAGCGTCAGCCGTCCGTAGGAGTCAATCGAGAGGTTCTCGACTTCTCCCTTCAGAAAGTCTGCTTCGGTCGATACCTGCCAGAAGGTGGGGAGCGCCGCCTCGACCGACAGCGCGGTGCAGACAATCAGAAGCAGGACAGCAAATCGTTGAGACATATCGACGTAAGTGAAAGGTCAAAAGGCAAAAGGCAAACGGCAAAAGAGAGATGTCATCCTTTGATCCTCCTTTGCCTTTTGCCTTTTGCCCTTTGCCTTTCTATCTATTCTTCCAGTGGAAGCGTCAGCGTGCGCGAGCCGGTGACCGCATGGCCGGTCACGATTTCCCATTCGCCCCTGAGGGCGCTCTGGAGCGGGCGGAAGCTGCCGCCGTTGCGGTCCGATTCCATGACGGCAAGCACCGAGGGCGGCAGAGCGGCCAGTGATTCGCCGCGCACGACGGCCCCGCCATCGCGCGTGACCATGCGGACGTACAGCCGGTTGTTTTTCTTGGCGTCGTTGAGGAGCCGGATCATCTGCGGAACGCCGCGTGTCTGCGCCGGCTGCACCTGCAGTTCCCGCGCCTCCCACTGCGACAGCCGCGCGGCGTCGGCAACCATGATCGACACGCTGCCCGCTGCGTTGGCCGGAATACGGACGGGCACCGACTTGGTGATCTCCTCGCCGCGGTACGTCCGCAGGAGAACCTTGAGGTCCACGGTCGTGCCGGCCTTGATGCGCGTGCCGTCCACCCAGGCGCGCTCGAGCGTGGCGCTGCGCGGCTGCTCGCTCGCGTCGATCTCGAGATTGAGGCCTTCGAACTCGACGCCTTCGAACGAGTTTCGCAACAGGAAGTTGATCGGGCCGACGACCGACGCCGCGGCGCCGGCAGACGGCTGATCGCCGGTGAACAGATCCTCGAACGCGATCGCGCCATGGTTCTTGATGTTGGCGCTGCCGCGGAGGGCGTAGGTGCCGACGCCGTTCTGCCGCTCGTACGACTGGAGCGTGTTCAGGATCGACATGTAGGCGAGGATCGGCGTGAACAGTTCGTCGTTCACCATCGCCATGTTGAACGTCCGGCGGAAGCCGCGCTCGGTGTTGTTCAGCGTCAGTTTGATCGGGATCATCGCCGGACCCGCGCCGAGCGTGCCCGCAATCGTCGTCGCTCGATCCTGCGAGATCGTGCCGATCACCTCGCCCGTGCTGGCGATCTTCTGCGAGACCAGCAGGCTGGGCAGCACCACATGGACATACGCGCGCGTGAGCGGGAACTGCGTCGGACCGAGCCCGTAGAACGGGTGGCCGAAGCCGTAGACCTTGTCGCCGTCAACGTCGGTCAGCGTGCCGGTGGCGCCGATTTCCAGGTCGCCGCTGATCAGCGCGACGCCGATCGGATCGCCCGGTCGAAGCCGCGCCGGCGCCGTTCGCGCAGCCGTGGGGGACTGCCCCGCGCCGGCGAGCGTCGGCACAAAACCCTGCTCATGGAAGATGGATGTCACCGGGGCGACGACCGAAGGGTCGAAACCTCCGAGCGTCAGCGGGGTGGCAATCGGCCGCAGCAGTGGGCCGAGCCCCGCACTGACGTTGCCGAGGACCTGAACGTCGGACGGGCTCTGGGCAAACGGACGCTGCAGCGAGAACGCCTGGCGCAGTGACTGCTGGAAACTCTCCGGCGTGAGCGGTCCGGCGACTTCGACCCGCGGCAGCTGCCGCCGCGGCGTCGAGAGGGTCGCATCCGCGATCATTTCACCAATCGGCGTGATGCCGGCAATCGGTTCTTTCGAGAACTCGCCGAGGGAGTAGGACACCGCGCCGACCAGCCGACCGTCGATATACACCGGGCTCCCGCTCATCCCGGCGATCACGCCGGCGTTGGCCAGCGGACCGCCTTCCAGCCGCGCGAGAATGAGGTCGCGCTTCGGACCGATGACGTTGCGGAGGACGCCAAGGATGTGAACCTTGAACTCGTCCAGTCTGTCGCCCTCGAAGACCGTCCGTCCGACCCCGGTCATGCCGGGACGCAGCTCGTCTACCGGGAAGTGGCGGCTCTGCGCGGGCAGTCCGGCGGCAAGGTAGAGCACGAACGCGAAAAGGGCGGCTCCAGCACGGTAATTCATTGGGCAGGCTCTCGTTGATGATACGGGTAAACCTTTGAAATTCCTAGGGTCTGAGCGGCCTGAGCCTTGACACCCGTCGGGGTGGTGCATTACGCTCGTCACTCGTTTTCTTAGACACGTGACGACGTCTTTTAGCTTCTTCGCGCGCCCGTTTCCCGCCAGCTATTGGTGGTGGTACGGGACTGCACGCTGAAGGGGCGGACGCCAGAGTCTAAGACACAGAATTTCGCAACTCAGGACTTCGAAACGCCTCTTCAGCCGGACCGGTTGGAGAGGCGTTTTTTGTTTTATGCCCAGCTCGCTCTTGTGCGAAACCGTCACGGGCCGGTCGACGGCCGAACTCCGGATGGCGCGCGATGCCGCGGTCGCCGACATGGTCGAAGTGCGGCTGGACGGCGTCGCCGATCTGGACGTCGCTGGTGCGCTCGCGGGCCGCAGCAAGCCCGTCGTGGTGACCTGCCGTCCGCAGTGGGAAGGCGGCCGGTTCGCGGGGTCCGAGGAGGAGCGCCATCGCATCCTGGCCGAAGCGGTGGCGCTCGGCGCCGAGTTCGTAGACGTCGAGTGGGCCGCGCTGCATGCGATCCATAAGCCCGGCTTCGCCGACATCGTCGAACGCGCGCCTTCCCGCGTGGTCGTTTCGTCGCACGACTTCGACGGCGTACCGCGCGACGTGGAAGCGCGCGCGCGCGACATGCGCAGCTACGGCGCAGCGGTGATCAAGATTGCCGTCATGCCTCGGGCACTTCGCGACACGCTGCCGCTGCGGACAATCGCACGCGACGGCGACGCGGTGGTGGTGGGGATGGGGGATGCCGGCGTGCCGACGCGTCTGCTCGCCGCCCGCTTCGGCTCGCGGTGGAGCTACGCCGGCAACGGCGTCGCTCCGGGGCAGATTCCAGCCGGGCGCATGCTGTCGCAGTTCCGGTTTCACGATATTGGTCCGGCGACGCGCATCTTCGGCGTCGTCAGCTCGACGGCGATGCATTCCTTCTCGCCCGTCATGCATAACGCGGCGTTCGCGGCCGCCGCCATCGATGCCGTGTACGTGCCGCTGCAGACGACGGAGTTCGGCGACTTCGACGAATTTGCCGCGGCCCTCGGCATCGAAGGCGTCAGCGTGACGATTCCATTCAAGGGCGACGCGCTGCGCGCCGCGTCGGCCGCCGACGATCTGACGCGCCTGGTGGGGGCCGCCAACACGCTCCGACGGCACACCGATCGTGGACCCCACACCGATCGTGGACCCCACACCGATCGTGGACCCCACACCGATCGTGGCGCGGACCTTGTCAGGTCCGCGGAGACCTGGGAGGCGACCAACACCGACGTTGCCGGATTCCTTGCACCGCTGGAGGGGGCCTTCGGCCGGCCGCTTGCCGGTGCGCACGCGGCGGTCCTTGGCGGAGGCGGGTCGGCGCGCGCCGTCGTCGTGGCGCTGCTGTCGCGCGGTGCACGCGTGACGCTTCACACGCGCCGCCGCGAGCAGGCAGAAGCGGTGACCGGATCGCTCCGCATTGGTCCGCCTTCCGCCTACGCGCACAGCGCTACGGCGGACGAGGAAGGCGGACACTACGCCGCCCCCGAAATTGGAGAATGGCCAATCCGCAACGGCTGGGATCTCCTGGTGAACTGCACGCCGCTCGGAAGTCCCACGATGAGGGACGAGTCGCCGCTGCCGGGCGGTCCGTTCGAGGGTCGGCTGGTGTACGACCTCACTTATGGCGCCGGAGAGTCCAGGCTCATTCGCGAGGCGCGTGAAGCGGGGTGTCAGACGCTCGACGGCTTGCCAATGCTGATTGCGCAGGCGGAGCGGCAGTTCGAGTGGTGGACCGGCCAACGGCCGCAACCAGAAGTAATGCTGAATGCGATCGCAAGGCAGCACGCCACGGAGTCACGGAGACACGGAGAGTCTTTATGAACATTATGCCTCCGTGTCTCGGTGCCTCCGTGGCCTGTGATTGGTAAACGTCCGATGCACATAACGAGTTTCGACGAATTCAAGGATCTGGCGCAGCGCGGAACGTTCGTCCCGGTTTACAAGGAGATCGTCGCCGATATGCTGACGCCGGTCTCGGCGTTCCTCAAAATTGCCGAGCACTCGGACTACGCGTTTCTGCTGGAATCGGTGGAAGGCGGCGAACAGGTCGCGCGGTACTCGTTCCTCGGGAAGGATCCGTTTCTGATCCTGCGCGCGCGCGGCGGCAAGACGATCGTCGATCGCGCCGGCCAGCGGTCGGAATCGGACAAGCCGTTCATCGCCACGCTGCGCGAGCTGATGGCGGGATTCCACGCGCCGTTCGTTCCCGGGCTGCCGCGCTTCACCGGCGGCGCGGTGGGATACCTTGGCTACGACGCCGCCGCCTGGTTCGAACCGGTCGAGCTGCAGTCGCTGACCGACGAGTCCGATGACGCCGGCTTCATGCTCTTCGACACCGTCCTTGCGTTCGACCACGTCCGCCACCGGATTCTCATCATCGCGAACGCCAGGATCACCGGCGACGAAG
This sequence comes from Vicinamibacterales bacterium, assembly GCA_035711805.1. Lineage (GTDB taxonomy): Bacteria > Acidobacteriota > Vicinamibacteria > Vicinamibacterales > UBA2999 > Gp6-AA40. The sequence continues at coordinate 11,372 of DASTBV010000119.1, forward strand.
ATCTCGAGTCGCTGTACCAGTTCGCGTGCGCGCGAATCGATTTCGTCGAGCGCGAGCTGGACCGGGCGCTGTCGAAGACCTCCGCGCGCGACGCGTCGACGTTGGACGTGTCGTCGAATGTCTCGCGCGATCAGTTCGAACAGATGGTGCGGACGGCGAAGGAGTACATCGCCGCGGGCGACATCTACCAGGTCGTGCTGTCTCAGCGTTTCGAAGCCGCGCTGAACGCCGACCCGTTCACGGTCTACCGCGCCCTTCGTCATGTGAACCCGTCGCCGTATATGTACTTCCTCCGTGTCGGCGATCGGTCGATCGTCGGGTCGTCGCCGGAGATGCTGGTCCGCGTCGAAGGCCGGCGGATGCAGACTCATCCGATCGCCGGAACGCGGCCGCGCGGCCGGACCGAAGAGGAGGACACGCGGCTGGCGGAGGAGCTCAAGCGCAATGAAAAGGAACGCGCGGAGCATGTGATGCTGGTTGACCTGGGGCGCAACGATCTTGGCCGCGTGTCGGCCTATGGATCGGTCAGGGTGCCGACCTACATGACGGTCGAGCGCTATTCGCATGTCATGCATCTGGTCTCCATCGTCGAAGGGAAGCTCGACGACAGGCACGATCGGCTGGACGCGCTGGTTGCGTGCTTTCCCGCCGGGACGGTGTCGGGAGCGCCGAAGGTTCGCGCGATGGAGATCATTGCTGAACTGGAGAACCGGCGGCGGGGCGTATATGCCGGAGCCGTCGGCTACCTCGACTTCGCAGGCAACCTGGATTTCTGCATCACAATCCGGACGGTGCTCATCGAGAACGGCCGCGCCTATGTGCAGGCCGGCGCCGGCATCGTCGCGGACTCCAACCCGACGGCGGAGTACGAGGAAACACGGGACAAGGCGCGCGGCGTCATCCGCGCGCTGGAGCTGGCGCAGGCTGGGTTGTAGGGGACGACATGATTCTCGTCATCGACAACTACGATTCGTTTACCTACAACCTCGTGCAGTACCTCGGCGAGCTCGGCGCGGAGCTGCGGGTCCGCCGCAACGACCAGGTGACGGTCGGCGAGATCGAAGCGATGGCGCCCGAGCAGATTCTCATCTCGCCGGGTCCCGGACGCCCGGAAGACGCCGGAATTTCCGTCGACGTGATTCGCCGCTTTGGCCCGAGCGTGCCGATCCTCGGCGTCTGTCTCGGGCATCAGGCGATCGGCGTGGTGTACGGCGGAACCGTGTGCCGGGCCGCTACGCCGATGCACGGCAAGACGTCGACGGTCGTGCACGACGGCAAGGGCCTCTTTCACGGCATCACCGAGCCCTTCCTCGCGGGCCGCTATCATTCGCTCGTCATCGCGAACGACCATCTGCCGAACGAGCTCGAAGTGGCGGCGCGCACGCGCGAGGACGGCACGATCATGGCCGTGCGCCATCGCTCGTATCCGGTGCACGGGGTGCAGTTTCATCCGGAGTCGGTCCTGACCGACGAAGGCCGCCGCATCCTTCGGAACTTCCTGGATCTGTGATGTTCACCCCGCTGATCGAGAAGCTCGTGCGCCATGAGGACCTGACGGCCGATGAGGCCGCGGCCGCCATGCAGCAGGTCATGGACGGCGCGGCGCCTCCGGCCGCGCTGGCCGGGCTTCTGTCCGCCCTGGCAATGAAAGGCGAGAGGCCGGCGGAGATCGTCGGCTTCGCCAGGACGATGCGGGCTAATGCCGTCAAGCTGTCGAAACCGCCGGGAGATGTGTTCGACACGTGCGGAACCGGGGGCGATCGCTCCGGCACCTTCAACATCTCGTCGGCCGCAGCGCTCGTGGTCGCCGCCTGCGGCGTCAGGGTCGCGAAGCACGGCAACCGGTCGGTCTCGAGCCGATGCGGCAGCGCCGACGTATTCGAGCAGCTCGGGGTCAACGTGGCAGCGTCGCCGGCCGTCGTGGAGCGGACGCTGCACGATGCGGGCATCGCATTCTTCTTCGCGCCTACTTTCCATCCGTCGATGAAGCACGCCGGGCCGACGCGCCGCGAGCTGGGGATTCGCACCGCATTCAATCTTCTCGGTCCGCTGACGAACCCCGCCGGCGCGTCACGGCAGATCGTCGGCGTGCCGAAGTCCGAGCTGACGGAACTGCTCGCGCGGGCGCTGATGCTGCTCGGATCGGCGCGCGCCTGGGTCGTACATGGCGCTGACGGCATCGACGAGATTTCGACCACGGGCTACACGAAGGTGTCGGAATGCCGGGACGGCGCCGTGCACACGTTCTACGTACACCCGGCCGATTTCGGGTTCCAGAAGGCGGCACCCGAGGAGCTGAAAGGCGGAGACGCGGCGGCCAACGCCGCCATCGTGCGCCGGATTCTCGATGGCGAGCACGGTGCGCCGCGGGACGTCGTCGTGCTGAATGCGGGGGCCGCACTGTTTGTCGCCGGTCGTGCCGACTCGGTTTCGGTGGGGGTGAAACTGGCCGGTCAAGCGCTCGATTCCGGAGCGGCCAGGACGACCCTCGATCGCATGGTCCAGCACTCGCAGGCATCGGAGGTCGTCGCGTGACCGCCCCTGACCTCCTTCGAACGATCGTCGCCGCGACCGGGCGGATCGTCGAGATCCGCCGCGAGCGCGAGCCACTCGCGGGCCTCGAACGGCGTGCCGCGGCGGCCAATCCGCGCGGGTCGCTGTTCGAGTCGGCGCTCGGCGCGGCCGGCCGGGTCAACGTTATTGCGGAGTGCAAGCGGCGCTCGCCGTCGCGCGGCGTGCTCGCGACAACCTACGACCCGGTCGCGATCGCACGCCAGTACGAAGCGGGCGGCGCCGCGGCTGTGTCGGTGCTCACGGAACCAACGTTCTTCGACGGCGCCCTGGATCACCTCACCGCGGTTCGTGCCGCGGTCGGCGTTCCCCTCCTGCGCAAAGACTTCATTGTCGACGACTATCAACTCCTCGAGGCGCGGGCGGCCGGCGCGGACGCAGTGCTCCTGATTGTGGCGGCGCTCGAGCAGCGCGCGCTCGGACACCTGCAGGAGCGCGCCGCAGAGCTCGGGCTCGCCACGCTCATCGAGGTTCACGACGAAGAAGAGCTCGCACGGGCACTGGACAGCGGTGCGCGGCTGATTGGCGTGAACAACAGAAATCTCCGGACGCTGGCGGTGGACGTGGAGGCCTCGTATCGGCTGGCCGGACAGATCCCCGCGAATGTCGTCGCGGTCAGCGAAAGCGGTCTCCAGTCGCGCGCGGACCTGGAAAAGCTCTCGGCCGCTGGTTATCGAGCGTTCCTGATCGGCGAACGGTTCATGACGGACAGCAATCCCGCGGCAGCGATCAGGGCTTTGATCGCAAAGGACGTGGGGCGAACCCTGTCGGGTTCGCCTGCGCGGACGTGACCCGCCTATGCCAAAGGCTTCGGCGAGGTCCGCGCCACGATCGGAAAGAGGGGTGTCGGTGTTTCTCAAGGTTTGCGGCATTACGCGGATCGAGGACGCGCAGCATGCAGTGGAGCAGGGCGCCACGGCGCTGGGGTTCGTGTTCTGGCCGCGCAGTCCGCGCCGGGTCGATCCCGACATGGTGGCCGGGATCATTGGAGAGCTGCCGCCGACGGTGATCACGGCAGGGGTGTTCGTCAACGAGAGCAGCGAAGGGATTGCCCGGACGATGGAGAGGGCGCGTTTGACGCACGTGCAGCTGCACGGCGACGAGCCGGTCAGCTACGGCGAGGTACTGCCCTGGCCGATCCTGCGTTCGGTCACGCTCGACACATCGGCGGCCATCGTCTCCGAGTGGCCGGCGGAGACGACGCTGCTTCTGGATGCGGCCGACCCGGAACGGCGCGGCGGGACCGGTCAGGCGGTTGACTGGGCGAAGGCCGCGACGCTCGCGCGCCGGCGCCGCGTCGTGCTCGCGGGTGGGCTGACGCCGGAAAACGTCGAGGAGGCGATTGCGGCCGTGCGCCCATACGGAATCGATGTGTCGTCCGGCGTCGAAGACGCGCCGGGACTGAAAAATGCGGAAAAGGTCTCGCGGTTTCTCGCCAACGCGCTGAAGGCGATGGAGAAGTGATGAGTACTGCGACAGCAGAACGAGCGCTGTTCGGGCGCCGCGATCCGGATGCACGCGGCTACTTCGGCGAATACGGTGGCCGGTTCGTGCCCGAGACGCTCATGGCGCCGATCGAAGAGCTGACGGCCGGGTATCTGGCGGTGCGGGAGGATCCCTCCTTTCAGGAAGAGCTCGCGCGCCTCCTGAAGCATTACGTCGGACGCCCGACGCCGCTGTATGAAGCGAGGCGCCTTGCCGCCGGCACGCGCGTCCGCGTCTTTCTGAAGCGCGAGGATCTGACGCACACCGGCGCGCACAAGATCAACAACTCGCTTGGCCAGGGACTGCTGGCGAAGCGCATGAAGAAGACGCGCGTCGTCGCGGAGACGGGCGCGGGGCAGCACGGCGTGGCCACCGCCGCCGCCTGCGCGCTCCTCGGGCTCGAATGCGTTGTCTATATGGGCGCAGAAGACATGCGCCGCCAGGCCCTCAACGTCGTGCGCATGCGGCTGATGGGTGCCGACGTACGGCAGGTCGATGCCGGCAGCCGGACGTTGAAGGACGCAATCAACGAAGCGATGCGCGACTGGGTGGCGAACGTCCACGACACCTACTATCTGCTCGGCTCCGCGCTCGGCCCGCACCCGTATCCGCTGATGGTGCGCGAGTTCCAGTCGGTGATCGGCCGCGAGGCGCGGCAGCAGATCGTCGAGCAGGCCGGGCGGCTTCCGGACATCGTCGTCGCGTGCGTCGGCGGCGGCAGCAATGCCATCGGCATCTTCGATGGCTTCGTCGACGACAAAGAGATTCGGCTGATCGGCGTGGAAGCGGGCGGTGAGCGGATTGCGCCCGGCCGCCACGCGGCGCGTTTCGCGGGCGGCAGTGCCGGCGTGCTGCAGGGAACGCGCACGTTCATCCTTCAGGACGAGGCGGGCAACATCGAGCTGACGCATTCGATTTCGGCCGGTCTCGATTACCCCGCCGTCGGGCCGGAACACGCGTGGCTGCGCGGGCTCGGACGAACGGAATATGCCTTCGTCACCGACGAGCAGGCGCTCGATGGTTTCAAGCGCCTCGCGCGCAGCGAAGGGATCCTGCCCGCCCTCGAGTCCGCGCACGCGATCGCGTACACCGTCGGGCTGATCCAGGACGTCCCCGACGGCACCGTCGTGCTCGTCAATCTCTCCGGTCGCGGGGATAAGGACGTGCAGACCGTTGCGGAGGCGCTCCGATGACGTCGTCCGTGTCGGCCGACGGCCGGATCGCGGCCACCTTCAGCCGCCTTCGCGGCGGGACCGCTCCCGGCCTCGTGACCTATGTGACGGCCGGAGATCCCGACTTGCCCCGCACGGAAGGGATCCTGAAGGCACTCGATCGCGCCGGCGCGGACGTGCTGGAGATCGGCGTGCCTTTCTCGGACCCGCTGGCCGATGGACCGGTGATCCAGCGTGCCACCGAGCGGGCGCTGGCGTCCGGCACCACCCTCTCCCGCGTGCTGGATCTGCTCGAGCGACTCAGGCCGGAGCTGCGCGCGCCGATCGTGATCTTCAGCTACGCGAATCCGATTCTGAGGCTGGGGGCGGAGCGGTTCGCCGACCGGGCCCGTGCGGCGGGCGTGGACGGCGTCCTCGTGCTCGACCTGCCGATCGAGGAAGCCGACGGATTCCGGAACATGCTCGCCTCGCGGCGCATTGATACAATTCTCCTGCTCAGCCCGACGACTACCGACGAGCGCCTCCGGAAGGCAGCCTCCCTCGGAAGTGGCTTTCTTTACGCGATTTCGCGTCTGGGCGTGACAGGCGTACGCGATCGCCTTGCCGACGGCGCGCAGGAGATGGTGCAGCGCATCCGGCACGTCAGCGACCTGCCTGTGGCCCTTGGCTTCGGCATTTCGAAACCCGAGCACGTGCGCGAGGTTGGCCGGTGGGCCGACGCCGCGGTGGTCGGGAGCGCGCTCGTCAGCGTCATTGCCGACGCGGGCGCATCGGACGATCTGGATGGACGGGTAGAGGAGTATGTGCGTTGGCTGAAGTCCTGACAATCGAGGAGCTGCGGACCCGCATCGACGTGATCGACGAGCAGCTGGTCCGGCTGCTCAACGTGCGCGTGGCGTGTGCCGTGGAAGTCGGACGCCTGAAGCATGAGGCGGGCCTGCCGATTTACCAGCCCGAGCGCGAGGCCCAGGTGCTCGGGCGCGTCCGTCAGTCGGCGACGGAACTGGCCGGTCCGCTCACGGCGGAGGCGGTCGTCAGGATTTTCGAACGCGTCATCGATGAAGCACGCCGCGCCGAGCGCGAGGCAAGCTCGCAGCGGGATGAACTGAGGTAAACAGCCATGGTAGTCGTCATGAAGGAACGCGCCACCGAGGCGCAGATTGATTCGGTCATCGCCAGGCTGATCGAGCTCGGCATGGACGTGCACCGCTCCTCCGGCGCCACGCGGACGGTGCTCGGCGTGGTCGGGGCGCACAAAGTCGAGAAGGAGCTGATCGAGATCCTCGACGGCGTGCACGAGGTGCTGCGCATCTCCGAGCCGTACAAGCGCGCAAGCCGGACCTTCAAGCCGGACGACACGATCGTCACGATTGACGATGTGCGAATCGGCGGCGACGAAGTCATCATGATGGCCGGGCCGTGCTCCGCGGAGACGGATGAGCAGGTGATGGCGACCGCCGCGGCGGTGCGCCGGGCCGGCGCGAAGATCCTGCGCGGCGGCGCGTTCAAGCCGCGCAGTTCGCCCTACAGCTTCCAGGGCCTGGGCGAGCAGGGGTTGCAGATGCTGCGGCGCGCGGCGGACGCGCACAACCTGAAGCTGATCTCCGAGGTGATGGACATCAGCCAGATCGAGCTGATCGAAAAATACTGCGACATCTTCCAGGTCGGCGCCCGCAACATGCAGAACTTCACGCTGCTGCGGGAGCTCGGCTACCACCGGAAGCCCGTCCTGCTGAAGCGCGGAATCTCCGCCACCATCGAGGAGTGGCTGCTGTCGGCGGAATACATCCTGGCCGGCGGCAACAACGACGTGATCCTCTGCGAGCGCGGGATCCGGACGTTCGAGACCGCGACGCGCAACACGTTCGATATCTCCGCGATTCCCGTCGTCAAGAAGCTCAGCCACCTGCCGATCGTCGCCGACCCGAGCCACGGCGCCGGCCGCCGCGACATGGTGGCGCCGATGGCGCGCGCCGCGGTTGCCGCGGGCGCGGACGGGCTGATCATCGAGGTCCACAACGATCCCGACCGGGCGCTGAGCGACGGGGCGCAGTCGATGTTTCCGTCGCAGTTCGATCGACTGATGGCCGAACTGCGCATCATCGCGCCGGCGATTGGCAGGAGCATCTGTCTGGAGCCCGTCTCGCGGCGCGGCTGGGCGAGGTAGGGCTCTTGGGATTTGGCCGAGCCTCCCTTTAAGTCCGTTTCGATCGTCGGCCTCGGGCTGATTGGCGGATCGATCGCGCTGGCGGTGCGGGAACGGTGGCCCGCCACGCGCCTGACCGGCGTCGATCGCAAAGCCGTTCTGGCCCACGCGCTCGGCGGCGGAGCCATCGATCGCTCCGCCGACAGCGCCGCCGACGCGTCCGACGCGGATCTGATCATCCTCGCGGCACCGGTTCGCCAGAACCTGAAGCTGCTGGCCGAGATCGCCCAGCGGCTGCCCGCGGCCGCCATCGTCACCGACGTTGGCAGCACCAAGCGTGGAATCGTCGATGCCGCCGCGGCGCTGGCGTGCTCGTCGTTTGTCGGCGGACACCCGATCGGCGGAGCAGAGCAGGGCGGCTTTGGCTTCGCGCGGCCCGACCTGTTCAGGCACCGCCCCTGGATCTTCACGCCGGCGCCATCGACTCCTGCCGCCGTGCTCGAACGGCTGTTCGAATTCGCCCGCGGCGTCGGGGCGCGGCCGTCCACCATGGACGCGACCGAGCACGACCGCGTGATGGCATTTCTCAGCCATCTGCCGCAGCTCACGGCCAGCGCCCTGATGGACGTCATCGGCAGCGGCGCGGGGGGAGGCGCATTGCGGCTGGCAGGGCGGGGGCTGGTGGATACGACACGGCTGGCGTCGAGCCCCGCCGAGACCTGGCGCGACGTGTGTGCCACGAACGCAGATGCCGTGGCGGAGGCGCTCGACCAGCTGATCGCCCGGCTTTCCGAACTGCGCGCAGACCTGCGCGGTGGCGACGCGGTCAGCCGCGTGTTTGCCGACGCCGCGAAATGGCGCGCCGAGCTGATGAGCGGCCGCGACTAGCGATGGCCGGTGGCTCCGCGCTGTGTGAAGCGCTCCCGTGGGACTCGCGGTTTTTCGGCCTCTCGATCGCGCGCGCCGTTCCTTCGCGCCTCGACGCGCCGACGCGGGACGCGATGCTCGAGTGGTGCCGGTCGCATGGCACGGACTGTCTGTATTTCCTCGGTGCGCCGGACGACACGGCGACGATCCAGCAGCTGGACGCGGGCGGCTTTCAGCTGGTCGGCGTGCGCGTGACGCTGGCGCGGTCTGCTGCGGCGGGCCGCGGCGACGTCGGCGGCCACGTCAGACCCGCAGCCGCGCGCGATATTCCGGCGCTTCGCGACATCGCCTCGTCCGCGCACCGCGATACGCGGTTTCATGCGGACAGCCGTTTCGACGCGGCCCGAAGCGACGAGCTCTATGCGACCTGGATTGAAAACAGCGTCCGCGGCTACGCGGATCAGGTACTTGTCGCCGAGCGGGACGATACGCCGGTCGGATACGTGACGCTCCACTTGGAAGCGCCCGATGCCGAGACCGACACGGCCGGTCGCCTTGCCCGCATCGGCCTGTTTGCCGTGCACGCACGATATCGAAACCAGGGCATCGGCCGTGACCTTCTCCGCAGCGCGGCAGACACGCTTGCCTCGGCAGGCGTGACCGGCACGTCCGTCGTCACGGCCGGGCGAAACGTTGCCGCGTTGCGCCTGTACAAGAGCGAAGGATTCAACACCATCGACGTGGCGCTTTGGTACCATCGATGGTTCCGCGACGAAAGACGATGACGTTCCGCGTACCTTTCAATCGGCCGACCACCGCACCCGCGGCGTCGCGCGCGCTTGCCGACGCCGTGAGCAGCGGCAGACTGTCCGGCAACGGTCCGTTCACGCATCGGTGCGAGTCGGTGCTGGAGAGCCTGACCGGCGCGCGCCGGGTGCTGCTGACGAGTTCCTGCACCGCGGCCCTGGAGATCTGCGCCATCCTCGTCGACGGGGCGCCGGGTGACGAGGTCATCGTCCCGTCGTTCACCTTCGTCTCCACCGCGAACGCGTTCGCCATGCGCGGCATGCGTCCGGTGTTCGCGGACTGCCGCCCCGACACGCTGAATATCGACGAACGGGCGCTGGAGCGTCTCGTGACGCCGCGAACACGGGCAGTGGTCGTCATGCATTACGGCGGCGTCGCGTGCGACGTGGACGCGATCGCCGACGTCGCCGCGCGCCACAATCTGATCCTCATCGAGGACAACGCTCACGGCCTCTTCGGCACATACAAAGGCCGATCGCTGGGCACGTTCGGCGCGCTGGCCACGCAGAGTTTCCACGAAACGAAGAACGTCACCTGCGGGGAGGGCGGCGCGCTCCTGATCAACGACCTCTCGCTCGTCGAGCGGGCGGAGATCGCGCGCGAAAAAGGAACCAACCGCAGCCGGTTCTTCCGCGGTCAGGTGGACAAGTACACCTGGGTGGACCTCGGCTCCAACTATCTCTGCTCCGAGCTGCAGGCGGCGATGCTCGCGGCTCAGCTCGAGAACGCGGCGGACATCCAGGCCAGACGACGGGCCATCTGGAATCGCTACGATACCGAATTGACCGAGTGGTGTGCGGCACATGAGATCCGCCGGCTCGCGGTGCCGGATGGTGCCGAGCATCCGTCGCATCTCTTCGCGCTGCTGATGCCGTCCGCTGCGTCGCGCAAAGCGCTGCTCGACTACCTCGGCAGCCACGGAATCCTCGCCGTGTTTCATTACATCCCGCTGCATCTGTCGCCGATGGGGGCGCGCTTCGGCGGAGCAGTGGGCGATTGTCCCGTTGCTGAAGACGTCAGCGAGCGTATCGTCCGGCTGCCGTTCTATACGGATCTTTCCTACGACGAGCAGACGAGCGTGATCGAAGCGGTGAAGTCGTTCGTGCAGGAGGTCGTGTAGAACAACAGTCCTTGGTCCTTCGGCCTTCGTGCCGTGTCCGTCCTTGGTCCTGAGTCCGTCCTTGGTCCCCTGGTCCTTGGTCCCCTGGGTGATTGCAGCGCGGTACCAATGCGAAATAGGCGGACCAAGGACGAAGGACAACGGACGGACCATGGACCACGCACCAGGGACGAAGGCCTAGTCCGGGCGCCGCCCGACCGCGGTCAGCGGCGCCGGCGGCATGCGCCGCTCACGCGTCCGATCGCGCCGTGGCCGTTCGAACGATATACGCCGGCCGATCCATGGTCCGCATGTGCATCCGGCCCAGGTACTCGCCGAGAATGCCGAGCGCGAACAGCTGCGCGCCGGAAAAAATGGCCACGATCGAGGCGAGAAACGGAAACCCGGCGACGGTTGTGCCCCTCAGCACGTAGCGGCCGACGACGAAGGCCAGAATCGCGATTCCGAACAGCGTGAAGGCGAAACCGACGAGCGTTGCCAGCTGCAGCGGGATCAGGCTGAATCCCGTCATCAGGTTCATGGCGTGGCGGGCCAGCGACCGGAATCGATAATTCGATCCACCGGACTGGCGCCGATCGGTTCGAACCGGAACGGCAGCGAAGTTGGTCGTCGCCCAGGTGAGCAGCACGTCGATCGAGAGCAGCGGGCTGCGGTATTCCTCGAACGCAGGCTTGACCGTCTTGCGGAAGGCCCGGAACGCACTCACCATCGGCGCGACAGCTCCGCCCGTGGCGGTGGCAAGCGCCGCCTTGGCAATGCGTGAGCCGATGCTGCGCCAGAGCCCATGCTGATCCCGTTCCGGAGTCCCGTAGACGACGTCGTGGCCCTCGGCGAGCTTCGCGAGCAACCGCGGGATCTCCTCCGGAGGCTGCTGCAGGTCGTCGTCCATCGTGACGATGACGTCGTGGCGGCTCGCACGGATGCCGCAGAGCAGCGCATTGTGCTGCCCGTAGTTGCGCATCAGATCGATGCCTCGGATCTCGGGGTGCCGTCCGGACAGCGCTTCGATCGCCGCCCAGCTGCCGTCGCGGCTGCCGTCGTTGACCAGGATGATTTCGTACGGCGCGCCGCTCGCGCGCACGACCGGGAGAAGGCGCTCGATCAGGGCGGGAAGCGTGGCGGCGCCGTTGTAGACCGGAATGACGACTGCGAGCGACTCGGACACCGCGGTCAACGGTAACACGCCGCTGCCATTCAGCGACGGCGTCCTTCGATCTCCGCCACCGCCTGCGGGTTCTCGAGCGACGAGAGATCGCCCGGCGGCTGGCCGAGATACGCCGCGCGAATCACGCGGCGCATCACCTTGGCGTTGCGCGTTTTCGGGAGATCGGCCACGAACTCGATCTGCTCGGGCCGCAGCGGCTTCCCGAGCCGGGACGCGACCAGCGCCTTCAGGTCGCCGGCGAGGTCGGGCGCTGCCGCGTCGGCGGACCGCAGGACGCAGAAGCAGACCAGCGCCTGACCCTTGAGTTCGTCGGGAACGCCGATCGCCGCTGCTTCGATGACGGCCGGATGCTCAACGAGCACGGATTCGACTTCCGCCGGGCCGACGCGCTTACCGGCAATCTTGATCGTGTCGTCGGACCTGCCGAGGATGTACCACAGTCCGTCTTCGTCGATCTCGGCCCAGTCGCCGTGAACCCAGACGTCGGGGAAGCGCGACCAGTAGGTTTCTTCATATCGCTGATCGTCCTTCCAGAAGCCGCGCGTCATGCCGATCCACGGCGCGCGGACGACGAGCTCGCCGACCTGATTACGGACGCTCTGCCCTTGATCGTCGACGACGTCGGCGGCGATGCCGGGCGGCGGGCCGGCAAAGGCGGCCGGCTTCAGCGGCGTCAGCACGTTGCCGGCCACCAGTCCGCCAGACACTTCGGTGCCGCCCGAGTAGTTGATGATCGGCAGCCGCGATCCGCCGGCAACGTCGAACAGCCAGCGCCAGGGATCGGGATTCCACGGCTCTCCGGTCGAGCCCAGGATCCGCAGCGACGACAGGTCGTGGCGGCGAACCGGCTCCTCACCGTGGCGCATCAGCGACCGCACGAGCGTCGGCGAGACGCCCAGGATATTGACGCGGTGCCGTTCGACGAGCGACCAGAGACGATCGGGAGCGGGGTAGTCGAGCGCGCCGTCGTAGATCACGAACGTTCCGCCGAGCAGCGTCATCCCGAAGATTTCCCACGGCCCCATCATCCAGCCGATATCGCTGACCCAGTACATCGTCTCGCCGGCGTGGACGTCGAAGCAGTGCGCCATGTCCTGCGCCGACTTGATCGGAAACCCGCAGTGCGTGTGGACCGCGCCCTTCGGCCGGCCGGTCGTTCCGGACGTGTAGATCAGCATCAGCGGATCTTCGGCGTCCGTCGGCTCGTTGAGGCATCCGGCTCCCGGCTGAACGATGTCTGCGAACCGGACGTCCCGCGCGTGCATTGCGACATCGATCCCGAGCCGCGGAACGACGACGACATGCCGGACAGACGGCGCGGTTGCGACAGCTTCGTCCGCAACCGGCTTCATCAGCACATGCCGTCCGCGGCGCCAGAATCCGTCGGCGATAACGAGCAATGCTGCTTCCGAGTCGCGCAGGCGCGTCGCCACCGCGTCCGCACCGTAACCCGAGAACAAGGGAAGCACGATGCCGCCCAGCCTGATCACCGCAAAGAACACGACGATCAGCTCGGGGCACATCGGCATGAACAGCGCCACGCGGTCGCCCTTCTGAACGCCGAGCGCCCGCAGGCCGGCCGCACACTCGTTCACTGCCTGCCGGAGTTCGGCATACGTCATGCGCCGGGTTTCGCCCTCTTCACCCTCCCAGCGGAGCGCATCGCGATCCGCGACCGGCGTTCCCATCCACTTGTCGAGGCAGTTGTGGACGATGTTCATCCGTCCGCCGACGCACCAGCGCGTCCACGGCAGGCCGCGCGACGTATCGAGGATTTTCGTGTACGGCTCGTAGAACTCGATGGCGAGATCGTCGAGCACGGCCCGCCAGAACCACTCGGGATCGGCGGTCGAACGGGCGAGGAGATCGCCGTAGTCGCGCAGCCCGTGTTGGCTGATGAACGCCGTGAGGCGGCTGTGAGCGATGTATTCGGGGCTTGGGCGCCAGGCGACTGTATCGCCTGTCACGGCGTCGCCCGTCATTGCCGGCGGTTACGGATCAACGTCGTCTTGGATGCCCGCCCTGACGCGCACCATCGCCTTGCTGTAAGCCACGACGCGGTTCTTCTGCTTCAGACGGAAGACGACGTCGTATTCGCCGCCCTGGCGGAAGGTGTGCTCGGCGGAGAACCGGCGCTGGATGGTGCTCTTTCCCGGCTCGTACGGGTTGCAGTCCTCGCTGGTGCCGGAGGTCGTGCCGTCCGCCCAATCCCATTCGACGGTTGCACAGTAGAAATCTTCGTAGTCGTCCGCTCCGCCTCTCAGTTCAGCGGCGATGCGCACTTTCAGCGGCGCAAATCCCACGGGAGGCGTCGCTCTGAGTGCTACACTGGGCTTCTTGTTGTCTTGGGCGGCGCGCTGTCCAGCGTCCGCAGGGACGTCCGGCGCCAGCGTGGTAAGCACTGTGGCGAGTGCGAAAGTCAGGCAACCCGCGCGGCGTCGTTGGATCATGATGTGTCCCCTGGGGGGTGGTTAGGACGATTCTAAGCCCGAACCCCCGTGTGAACAAGCCGACCACGCTTTCTTGAGACAAGTTGCACGTGATGCGTAGCGCCTACACGACGCCGGAGGTCGCGCTCAGCGCGCGCCGGCCCGACGAACTCGACGCCGATCTCCTGGTTGTTCCCATCTTCGAAGCGGCGGCCTCAGGCGACACGTCGTCGGGCGACACGTCAGGCAACGCTGCCTGGCTCGACGAGGCCTGCGGCGGCGCCCTCTCTCGCGCCCGCGCCAGCGGCGAGTTCCGCGGCAAGCTGTACGACGCCTTCACCACGCCGGTGATCGCGTCGAGCTGGAAAACAGGCCGCGCCCTGCTGATCGGCGCCGGGAAGTCCGGAGACTGGACGGCCGAGCGGCTGCGCCGCCTCGCGACGACCGCCGGTCTCCACGCCCGCCAGCGGCACATCCAGCGGCTGGCGTTCGTGCCGGGCACATCGCGCATCGCCACAGAGACGGCGGCACAAGTGATCGCCGAGGGCGTCTGCCACGCGAACTTCGACGGCGGCTCGTACAAGACGAACGACGACAAATGGGGCTGGCTGCAGCACGTCGAGATCAGCCTGCCGGATGGCCTGAAGGCGCAGACCGCCGTCGAACGCGGGCGCGTCATCGGTGAGCTGACGAATCAGGCGCGGGCGTTCTCGAACGAGCCGGGCAATGCGCTCACACCCAGGGCCTTTGCCGAGCACGGCCAGGCCATCGGCACGGCGGCCGGTCTCGGCGTCGAGGTCCTCGACGAGACGAAGATTGCCGCGCTGAACATGGGGCTGCTGCTGGGTGTCGCCCGCGGAAGCAGCGAGCCTCCGCGGCTGGTTGTCCTGCGCTACGAGCCGGCGAACGCCATTCCCGGCGTCGTGCTGGCATTCGTCGGCAAGGGGATCACGTTCGATACGGGCGGAATCTCGATCAAGCCTGCACAGGACATGGACCGGATGAAGGACGACATGTCCGGCGGCGCGGCGGCGATCTGCGCAATCACCGCCATCGCGCGCCTGAATGTTCCCGTGCGGTGTCTGACTCTAGTACCAATGACCGAGAACATGCCGGGCGGCCGTGCGCTGAAGCCCGGCGACGTCCTGCGGAGCGCCGAAGGCAAAACGGTTGAAGTGCTGAACACCGACGCGGAAGGGCGCCTGGTTCTCGGCGACGCGCTGTGGTACGCGCGTCAGCTCGGCGCGACGCACCTCGTCGATCTGGCGACCCTGACCGGCGCCTGTGTCGTCGCCCTGGGCAAGAGCACGAGCGGGCTGTTCGGCACCCCGCCGGCCTGGGTCGAGCAGGTGCGCCGCGCGTCGGAACGCGCCGGCGACCGCTCGTGGCCGATGCCGACGTTCGACGACTACAAGGAGCTCTTCAAGAGCGAGATTGCCGATTTCTCGAATACCGGTGGACGGCCTGCCGGCTCGATTACAGCCGCGCTGTTCCTCAAGGAGTTCGCCGGCGATCTTCCGTGGGCGCACCTCGACATCGCCGGCACTGCGTGGGCGGAAGACGCGAAGCCATATCAGCCCAAGGGCGCGACGGGCGTCGGCGTACGGACCCTCGTCGAGCTCGCGCTCGATGCGGGGACGTGGAGTAAGCTGAATTTACGAGGCTGAATCCGATGCTCGCCCTGCTGGCGCAGAAACCTATCGTCGTCGACCTGTCGACGAAATCGGAGCAGAGCCGCGACATCAGCATCGAGGTCGTTCTCTCGATGTTTGCGGTGGCCGGAATCTTCCTGCTGGTGGCGTTGATCGGCTGCCTAATCGTGGCTGGCGGGATGATTCTTTACAAGCGCTGGCGCGACGCCTCCACGCCTCCAGGTGAAGCCCCGCACACGCACATTCGGCTGCAAATCTGAGGTCCGCCTGAAGGTGGACACTACGTGAGGGTGCTGAGGTCCGCCTGAAGGCGGACACTACGTACGCGCTATTCGGCGCGGGGCGGCGCCGCAGCTCTCTTCAATGAATTCTGATACCGCATGATGCCGGCCGACAGCGCCTCGGCAATCTGCTGCTTGTAGCGATCGGTTTTCAGCAGCGTCGCTTCCGCGCGGTTGCTCATGAACGAAATCTCGGCAAGCACGCTCGGCATGCGCGCGCCGACGAGCACCATGAACGGCGCCTGCTTCACACCGAGATTCTTCAGCGTCTTGTTGGTCCTGCGGAGCTGATCGTACAACGTCGATTGCACGATCGTGGCGAAATCGCGCGACTCGTCGAGCTTGTTGTTCATCGCGATCGCCTGGACGATGTCGGGCAGGTGCCGCATGCTCTTCGCCGACCCGGCGTTCTCGCGTGCGGCAATGGCTTCCGCTTCAGGGTTCGAGGCGAAGTTCAAAAAATACGTCTCGACGCCACGGGCGGACTGGGCGGTGCTCGCGTTGGCGTGAATGGACAGAAACAGGTCGGCGTCGCTTCGGTTGGCCAGCGCCGTGCGCTCTTCCAGCGCCACATAGTCGTTCGTCCGGCGGGTGAGCACCACCTCGACGTTCTGCTTCTTCAAGAGTTCCTCGAGCCGCGTCGCCACCTCGAGGACCAGCCCCGCCTCCGAGATTCCGTTGACGCGGGCGCCGGGGTCGTGCCCTCCGTGGCCGGGGTCGATGACCACGCGGGTGACGCCCAGTCCGAGCTGGCGCGCCAGCGAGAAACTGCCGTTGCTGTTCTGTGGCGGAACTGCCGGTGCCGTCCGTGTTTCTGCAGCGGTGTCGCGCAGGGGAGCAGTCGTAGTCAGCGGCGGCGCCGTCCGGCTGACGCTCGAGGCCATGACGACCGGCGCGCGGGTGGCCTTCGCCAGCGGGGCGGTGTGTGCCGGCAGCACCACGGCAGCCGGCGCCGAGGCCGTTCGCTGCAGATCGATGACGATGCGAAACGGGTTGTACAGCGCGTACACGCTGTGGGATCCGGCGCCGTTCAGGTCGAGCACGACCCGCGTCCGTGAATTCAGCTGACGGCCCACTCGCACCTGCCTGACCGGACCGTCGGGGAACGGAATGGTGGCATCCTTCAGCGCCTCGGCGGCGCGAGTGTTCGCCAGATCCACGAAGACACGCGGCGGGCCGTCGATGCGCTCGTCGTGGAACGAGACCTCACGATCCAGTTCCAGCGTGACGCGGAGCGTCTCCGGCAGCACCTCGCGCCGAATATCGCGCAGCGTGACCGGACCGGACGGCGGCACTTTCGCGGAGACGGCCGGCGCGGGCGGTGGGGCAGGTGCGGCAGGCAGCGAGGGAGGCGGAGCCGACGGGGACACCGGCGCGGCAGCAGTGGCCATTGCCGCTCCGGGCTTCGCCGCTTCGAGCGTCCTCACACGGGCCGCGGCCGTCTTCGCCAGTGCGCTCGCCGGGAACCGCGCGGACAAGGACCGCAGCATACGGAGGGCCGTCTCGCGGTCGCTGCCCTCGCCGAACTGCGCAAACGCATCGGCCGCCAGCATCCCGCCATGCGAGAGCGAATCATCGCTGCTCTCGCTCTTTGCGAAGAGCCGGGCGAGGTCCTCGTACGAGCCGATCAGCACGCGAATCCGCTCGAGCAGGACGCCGCCAGGCGCTCCCGGACGTGCGGCCGCCAGCTCCTGCCGGAGAAGCGTTTCACGGCGGAGCGCCTGCTGGAACAGGGCCGCCGGATCGGACGACTGACCGTGCAGCGTGACGGCGGCAAGAGCCGTCAGGATCGCGACGGCGATGATGCGCCTACCGGAGCTGTGCATCGACTTCCTCGAAGTACCCGCGATCGACCAGCACCTCGCGCGGCTTGCCGCCGGTGCCGGCCGAGACGAGTCCTTCGGCCTCCATCATGTCCACGAGCCGCGCGGCGCGGCTGAACCCAATCCGCATCTTGCGCTGCAGATACGAGATGGACGCCTGGCCGGTGCCGACGACGATGCGCGCGGCCTCGTCGTAGAGCTCGTCCTTCTCGTACTCGATGCCGCCCGGCCCGGCTTTCTCGTCGTCGGCGGTGATCGTCTCGTCGAACACCGGTTTGCCCTGCTTCCGCAGGAAGCTGGCCAGCCGGGCGCTCTCCTGTTCGGAAATGTACGGACCGTGCAGCCGCAGACAGCGGGACGAGGCCGGCGGCAGGAACAACATGTCGCCCTTGCCGAGGAGCTGCTCGGCGCCGTTCGAATCGAGAATCGTCCGCGAGTCGGTCTTCGACGACACGCGGAATGAAATCCGCGACGGCAGGTTCGCTTTGATCAGGCCGGTAATGACATCCACCGACGGCCGCTGCGTGGCCAGGATCAGATGAATGCCCACCGCGCGCGCCATCTGCGCCAGGCGGCAGATCGATTCCTCGACTTCGTTGCCGGCGACCATCATCAGGTCGGCAAGCTCGTCGATGACCACGACGATGAAGGGCAGCGGCCGCGGCGCGTCGGGATCGTTGGCGCCCTTCTCCGCGATGACGTTGCGGATGTTGCGATTGTACTGCTCGATGTTCCGCACGCCCTCGGCGGCCAGCGTCTTGTAGCGCTCTTCCATCTCGCGCACGGCCCATCGCAGCGCGTTCGAGGCCTTCTTCGGATCGACCACCACCGGCGTCAGGAGATGCGGAATGTCGTCGTACATCCCGAGCTCGAGCCGCTTCGGGTCCACCATGATCATCCGCACGTCGTCCGGCGTCGCACGAAAGAGGATGCTCGTGAGCATCCCGTTCAGGCCGACCGACTTGCCCGTGCCGGTGGACCCGGCGATGAGCAGGTGGGGCATGGTGGCCAGATCGGTCACATAGGGTTCGCCGTGGATCGTCTTGCCGAGCGCCAGGGTCAGCTTCGACGCGGATCGCTGATAGGCGTCCGATTCGAGCAGCTCGCGCAGCGAGATCGCTTCCCGGTTCGGGTTCGGGATCTGAATGCCGACCGTGGACTTGCCGGGGATCCGGTCGATGAGCACCGATTCGGCCTGCATCGCGAGGCAGAGGTCATCCGCCAGGCCGGTGATCTTGCTGTATTTCACTCCGGCGTCCGGCTTGAACTCGAACGTCGTGACGACGGGTCCAGGGTGAATCTGGGCCACCTGGCCCTCGACGGCGAATTCGCGGCACTTTTCCTCGAGCTGCCGCGACGCGTCCATCAATTCGCGTTCGTCGATCTTCCGCTCGGCCTTGGCCGCATCCAGCAGCGACGCCGGCGGCAGCGTGAACTGGCCGCGGCGCTGCGCCGGCGCCTTGAGCGGCTCGGGGTCTGGCAACGGGAGCGGAGGCGCTTCCGGTTTCTTGCGCGCGACCACCGGCGGCGCCGGACGGGCCGCCGGCTCCGCATCGCCGGCGGGCTCCGGCCGCGACGGCTTCACCGGCCGTGGCGCGAAGTCATCCTCGTCGCTCTTCGGCCGCGCGACAACGGGCGCGCCTTTCTTCACCTGCCGCGCCACGAGCTCGCGCCGCGCACGTTCCTTCCTGCGCAGCTCGAGCCGCTCGCGGACGTAGCCGAGCCCGTTGCCGCCGAGATCCTGCAGCATCACCAGCAGGCTGGCGGACATCCGGCCGAACGAGAACTGGGTGGACAGGATCACGGCGAGCACCGTCAGCGTCAGCAGGACGATGATCGAGCCCGTGCGATTCAGATAATCCGCGAGCACGGCGGCAAGCCAGCCGCCGATCGAGCCGCCGGCGTGGAACGACTTGCCGGCCACTTCGGCGCTGCCGAGGACGAGGCTGAGGAATGCGCTGGAGCAGGCGAAGAGCAGCGCCGCGCCTGTGGCTTTCGTGTACACCGCGTCCGGCTTCTGGCACCAGAAGTAGTGCCAGCCGATGACGGCCATGACGCCCGGAATCAGATACGCCGCATACCCGAACAGCTGGAACGACAGCTCCGAGAGAAACGCCCCGACACGGCCGACGAAGTTCTCCGGTGCGTTGGCCGCGCCGGTCGTGAAGAACCAGACCGGGTCGGTTGGTTCGTGGCTCACCAGCGAGATGAGCCAGATCAGCCCCACCGCGAAAAGCGCCACGCCCAGAAACTCGCTGAGGCGGCGCGATAACGTCGACTCCTTCACGTCAGATCTCCATCAGGATGGGGAGAACCAGTGGGCGGCGGCCGGAGCGCTTCTTGAAGAAGCGGCGCAGCTCGACGCGCAATTTTTCAGTCATGAGGCCCTGATCGGTCCGCTCCTCGTGACTGGAGGCCTCGATGCACTCCGCGATCACTCGGGCGGCGTCGCGGAACAGCGAGTCGGCCTGACCTTCGTCGACGACGTAGCCGCGGGCCACGAGTTCCGGCTCGCCGACCAGCGACCCGTCGTGGCGGCCGATCGCGACAACAGCGACGACCAGCCCGTCCCCGGCAAGGTGGCGGCGGTCGCGCAGGACCTCGTCGCCCACTTCGCCCAGACGCGTCACGTCGATGAGGACGCGACCCGTCGGCGCCTTGTCGGCGATCCGCGCGCCGTGCCTGTCGAACTGGATGATGTCGCCGTCCTCGGCCAGCAGAACCTGCAGCTCGCGATCGGGACCGGACATGACGCGCTTGGCCACCCGCGCATGCTGTGCGAGCTGCCGGTACTCGCCGTGGATCGGCACGAAGTAGCGCGGGCGGATGAGCGAGATGACGAGCTTCAATTCCTCCGCCGAGCCATGCCCCGACACGTGCACGTGTTTCATCTCCGGGGTGATGACGTCGGCGCCGCGGCGGGCGATGTGGCTCATCGTGCGCGCGATGGCCTTTTCGTTCCCGGGAATCGCGCGCGCCGACAGCACGACCACGTCGTCCGGCGCGAGCTTCACGAAGCGATGGTCGTCGATGGCGATGCGCGAGAGCGCCGCCTGCGGCTCGCCCTGCGAACCCGTGGTCACGCACAGCACGTCCTGCGACGCGTAGCTGCCGACGTCGGAGTCGCGGATCTGGACGCCTGACGGAACGCGCAGATACCCGAGCCGCTGCGCGATCTCCGCGTTGCGAACCACGCTTCGGCCGACGAACGCGACCTTGCGATCGAATTGCGCCGCCAGGTCGACGAGCACCTGCATGCGGTAGATGCTCGAGGAGAAGGCGGCGACCACGAGCTTGCCGTGGGTACTCGTGAACAGCTCCTCGAACGCCTCGATCACCTCGGTTTCCGGCCCCGTGAACCCCTTCCGGTCGATGTTCGTGCTGTCGGCGAAGAGCGCCAGGACCCCCTGCCGGCCAAGCTCGGCGAAGCGGTGGAGGTCGAAGTACTGACCGTCGAGCGGCGTCTGATCGATCTTGAAGTCGCCGGTGTGGACGATCACGCCGACCGGAGTCGTGATCGCCAGCGCCACGCAGTCGGGCATGCTGTGCGTGACGCGGATGAATTCGATGGTGAACGGCCCGGCGGTCACCGTCTGGCGCGGGGCCACGGGCTTGAGCCGTTCGCCCCAGTCGATGCCGTGCTCCTCGAGCTTCGGCTCGACGAGCGCCAGCGTCATGGCGGTGCCGTACACCGGGCCGTCGAAGAGCGGCATGACGTGCGGCACGCCGCCGATGTGATCCTCGTGACCGTGGGTGAGCACGAGCGCCTTGACGTTGGCGCGGCGAGCTTCGACGTAGGTCAGGTCCGGGATGATGAGGTCGACGCCAAGTTGATCCGGGTCGGGGAACATGACGCCGGCGTCCACGAGGATCGTGGAGTCCTCCCAGGTGAGCGCCATCATGTTCATGCCGAACTCGCCAAGGCCTCCCAGCGGGATGACCTCGAGCGTCGCCGGCGACCCGCCTTCGCGCGAGGATTCCTGGCGCGCTTCGGCGAGGTCTCGCCGGAGCCGCCCTGCGGCGGAGGCGGACACGTCGGGTACGGCGGACTGGTTCATTCGAAGCCCAGCGAAGCTCTCATCGACAAATTACGTGTCCAGGACCCTGGCAGGTCACGTCCGACACGTGGTGTCCAGCGCGGCGTTCGGCGTCGGACCAAGGGCGGCTGGGACCGCCCGCAACTATGGAAGGATCAACGACTTCGGGGCAAACTATAGCACAGCTCGACTGAGGCGGGCGACCTCCTCCAGCGTCAGTTCGCCCGGGCGCTTCCTGCCATCGAGATCGGTAACGGCGAGCAACTCCGCGGCGGAACGGCCGAACGAATCTGCGACCGGCTTCAGGGCGTTCGCCAGCGTCTTGCGGCGCTGAAGGAAAACCCCGCGGACAATGCGCTCGAACGCGTCCATGCTCCCGACCTCCACGCGAGGCGGCCGGAACCGCATCCGCACCACCGCCGATGTGACCGTCGGCGGCGGCCGGAACGCTCCGGGCGGCAGGGTCAGCACGCGCTCGACGTCCGCCAGGAGGGCCACCTGGATCGCCAGGCTGCCATAGTCGGCGGTCCCTGGAGCCGCGGCCAGCCGATCGGCGACCTCCTTCTGCAGCATGAGCGTCGCATCGGCAAGCACGTCTCCGTGTCCGGCGGCGTGGAGCAGCTTGAAGAGGATGGGAGAAGAGACGTTGTAAGGGAGGTTGCCGACCACCCGCACCGGGTTCTCACCCGCCAGCAGCCGCTCGAGATCCACCTCGAGAAAGTCGGCCTGAACGATCGTGACGGTCGGCGGCAGCCGTTCCTGAAGGAAGTCCGCGAGGTCGCGGTCGATCTCGACAGCGATCACCCGGCGCACGCGCGGCGCGAGCGGAGCGGTCAGCGCCCCGCGGCCCGGTCCTATTTCGAGAAACACGTCGTCCGGTGAAGGGGAGAGCGAGCCAAGCAGTCTGGCCACCCATGCAGGTTCCAGGAAATGCTGTCCGAATCGCTTCCGTGCGCGCGGAAGGGGAGTCATGATGAAATGCTGAATTCAGGATGCAGAATGCAGAACGCCTCCTGAATTCTGAATTCAGAATCCTGCATTAGACGGTCTCGTCATCGTCCTCGTCATCGTCCTCGTCCGGCCCCAGCGTCTCGCCCCGCCAGTAGCGCTCTTCGATCTCCTCGATCTCTTCCTCGCTCATGCCGAAGTAGTGACCCACCTCGTGAATGAGCGTTTCGCCGATCACGGCGCGGATCTCGTCCTCGTCGTCGCAGTCCTCCTCGATCGGACGCTGGAAGAGCGTGATGCGATCGGGAAGTGTGTTGCCGAATCCCCACGTTCGCTCGGGCAGGGGGGTGCCCTGATAGAGGCCGTACAGCGAGTCCGGCGGTTCGATTTCCATTTCCGCCAGCAGCTCGGGGGCGGGCTCGTCTTCAACCACCAGCGCAAGGTTCTTCATTTCGCGCCGGAAGCGCTTCGGGATGAGCGTCACCGCCTCGAGAACGAGGCG
>DASTBV010000120.1:0-2034 GCA_035711805.1 Vicinamibacterales bacterium
CGGCGTCGCGCTGCCTCACTGATCGTCCTCACTGCGGCTTCCGCCGCTCGAAGACTCAATTCCCTGGCGTTGGCGAAGACCCTGACATCCGCCTTCACGATTGGCTCCGATGCTCGAGCCCAGCGGACTGCTGTTCGTCACGGTCTGGCGCGTCGCCAAGCACGAACCGTTCGATGGCACGCGCGAACCCGTCGTCGGTGTTAGACGACGTCACAAACATAGCGGCGCGCTGGACATCGTGGCTGGCGTTCGCCATCGCGATGCTGACACCGCTGCGCTCGAACATGAGCACGTCACTCGGCATATCCCCGATAGTCGCGATCTGGGCAGTCGGGATTCCCAACCACTTGGACAGGGCACTGACGACCTCGCCCTTGTTGGCCTTCGGATGAGTAACGTCGAGGTAGTACGGCTGCGAAAGCGCCGCAGACACCACATCGCCGCTTCTGCGACGGATCTCTTCGAGGGAACGGGTCATCAACTCTGCGTCGTCGGTAACGCCGACGATCTTGGTGATAGAACCTTGCACGCCGTCGAACGTCGATATGACGGTCGGGTCGTACTTGACGGTCCACACCTCGCGATCGACATGCGGCCCGTGACGCGACTTCACGTACCAGTCGTTGTCCGTGTAGAGCCACACGTCGAGCCCGCCTCTCGTCATGATGTCGATCACCGACGTCGCGGCCTCGTGTGAGATCACATATCGGTGAAGGACCGAGAGATCCGGCCGGACAAACAGCCCACCGTTGAATGCCGCGATCGGAGACCGCACTTGGAGATCGTCGATGAGTGCCTTCATCCCCCTTGGCGGTCGTCCGCTCGTGATGGTGAAAGCGATATCCGTATTCATGACCTGGCGAACAGCCGCACGCGCTTGTGGGGTCACGATTTTGTCAGGCGTCACGAGCGTACCGTCGACATCCGCCACGACCAGGCGCACACGACTCGGCTGGCGATGTCTCGCCGAGACTTCAGTCATGGCGTTGTGATCTGCCGGGCGTTCGCGGCCGTGTACTTTCCACGTGGCCACCGAACTGGTAGCGCATGGCTGCCAACAGGCGCCCGGCGAAATCAGCCTGCCCGCGCGAACTGAACCTCTCGTAGAGGGCCGCGCTCAACACGTGAGCCGGCACCCCCTCGTCAATCGCCGCGGCGATGGTCCAGCGGCCCTCCCCTGAATCAGCCACGTGCCCCGCGAATCCGTCGAGGGTTGGATCCGTCAGCAGTGCACCGGCCGTGAGATCCAGCAGCCAGGACGCTATGACGCTGCCGCGGCGCCACGTTTCGGCGATTTCGGGAAGATCGAAGTCGTACCGGTAGAAATCCGGGCTCCGAAGCGGTGCGGTCTCCGCATCCGATCCCTGGGGTCGGTTTCCGACGTTCGCATGCCGCAGGATGTTGAAGCCTTCGGCATACGCAGCCATGATTCCGTATTCGATGCCGTTGTGGACCATCTTGACGAAATGACCGGCGCCCGAAGGTCCGCAATGGAGGTATCCACGTTCGGCCGTCCCGGTGTTCGCGCCTTCGCGGCCGGCCGTGCGGGGCGCCGAATCGACCGGCGGCGCGAGCGTCGCGAACAGCGGGTCGAGGTGCCTGACGACATCCGGATCGCCGCCGATCATCTGGCAGAATCCGCGCTCGAACCCCCAGACTCCTCCGCTGGTGCCGACATCCACGTAGTGAATGCCCCGCGTCTCCAGCGTTTTCGCACGCCGGATGTCGTCGATATAGTGAGAATTGCCGCCATCGACGATGATGTCGTCCGGCTCGAGTCGCCGCGACAGTTCCTGTACCACTTGCTCGACAGCCGCCGCGGGGACCATCAGCCAGGCAATCCGCGGCTTCCCCAAAGTCTCGGCGAACTCCTGGAGAGACGACACGCCGCGAGCACCCTCGTTCGACAATCGCGCGACAGCGTCCGCGTTCATGTCGTGAGCGACGCATTCGTGGCCGCCGCGCATCAGGCGTCGTACCATGTCCGCGCCCATTCGTCCGAGGCCGATCATGCCCATCTGCATTGACGTCGCT
>DASTBV010000121.1:0-32536 GCA_035711805.1 Vicinamibacterales bacterium
CGCCCCCCATGCCGCGTGTCATTGGTATCGATCCCGGCACCGTCAGCATCGACATCTGCGGTCTCGATAACGGCCGCCTCTTCCTCGATCAATCGCTCCCGACCGCCGATGCGCTCCGCGATCCCGCGGCCTTCGTCGCGCGTCTGAAAGAAACCGGCCAGGTCGATCTCATCGTCGGACCCTCGGGCTATGGGCTGCCGTGCATTTCAGCGGCTGACCTCACAGACAACGATTTCCGGCTGGCCTTTCTCGCCGCCGAAGGGGAACCCGGCGGCATCGGCGGTCTGCGCACGCTGCTCCGTGCATTGGCCCGCTCCGGGCTTCCGGTCGTGCTCACGCCGGGCGTCGTTCACCTGGCCTCCGTCCCGGCGCACCGGAAGGTAAATCGTGTGGACATGGGCACTGCGGACAAGGTCTGCGCTGTGGCGCTGGCGGTCCAGGAGCAGGCGGAGCGGCGAGCATGCGCGATCGGCGAGACAGCGTTCGTTCTGCTGGAGCTCGGCGGGGCGTTTACTGCGGCGGTCGCAGTGCAGGGAGGCTGCATCGTTGACGGCCTTGGCGGGTCTTCCGGCCCGCTTGGTGTTCGCGCGGCGGGAGCGCTCGACGGCGAAGTCGCGTTTCTTGCCGGTCGCGTCTCGAAATCGATGATTTTCGCGGGTGGATTCGGTGCGATCGCCGGCGACACGGACCTGGCCGGCTCTGGACCTGAAGTCGAGCGGGCGCGCGAGGCGTATCTCGAGGGCGCAGTCAAGGCCGTCGCGTCGCTGCGAGTCGCCGCGCCCGACGCCACGGAAGTCATTCTCTCGGGACGGGTGGCGCGATCAGTTGACGTTTACGAAGACGTGAGCCGGCGGCTGCGGCGTCTCGCCACCGTTTCGTCGGTCGAAGTCCTGCGCGGAATCAGCGTGTCCGCGATGCAGGCGGCACACGGCGCGGCGCTGATGGCGGACGGACTCGCCGGCGGCGCCGCAGCGGCGCTCATCGAGCACCTGGGTATCCGTGAGGCGTCCGGCACGGTGCTGGATCACCTTTATGTCATCTCGCCCCAGCACGCGCGACGGACATTGGGGCTTGTGTAGATGCAAAATGCAAAATTCAAAATGCAAACCACCAACGCCAGTGTTTTAGTTTGCATTTTGCATTTTGCATTTTGAATTGATGAGAGACATCCTCATCTGCGGTACGTCGACTCGCGCGGCCGCGGAGTCTGCCGCCCGCGCCGGCTTTTCCGTCACCACGATCGACGCGTTTGCGGATCGCGATCAGCACCCGACCGTTCGTGCACTCTCCGTCGCGCGTGACTTCAACGCATCGCCGACCGCGCCGGCGATGGCACGCGTGGCCCGTGACCTCCCGTGTGACGCCGTCGTCTATTTGTCGCCGTTCGAGAATCACCCCCGGGCCGTCGCCGCGCTCGCGGCTCGTCGTGTGCTTCTCGGCAATGCCCCGGAGACGCTCCGGCTCGTCCGCGATCCGTTTGTGCTTGCCGGGGCGTTGAGAAGCCACGGCGTCGCGGTGCCGCGTCTCTTGAACGCGAACGACTCGAACGACTCGAACGACTCGAACGACTCGAACGACTCGAACGACTCGAACGATTCGAACGACTCGAACGATTCGAACGATTCGAACGCTTGGTTGCTCAAACCGTTTCGTTCCGGCGGTGGAGCAAGGATTCGCGAATGGCGGCGGGGACCGATCCCGCGCGGCTGGTATTTACAGGAAAGGATCGACGGTACGCCGGGGTCGCTCGTTTTTGCTGCGGCCAAAGGCGCGTGTGTTGCGATAGGGTTCTCCCGTCAGCTCGTCGGCGATGCGAACTTCGGCGCTGCCGGCTTTCGCTACTGCGGCAGCATCCTCGCCCCTCTTGGCGATCGGCAGTTCGCTGACGGCGCCGCTGTATTCGAGGCAGCCGGCGCCATGGCACAGTGCGTGTCCGCGACGTTTGGTCTCGCTGGTCTCAACGGGCTCGACTTCATCGCGCGGGGACGCGTTGTGTATCCGCTCGAAGTGAATCCACGGTGGTCTTCGTCGATCGAAGTCGCCGAGCGCGCGTTCGCGATGCCGTTCTTTCCCACGCATGTCGCTGCCTGCAGCGGTGGCGTTCTGCCGACGCTCGATTGCGCCGCCGCCCTCGAGCGCTCCGGCGTTGTCGGCAAGGCGATCGTCTATGCCCGTCACGCCGCATCGATCGGCGACTCTTCGAGCTGGATGGAAGATTCCTCTGTGCGCGATGTTCCGCGTGCCGGCGAGCGCTTTCGGCCGGGGCAGCCAATCTGCTCCGTTTTCGCGACCGCGGCCGATAGCGAGACCTGCTACCGCCTGCTGGTCCGTCGAGCCGCGCGTGTCTATGCCGGGCTGGAACCTGTACGGAGGTCCGCCTGAAGGCGGACACTACGAGCGGCGTAGAATCGGGGCATGCGAAAACTGACACTGGTCCTCGCTATCGCGGCCACCGTGCCGCTCAACGCCGCGCCGCTCTCCCAGGCGGATCGCGACGCGTTGATCAAGGATCTCGAGCGGTCGCGGACCGTATTCCTCGACGCCATCGCTGACGTGAAAACGGACGCACAGTGGAACCACAAGCCGGCGCCGGACCGCTGGTCGGTGGCCGAATGCGCGGCGCACATCATCGCCGCGGAACAGTACTTTCGCGACGCCATCGCCGCTGCGCTCAAGACTCCTGCTCTGCCGGCGGCGCAACAGTCCACGGCTGGCGACGCGGTGATCTCGAAGATGGTTCGCGATCGCACCCAGAAGTTCCAGGCGCCCGCGCAACTCGAGCCGACCGGCAAGGTCGTCCCCCGGGCGCAGGCGATCAAGGACTTCGAGGCGACGCGCGAGCGAACGCTGCAGTACGTGCGGACCACGCAGGATCCGCTGCGCGAGCACGGCTCGGGCACGCCGCCGCAGGTGACGACCGCGTATCAGCTGGTCTTGATGCTCAGCGGCCATACCGAGCGCCACACCGCGCAGCTGCTCGAAGTGAAAGCCTCGAAGGGCTATCCCAAGTGAGACCAGCCAGAGGGTATTGACCGTATTGACGATCCCGAGCGGTTTGATCGACAGTGTGCGCACCGTGAAACAGCTGCTGGCGATCCCGCTCGTGTTGTGCACCCTTTCGGCGCCGGCTGCCGCGCAGACGGCGGACCGCGCGGCAATCGATCGGGCGATCGCCGCGGTGTATCCGAGCCTGGTGCGCATCTCCGTCGTTGTCGTCGAATCGCGCGACGGCAGGGAAGTGCACCTCGAGGGATCCGGCAGCGGCACCATCATCTCGGCCGACGGCTACGTGGTCACGAATCACCACGTTGCCGGCCGGGCGCGGCGCATTATCTGCACGCTGGAGGATCGCACCGAGGTGCCGGCCGATCTCGTCGGCACTGATCCGCTGTCCGACATTACAGTGCTGAAGCTCCGTCCGGCCGCGCCGCGGACGTTCCGCGGTGCGAAGTTCGGCGACTCCTCGACCGTACGGCGCGGCGATCACGTACTCGCGATGGGCAGCCCGCGCGCGCTGTCGCAATCCGTGACGCTCGGCGTCGCCAGCAATACCGAGATGACGATGCCGGGGCGTACGAGCCTGGATCTGGACGGCGAGGACGTCGGTTCGCTCGTGCGCTGGATCGGTCACGACGCCGCCATCTATCCGGGCAACTCCGGTGGTCCGCTGGTGAACATGGCGGGCGAGATCATCGGCGTCAACGAAATCAGCCTCGGCCTGAGCGGCGCCATTCCCGGCAACCTCGCCAGGCAGGTTGCGGAGACCATCATCCGCGAGGGACGGGTTCGGCGGAGCTGGGCCGGCATCGAGGTACAGCCCACCATCGGCGCACACGCCCGGACCGGGGCGCTGGTTTCGTGGGTCGCCAACGGGTCGCCCGCGGCCGCCGCTGGTCTGCGTCCCGGCGACGTGCTGCTGAAGGTCAACGGTGTGGCGACGGACGCACAGTTCGCCGAACAGGTGCCGCTGATCAACCAGATCCTGTTTGGATTGCGGATTGGCGAGCCCGCGGTCTTCACGGTCATCCGCGCCTCGCGAGAGATGACGGTCAGGGTGACGCCGATTGAGCGGCCCGCGGCGTTGTCCACGCCGCGCGAGCTGCGCGCATGGGGCATCGTGGCAGCGAACCTCACCGCGTTCGAAGCGCGCGGCCTCGGCCGCACCGGCACCGCTGGCGCGCGTGTTGTCAGCCTGCGCAACGGCGGCCCGATGGAACAGGCACGGCCGGCCCTCCTGCGCGACGACGTGATCGTCGACGTCGAGGGCACGCCGATCGCGTCGGTGGCCGACCTCGAGGCGATCGGTTCCAGCAGCATCGGGCGGAAACTGCTGGTGACGTTCGAGCGCGGCCGTGAACGGCGGATCACCGTCGTCGAGCCGGTCGAAACCCGCGCCGCCGAGGAACCACCGGCTGAAGCTCGCAAGGCCTGGGTACCGGTGACGGTGCAGGTGCTGACGCCGCCGCTGGCGGACCGGCTTGGTTTGACCGGCCGTACCGGCGTGCGTGTGACGCAGGTCTACGACACCACGCTGCCGCTGCAGGTGGGCGACGTGATCCTGGCGGTGGACGGACAGGCCGTGCGCGCGTCTGCGCCCACCGACGAGGAGGTCTTTGCCGCGGCGATCCGCCGCGCCGCGATCGGAGCCACCGTGCCGCTGACGGTGAGCCGCAACGGGAAGGAGATCGCGGTGCCGGTGACGCTGGCGGCCGCGCCGCCGCTGGCGCGCGAGATGAAGCGCTATGAAGACGAGGACTTCGGCTTCCGGGCGCGCGACCTTGCCGATGCCGACCGCCGCGATCCGCGGCTCGACCGCGACACAGCAGGTGTTCTCGTGGACAGCGTCACCAACGGCAGCTGGGCGTCGCTCGGCCGGCTGTCGGCGGGCGACGTGATTCTCTCGATCGACGGCCGCGACGTGGCCAACGTGGAGGATCTGGCGGCGCGCCTGAAAGAGATTCGCGCGACGCGTCCCTCCTCCGTCGTGGTGTTCGTGCGCCGCGGCGTCAAATCCCTCTTTCTCGACGTGCAGCCCGCGTGGCGATAGCCGGAGGACTGATGAGCGGCCGATTGGTAGTGCGGCTGATAGTGACGATGCTCTGCCTGGCCAGCCAGGCCGACGCACAGACGCAGGAAGACCGCGCGATCGCGCGCGATCTGATCGCCAAACGCGGCGATGCGGTCGTGTACGTGCTCGGCACGACGAAACTGCGCGTCAACCAGGGCGGAAAGGACCTGCCGACGGCCGACCAGCGGATCCAGGCGCTGGTCACGGTGCTCGACAGCTCGGGTCTCGGCGTGATGTCGCTGACCGCCCTGGATCCGAGCGAGTTGATGACGGCGCAGTTGTCACGCGGCCGTGCGGCCGCGGCAGCCATCAACGTCACGACCGAGCAGTCGAACCTTCGCTACCGGATGCCGGATGGCCGCGAAGTGCCGGTGCGCGTCGTGCTGCGTGACAAGGAGCTGGATCTGGCGTTCCTGCGTCCGGTCGAGAAGCTGGCGTCGCCGGCGACCGCCGTCGATGCCGCGGTGGTGAAACCCAGTCCAATCGATTCGGTCCTCGTCCTGCAGCGGATGCCCGAACTTGCCGGATGGCAGCCGACGGCGCTTTTTCAATCCGTGCAGGCCGTTGTCGAGAAGCCGCGAACCTTTTACGTCCTGACCGGCGGGATCATCGGCTCACCGGTGTTCGATCTGCGCGGGCGGTTTATCGGGGTGGTGCTGCGCTTCAAGAACGAAGCGGACGCCGCGAACGCGCCGCCGATCGTGCTGCCTGCGGCGGACATCCGCGAAGTCGCCAAGCAGGCGAACTAGAACTTACCGCCAACGGGCCACGGAGACACGGAAACACGGAGAATTCGATTTTCGAAACACCGTGCCTCGGTGCCTCCGTGGCTGCAAGTCAGGCGAGTCAGCTGCCGACGCGGATCACGATCTTCCCGAAGTAACTCCCGTTGTCCATGAAGTCGTACGCCTGGGCCGCTTCCTCGAACGGGAACACGCGATCGACCACCGGCCGGATCTTGTGCTGGGTGATGAAGCGGTTCATCGCCTCGAAATCGGCTCTCGATCCGACGTAGATGCCCGAGGCCGATGCGCCCAATCCCATCAGCCGTCCGACCGGCACGTCGCTGGCGAAGCCAGACAAGCCGCCGATCAGTGCGATGTGTCCCTCGAAGGCCAACGCTTCCAGCGCCTTCGGCAGCGTGTCGCGTCCGCCGACCTCGAGCACGTGCGAGACGCCGGCATTGCCGGTGAGCGCCCGCACTTCACGCTGCCAGTTCTCGTTGGTGCGGTAGTTGACGGTTCCAGCGGCGCCGAGCTGCCGCGCCCGCTGGAGCTTCTCGTCACTCGAGCTCGTGATGATCGGCCGGGCACCCGCCGCCGCGGCGAACTGAAGGCCGAACATGGATACGCCGCCGGTCCCCTCCAGCAGGACGAACTGTCCCTTCTTCAGCATGCCTTCGACGAACAGCGCGCGGTACGCGGTCACGCCGGCGCACGGCAGGGTGGCCGCTTCCTCGAACGTCAGGTGATCCGGAATCCGAACGAGACTGTTTTCGTCGGCGGCAATCACCTCGGACAGCATGCCGTCGACGTTGCCGCCACCGCGCGCCGAGGCGGCGACGTCTGCCGTGCGCGGTCCGTCGATCCAGCGCATGAAGAACGTGCCCGCCACCCGGTCTCCGACCTTGAAGCGTCGCGCGCCGGCGCCGACCGCGAGGACTTCGCCGGCACCATCGGAGAGCGGTATGTGGCCGTTCATGTCGCCCGCGCCGCCTGCGCCGTACTGTCCCCGCATCACGAGGAGGTCGCGCTGGTTGAGCGATGCCGCTCGAACGCGCACCAGCACCTGGCCGCTGGCGAGCGTCGGTCTCGGCACGGACTTGATTGCCAGCCGGAACGTCTTGCCGTCGCGCTCGAGCTGATACTGTCTGATTGTTTGACCTTGAGAATTGACCGCCTGGCCCTGAATGACCACGGCGGCAACCACGGCGAGGATCAACGCGCGTTCCATGAGGCGCATTGTAATGGGGAAGGTAGAATCTCGTGGGGCGGACCTTGTCAGGTCCGCCTGCGGGAGGTGCTTCCGTGACTGCACAATCGCGCGTGATGATTGCATTGCTCCTGATCGCGAGTGCCGCGCTGACTGCCGCGCAGGCGCCGCCGGGTGGCCGGGGCGCCGCCCCTCCTCCGCCCGAGCCGAATCCGGCCGCGCCGCTGTATCGCCACACGGGAGAGCAGTACCGCATCTACAACTTCCCCGGCACCGGCGAATCGATTCCGTACCGGCTGTTCGTCCCGACCTCATGGAAGCCGGAGCAGAAACTGCCGATGCTCGTCACGCTGCGCGCCGGCAACACGGTTGACGGCCCGTACCGCGCCGGCAACGACCTGGTGAAGCAGGCCGCCCAGCGCGGCTACATCGTGGTCACTCCGATGGGCTATCGCGGGCTCAGCCAGCCGTACTACGGCAGCCGCTATCCGATTGCACGGGTCCCCACGCCGTCGGTGCCCGCGGCGGGCTGGACGCCGCAGGAGGACGAGCGCGCCGAGCAGGATGTCCTGCACGTGATGAATCTGGTGACGAAGGAATACAACGTGGACACATCGCGCGTGTACCTGCACGGTCAGAACCCGTCCGGTTCGGGCGCGCTTCATCTCGCGGCGAAGTATCCGGAACGGTTTGCCGCCGTCGTCGTCAGCTCGGGACCGATCGTGTTCGACAACTATCCCTTCGACAAGTTGAAGGGAAACGTCGCGCTGATGGTCATCCACGGCGATCAGGACACGTCGAATCCGATCGAAGCGTCGCAGCGGATGGCCGCTGCGGCAAAGGCGGCCGGAGTCGAGACGGTGTACGCCACCGTTCCCGGCGGCACGCATCTCGAGGCGTACCTGACGTACGCGTCGCAGATTTTCGATTTCCTGGGCCAGCACCGCAAATAGGATGCTGGCGACGTGCCTGGGGTGCGGCTGCGCGTGCGACGACATTCAGCTCCGTATCGAACGCAACCGGATCGTCGACGCCGTCCACGCCTGCGCGCTCGGCGTGGAATGGTTTGGTGACGGCAGCGTCCCATCGCGCGCGCTGCGTGGCGGTCAGGCCTGTCCCGTAGACGACGCGCTCGCCAGAGCGGCGGTTGTTCTCCGCAATGCGGCGCGCCCACTCGTCTACCTGGCTCCCGACATTTCGTGTGAAGCGCAGCGCGCGGCCATCGCGATCGCCGACGCGCTGCGGGCGACGATCGACACCGTGACGTCCGCGACGGTGAGGGCGGCACTTCTTGCCGCGCAGGAAACCGGGCGCGCGTCTGCAACGCTGGGCGAACTGAAAAACCGCGCCGATGTCGTCGTGTTCTGGGGAGTCGATCCTGCACAGCGTTATCCGCGCTTCCGGACGCGTTACGCGCCAGACGTGCAGGGACTGCATGTCGGCAGCCGCAGCGCTCGGAAAGTCGTCGCGGTAGACGTTGGCAGCGCGCGCGGACCCGAGGACGCGGATCTCCGGCTCACGGTGATGCCCGACCGCGAGGTCGCGACGCTGACGGAGCTCACGGCGGACATCAACGGCTGGAATGGTGATCGTGGCGCGGGCCCTGTCGGGTCCGCGAAGGCGAGCCTGACAAAGCTCGCCCCACGATCGGATGACATAAGAACCGTCCTGCAGACCCTGCTGAGCGGAAAGTACGTTGCAGTCATTGCGGATGTCGAACCCGACGATCGTGACGGCGCGCGCGACAGTGGTCGCAGCGCGGCGCTGATTGCGTTTGTCCAGGCGCTCAACGGCCCCACCCGCAGCGCCCTCGTCACGCTGCGCGCGGGCGGCAACCGATCGGGTGCGGACGCGTGCCTCACCGCCCAGACCGGATATCCGATGGCTGTTGACTTTGCCAGCGGCTACCCGCGATATCGCCCTTACGAGGCGGCAGCGGCACGGCTCGCTCGCGGCGGCGTCGATGCGGTGCTGCTGGTGGGATCTGCCGCGCGTCTGCCGCCTGGACTCGCAGGAGCCATGAGCCAGCTTCCCGCGGTCGCCATCGGGCCTCGCGCCAGCGAGAGCGTCTTTGCCGGCGCGGCGGCCGTCGTCGACACCGCAATCGCCGGAATCCACGAATCCGGCACGGCGCTGCGCATGGATGACGTGCCGCTGCCACTGGACCGTGCCATCGATGGCCCGCCGGCCACGGCGGAAACCATCGCGTCGCTGGCAGTGCGGCTTGGGCAGCCTGGGTAGCTGGGTAGCCTGAGTGGCCTGGCTTAATGCGCTCGCCGCTGAATCGAGGCAACCCAGGCTACCCAGGCCATCGAGGCTACCCAGGCCACCCAGGCAACCTATATAGTTCGGCCATGATTCGACGTCGTACGCTGCAGCTCACCTTACCCATCGCGCTGTTTACGTCAATCGCGTTCAACGGAGCGCGCGTGTCCGGCCAGGCCGCCGCACCCGCCGCGCAGGACACGGCGCCCGCTGCCGCGCCGGCGGTTCTCAAGGGGAAGCTGGAGCGGATCACGGTGCATGGCAAATCGCTCGTCGGCAATCTGCTCAAGGAATCCGACGCTCCCGACGTCTCGGTTTACCTTCCCCCCAGCTATCTCACGGATCGGACGCGCCGCTTCCCGGTCGTCTACCTGCTGCACGGCTATACCGGGACGGATCTGAGCTACTTCGGCACGAACCCGCAGCGCCTCCTGCATGTCGTCGCCGACCGCGTGTTCACCGGCGGCGCCGCGAAGGAAATGATCCTCGTGATGCCGAACTGCATGAATGCGTTCGGCGGCTGCATGTACTCCAACTCGCCGACGACGGGGTTCTGGGAGGACTACGTCGCGGACGATCTCGTGGCGTACATGGACGAGAACTACCGCACGATTCCGCGGCGCGAGGCGCGCGGGCTTGGCGGTCACTCGATGGGCGGCTACGGGACGTTCAAGATCGCCATGAAGCGTCCCGACGTGTTCGCGGCCATGTACGCGTTGAGCTCCTGCTGCCTCAACGAGGGCACCGTCCGCCAGGGCCGCGGCGGCCAGCCGTCCGCAGCCGAGTCGATCACGTCAATCGAGGAAGCTCGCGGCAACCGTGGCGCGCAGGGAAGCCTTGCTCGCGCCGCTGCATGGGCACCCAACCCGGAGAATCCGCCTTTCTATCTCGATCTGCCGACGAAGAGCGGAGAGGTGGTGCCCGCGGTGGCGGTGAAGTACGCGGCGAACTCGCCGGTGGCGTTGCTCGATCAGTTCGTTCCAAACCTGAAGAAGTACACGGCGATTGCGATCGACATCGGCCTGCAGGATTCACTGCTGGCGAGCAACGAAGTCATGGTGGCGCGGTTGAAGCGCTTCGGCGTGCCGCACACGTTCGAGACCTATGAGGGCGATCACGGCAACAAGGTGATGCAGCGGCTGGAAGAGAAGGTCATTCCGTTCTTCGCTCGGCATCTGGCATTCAAGTAGAGGAGTCCTTGGCTGATCGACGGCGATTTCTGTCTGTTGCCGGGCTCGGCGCGCTGGCGATCGCGGCTGACGCGCGCATCGTCTTCACACAGACGCCGGTCGCGCCGGCCGCCGCGGTTCCGGACCTGATCCTCACCAACGGCCGCATCCACACGATGGATGCGCGCAGCTCGATCGTCGAGTCGGTTGCGATTCGCAGCGGACAGTTCCAGGCGGTCGGCGGACGCATGCCGTCACGCGCGACGGGCACGCGCGTGATCGACCTGCGCGGGCGCACGGTGATTCCCGGCATCATCGACGCGCACAACCATTTCGTGAATCTCGGGAACCGGCCCGGGTATCACACGATCCTCGAGAATGCGCGATCGATTCGCGACGTCCAGCAGACGCTCGCCGATCGGCGGCGCGACGTGCCGGCCAACGAGTTCATCACCGCGATGGGCGGCTGGCACACCAACATGTGGGCGGAAAAGCGTCTGCCGACGCTGAAGGAGCTCGACGAGGCGGTTGCCGATCGCCCGGTCTTCCTGCTGCAGACGTTCAACGGCCCGTCGGTCACGAATACGGCCGGCAAGGCATTCTTCGAGCGTGAGCCGAATGCCGTTGCCGTCGCCGACAACGGCGCCATCGCCGGCGGGATGCCGTCGACGACCGCCTTGTTCCGCCTGCGTCAACGGCAGACGCTCGAATCGAAGATGCGGGGCACCATCGACGCCTGGCGATATTCCGCCGCACTGGGCCTGACGGCGCATCTCGATCAGGTCGGCCTTGGCGTACCGGGGCCGATCGCTCCCAACCAGTCGCTGGCGGCGTTCGACCCGTACCGGATGTACGACGCGTGGCAGGAGCTCTATCGACAAGGGCGGGCGTTCATCCGGCTGCAGACCAACTTCTCAGCCAGTCAGAACGATCCGCAGCTGCCGATGCTGCGCGAGCGGCTGAAGAACCAGTTCCCCTTCTTCGGCTCCGACATGCTGATGACCGGCGGCATCGGGGAATCAGCCGCGCCGGGCGACGGCGTCGGGGAGGTCTGGCTCGCCGCGCAGAAGCTGGTGGCCGAGGCGCGGTGGCGCAGCGAGAGCCACGCCCTGACCCTCGCCAATCTCGAAAACGAAGTGGCCGGATACGAGAAGGTGCACGCCGAGTTTCCCATCACCGATCTCCGGTGGGTAATCTCGCACGTGCCGTTTGCGACACCGGATCTGCTGAATCGCCTGAAAACGATCGGGGCCGCCGTGCAGCTCACCGGCTGGCGCTACCTGCAGGGAACGGCCACCAACAACGGGTCGCCGTTCCGTCTGGTGCTCGAGAACGGCATCCGCGCCGGGCTGCATTCGGATTCGGCACACATCTCGCCGCTCAACCCATGGCTCCACCTGTATTACGCGACGACGGGCGTCAACGCGGCGGGGGAGTTGATCAACGGCGACCAGAAGATCTCCAGGCAGGACGCGCTTCGGCTGTACACGCGGGAGAACGGATGGTTCCTGCGGATGGAGCAGAAACTCGGCTCGATCGAACCCGGGAAGCTGGCCGACCTGGCGGTTCTGAGCGACGACTACTTCACCGTACCCGACGATCAGATCAGACGCATCCGGTCGGTGATGACGGTTGTCGATGGAAAAATCGTTCACGATGCGGGCGTGCTGAAGTAGCATGCTCGAACGCAGCGCACTCATTCGACGAGGGCGCCCATTTGGACGTAGGGCACCCAGTGATGGGTGCCATCGAAAAGGAGCCGCATGGCCAAGAAGAAGACTGCATCACGAGGGAAGAGCAAGACCGCAGGCAAGAAGAAGTCGTCGGGCCGCAAGGCGAACGCGGCGTTCATGGCGCCGGTGACTCCGAGCGACAAGCTCACCCCGGTGGTCGGGTCGAAGCCGATTCCGCGCACCGAAGTGACCAAGCGGCTCTGGGCCTACATCAAGAAGAACAAGCTGCAGGATCAGAAGAACAAGCGCATGATCAAGGCCGACGCCACGCTGAAGCCCGTCTTCGGCGGCAAGGCGACCGTGAACATGTTCGAGATGACCAAGCTGGTGAACAAGCATCTGAGTAAATGAAACCGGGTTTGATCGCCGCTCTTTCCGCGGCGATCGTGTTCGTGGCCGTTGCCGGGACGCCGCCGCTGGTCGCACAGGATCAGAACCGGGAGGTCATCGGCGGCGTTATCGCGCAACAAGAGCGCGCCCGTCGCGGCGGTGGACCGCCGCGGCCGGCGCCGCGAACAGCCACCGGGCGCGTGCTGCTGCAGGGCGCGACGCCGGCGGACAAAGGCGTCTGGCTCCCGGGTCCGGGCATCACTGGCGTCCCCATCAAACCGCTCGATCAGGTGCCGATTCTTCCATGGGCGCGCGGTGTGTTCGCGGATCGCCAGGTCAACGAACTCGAGCCGCACACGCGCTGCAAGCCCTCCGGTGTCGCGCGTGAGTTTCAAACGCCGTATGGTGTCGAGTTCCTCGAGCTGCCCGAGCAGCAGAAGATCTACATCTTCGACATCGGCGGGCCCCACACGTTCAGGACGATCTATATGGACGGGCGCACGCATCCGGTGAACGGCCTGCGCACCGCATACGGCCATTCCATCGGGTGGTGGGAGGGCGACACGCTCGTCTCCGACACGACCCACTTCCACGAGGGCTTCTGGCTCGATCGCAAGGGCCTGCCGCACACCGAACGGCTGCACACCATCGAGCGCTGGACTCGGAAGGACTACAGCACGATGGAGTACTCGCTGACGGTCGACGACCCGGGCGCCTACAGCGCGCGCTGGACGACCAGCGTAATTCTGAGCTGGGAGGCGAACACCGAGCTGTTCGAGTACGTCTGCCAGCAGCAGAACTACGCGCACGAGCTGATGGTCGGGGAGATGAAATCCGTGGACCGCACGACCGTCGTAGTTCCCTGAAATGCAAAATTCAAAATTCAAAATGCAAACCCGGCGACGGCACACGACTCTTTTACATTTTGCATTTTGCATTTTGAATTCCCGCCCGCAATGAGCCTGCGAATCGCGGGCGGGACCGTCTACGATCCTGCCAACGGCGTCAACGGCGAAGTCCGTGATATCTGCATCGACGCCGGTCGCATCGTCGCCTCACTTCCGGCGGGAGCGCCAAGGATCGACGCGCGCGGCATGATCGTCATGCCCGGCGGGGTGGACATCCATTCCCACGTCGCCGGCTCGAGCGTGAACCTGGCGCGTCGTCTGCTCCCGGAGGAGCATGACGCGGATCCGGCACCCAGGCCCGATCTCCTCGACGACCAGCCGCTGGCGCGCTCGGGCACCGGCGGGACGGTGCCCTCGACGTTCACGACAGGCTACCGGTATGCGGGCCTCGGGTACACGACGGTGTTCGACGCCGCCGTCGCGCCGCTGACGGCCAGGCTGTCGCACGCCGAGCTCGACGACACGCCGATCGTCGACGCGGGCTTCTTCGTGCTCATGGGAAACGACGACTACCTGTTCCGGCTGATTGACGCCGGCGAAGGTGCGGCCGCCCGCGACTACGCGGCATGGCTGCTGGGCGCCGCCGGCGGGTATGCCATCAAGGTCGTGAATCCCGGCGGCATCGAGCTGTGGAAGCAGGGACGCCGCGGCCGCATCGAGCTCGATACGCCTGTCGGATCGAGCCGCGTGACACCGCGCGCCATCCTCGAGACGCTCGTCGGCGCGGCGAATCAGCTGCGCCTGCCGCACGCCGCCCACGTGCACTGCAACAATCTCGGCATCGCCGGCAACGTATCGACGACGCTCGAGAGCATGCGGGCGGTTGACGGCCACCGGGCCCATTTCACGCATCTGCAGTTTCACAGCTACGGCGTCGATCCCGAGGGCCGCTGGCGCTCGGGCGCGCGCGAGATCGCCGAATACATCAACGCTCACCCCAACATCACCGGCGACGTCGGGCAGGTCCTCTTCGGTGCCGCGACCACGCTGACGGCCGATGGTCCCGTCGAGTACCTGCTGCACAAGAGCACAGGCCGCAAATGGGTGAACGTGGACGTCGAGCTCGAAACCGGCTGCGGCATCGTCCCCTACGCATATACGGAAAAGGCGGCGATCGCCGCGCTGCAATGGGTGGTCGGACTCGAGCTGTTCCTGCTGTCATCCGATCCGTGGCGCGTCGTGCTGTCCACGGATCATCCGAACGGCGGGTCGTTCATGGCTTACCCGGAACTGATCCGGCTGCTCATGGATCGCACCTACCGCGACGAGCAGCTGGCCCGCGTGAACCCCAGGCTGCTGGCCGGAAGCGCGCTCGCGGACGGTCTGCCGCGCGAATACACGCTGGAGGAGATCGCCATCGTGACCAGGTCGGGTCCGGCGCGGCTGCTGGGCCTCCGGGGCAAGGGTCATCTCGGCGCCGGAGCGGACGCAGACGTCACGGTCTATAACGTCGAGGAGAATGTCGCCGAGATGTTTCGGACGCCGCGGTACGTCGTCAAAGCGGGCGCGCTCGTCGTCGAGGAGGGCCAGCTCCGGCGCGCACCGGCCGGGCAGCGTCTGCGCGTGCAGCCGGAATTCGATCGCCGGATCGAATCCGGGTTGCGGCGCTACTTCGATCAGTACGCGACCGTGTCGTTCGATCACTATCCGGTACGCGTGCCCGGCGCGCCGTGCGCCATCGCGGGCTGACGTGGAGATCCGCGGCGTTTTCATCCAGGACACGTTTGCCGAGGCGTTCGGCATGCGTGGCACGCGTCTG
The DNA here is from genome assembly GCA_035711805.1 of Vicinamibacterales bacterium. GTDB lineage: Bacteria > Acidobacteriota > Vicinamibacteria > Vicinamibacterales > UBA2999 > Gp6-AA40. The sequence goes on from DASTBV010000121.1 coordinate 15,165, forward strand.
GTCATCACCGCGCGCACGCACAAGTGGGCGCGCGAGGCGGCGCTGAAGCTCACCGGTTTCGCGACCTCGGTCATCGCCTGCAAGTGCGAGGCGGGCATCGAGCGCGAGCTCGCGCCGGCGGAGACACCGGACGCGCGTCCCGGGGTGTCGGTTCTCTTCTTCACGATGGACATGGACAGCCTCGGCAAGAGGCTGACCGAACGCATCGGCCAGACGGTGCTGACCTGCCCGACGGCGAGCTGCTTCGACGGTCTTCCCGGCGCGGCCGATCGGTTGCCCGCCGGGCGCGCGCTGCGCGTGTTCGGCGACAGACTGCAGATCAGCAAGGTCGTCGGCGGCGAGCGGTACTGGCGCATCCCCGTGATGGAAGGCGAATGCCTCGTGCAGGAGAGCTTCGGCGTCCAGAAAAAGGGCGTCGGCGGCGGCAACTTTCTGATCCTGGCCGAGACCGCCGACAAGGGACTGTCCGCGGCCGAAGCTGCCGTTCGGGCGATCGAGGGAATGCCGGGTGTGATCCTGCCATTCCCCGGCGGCGTGGTGCGCAGCGGCAGCAAAGTCGGCGCCCGCGGCTACAAGGGGATGATCGCGTCGACCAACGACGCGTACTGTCCAACCGTTCGCCCGCGCACGAAAACCGAATTGCCCGACGGGGTCAATGCCGTGCTCGAAGTCGTGCTCGACGGGCTCGACGCGCCGGCGATCAACCGTGCGATGCGTGCAGGAATCGACGCCGCCTGCCGTCCTGGCGTCAAGGCGATCGGCGCGGGCAACTACGGCGGCAAGCTCGGTCCGTATCACTTTCATCTGCGGCAGGTGATGGCCGATGCGTGAACATGGGCCGCGGAGGTCGTCGATTTCTTATCCGATCGTGGCGCGGACGTTGTCACGTCCGCGAAGCGCGCCTGACCGCGGGGTCCCCATCGCGCCAGCGCGATGGGGTGGCGTGGCGCGCCCCGCGATCTTCGAAACATGAGCGATGTCGTTCGACTGACGCTCCGCACCGCGATCGATCAATCGATCGAGATCGACGGCCTGACGCCGGATCGTGTGGCGACGCTCTCCGAAGCTGAGATCGCGGGCCTGCCTGTTCTCGCCGGCTCGCGCCGCGCGTCGCTTGGCGACTTCTTCACTGTCGATGGGGAACGATCGGACCGTCTCCAGATCGAAGGAGACCTTCGGCGCGTTGACGGGCTCGGCGCCGGCGCCGCAGGCGGTGAACTGCTGATCGTCGGTTCCGCCGGACGACGTGTCGGCGCGGGCATGAGGGACGGATGGATCGACGTGCGCGGAGATGCCGGCGATGACGCTGGCGTCGGGATGCGGGGGGGTGCCCTTCGAATCACCGGCGATGCCGGCGAGCGGCTTGGTGCGGCACTGCCTGGGGCGTCGAAGGGCATGACCGGCGGCGAGATCGTCGTCAACGGTTCCGCCGGCGCGGACGCGGCAGCACGCGTGCGCCGGGGTCTGATTGCGGTTGGTGGAGACGCCGGTGCCAACGCCGCGCGGGCCATCATTGCCGGCACGCTGGTCGTCTTCGGCCGGACGGGCCCTGAGCCCGGCCGCGGCAGCAAGCGCGGCTCGATCGTGGCGCTCGGCCCGATCGATATTCCGGCGACCTACGAGTACGCCTGCACGTATCAGCCGGCCTACGTGCGGATGCTGCTGACCTACCTGTATCGCCGCTATGGCGTCGCATCGCCGGACGGGTCGCTCGACGGGCCCTATGCCCGGTACTGCGGCGACGCCGGAGCACCCGGCAAGGGCGAAATCCTCGCGTATACTCCGGGCAACAGGTAACTCCCTTGTAGTGTCCGCCTTCAGGCGGACCTGTTCTCCAGAGGCGCCGTATGCGAATGACCGTCCGCGTCCTCGTCGTTGCCGCCCTCCTGTTCACTCCGTCCCGCGCCCTGGCCGCGTGCGCTGATCTCGCACGGTCGGTTCTGCCGACGACGACGGTGACGAGCGCCGTGGTGGTCGCGGCGGGAACGTTCAAGCCCTCGGCGGGACCGGCGGCGACTGCGGCGGTCTACGCCAGGCTGCCCGAGTTCTGCCGCGTGGCCGCGACGCTGCGTCCCTCGGCCGATTCCGACATCAAGATCGAAGTCTGGCTGCCCGCGGCGCAGTGGAACGGCAAGTTCCAGGCGATCGGCAACGGTGGCTGGGCCGGATCGATTCCGTACGCGCAGATGGCCGCGGCGCTCGCGGATGGTTACGCGACAGCGGGCACCGACACCGGACACACCGGCGGCACGGCGGCGTTTGCCGTCGGCCATCCAGAGAAGGTCATCGACCTCGGCTATCGCGCCGTGCACGAGATGACCGTGCAGGCGAAGGCGCTGATCAACAGCTTCTACGGCCGTGCCCAGCAGTTCTCACTCTGGAACGGCTGCTCGCAGGGTGGTCGCCAGGGCATTACCGCTGCCGTTCGCTACCCGGCCGACTTCGATGGCGTGATTGCCGGCGCGCCGGCGGTGAACTGGATGCATCTGCATGCCGGCCGCATGGCGGCGAACCGGGCGGCGAATCGCAGCGAGGCGGCGACGATTCCCCCGGACAAGTATGCCCTGGTCCACAACGCCGTGATGGCGGCGTGCGACATGAACGACGGCGTGAAGGACGGCGTCATCGAGAACCCGCTGGCCTGCCGGTTCGATCCGAAAGTGCTGCAATGCGCGGGCGCCGATGCCGCCAGCTGTCTCACGCCGCCGCAGGTGGAATCGGCGCGCTCGCTGTATGCGCCGGTGCTCGATCCGAAAACAGGGCAGGAGGTCCTCCCTGGTCTCGCGCCGGGCGCGGAGCTGGGGTGGGCCACTGCCGCGAGCGTGCGGCCGGTGAGCACCGCCCTCGACGCGTTCAAGTACATCGTGTTCGCGGATCCCAACTGGGATCCGGCGACGTTCAACCCCGCAACCGACATCGAGCGGACGCTGCGCGCCGACTCGAACGACGTGCTGAACTCGAGCAGCACCGATCTGAAGGCGTTCTTCGATCGCGGCGGCAAGCTGCTGATGTATCACGGCTGGTCCGACACGCAGGTTACGCCGCTCAACTCGATCAACTACTTCCAGAAGGTCGTCTCGCGTTTCGGGCCGCAGATCGCCGGCACGTCCATTCAGCTGTACATGGTCCCTGGCATGAATCATTGCTTCGGCGGCCCCGGCACCGATGTGTTCAACAAGGTCGCCGCGATCGAGCAGTGGAGGCTCGCGGGGACCGCGCCTGAGCGGATTCCGGCGAGTCATGTGACCAACGGCGTGGCAGATCGCACGCGGCCCCTGTGTCCCTTTGGCCGGGTTGCCAAATGGACCGGATCGGGCAGCACGGACGACGCGGCGAATTTCGCGTGCGTCGCCGGGCCTCCACCGCCATCGCCGCGTTAAAGCCCCGCAGCGGAATGCTGATCGTCCTCAGCGGCTTGCCCTGTGTCGGCAAGACGACAATCGCGCGCGAGCTTGCGCGGGCGACGGGCGCGGTGCACCTGCGGATCGACTCGATCGAGCAGGCACTGCGCAGGGCAGGCTATCGCGTCGAGGGTGAGGGATACGATGTCGCCTACGCGGTGGCGGAAGACAACCTCCGTGCGGGCCGCACGGTGATTGCCGATTGCGTCAATCCATGGCCCCTCACCCGCAGCGCCTGGCGCTCCGTGGCTGAACGCGCCGGCGTGGCCGCACTCGACGTCGAGATCATCTGTTCCGACACGGCCGAACACAGGCGCCGCGTCGAAGCGCGCGAGCCGGATATCGCGGGCCACGCGCTGCCCAGCTGGCAGGATGTCATCGGGCGCGACTACCACGACTGGGATCGCGATCGGCTCGTGGTGGACACGGCGGCGGCCGACGTGACCGCCTGCGTGCACGCGATCGTGGCCCGGCACCGCAACCTTCGAACAGGCTGCTGAAGCAGCTCGAGCGTGGACGGCTTGACCGCTGCGGAGCCTTGCCGTAGCCTACGTGTCGAAGGTTGAGGCAACGAAGGTTGAGGCGTCGATGACATCCACGCGGTTTCCCATTCCCCAGGGCACGCTCGACATGCTGATCCTGCACGTGCTGTCGCTCGAGGCGCTCCACGGCTATGCCATCGCCCAGCGGGTGCAGCAGATCTCGCGCGACACGGTGCGCATCAATCAGGGCTCTCTCTACCCGGCGCTGCATCGTCTGGAACAGAAACGCTGGCTGAAAGCCGAGTGGCGCCAGTCGGAGACGGGCCGCGAGGCCAAGTTCTATGCGCTCACCAAGGCCGGCAACAAGCAGCTGGCGCTCGAGAAGGAAAGCTGGGACCGGCTCACGATGGCGGTGCGGCTGATCTTCAACGAAGGCAGCTAGACGTGGCCAGACTCTTCAATCTGTTCCGCCGGCGGCGCGACCGGCTGGAGCGCGACCTCGATCGCGAGCTGCAGTACCACGTCGATCGCCGGGTCAACGAGCTGACCATGGCCGGCCTGAACGAGGCTGACGCCCGCCGACGGGCGCGGGTCGAGCTCGGCGGCGTTGCCCAGGTGCAGGAGGCCGTGCGCGACGCATGGATACATCAGTGGCTCGATGCGTGTGTCCGGGACGTCCGCTATGCGATGCGGAGCCTGCGCAAGAGCTGGGGCTTCACCGTTGGAGCCGGCGCCGTCCTCGCGCTGACCATCGGCGCGAACGTCGCGATCTTCTCGGTCGTCAATAGCGTCCTGCTTCAGCCGCTCCCGTATCCCGACGCTGAACGCCTCGTTTCGATTGAGACGGTATGGACCAACACCGGACGCGCCAGTCAGGATGTGTCCGGGCCGGACTTTCACGACTGGCGGGCGCGGAGCGACGTCTTCGAGACGATGGCGGTGTACAGCGGCGGAGACAACGCCGGGGACAACAGCACCACCCGCGTTGGCGACCGCGCGGTGTTTGCCAACGCCCGATACGTCTCCGAAGATTTCTTTGCAATCTTCGGCCAGGCCGCGTCCGCGGGACGTCTGCTGACCGGGCAGGACATCCCGGCAGAGGGCCCCGATCCGGTTCCGGCGGTTGCCGTCGTCGCGCATCGGTGGGCAGTGACACACTTCGGCAGCGCTCAAGCCGCACTCGGGAAGAACATCAGCCGGTCCGGCCGCCTGGAGATCGTCGGAGTGGCGGCGCCGGGATTCAGTTATCCGCGTGCGGTTGATTTCTGGCTACCCTGGCCGACGACTGAGAGAGAGAGTCAGCGCGGCCAGTACAACTACCGGGCGATTGCGAAACTCAAGCCGGGCGTGGACCTCGCGCGCGCGCAGGCGCAGATGCGCACGATCGGCGAGGCGCTCGCGCGGCAGTATCCGGAGGATCGCCTGAAGACGGTGCGCGTGATGTCGCTGCACGAGCGCGTCACCGGCAACCTTGAGGCGACGTTGTGGATCCTCATGGCCGCCGTGGGCGTCGTGTGGGTCATCGGCTGCGTCAATATCGCGAACCTCCTGCTGGTGCGGGCCTCGAACCGGATGCGTGAGATGGCGCTTCGCGCCGCGCTCGGCGCCGGCCGAGGCCGCGTGATACGGCAACTGCTCACCGAAAGCTGCGTGCTCGCTGGCGCCGCCGCGCTGACGGGTCTCGTGCTGGCGTCGATGCTCATGCAGGGAGTCGTCGCGCTGGCACCAGCCGACCTGCCCCGGCTGGACGAGGTGCGGATGGATGTGACCGTGGTCCTCTTCGCGCTCGGACTCTCGCTGGTCTCCACGATGATCTTCGGCCTCGTGCCGGCACTCCACGTGTCGCGGCTCGACCTGTCGGACGGGCTGAAGCAGGGCGGATCGAAAGCCACGGGATCGAGGACTGCCACTCGGCTCCGTTCGGCGCTGGTCGTGGCCGAAGTGGCGCTGTCGGTGGTCCTCCTGGCGGCCGCGGGGCTGCTGCTGCGATCGTTCCAGGCGCTCCAGGATCAGGATCTCGGCTTCACGACGGAGCGCGTCCTGGTGGCCAACACGGAGTACCCCGTTGGAGAGGACGGCGCAGAGATACCGGCACGCATCAGGTTCTATCAAGCTGTGCTCGACCGTCTGCGTGCCGTGCCCGGCGTGCGTAGCGCCGCGGGCGCGGCCTACCTCGGGATGGGACGGGAGCCGAGGGCGCCTCGCGACTATTTCATTGAGGGGCAGCCGGAGCGGCTACCCGGGGAGCGGCCGCAAGCCGAGCACTACGCGATCACGTCGGACTACTTCAAGACGCTGGCGATTCCGGTCCTGGGCGGGCGTGACTTCGCTCCCACCGACACGAGGGACCGCCCAGGCATTGCCATCATCAACCAGACGCTGGCACGCGTGGCCTTTCCAGGCGCATCGCCGCTCGGAAAACGTTTGCGGATCAGCAACCGCGGGCCCTGGATGGAGATCGTCGGCGTTGTCGGCGACACCCGTTGGCAGGATCCGATGCAACCCGCGCCGCCGGTGTTCTTCACGCCATCGACGCAGGGCTGGGGAAATTCGCTGGCGATCCTGGCTCGGACCTCGGTGGACGAACGGTCGCTGGTCAGCACGCTGCGGACGTTGCTGAACGAGGCCGATCCCACCGTCCCCATCCAGTTCGAGACCCTCGAGGAGCTGTTCGGCGCCAGGCTGACGTATCCGCGCTTTCGCACGCAGGTGATTGGATTGTTTGCGGGCGTTGCCGCCTTCCTGGCCGCCGTGGGTATCTTCAGCGTGCTCGCGTACCTCGTGGGGCAACGGACGCGGGAACTGGCGGTCCGCCGGGCGCTGGGCGCCTCGGCCGCCAATGTCATCGGCCTCATCATGGCTCCGGGGCTGCGGCTGGTTGCAGCCGGCCTCGTCCTCGGCCTTGCCGGCGCAGCCGCCAGCGCGCGGCTGCTCAGCGGACTGCTCTACGAAATTACGCCGTGGGACGTCAGAGCGTATGTCGGGACGATCGCTGTACTCGGGGGTGTGGCCCTGTTCGCCATCCTCGTGCCCGGGATCAGAGCCGCCACGATTCCGCCGGTGACCGTGCTCCAGCAGGAGTAGCTCGGGACGAGGACGACTAATCGTCGGCCGGCCGCTGCGCCGAGTCGATGACCAGTACGTCCACGCCTGCACGCTGCGCCTCGAGTTTCAGTCCGAGCTGTTCCTGGACGGCCGTGGCCAGCGACGGGCCGTCCGCGTCGTTCCACCGAAGCTCGAGATCGAAGGCACCGTTCAACCCGGTTCTGTCCACGACGAACCTGTCCGTCATAATCGACAGGTTCCTGGCCAGGTCGGTCATCTGCTTCGCCGACATCCTGAGCACGTTGTTGTTGATGTTGATCCCGCATCGCGGCCCGCCGAATGACGGCGGCGGAGGTGCGGCGCCAGATTTCACGGCGGCCGCGATCGTTTCGCAGTCGACTGTGGACGGTTTCACTTGCGGACCGAGCCGTCCGTCGGCACGCGCAAGAACCAGGGCGTACACAGGCAGCTCTCGCGTCTCACGATGTGTCAGCAGCTTGAATCGGTCGGCAAGCAGCGTCTCCATCATCCCCAGGAGCTGGTCGAACGGCGCATCGCCGGCGGCCTTCGCGACGATATCCCAACGATCTCTGTCGACCCACTCGGGGCCCCCGACAATCTGATACCGCTGCAGCCTGTGCACCTGCCGGATGATGTTGAGCAGCGAATGGTTCGTCACCAGCATCCGTCCGCCGGGCTCCCCATTCATGGACGACAGTTGGCCGACGGACACGTTTTTCCTGATGGAAGCGACGTCGAACGAAGGCCGCTGCGCTGGTGGAACCGCGACAGACCGCGGTTCCGGCGAGGCCTGTTCGGTTGCCGCGATGCGCACGTCCCTGATCGTGCCTATCGGGGCAATGCCGAGTACGACTCCGGTCGCGACAAGCGCGGTGATGGCGATGGAGCGCCGGCCGGCGCGGCCTCGCGGCCGCGACTCGTCGAGCAGCGCCCGGATTCGCATCGGCAGGTCCCGGCGATTGGCCATCGCGATCACGTAATTGCGCTCGCCTGCGACGAGTCGCTGTGCAAACGTCAGGAGCAGATCCGCGTACGCGGTTGCCTCACGTTCTCGCACCACCGCATCGTCCGCCGCACGTTCCGATTCCAGTCGAAGCCGGCGCCACGTCATCCAGGCCAGCGGATGGAACCAGTAGAGTCCGCAGACGGCGCGCGCGAAGCAATCGGTTGCCCAATCGTGTCTCCGCACGTGTTCGAGTTCGTGGATGGCCGCTCGTTCGAAGTCTTGTGCGTCCCAGCGCGTCGCATCGGCGGGGAACAGAAGGACCGGACGCCATACGCCACACGTGACGGGACCGGGCAGGCTGTCATGGACGCGCACGTCTACGTGGCGGCGAATCCGGGCAGCGGTGACGAGCCGCTCCATACGCTTCTGCCCGCGCGGCCACTGCCGGGCAGCCATACGCAGCCGGCGCGTCTGCCACAACCCGGCAATCAAGGGGAGCAGCGCGAACGTCGCTCCGAGCCCCTCCACGACCAGCACCGCCTGCGTGATTGGCACCGATGCGGAGGACGCCGCCGCGGACGGAGTAACCGCGGTACCGGCCGAAGGTGTGAACGCAACGTCGGCCTCGAGGTCCGGTGTAACCGACGGGACGGTCATGGACCCCTGAAAGGGCAACGGGACCGACAAGACGGGTAACACGAGCGCGGCTATCGGCAGTGCAAAAACCGCCGCACAGACGGCGAGCAGCAGGAGATGACGGACTGCCGCGCGCGACCGGCGAAGAAAGTGGAGCGCGCCAAGCCCAAGCGCCAGGATCACGGTCGCCTTAATGGCGATAGATGCAATGAATGCCCCCGTCATGACTTCCTCTCTTTTGCCTTGTCGATTTCCCGCCTCAACGCGTCGAGGTCGCCCTCCTCGAACGAGCCAGCGCGAACCAGCGCCGTCAACATCTGGCGCAACGAGCCACCGAAGAAGGTGTCGACGTACTGCTGTAGCGCATTGCGCTTTTCGACGCGTGGGGAAGCCGTCGCTGAATAGACGTAGCGGAGGCCGTCCTGCTGATGGCGCAGGTAGCCCTTGGCTTCGAGCCGTCGCAGCATGACGCGCACCGAGGCATCGCCTGGCGGATCGGAGAGCCGCGCGCGGATCTCGGCCGCCGTGGCCCGGTTTCCGAGCGCAAAGATGGCGTGCACGATTTCGCGTTCGCGGCGTGAGAGCCGATTCGTGGTCGGTGTCGCCACAGCGCTCCTAACGTGAGACAGATGTCGCACCTTACAAGAGACAAATGTCACATGTCAAGCGGTTCGCGCAGGGGCGGTGACATGCCAGTCGATCCTGAGCAGGCGTGCCGGGCGGCCGGCGGATTCGAGATACCTGCTGTCGCGTACCGAGGTCCGCCTAAAGGCGGACACTACGCGGTTATGGTCCGCCTGAAGGCGGACACTACGAACGGGGTTACTCCATCACGACGAAGGTAAGCCGCGGGAACGCCACGGTGCTCGCAATCGAGTCGATGATGTTGATCTGGCACGTGTAGGTGCCCGGCTTGAACTGCTCCGCGGGAACCTCGAACTGGAAGATGACGGCGCGGCGGTTGGGCTCGTCGATCGTCGTGCGGTCCACCACCGGTGTCTCGAACACCTTCACGCCGCCGCGGTAGAACGCGAGGCTCGTCCGCAGGTCGGGACGCTGCTCGGCGACTGCCGGATCGTAGACCTCATAGTAGAAGTAGACCTTCTGGTTCCGCCCGACGGCCCGGGTCAGGTTCGGGAGCAGCTGCACCCCGTCGCGAACCAGCGGATTCTCGGTGCGTCCGCCCGCCGCCTTCTGCACCTGCGTGCTCATCACCACCGAGCTGACCTTCATCGACGGCCCGGTCATCTGCGGCACGAAAATCGGTGCCTCGAACGACCCGATGCTTCCGCCCGTGTTCTCGCGCACGACCACCTTCGCGATGAAGCGGCCCGGCGGAAGCGTCACGCCGGACTGATAGAAGACCTGCCGGCCGGCAAGCGTCTCGGCGCCGCCCGACGGCACTTTGATCGTCTCGCGCAGACGGCCGATGACGCGTCCCTGTTCGTCCCGCACCTCGCCCTTGACGTCGAGCTGGACCTCGGTGGCCTTGTCCGCCACCGGCACCGCAAATCCCGGGACCGCCAGCGCGATAGGCACATAGAAGCGGTCGTTACCGCCGCGTGGGTTGCCCCGCTCCGCGGGCGTGCCTGGCTGGCGGAAATACCCGGTGCCGACCACCAGCGGTACATCGGTCGACGACACAGCGGCCGACAGCTGATCGTCGAGCAGCGCTTCGCGGTCGCGGTTGTTGGTGTTCGCGAAGCTGCGGCCGGCGTAATAGCCCGGACGTGATTCGACGCGAAGGCTCTTCAGATCCGGCCGGTTGACGCGGACCTGTATGCGCCGGAATCTCCCGTCGCGCGCCGGGTTGGTGCTCGTGTAGCCGAGAAGGTAGTACGCAGCGAGATCGTTCTGCACGCGCGCGAACGCCTCGCCGAAATCGTTCGAGTCGGTGAAGCTCCGCCCGCCGGTGTCGGCCGACAGCGTGGTGAGCGTCTCCTGCGTCTGGTTGAGCTGCTGAAAGCCTCGCATGCCGCCGCCCGTCAGGAGCGAGCGTCCGTTGCCGCGGTTCGCCGCCGAACCGCCGGCGGAGACAGCCTGCAGCCCGCGCGTATCGACCGCGTAGATCGACACGTTGCCGCGGTTGCAGGTGCTGGTCGCAGAACGGAGCTCGATCTGGTTGTCGTCCCCGCTTCGCCGCATGCCGGCGCTGAAGTAGAGGAGTGCCTTCTTCTGCTGAATCGGCGTCAGCTCCTGGCACACTGTCTTCAACGCCCTGAGGCGTACGTCGTTGTTGAACTCCTGGAAGGCGTCCGCCTCGGTCGTGGCCGACGACGCTTCCGCCGACTCCGCCGCTTCCGCTTCGGTCGCCGCCGTTGCAACGGCCTGCGGATCGACCTCGGTGCCTTCGTTGTAGGCGAGCGCCTGCAGCGCGCCGAGCGCGTCTTCCTTGCTCGACGTGAAATCGGTCAGCACGTTGAGCCGGGAGCCGATCGTGATGATGGCAACGAGATCCGCACCGGTCATCTTGGTGCCGACCCAGTCGCGGGCGTCGACGACGGCGCGCTGCACGTCCTCGGGCTGCATCGAGCTGACGTCGAACACCATCGTGAGCATCCGCCGGTTGTTCAGGCTGGTCGTGTCGGTGGCGGGAGCCGGCGCGGCGGCGGACGTGGCGCTGGCGGCACGTGCGGCCTCGGCACGCACCTTGTCCTCCAATCCGTCGAGGAGCTGAATATCGGGCGCGCCCGCCGGAGCCGCTTCGCTGATCTCCTGGAAGGAGAAGGTCGAGATCGTCTGCGGCTTGCCGTCCTCCGAGACGACGAAGTCCTTCGCCGTCAGCCCGCGCACCACGTTTCCCGCCGCGTCGCGAACCACGACGTCCACCGACACGATGGTGACGCCGGCGGAGCTTTCGAACCTCGGCGTGTCGGGCGGCTGCTGTTGCTGCTGCGCGGATGGAGCGATCGCCCCCGCCGCGAGCGCGAGCATGAGTGCCAATGTCGACACACGGAGGCGCCGAGGCACCGAGGAGCCAGTGGTTGCTCGCCTCGGTGCCTCAGTGTCTCGGTGTGTGGTGCCCGTCATTGTCACTGCCTTTCAGGGGCTAGAACCGGAACTGCAGGTTCAGCGTGGCACGGCGTTGACCAGTGACGCTGCGTATCTGCCCGAAGGTCAGCGAGTTGACGTTCGTGTCCACGCCGGAATAATTGGCGAGGTTCAGGATGTTGCTGACCCGCATATTGACGTTGACGCTGCGGTTCCCACCCAGCTGGACCTGCCGGTTGAAGGTCATGCTCAGGTCCTTCGAGCCGGGCCCGATGATGATGTTGCGCGGCGACGAGCCGAACTCGCCGGCGACAGGCACCGAGAACGCGGCAGTGTTGAACCACTGATCGATCGACGGATCCCCGATCGAGATCGGGTCGCCGTTGTAATCCGCGCGAAGTGCTCCGTTGATGCCGCTGGCGATATCGCGCGACGCGCCACTCACGGTCACCGTCTGCGGCCGGCCGGAATTGGCGGTGAAGTTCGCGCTCACCCGCCAGCCGCCGGCGATCCCGGCAAACAGCCCCCCGTTGCGAAGCCACCGTTCGTTCGGCCCGAACGGGAAGCGATAGTTCGCGCTGGCCTGAAAGCGATGCCGCTGTTCGAAGCTGGACCTCGCCCATTCGGCGTCGATGTTCCGATCGTCCTGCGCGACGTTGCCGGTGCCGCCGCCCCCTCCGCCGCCGCCGATTGACGGCGAGTTGTCGCGTGACTTCGCGAACGTGTATTGCACGTCGTAGCCGAATCCGCGCGACTCGTTCTTCCTGAGCTGCAAGGTGGCTGAATCGAGCACCGACCGGCCCTCGGATGTCGTCCAGGTGAAGGGCTGGACGCCTTCGATACGCAGCCCGTCGGCATCGCGGTTCGGCGCGCGCACGATCTCGAGGTTCGAACCGATCGTGTGCCCATACTGCGCCGAGAACTGGTAGGTGCGGAACAGCGTGCGCTGCACGCCGAACACCGCCTGCCGGACGGTGCCGACGACGTAATCCCGGTCGATGCCGTAGTTGTTGCGGGTCTCGGTGATGTCGATGCCGGTGAGGGCGTCTTCCAGCAACAGCGCCCGGCTCAACCCGCCGATGTTCGTGCCCGTCGTGGCAAACGGGGGCTGCTGCGCGAGTCGGCGCGCGATCCCCGAGTAGGTGCTGTCGTTGTACTGAATCTCCCAGCTGCCGCGGAATTGCAGCTGCGCCGGACCACGCCATGCGGCCGACAACCGCGGAGAGACGTTGTTGGTGTCCTTGTCGATCAGCGCCCGCGGAAACGACCCCGTGAACGCGCCGTCCCCGCCGGAGAGAACCGGCGCCGCGTCCGAGAAATCCGACGTGACGTCGAGGTTGACGAGCCGGCCGTTCTCCTCGACGAAGGGATACCTCAGATCCCAGCGCATGCCCAGGTTCAACGTCAGGTTGCCGCGCAGCCGCCACTCGTCCTGAAAGAAGAAGCCGAGGTCCCGTCCGGTCAGCGTCGTCTCGCCGGGGCCGTAGGCGATCGAGGCCTGCTGCGGCATCCCGAGCAGGAAATCGGCGAAGTCGAACCCGGTCAATCCGCCGAGGGCGCCGCCATTGGCCGTATAGATCCCGGTGAACACGAACGAGCCGTTGGCATTGCTCTCGTTGTTGGTCGTCGTCTTGTCGTAATTGAACACGCCGCCCGTCTGAATCTGGTGCCTGCCGAACGGGCGGCTCCAGGTCACATTCGTGCCGACGCGATCGCCGACCGAACGTGATGGGTTCACGTCGCTCAGTCCGGTAATACTCGAAAAGCTCAGTCGCGGCAGCCCCCAGGCAAATGGGCTGTCCGAGACACCCTCGATTCCAATCGCATCGGACACGTTGGTGACGCCGCTGAACTGGTTGATCGAGCCTGACGACGAGTGGTTGTAGTTGGACGACAGGCGGAACTGGTTGCGGCCCCGCTGGATGTTGAACTGCGGCGAGATGCTGTAGTTGCGCGTTTCGCGGGCGCCTCCCAGCGTGGTGAACACGTTCAGCTGATCGCTGTCCGACTGCTGGTACTGGACGTTCACATTCATGTTGACGTTGGTGCGCGTCGCGGCCGCGCCGCGGCCCTGCGCGCCGCGGCCGCCGTTGGCCTGTGGTCCACCGCCTCTCCCGCCCCTCCCGCCCTGCTGGCCGCTGAAGTTGTGCTGCAACCGCAGCTGCAGCTGGTTCTGGCGGGAGTAGTTCGTCGTCGCGCGGTGATAGTTGCGCGTCGTGCCGGGCAGCGTGGCCGTTGGGTAGTACTTCAGCAGCGCCAGCGCCTGCGGGCTGAGGCGGTCCGATGGAATCTGATTGCCCGCGAACGGCTGCCCGGTCAACGGATCGATGAGCGGCGTGCTGACCGATGAGAAGTCACCGGCGCGCATGGCGTCGGTCGGAACGGTCGCGTACTGATCGAACGGGTTGGTTCCCCTGTTGCCTGAAAAGGTGAACTGCACCATCGTCCGGTTGTTCGGGTTGCTGTAGATGCCGGGGATCTTGATCGGAATCTGGGACGAGACGTTGTAGTTGTGGTTCGCGTTCTTCGGTTCGACGCCCTGGACTTCCGAGCGCAGCTGCCGCGGCGCGCTGTTCAGCGCCGAGCCGCTGAAGCCGTAGGTTGACGTCACCTGAATCCGCTGGCCGCCGCGGAAGTTCGGGTTGTTGCCGCGTCCGCCGCCTCGTCCCTGGGCGTTGGGATTGCCTTCGCGTCCGCCTCGTCCCTGGAAGTTCGGATTGCCACCTTCGCGTCCGCCGCGCCCCTGAAAGGCGCCTTCCAGTCCGGCGAAGCCGCCCGGGAAGTTGCGGGGATCGAAATCGGGCGGCAGGAAGTCGCCGCGGTTGATCGCATCACGGCGATCGTTGAGCACGCCGCGGTCCACCCGCGCCGCTTCGCCGGTGACGGCGAACGCGTCGGCCAGCGCTTCGCTGCCGAAGCCGGCGGCCAACACATTCGAGGGATCACTTCCGGACTCGAACAGGCTGGGATCGAGCGAACGGGTGGCCGCGTTTTCGGTGACCTCCAGTGACTCGAAGCGGCGCTGCGCGGCCGCTTCCGCGCTTCCATTCGCGGCGGGAGGTCCACCGGCGCGTCCGTCCGCCGCGCCGGCGCCCCGACCGTTGCGCGGCGCCGCACTGGCCGTCCTCGGCGTCAACGTCATGGTCAAGTCGAGGGTTTGGGCGCACACCTCCCTGCTGACGGTCACGTCCTTCCGGGTGCTGTCGAATCCGGTGAGCTCCGCGGTGAGTTGATAGGACGCGTCCGGCAGGGACAGTCTGAATCGTCCGTCGACGTCAGTGGACCCTGCCGTCTGCACGGTGTCGTCCCGCCGCACGGTGATCGAGACGCCAGGCAATGGGCCGCCGAGGCCGGAGATGGTCCCGCTAATCGTGCACGGAGCCGCCGCTGGCGGTGCCTGCTGGGCGCCGAGTGCGACGCTCGCCACCACTACAGAGATTGCCGCCGCTTTGACCGCAGTTGACCTGCTCGCCATCTCTCTCCTGCGTGACCGATAGCTCATGGCAGCGTACGTGTCCCGGCCCCTCGTGCCAATGACAAAACGATGTCAGAAGGCCCTTTCGGGGTTTTTTTACCCTTTCTTTACATTTAGCCGGGGTGAGTAGCCCCAACCGTGAGTCGCGCCGAAGGACACACGGATTAGGCCGCAAAGAACACGAAGTTTTGGCCGCAAAGACACAAAGATCACAACTAGAGTTGACGGGGAATGACTGATCTTGGAATGAACGAACGCGCGTGGGCGCTCGTCGATGCGGCGGCGGCACGCGCGCGCGAGCTGCGGGTCGACGTGCAGACGATGCATTGCGGTGCTCGTGTGCTGGATGCCGGTGTGCACGCCGTGGGCGGCCTGGCGGCCGGCCGTCTGCTCGCTGAGATTTGTATGGGCGGTCTCGGTCACATCGACTTTGTCCCGCTCACCATCGGCGACGAGCCGCTGCCGGGGGTTCAGGTCTGGACGGATCATCCGGCCGAAGCCTGCATGGCGGCGCAGTACGCAGGGTGGGCCATCGACCCGGAGGGATTCTTTGCGATGGGCTCCGGACCGCTGCGGGCGAAGGCGCGGGTGGAGAAGGAGCTCTTTGGCAAGCTGGGGTATGCGGAGGAGGCGGCGCGCGGCGTGCTGGTGCTCGAGGGGCGCACGCTTCCGGGCGACGAGGTGGCGGCCTGGGTTGCGGAGAAGAGCGGGCTGACGCGGAGTGAGATCACGTTCGCGGTGGCGCCGACCGCAAGCCTCGCCGGAGGCGTGCAGATTGCCGCGCGGATCATCGAAACCGGGCTCCACAAGATGGACGCGCTGAAGTTCGACGTGACCCGCGTGCTGAGCGCGACCGGCACGGCACCCGTCCCGCCTGTCGCGAAGAACGACATGCGCGCGATCGGCCGCACCAACGACTGCATCCTGTATGGAGGCCGCGCGCGCTACATCGTCCGCGCGCCAGACGAGACGCTGGCGGATCTGGCCGAGCGCCTGCCGTCTTCCGCGTCGACGGACTACGGCACGCCGTTCCACCAGATCTTCAAACGCTACGACAACGACTTTTATAAGATCGATCCGATGTTGTTCAGCCCGGCCGAAGTCTGGCTCACGAGCGCGATCACAGGCCGGACCTTTCATGCCGGCCGCCTCAATCCCGACGTGCTCGGCGCGTCGCTGTACGGCAACTGATGCGGGTCCTGATCCTGAGCGCGCGGACCGGATGGCACACCGACGAGTTGTGCCGCGCCCTCACCGCGCGCGGGCACCAGCCGCGCGTCGCGCCGTACGAGGCACTGGTGGCGGAATTCGGGGAACGTTCGAGTCGTTCGGATCGTTCGGATCGTTCGGATCGTTCGGATGGTTCGGGCCGTTCGGATCGTTCTCGTTCTCGTTCTGGGTGCGGGAGTCGTCAGTGCCGCCCAGTTCCAGCGGGCGCTGGTGCGTGGACAGCGGATTGCCACACCGGACGACTTCGACGGGCGGTTCAACTTCTGCCGCCTCGTCTACGACGGCAACCGGAACGGCGGAAGCTGGCAGACCGACTATCCGAACGCCGACATCAACATGTCGATCAGGTTCTCCGAGCTGACGCGGACGCGCGTGGCGTTTCATCCCTCCGGAGAGCCGAAACACCTGCTGGTGCGGGCGACATCCGACACCCTCTTCAAGTGTCCGCTCGTGATCCTGACCGCGCCCGGCAGTGCGGTCTTCGACGACGACGAAGCGGAGGCGTTGCGGAGGTATCTGGACAAGGGCGGCTTCATCTGGGCGGACGATTTCTGGGGCACCGATCAATGGGAGCAATGGGAAGGCGAGATTCGCCGCGTGCTTCCCGCATCCGAGTTCGACATCGTCGATCTGCCGATGGATCACCCGATGCTGCGATCGCAGTTCATCGTCACCGAGATCCCGCAGATCCCCAACATCGGCTACTACCGGCGCTCGGGCGGCGATACGTCGGAGCGAGGAGCCGACAGCGAGGTGCCGCGCGCGAGGATCATCACGGATGACTCCGGCCGGGCGATGGTGCTGATGACGCACAACACCGACATCTCGGATTCCTGGGAACGCGAGGGGGAGGACGCGAGCTACTTCTATGCGTTCAGCCCGAAGGGCTACGCGCTCGGGATCAACGTGCTGCTCTACGCGATGACCCACTGAGAACTGTGGTGTCCGGCTTCAGCCGGACCATTTCGAGCACCGCGTCCACCACTGCCTGCGGCTGACTGCTGGCGATCAAGTGATCGCTCCCCGGCACGACTCTCCACGTTCCACGCGCCGAGCGCTGCGCCAGTTGCCGGTGGGTCTCCCGCACATCGGGAATGACCCCGCCCGCCGTGCCGATCAGTCGCGCGAGCGCGGGCGGCAGCAGG
>DASTBV010000122.1:0-7968 GCA_035711805.1 Vicinamibacterales bacterium
TTGAGCTCGACGAGCGTCTGCAGACGGACCTCTGTGAGCCCGTTGGGCAGAATGTCCGGCGGTGCGGCGATCGACACCTTGACGGTTACGGCCTCCACGCCTTGCAGCGGTGCGGGTCGTCCCTGCGCAAACAACCGCACCGGTGTAAGCAACATCAGCACGGTGACGATGACAGCGAATCTGACGGTCATGCGTTCCTACCCGCCAATCCGCTGGCTGCGTCGTGGACGCTTCGGCGAGGGGTCACGCGCCGCATCGTCCAATCGCGCGACTGGCAACCCAGCGCCCGGCCAGTTCTGCTCGACGTGTACGTGCCCGAAATGACCCGGCACCTTCCACAGGACGCGGTAGCCCGCCTGCCTGAACGTCGCTGACAGCCGGTCCGGATCGGACGACTGGAAATCGAGCGCCAGGCCTTCATAGTGGGCGGACCGCCGGCTGTGGACGTGATCGTTTGCCGACACGAGCCGGACCTGTTCGCCGGTCCTGGTCGCCCAGATGTCCGCCAGATCGAACATCCGCAGTGATTCGCGTGACGTCAGCTTGACCGGCACCCGAAGGCCCTCGATCACTGCGGCTTGGCTAAAGGGGGCAGGGTGTACCCCTGCGAGGCGAGGAGCGCCCGTACGCCGTCGAGCGCCTTCCCCTGCTGTTCAACCGCGTGCGCCAGACGGGTATTCGCGTCCAGCAGCGCGCCGGTCGTCCGGCGATGTTCCGCGATCAGGAATCCGACGACGGCTGCCGCGAGGAGCCAGGGCAGTATCGCATTCTTGAACTCGGTCCAGATGTTCATGGGAACCCCTCAGTGAATTGCGACCTTCGACAGCAACGCGTGGTCGCTGAGCAGGCGGCCGGCTCCCAGGACGACCGTGGAGAGCGGCTCCTCGGCTTTCATCACCGGCAGGCCGGTTTCTTTTTGCAGGTGCTCGTCGAGCTTACGGAGAAACGCCACGCCGCCGGTCAGCACGACGCCGCGCTCGTAGATGTCGCCGCAGAGCTCTGGGGGCACACACTCGAGCGCTTCACGCACAGCCTTCACGATGGCGCGCACTGGTTCGGCGAGTGCGCCTCGAACCTCCGCGTCGGTCACGGTCACGGTCCGCGGGACGCCCTCCGAGAGATGCCGGCCCTTCACCGCCATCTTCATCGGCTTCTCCAGCGGCGCGGCTGATCCGATTTCGCACTTGATCTGCTCGGCTGTCGGCTGGCCGATCAGCAGGTTGTGATGCTTCTTCAGGTGCAGGACGATCGCATCGTCCATCTCGCCTCCGGCCAGTCGCAGCGAACGGGCGTAGACGACGCCGGCGAGCGACACGACGGCGATGTCGGTTGTTCCGCCGCCGATGTCGATGACCATGTTGCCGGTGGCTTCCGTCACCGGCAGCCCGGCGCCAATCGCGGCGGCCATGGGCTCGTCAACGAGCAGCACGTCCCTGGCTCGCATCCGGTTCGCGCTGTCCTTGACGGCGCGGCGTTCGACCTGCGTGCTTGCCGCAGGCACGCCGATGACGACGCGCCCTCGCGAGTAGGTTCGTCCTCTCGCCTTGCGCACGAAGTGCGAGAGCATCTTTTCGACGGCGGCGAAGTCGGCGATGACGCCGCTGCGCACGGGCCACACCGGGTTGATGTTCGCCGGCGTGCGGCCGAACATGTCGCGCGCCTCGGTTCCGACCGCTTCGACGACGCCGTTCGCGGTGTTGAAGGCGATGACGGACGGTTCGTTCAGCGCGACGGCGCCGCGGGTGTAGATGCAGGTGTTCGCGGTGCCCAGATCGATGGCGACGTCGGACGCGGTGAACAGCCCCATGCCGGGAGACTGGCAAAACAATTTCGGTTCCACCGCTCGCCGCGGCACGAAATCGCCACATTGCGTGTGTTTTTCGCGTGCCGGGAAACGGCTGGCGCGAAGGGGCCAGGAGTCGACTACCCGATTCCGCCGACGCATCACGATTCTGAAGGCGGGCCCGGAGGCCTTACGGAAGAGCTTGGGTCACAGTTGAGCGAGGGCGCTCAGCCTGGCACGCGCCTCCGCGTCGACCGCAGCGAATTGAACCGCGAAGCCCACTCCGCGTATCGCGTGGACGACCACACCTTGTACGGTGATCTCGCCCGTGGGCAGCATGATGGTGATGGCGGGAAGGCGAGTGCCTTGTGAGACCGCGCGGCGGCTCTCGACGTAACACCCGCCCTCGCTCAGATTGCTGGCGCGTGAGTGCTCCTCACCCCATTCGCTGTGCCATGCGCACTCGAAATACCGTTCGACGCGCTGATGCCGCCGGCGTTCGTCCACGCGTTATGCCTCGGGGGAGCTGGACGGATCGTGGCGAGCCTGACAAGGCTCGCCCCACATTCGCCATTATCGGTCAGGGTCCTCTTTAGCTGTTCGAGCGTCGCCAGATCCCTGGCGCGGTACCGAATGCATTCTTGAACGCGCGGGAGAATGCGGCCTCGGAGTCGTAGCCGACTGTCTCCGCCACCTGTGCAACGGACGCGCTGGTGTTGCGAAGCTTGTGCGTTGCGACCTGCATGCGCCAATTCGTGAGGTAATGCATTGGCGGCACGCCGATGAATCGAATGAAACGGTCAGCCAGCGCGGAACGCGACAAGCCAACCTCGCGGCCCAGATCATCGACGGTCCAACGCCTGGCGATGTCGCGGTGCAGCAACGCCAACGCTCGTCCAACGTAAGGCTCGCGCAAACCCGCCAGCCATCCCGTCTGACCGTCCGGCAGCGTTTCCGCATAACGCCGCACCGCTTCCAGGAACAGCAGTTCCGAAAGCTTGGCGAGCATGGTCTCCGAGCCCGGACGTCCGGCGGCGACTTCCGCTGCCCCATATTGGAGCGTCGAGCGGATCCATTCCGCGGCCCGGCCGTGCGCGATGTTGAACGTCAGCAGCGGCGGCAGACTTGAAATGACCGGATTGCGGTCGGCGCTGGAACTGCCAAGGAAGCCGCAAATCATCTGCGTCCGTCCGCCGCCGCCGCCATGATGGACGGAAAAGAGCCCGCCGTTCGTCGGTCGTTGAATGACGTCGCCGCCCGCAACCGGCGGCAGGCTCAGGTCGCTGCCCATCAGATGCAAATCGTTGCGCGGAAGCAGGGCGACATCTCCCGCCCCCAGCGTGACGTCCTCGCCGGACGATCCGTCTACGCGGATACGAAGGTCACCTTCGACGATGTAGTGATAGATGATCAAATCGGACGCCGGCCCGAGCACGGGCGCGCAATGCTCGGGGCTCAGGCGCGCCGCAATGCACCACGGCGCGAAGAACTCGGCGTGCAGGAATACCCCGCCGGTCAGCTGCGCCACTCTGAACACGTCGGATAGCGCGTCCACCCTGGTTCCTACCCGGAAATCGGCGTTTCAGTCATGTTTGCCGGTGCGGCAATCATAGATCCCCGGCCACGACAGTCTTACCGTTGCGCGTATCGGCCGACCCCCTTGTCCATGTGGTCGGCCGACTGCGAAGGAGACTGAACATGACTGCGATCGTCACACCGCCCGAGAGCGAACGGTATGCGCGCTCTGTTGCGGCATCCAAACGTGTCCACTGGGAGGTCGAGGCAGACGTCATCCGGGGACGCCGGTTCGACACCGCCCACAAGTTCCTGCCGGACGGGCTCGTCCTGGCCGACACGTTCACCACCCTGTCGCCCGCAGAAAAGCGGTTCGTGAGCCAGATCCAGGGCCGTACCTACGCCAACGTTTTCGGCCTGGTCGAGCGGTTCATCAACGCCAAGGTGCTGGAATTGAGCCACGAGCACTGGTTTGGCGATCAGAATGCGCTCGAGGCGCTCGTCCGTTTCAGCGACGAGGAGTTGAAGCACCAGGCGCTGTTCCGCCGCATCGACACGATGGTCGGCGAGGTGCTGCCTGCCGGCTATCGGTTCGACGTGGACGCCAATGCCGTCGCCCGGGCGGTGCTCGGCAAGAGCACCTGGGCGGTGCTGGCGCTGACGCTGGATATCGAGCTGTTCACGCAAACGCACTATCTCGAGAGCATCGCTCACGACGCCGAGCTTTCCGACTTGTTCAAAGACGTGTTCCTTTTCCATTGGAAAGAGGAAAGCCAGCACGCGATTCTCGACGAGCTCGAGTGGGTGCGCCACGACGGCGAACTGACCGCGTCCGAGCGCGACCGCGCGGTCGGCGAGTTCATCGAGCTGGTCGCTGCGGTGGACGGTATTCTGCAGGAGCAGGCCACCGCCGACGCGGCCTACTTCGCCGCGGCGTGCGGCCGGGAGGTCGGCGAGCCGGAGGCGCGTCTCATCGAGGCGGCATTCCTCAAGGCGTACCGTTGGCAGTACATCCACTCGGGCGCCCAGCAATCGCGCTTTGGGAAGGTGCTGTCGCGGCTGATTACCAGCGCGCAGGGCGAGCGCATTCAGGCAGCGCTCGCCGCGCTGCGATGATCCAGTGCGCCGGGCAGCTAGAGCATCTTCCAGATGCGTGTTCGCGCCACGCAATCGAAATCTGCGCTAGCGAGCCGTGAAGCGCTCTTCGTGGAGGACGGTGCCGTCCGCGCTGCGCAGCTCGACGCGCCAGTCGCCGGCACCGTTGACGGTGGTGCGGCTGTAGGTGCGGTAACCCGCACCGGGATTGGCCTGGATGCGGAGCGGGACGGCCCGGTGCAGACGATCGCCCTGATACCAGCGATGCTCGATCGTGGTGGCCGTATCTGATTTCACTTGTGTGAAGAAGAACATCGGTCCAGGCGGGACCTCGTTGTCCGCGGTCTCGCATCGCCAGTTCGCCAGCGCAGTGCAGAGCTGCGCGGCGACCACCGTTGGCATCGCGGTCGATCGTTCGGTCGTGGCTGGTCTGGCGCCGCCGGCTGCCTCCGTCTCGCCTCGAGTGGGTTGAGCGGCCGTCGCGGTTGGCTGCGGCTGCGCGATCGGCTCGGCCGGCGAAGGCGCTGGGGACGGGGGCGGTAGAGGCCCACCTTCAGCCGGTAGAGGCCGACCTTCAGGTCGGCCTTTCAGCTCGCCCGCACCGCCCCAGGGCCGGACCATCGTCACAATCACGATCAGCAACGCGACCCCGCCCAACCCGCCAAGTGCAAGCGGGCGCAGCGACTTCTTCCCGACAGGCGGCGGCGCGTCCTCCTCGGCCGCCGATGGCGATGGTTCGCGCCGCGGCGCCGCTGGTGCCGGCGCTTCCAGCCAGGCCGCCACTGCCGGTGGTGAGGGCGGCAGCTCCACCGGCCGTCCGCGGGCCGTGCAGAAATCGTGCAGGTTCTTGCGGCTCGTGGCGACGAATGGATGGTCCGGCGCCAGTGTCGCCGCCGCGATGGCGTGCGCGCGGCGGAAGTAGTGTTCCGCGTCGATCGGGTTGTCGGTGATCTCGCAGACGATGCCGAGGTTGTTCAGCGTGTTGGCGAGGTCCGGATGCTGTGCGCCGAGCGTCCGCTCCTGGAGGGCGGCCGCTTCGCGCAGGAGATCCTCGGCGGAGGCGTAGTTGCCGGCCGCGGCCGCCTGTTCGGCCTGTTCGACGATCGAGCGCGCCTCGCGCGGTTCCGGCATCAGGCGTCACCCTCGCACGGCTCAACGAGGCTACGGCCAATTGTAAAGCAAGGGGTCCGCGTATTGCAGCGACAGGCGGGCCCGAGCGTCGCGCACGACGTTGAGTTCGAGCACCCCGCGCTCGATCAGGTACCGCACTTGTCCATTGCTTCGGAACTCGGACAGCAGGGAGCGCCGGCTGCTCGTGTACGCCTGATCCATCGCGTAGGAGAGCACCGTCTCCATCACGGTCCCCTCCTCGGTGTTCGTCTCTTTGAAACGGCGCTTGAAGTCCGTCAGGACAGCCGCGAAGGCCGGGTCGTCCCACAATTCAGGGCCGGCATCCAACCGCACGAACTCGTCCAGTACAGCCAGATATGCTGCGCTGGGAGGCCGGCGCCAGAACGCCACGTCAGGGCCGAACTCGCTGACGTAGTCCGGGAGATAAAGCATGGCCTGCGCCGGGACCCGCTCGCCGAGTGCCGGATTGAACCGCCGCACCTCGTCCGCAGGTAAACGTGTCCGCTTCACGATCTCGGCGAGCGAGATTGCCCGCGGCGTGCGCATCGCGTAGATCGGCACCTGGGGCGTCGACGCGATCAGGTCCCTGACAATGAACGTGTTGCCAAACACCATCTCGGCATAGAGGTGCGACCGCGGACCATAGCTCCGATAGACGTCGTCGTACTCCTTCCCTGGCAACGCTCGGAGGTCCCGGGCCAGCTTCGAGCCCAGAAAGTACCGGGCACGGACATCGTGTGCGCCGAGGTGCTCGCCGTTGATCAAGGTCCGCCCCACGTTCGTGCCGCCGGCGTTGTGCTCGGAGAGTGCGGGGATGAACGATCCGTATTTCGTGGCCAGCACGGACAGATACGCGGCGCAGTAGGGAGCCTGCGTCGTCTGGTTCATCCCCTCGATGGGCGTCGGCGAAAAGTAGTTCAGCCGCTTCCAGTTCTTCTGCAGCCACTGGCAGAAGCCGACGGCGTTGGCTTCCGAGCGCCTCTTGCCGTTCAGGCCCGATTCGAGAATGACCTGAGCCAGGCCGATATCTGCAGGGACGCCGAACCGTTCGTAGATCGCGCTCCACTCCGCGAGAAAGCGCCCATACCTGACGGCGTTCGGCAGCAGGGCGTCTCCACGCGTCGAGTTGTGCAGCACCGGTCCGGCGATGCGCTCCAGGAGGAGCGCGACCTGTTCCCTCCGTTCACTCAGCCGGCGCGCGAGCGGTTGACCCTCCAGGACGTGAGCCAGCGCGGGGTCGGCCCACACGGCCTCGCGCGTCCAATTCCCTTTCGCGGGAAAGGTCGCGAGCAGCCTCCCGTCAGCAATGCTCCCAAACGCGATCGAGTGGTCGGGGAGTGTGAAGACGTGCTGCCAGAATGGGTAGCCGGGCCGGAACGCGTGCATTGCGGCGAAGTCGTCCCGTCTGCGCGCCGCGATGATGGCACCAGCTCCGTTCGACGCCCGGGTCGTCGATGTCGTGGCGACCTGCGTGCCCGCGCGACGGCTGCCGATCTTGACCGCGGGGTTTGGAATCGCGGCGGCCAGCGCGGCGAGTGCGACGATCGCCGCCATTGTCGTCGAGCGAATGTACCGACGACGATTGGGCATCCCGAAGAAAGTGCAATGGATGCGCCCGTGCGGCGCTGTGAAGTTCCGTTCATCCGCGAGAGGTTCTTGATCGGCGCGTCAGCGCGCGGTGAGCTGCGCGTGACGACTTTGAAGGTGGGATCCAGGAATTGCAGATTCGCCGTTCAATCAGGCGTGGGCCGTTCGACGCTGTCGATCACCAGAATCTCCTGCGGTCCGCGTCCAGCCTCCAGTCGCAGGCCGAGCTGCTCCTGCACCGCGGTGAAGAAGGACGGTCCATCGTCGGTGGCCTTTGTCTGGTTGGACCACTTCAGATCGACGTCGAAGAATCCGGTCAGGCCGGTGCGATCCAGCACGGGTCGATCGGCTTGCCTCGACAGAGACCCGGAGAGCTGCGCGAGCGTGACGCCGCCAGCGGTCAGGGTCGAACCTGCGCTGAAGGATCCGCACTCTGGCCGGCTCATCGCGCTTGCCCCTGGTCCCCCCGCTCCCTGTCCCGCTCCCGCGCCTACTGACGGTGGCCTGGCTGCGCGCGCCTGCGGCGAGCAATCGATCTGCGACTGTCGCAGACCCGGGCCCAGGCGTCCGTCGCTACGTGCGAGAACCAGCAGGTAAACGGGCACCTCCCGGGTATCGCGGTGTGCTGTGAGCTTGAACCGCTCGCGCAGCAGCGCTTGCAGCGCCGACGATCGGGTTTCACGTGTCAGCTCCGTCGCTGCCTTGGCTGTGACATCGAACCGTTCGGAGGATATCCAGTCCGGAGCTCCCACGAGCTCCGAGTCACGGACGTCAAAGGCAGTCTGGATCAGCGACCGCAGCGGAGAGTTGACGGCCCTGAAGCCGCCGCCGGGTTGCCAGCCCATGCTCATCGAGCC
>DASTBV010000123.1:0-11892 GCA_035711805.1 Vicinamibacterales bacterium
CGCTTCGGCGGCCCGCCGCCGTCGTAGTGTCCGCCTTCAGGCGGACGGACCTCGCCTGGCCGGCGTAGCTCAGTTGGTAGAGCAGCTGATTCGTAATCAGCAGGTCGTCGGTTCAAGTCCGACCGCCGGCTCCATTAAATCGCTTGACCCTCAATTTGACTCGCCGGCGGCGAGCGCGCCCCCCATGCGACGCTATCGCTTAACCTGTGCCACTTCGTAGAGGAACAACGCCCCGAAGATAAAGGCAAGGATTAGGAGTACCCATATCACGGCACCTCGTAGGTAAGCGGATCACCTGCCGGACTGGGAATTAAGGACTGCTAAACGAACGAATGGACGGGCAACACCCTCGGACAACAGGCGGACGGAATCATTGGTAAAATCGTCAACCTTCGCTCACGCCTTGCATCCCGAGCATGAGATACGGTTGGCAGGCCAACCAACACCCAGATCAGCTATGTCGTTACTCTCCACGGACATCGTTCTCGTCGTCGAGCCTGATTCGGTCACGCGCGAGACGTACCGGCGTGCGTTGAGTGGGGCGGGCTTCCGCGTGAACCCGGTCGAAGACGGTGCTGCCGCGGTCGGCTTTCTCGAACAGTACCGGCCGGCAGTGGTCGTTTTCGATCCCGGTCTTCCCCAGCTCGCTGGAATCGACCTGCTCCAGGAACTTCGCTCCCGGCCGAACACCAAGGATGTTCCGGCGATCGTGATCGTCGCGAGCGACGCGGTCGTCGAGCCGACGGCCTTCAACACGCTTGTCCGCAAGCCCGTCAGACTGGAGCAGCTCGTCGCAGCGGTGGAAGGCGTGCTGAACCGAAGTGCGACGAGCCGATACACGCGGTTTTATGACGAGGACGCCGAGGACGACGACGTCTGAGAACCGTCCGTCACACCCTCCGTCCCACCCTTCGTCCGACGTTCCTCCGCACGTCGCCGGAGCGCCGGTTGCGCTCGGGTGGCGACTCCTGCAGCACGTCGAAACTTCGCCCGCAGGCATAGCAGTGCCACGAATCACACCGCAAGGTCGACTGGACGCGAATCGTGTTCGTCGATGCGCACCGGGGACACAACTGCGCCGACACGTTGCTCGTGCTCACTGCTCTGCTCACCTCAGTTGTTACGGGGTTAAGAGTCAGAGAGACACGACGCACTATCCATGCCGTACAGAAAATGCGCCGATTTGGTGAAGGCTGCGGTGGAGCTGTCCGCGGATCGGCCGCTCAGTCGCACCCGGCAGGCGACGACACTCGCCTAGCAGGGCCTCGCGCCGACCGTTGAGGCTGCGTTCGTATCGAGACGATGATTGATGGCGTCGGCCAGGACCTTGAGCTTTTCCAGGTGCAGGCGCAGCGCCTCGAGGTTCCCCTTTGGCAGGCGTTCGCTCTCGCGGCGCAGGGCGTCGGCCTCGGCCTCGAGCTCCTCGAGCGTCCACGCCTCTCGCGCGGGCGCCGGGCGCGCGCTGGCAAGCATCGGAACGGCTGGGCGTTCGGCGTCGGGGCCCACCCGCAGCCGCGCGTACCAGAACGTCCCGCACGCGCCACACGAATACCAGGCGATCGCCCACGTGCTCCCGGACATCGGGGCAACGGAACGGGCGCAATCAGGACATTCCATGGGGCGCGGCGGATTCATAGCATCCGGGAATAAGGCAACGTCGATGCCGTCTTCACCTCGTCCAAAAATCGAAGCTTTTCGCGGATCCCGGCCCGGGCTGGTCTGGCGTTTTTTGGTCGGGACGGTAATTTTTGGTAGGTGTAGGATTGCGCCCATGACGAAGACAGCTTTCTCCGCCACGATCCTCACGCTCGCCGTATCGGCCGCCGCCGCGGTTGGCGCGCAATCAACGTTAAGCAGCCTGTTCGACCGCTACACGGTGAAAGCCGACTTCGCGGGCTTGGCCGCCGCCGGTTGGGGTGCCAGCACGACGTCCGTTGCCGCCGACGGCAAGGGGCAGGTCATCGTCATGGTGCGAGCGGTCCCCTACTTCCGGATCTTCACCACGGACGGGAAGCCGGTGAAGACCTGGGGTGATGCAGGCCTCTTCAACCTCGCGCACAGCGTGCACGTCGCCCCCGACGGGGCGATCTGGGCGAGCGATCCGAACGCGCACGTCGTGCACAAGTTCGGCGCGGATGGAAAGATCCTGCTGACACTGGGCAAGAAGGGCGCCGCCGGCGACGACACCTCGCGCGACGCCTTCAATCAGCCGAACGGCCTCGGCTTTGCCCCGAACGGCGACATCTACGTCTCCGACGGCTACGGCAACTCCCGCGTGGTCCACTTCACCAGCGAGGGCAAGTTCGTCCGCATCATCGGCGGCAGGAAGGGCTCCGCGCCCGGCGAGCTGCAGGTCCCGCACGGAGTCGCCATCGACCCGCAGGGGCGCATCGTCATCGCCGACAGCGACAACAAGCGGCTGTCGATATTCGACAAGGATGGGAAGTTCGTGAAGGTCATCGCGGCGCCGAGCCGCGGCGGGGTCGTGGCGGCGGCGGACGGCACGATCTACGTGAGCGACGTCAACGCCGGCGTCGTCACCCTCATTCGCAACGATCAGATCGCCGATGTGATCAAGGTTGATGGACGGCCGCACGGCCTGTCTGTCGATCCGGCAACCGGCGACGTCTACACCTCGTCCACGAACGCCAGCAACTGGAACGTGACGAAGGCCGCGCTGAAGAAGTGAATCACCCCAGCGGCGCACTTCTCGGCCTTGCGCTGTTCGTGTCTGCGCTCGGCGTCGCCACGACCGGCCTCGCGCAGCAGCAGTTCGTCCGGCTGTTCGATGGAACGATGAAGGGCTGGATCGCCGAGAATGCCACCGCGAAGAACTTCACCGTCACGGACGGCGTGCTTCGCGTCGAAGGCCCCTCGGGCTGGCTGCGGACGGAGCGGCAGTTCACGGATTTCACCGCGCGGCTGCAGTTCCGGTTCGTGACCGCCGACGCCGACAGCGGCGTCTTCTTCCGAACGACCGGCGCAACTCAGTTCATGCGCGGGTGGCCGAACAACGGCTACCAGGTGCAGGTCCGCAATCCTGCAACACAGAGTCGATTGCCGGCCGTCGGCGGACTGTTCCGCCACGGCATGCCCCCGGGCGAGATCACCTTCGATCAGCCGCTGGTCGAGAAGCTGTCACGCGGGACAGGTGAATGGCAGGATCTCGCGTTCACGGTTGCCGGCGAAATGTTGACCGTTCGCTTCAACGGCACTGAAGTCACACGCGCGGCCAACATCGTGAAACAGGCAGGCTACATCGGGCTGCAGGCGGAAGTGGGCGTCGTCGAATTCAGGGCCATTGAAGTCTCGACGGATTGAAAGGCCGACCGTCGCGGGCGGTCGTCAGTCGGAGTTCTTCTTGTCGGCCCCGACAGGTACCGGGGATTCCTCGACGACGACGAAGTCGGCCGTGTCCCAGGTGAAGGGCGGCGTGCCCCGGCGTTCCGCGCCACGCAGGTCCGGAGTTTCCGGCTCTTCAGCGGAGCGGCGATCCGAGCGGCGGCGATCCCATTCGACGCTGACCGGCAGGTCAGCGGTCTTTTTCTTCAGGAAATGGAAGCGCTTGAGGGCGCCGATCCGGACGAACATGCGGACGAAGCCGGGCTGTTTCCCGTCCATGCACACATCCTATCGGCACCACGGGGCCGGGAGGCCAGCACGAGCGCATTTTCAGATGCGTCTAGGCTCAGGCTAGCGTTTCTCGGCCGCCCGCGCCCCCGAGAGAATCGCCGCCAGGCCGATGTTTCCTTCGTGGCAGCCGACCTCGAACATCGGCTCGTCGCTTCGCCACATCATGTTTTCGAGCGTCCACGGCTTCGAGTACGTCCGCGGGTCGGTCACGGTGAGCTGATAGTTGATCGTGTTCTGATCCGTGCGGGTGAACCGCTCGACGAGGCGCACGTCCTTCGTCGATCCCATGAAGCGCCGTTGATCGTTGAAATTCCTCGTCTCGACAACCAGCGTCTTCCCTTCCCACCAGCCGCGCGAATCGCCGAGCCACTGCCGGACGTCGGCGCCGACATGCGGACGCCTGTCGAGCGGGATGACCCGCACGTCGTGCATGGCCTCGGTGACGATCACGACGTGGCCGGGCGCCTGAACGATGCGGTGATAGTTGTTGTAGAAGGCATTCGGAAAGAACATCGCATCGGACGTGATGCAGCGCTCCTGGTGCGCACGGTCGTGCCACGAATTCGCCGTCAACGTGTTTCCCGTGAGCCGCTCCGTCAACAGATCCGGCGTCGCCAGCCACCGTGCCCGCCCTTCGGCTGTGAAGGGAATCCTGCCATCGGGCGGATCGACGATGAGCGACGTGCGGAGATTGGTATGAACTCTCCCCTTCTCCGATTCCAGATAGATCTCGTTGAACTCCCCGCTCGTCGGAATTCCCGCGGCGACGTTCTTGAGCGTTACCGCGAGCGCGTTCTTCTCGAGATCGGCCGCTTCCTGTTTCGTGAAGAACGGCTTGTTCGCGATCGCCGCCGGCCGTTCAAGCGGAACCGGAGTCTGCTTGGACCAGACGCCTTGCAGATCGGGATCGCCCCACGGCGTCGTCTGTGCCCCCGCGGCGTTCGCGGTGCAGATCAACGCCAGAAGTATTGACGAACGAAACAGCCGCATATGTGGGTTACCGCCTCTCCTGGGCGCGCGCTCCCGACAGGATATTCGCCAGACCGTAGTTGCCTTCGTGACACGCGACCTCGTACATCCGCTCGTCCGTGCGCCACAAACTGTTCTCGAGCGTCCATGGCCTCGAGTAAGTGTTCGGATCGGTCACCGTCAGCCGATAGTCGATGGTGTTGTTGTCAACCCGGGTGAATCGTTCGACCAGGCGCAGATCTTTCGTCGCGCCCTGAAACAGGCGCTCATCGTTGAAGTTCGTCGTCTCCACGACGAGCGTCCGCCCTTCCCACCACCCCCGGGCGTCGCCGTGCCACTGGCGGATGCCGGTCCCGAGGCGCGGCCGCCGGTCGAGCGGAACGACGCGCGCCTCGTGCATCATCTCGGTGAGGAGCACCACGTAGCCCGGACCCTGCACGATCTGGTGGTAGTTGTTGTAGAACGGGTTCGGGACATACAGACCGCCCGTCGTGATGCAGCGCTCGTCGAGCGTGCGGTCGGCGGGCTTGTCGACGCCGAGCGGTCTCACGCCGATGAGCTCGCGTTCGAGCGACGGCGTGTCATCCCATCGCGCCCGCCCGTCCTTCGTGTAGGGAATCTTCCCATCCGGAGGATCGACGATGAGCGACGTGCGCAGGTTGCGTCCCACCTTGCCCTTGCCCGTTTCGAGCCAGACCTCGCTCAACTCGCCGCTCGTCGGGATGCCGCGAGCCACGACCTTCAGTATCGACGCCAGCGAGTTCTTCTCGATTTCGTCCGCTTCCTGCTTCGTGAAGAACGGCTTGTTGGCGAGCGGCGCCGGCCGCTCGAGCGGAATGGGCGTCTGGTTCGACCAGGTGCCCTGCAGATCGGGATCGCCCCACGGCGTGTTCTGCGCCGAGGCAAGAGCGGGCAGCGCGGCAACCAGAGCGGCCGCAAGAACAAGCGTGCGCATCGATACCTCCCGTGGCGCGGATGTTCCCGTGGCGCGGACCTTGTCCGGTCCGCGGGACCGTCAGTCTACGCCCAATCGGGCTCGCTGATCAGCCGTACCCGTAGTGTCCACCGCCGGTGGCAACGGGAATCACGGCCCCGAAGCCGCCGGCGTTGTTGCGGCGCAGCCGCGCCGCCGTCAGCGCGCGATACCAGGCGAGGCGAAACCACGAAGGTCGATTCACGGTGAGCTGGCGCGGCGCCGTGTCCGCCGGCGACGCCGCCAGGATGCGGAGGCCGCCCTGCTGCCACCGCAGCAGCGCGTGCGCCAGATCCTCCTGCGGCCGTTCCCCATTCTGAATGACCAGAACATCGGTGACGCCACGCGATCGCAGCAGCGCCGCGGACGGGAAATCCTGCGGGAACACGACCCAGCGGTTGTCGAACTTGCCGGGTGACACGGGCACCGCCGGCTGCATGCGGTTGGCGTCGATGAGGAAGGCCGGCGGCGCGGTGGCCGCCAGCGAGATCGTCTGCAGCAGACGCGCACCGCGACCGAGCTCGAGCACCAGCGGCGCGATCTCGATGACGGGCGACGGCCCGTGGCTGGTGTTGAAAAGCGGCACGGGACGGTATCCGCGGCGCGCGAACACGATGCCTGTCCGGACCGACTCCACGGCTGGAAGATCGACGACGATGGCCGTGCGGCCGCCAGCCTGCGGCAGCCAGAGATAGTTCGGCTCCGCCCATTCCGGCGTCGTCGCCGGCGGCGTCACGGTGTCCGGCCACTGGGCAAAGAGGACCGGTTTGGCCCACGCGGACCACTCGACGCCCTCGGGGGCCCATGCGTTGAAGATTTCTTCTTTGGTCATGCTCGACGGGTCCGCCTAAAGGCGGACACTACGCTCGATCAGCACCGCCGCGTCGCGCGCACGGGCATCGATCAACGGTTTCTCCCCTATCCGTCCGTATGCGCCGGCGACCCGGCCGTTCACCGTGTAGACGCCGATGCTCGGATAGCAATCCTTGTCGCCAACGCGCATCGGCGTCGCCACGAAGCGGCGCTGCGCAATCCAGTGCGACGGGTGGCGGCGGACGTCGCGCGCGATGCGCGTCGCGTCCTGCGACGGCGTCACTCCCGCAATCATGACGTCCTCGCCGACTCGCCCGAGTGCCGGCTTCAGCACCCATTCGTCGCTCCCCTCCCACCGAACCTCACGCGGATCGCGCGTCTCCGGGAGAAGGGCGCGCCACGCCGGCAGCGGGGTCCGCAGCGCCTCCCACGTCAGCGGAAACCGTTTGGTCTGCGTGAGCAGCGCGCTGGCAGGATTACTGACGGACGTCGATGTCGATTCGAAATACGCCGGCCACCCGCACGCGCGAGGCAGGTTGCACATCCACTCGGCCGGATAGAAGCGCAGCACCGCATCCACCGCGTCCGAGTTCCACGCCGTGTCGAGCGCCGCCCGGCCGTTGCGCCAGCGGAGATGCGCCGGGCTGACCAGTGACACCCGCGCGCCGCGCTGCTGCAGGCAGCCGGCCAGGTACGTCATCACCTGCCGGTCGTCTGAATAGGCCGTCGCATGTATCAGCGCGAGGTGCGCACCGGAGGGAAGGGAGGCCAGCGTCGCGTCGGCGTAGCAGCCGGCGACGTCGCCCGCGGATTGCGCGTCCGGCACATACGGCGCAACCAGCCGCGGCAGGCCTGATGCTTCGTTCAACCCGCCGGGCACGTCCGTGTTGGCTTCGGAGATGCGCCACCCCGTGGCGGTGTGATGAAAGTCGAAGCGGATGAATCGCGGTGCCGCGCCGACGGGGTGCCGCGGCGGGCGGCTGAACAGCCGCCGGACGGTCCACGGCAGCCCGAGCGTGCGATGCAGCTCGGGCCGGTGTCGAAGTTCTTCCTCCGCCGCGACGACTTCGCCGGCGAGGCGTTCCGCGCTGGCAACCAGCTCCCGCCAGTCTGCCGCGTCGAGAACAATCGGCGCATCGGCAATGGTCGCGACGTCCTCCACCTGCGGATCCCACTTGCAGCACTCGAAGATCGCCCGGCGGCGGATCACGGCCGCGACCGGCGCTGAAAAGGGCTCGACCGCGCGGAACGGCTGCGAGAGGAGAACAGTCACACCGGTCCCAGGCGCATGACCTGGAATACCGCGCCCGCAACGTAGAGCACCGCGGGAGCGCATCCGTAGGCGACGAGCGACGGCCGCGGCGTCTCCGGCGTCGG
Organism: Vicinamibacterales bacterium; assembly: GCA_035711805.1. Classification (GTDB taxonomy): domain Bacteria; phylum Acidobacteriota; class Vicinamibacteria; order Vicinamibacterales; family UBA2999; genus Gp6-AA40. Next base: position 7,766 of record DASTBV010000123.1, read on the forward strand.
ACGCGCGACCCGTTCGACAACCGCAGCGACGATCACCAGCACAAGCACCGGCCACGCGGCCGCCGCGAAGTCGCGCACCGTGGCTTCGGCCGACACCCAGTCGCCGGCCACGCTGCGTCCGAGAATCACCCCGCACGCGATCAGAAACCCGCCGAGCCGGAATCCGGCGGATGGATCGCGATCCACGGTGACGACGTCGGAGACTCCGGTGACGGCCTCGAGCAGCATCCACGCGCCGAACAGTGCGACCGTTGCCAGCGCCGCGGAGAACACCACCACCCACCAGCCCGGGCCATTGCCGACGTTGCCGCCGGCGTACGCCAGCGTGATGCCGAACACCGCACCGGTCACGGCCAGCGCCGCGCTGCCGTTCGAGCGCTCCACCACATCGTCGCGCGTGCTGATGCCGGTGATGGCAAGCCAGCGAATCCACACACCGACCCAGGCGGCGCCGAGCACCAGATAAAAGGTCAGGTACCGGGGATCGTCGCGCACGTCGAACGACGCCCCATTGCGGAGGACGAGCCACAGCAGCGCCGCCGCGACCAGCGGCATCAGGCGCACCAGGCGCCAGGCCAGGGGACGCCGCCGGACGCCCTGGATGCGCACAGGTGCGATGTACCAGGCGCCCCAGGACACCAGCGCGACGATCGCGCTGGCGAGCAGGATGAACACTTCGTCGCCCGACATGGGAAGGGAGGATTCTATCTGGTCCGCCTGAAGGCGCACACTACGTGTGAGCCTGTTTCGGTGGCCTTCGCACCTTCCGTGGTGTGGCGACGGTATCATCCACGCGCATGGCGCGAACCGCCGGCTTCACCATCGGTGCCCTGGTTGGACTCGCGTGCCTGGCTTCCGCCGTTGAAGCGGCCGACCTCAAGCCGCGGACGGCGCAGGCCTACGAGAAGCACTCGGAGCAGGCGGTGCGGGATTTCGCCGCGCGCGCGCAGAATCTGGCGCGCGAATCCCGCCGCTGCGACGGCGTCATGAGCGCCCGCGCTGCCAGCGGCGACGGCATCCTCAACGTGCCCGACGGACTGATCCACAACTGGATGGCAACCGCGTTCGTGAGGGGCGCGACGCTGCGGCAGGTCGCCGACGTTGCCCGCGACTATCCGTCGTACAGCAAGGTGTACGAGAACGTGAAGTCGGCGAAGGTGTTGTCACAGCAGGGCGACACCTATCGCGTCCTGCTTCGACTCGAGGAAGGCGGGCTCGGCGTCGAGGCGGTGCTGGACGTGCGATCGACGGTCGAGTACCGCACGCTGGGTGACGGCGCCATCTCCGCGCTGTCAAAGTCCGACGAAATCCGGCAGGTCAACCACGCGGGACGACCGAACGAATCGCTGCGTCCGGCCGGCCGCGACAGCGGCTATCTGTGGCGGGCGCATACGCTGACGTTGTTCACTCAGCACCCCGACGGCGTGTCCGTGGTCATGGAAACGCTCGGCTTGAGCCGCGGATATCCGCCGCTGACCGGTTTCTGGCTGGAACCGATCGCGCGCCGCCTCGGCCGCAAGAGCGCCGAGGGATCCCTGAACGAGTTCCTCACGGCGGTCCGCCGCTCAGCCGGTCTGCCACCGCCAAAATCGTCCTGTAACTGAACGACTCGAACGACTCGAACGTTCCGAACGTTCCGAACGTTCCGAACGTTCCGAACGATTCAAAGGGTATACTCCTCGTCTCAAGTGAGACGCGGGGCAAGCCCGTAATCGAGGAGGAATCTTGATGCGCGCACTATTGACGATGGGGCTGGTCGCCAGCCTGGCGGTTGCAGCCGTCGTGGCGCAGGGACCGCCGAACGCCGCACCGGCCGTACCGACGGTGGTGAAGGTCGGCGACATGGCGCCCGACTTCACGCTGCCCGGGACCGATGGCAAATCACACAAGCTGTCCGACTACCGCGGCAAGCAGGCGGTCGTCATCGCCTGGTTCCCGCGGGCGTTCACGCAGGGCTGCACGATCGAGTGCAAGTCGCTGGCGGAGAACGGCGACAAGATCAAGCAGTACGACGTCGCCTACTTCATGGCCAGCACCGACAACATCGAGGAGAACACCAAGTTCGCCAAGGCGACCAGCGTCACGCTGCAGGGCCGAGGCGGCGGCGCGGCGACGGTTGTCGAGAAGAAGGAAGCGGACTTCCCGCTTCTCAGCGACCCGAGCAAGGAAGTGGCGACGAAGTACGGCGTGCTGATGGCGAACGGACAGATGGCAAACCGCTGGACGTTCTACATCGACAAGAGCGGCAAGGTCGTCGCCATCGACACGGCGGTCCGCCCGGCGACGTCGGCGGAAGACATGATCGCGAAGCTGAACGAGCTGAAGGTCGCGAAGAAGGGCTAGTTCCGAATCAACTCCCGACGCCCAACTGCCAACTTCCAAGGCTTCGAGAACCTTTGGGAGTCGGAGGTTGGGAGTTGGGAGTTTCCCAATTACTCGCGCCGCGGACCGAGCCACACGTGGTCACACGCGAGGCACGCATACCACGATCGGCGGTGGCTCGAGTACTCGAAGCACACGGCACTGCCTTCATTGCACTGCGGGCAATGAACTTCCGGCCAGGTCCGGTTCGTCCCCCATTGCTGCAGCGTGGCACCGAGCCGGCTGACTGCCGCTGCGGCCGGCATCTCACGGCACAGCCGGCCGAGCCGCGCCGCGACGAGGTTCACCGTAATCGGTTTCAACAGAATTGCGTGGCAGCCTGCTTTCAGTGCCGCCGGCGCGCGAGCAGGTTCGGTGATCAGCGCGAGAACCCCCACCGGGGACGCCTGGCGCGCCGCGGCGCAGATGGCTGAGTGATCCAACTCGGCCAGATCCCAGTCCACGGCAATCACGCGCGGCCGCCATCGCTCGATCAGGCGAACGGCTTCTGTCGTGGTGCGGGCGGAGAAGCGCGCATAGGGAGCAGCCGGGAACCGTTCCACGTCCTCGGCGGCCACCGCGACGATCAGCGGCGGACGCGAGTCGGTGGGCGCGGAGTGCGCGCGCACGTTGGAGGAGAACGCCGGCAGCGGTTCAGCGTAGGCGCGGGGTGGAAGCATAGCGGTTCATTAGTAACCACCAGTTCCCACCAATGCATCAGGGAGATCCCTTATTTTGCCGTCCTGATTTCTTCTTAAGGTTCTTGGGGATCGCGAAGCCAGCCCTGCAATAACGCGTAACGGACAACGTCGGTGCGGCCGGCCAGCCCCAATTTCCTCATCGCATTCGCTTTGTGAACTTCGATTGTCTTCACGCTCAGAAAGAGCAGCTCGGCAATTTCCTTATTGCTGTGGCCGAGCGCCATCAGTCGCAGCACTTCACGTTCACGATCGGTAATCGCCGGCGGTGCGGCTCGACGTCGGCGCGAACTCAGAATGTCGCCGGCAACTCGCGCCGCCAGTCGGCGATCGAGGTAGCGGCGACCGGATGCTGCTGCGCGAACGGCGTCTACGAGCTCGGCGGACGGACTCTGTTTCAGCACGTACCCAAGTGCGCCGGCATTCAACAGCTCCTGGACGTAGGCCTCATCGTCGTAGCGGGTCAGCGCGACGACGGCCGTGCCCGGAGTCGATTCGCGAATCGCCTTGGTCGCCGCCAGACCGTTCATCTGCGGCATCGAGACGTCGACGACGGCGACGTTCGGCTGTAAAGTCTTGGCCCGCTCGACGGCAACACGACCGTCTCCCGCTTCGCCCACGACTTCCATGTCCGTCTGACCGTTGATGAGGAGCTTCAGCCCGTGTCGGACGGTTTCGTGGTCTTCGGCAAGAAGGACCCGAATTTTCGCCACCTTACACCCCCCCCCGGTGTCGAACCGACAACGGGATACCGCAGATAAATCGTCGTGCCCCTGCCGGTCGCCGATTCCACCTGCACGGTCGCGCCAATCAGCGCGGCGCGCTCGTGCATGCCGAGCAGGCCAATGCCGGTCGTCTTGTCGACCGCCGACGGCTCGAATCCGATACCGTCGTCTTCGATGACGAGCGTGACGATCGCACGCTGCGCTTCGAGCACGACGTCCACTCTCGTGGCATGCGCGTGCTTGACGACGTTTGTCAGCGCTTCCTGCGTGATCCGGTAGAACGTCGTTTCCGCCTCGGGCGACAGCCGGGGCGGCACGGTTCCCGTTGTCTGGAAGTTCATTT
>DASTBV010000124.1:0-2994 GCA_035711805.1 Vicinamibacterales bacterium
GAGCATGAACACCTGCACATCGCGCAGGATGTGCTCCGGGACGACGCGGCCGCCGAGCTTCACGGGCAGCACCGCCCGCGGATGCATGGTGCGGGTCAGTTCGCGCAGCGTGAACCGCGCCATCAGCACATGGCGGACGACTTTCGGCCCGCCGCCGGCCGATCCGGCGCAGCCGCCGATGAACATCAGCAGGACGAGCACCATCTTGGCCTGGTCGTTCCACAGCTGGAAGTCGGTACTAGCGTAGCCGGTGGTGGTCAGAATCGAAATGACCTGGAACGCGGCGTGCCTGGCCGCCTCGGCCCAGGCAAGGCCGTCACGCAGCAGGAACAGCATCACGGCAATCGTGGCGACGATGACGATGCCGAAGTACGCGCGCAGTTCCTCGTCGCGCACCAGCGCGATGCGGCCGCCGCGTACCGCGCGATACTGAAGGGCGAAATTGGCGCCGGCGACGAACATGAACACTGTGACGATCCACTGGATCGTGGCGCTGTCGTAGCCGGCCAGCGACTGCGGATGCGGTGAGAATCCACCTGCCGCGAGCGTCGTGAACGCATGGCAGACCGCGTCGTACAGTGACATGCCGGCAGCCGTCAGCGCGACGATCTCGGCGGCGGTGACGGCAGCGTACAGCTGCCAGAGCGCCAGCGCGGTCTGGCGAAGCTGCGGCGTGAGCTTCTCGTCGGTCGGCCCGGGGGCCTCGGCGAAGAACAGCTCGCGGCCACCGATGGCCAGCCGCGGCAGGACGGCGATGAACAGTGCGATGACGCCGACGCCGCCCAGCCACTGCGTCAGCGATCGCCAGAAGAACACGCCACGGCCGAATCCGCTGAAATCGGTGAACACCGTCGCGCCCGTCGTCGTGAGACCCGACATCGACTCGAACACGGCATCCACGACGCCGAGCCCCGCCCACACGTACGGAATCGCCGACAGCTGGGCCAGGATGAACCACGTCGCAGCGACGACCGCGATGCCCTCGACCCGGCGCAGCCGTTCCATCTCCGCGGAGTCGCCGCCTCCGGCCGTGCGCATCGCGACACCCACACCGGCGGTGCAGACGAACGCCACGATGAACCCGACGACGTCGGTCCATTCACGATAGAGGGCGGCAACGGCGGCGGGCGCCACCAGTGCCGGGCTGAACAGTCGCACGAGCGTGCCGGTGATGTGAACGACGAGCGCCAGTCGCATCGACGGTCAGTGGGGGAACGTCGTGAAGTAGTCGCGCACGCGATCCGCGGCGCTGTGTGTCGTGAAAACGATCAGCCGGTCGCCAGGCTCGATCGTGTCGGTGCCGCGCGGCACGAGGGCGGTGGACTTGCGGATGATTGCGCCGACGATGCTGTTGAGCGGCGCTGCGAGATCACGAAGCGCAGTGGGTGTGTAGCCCGCGGGTACGTCGAGCTCGAGGATCCGTCCGGCCCCCTGTTCGACCACCGCCAGCAGCCGCGTGGGCCCACCCTGGATCTGGTGCAGCACCGATGCGACCGCCGCCCCACGTGCCGAGATCGCGACGTCGATGCCGACGCGCTCGAACAGGCGCAGGTTGGCCGGCTTGCTGACGCGCGTGATGACGCGGCGGACGCCGAGCTGGCGCGCCAGCAACGAAGCCAGCAGGTTGCGCTCGTCGTTGTCGATCACCGACACCATGACGTCGCTGTGGCCGATGTCCTCCGATTCGAGAAGCTCGAGGTTCGTGCCGTCCCCGTTGAGCACGAGCGCGCGCCGCAGGCGGCCCGCAATCATCTCGCCGCGCGCCGCGTCGCGTTCGATGACGACGAGGTCCACCGCGTCGCCGCTCTCGAGCCGCTCGGCCAGCTGGAGGCCGACGTCTCCTCCGCCGATGATCGTGACGCGCGGCCGCGCCCCGTCGGGAGCACCGCGCAGCCGCCGCCGCACCTCCTCGAGGGCGTCCGGCGTGCCCATGATTACCGCCTTGTCCCCCGCAGCGAGCTCGTTGACACCTCGCGGGATGAACAGCGATTCGCCGCGTCTGACGGCGACAATCAGCGACCCCCGCGGCATGTGCAGCTCTGCGACACGCCGGCCGACGAACGTCGAGTCCTGTGGGAGCCGGTACTCGATCAGCCGGATCGCCCCATCGGCGAAGCTCTCCGCATCCAGTGCGTCGGGTGTCCGGATGATCCGCTCGATGTCCGCGGCGAGCTGGGCTTCCGGCCAGATCACGCGCTCGATGCCGAATGCCTGCAGTCCCTGTTCGGTCTCATCGAGAAAGTCGTGCCGGGAGACGAAGCAGATCGTGCGCAGCCGTTCGGCGACCTGGCGTGCCATCGCGCAGGTGACGATGTTGACTTCGTCCAGCCCCGTGCACGCGACGAGAACCGCGGCCTCGCGAACGCCGGCGCGGCCGAGCACGTCGGCACTCGTCGCCGCGCCGAGAATGAACTGGACGTCGAGCGGCTCGAACCGATCAGCGACATCGGGGGCGTGGTCCACGACGACCACGGCATGTTGAGTAGAAAGCACCTGGGCGAGCGCGAAACCGATTTCTCCGCCCCCGACGACGACGATCCGCATCGATGCGAGCATTTTAGCCGGGTGGGATGCTCACGTATTCAGCGGTACGGCAAGATGTGTCGCATGCGGCCTGCCGCACGACTGACCCTGCTCCTCGTCGCGTTCCTGACACCCGCCTGCGGGCCCGACGACGGCCGGCTGCGGCTCTCGTTTTCGGGCAGCGCGCTCGGTCCCGAGGGCGACGTGATCCGCCGTCAGCTCGCACGGTTCGCCGACGCCCATCCCGGCGTTCGCGTGGATCTGCAGGTCACGCCTGATTCCGCCGATCAGCGCCATCAGCTCTACGTGCAGTGGCTGAACGCGCGGGCGGAGTCGCCCGACGTTCTGCAGCTCGACGTGATCTGGATCGCCGAGTTCGCCGCGGCCGGCTGGGTGCTGCCGCTCGACAGATTCGCTCCGGATGCAGACGACTTCGTGCCGGCGGCGCTCGAGGCCGCGCGATGGAACGGA
>DASTBV010000125.1:0-61081 GCA_035711805.1 Vicinamibacterales bacterium
GGGAATAGCTACGCCGCCATCCGCATACGCGAGCACACCCGCGCCGCGCTGGCAGCCGCGGGGTGTGTCAGCGCGCGCGCCGCGGGCGCAGTCGGACTGTTGCGCCTGTTCGATCCGTGGAACCTCAGACACGAACAGACCCAACAGGCGGCTCGATCAGCGGCCCTGATGTACGGATCGAAGCCGTGGATCATGCTGTGCGGTGTCGTGCGCGCGGGTGACACGACGCTGCGTGAATTCAGCGAGGCTCCTCCGCTCCCGCGCAGCCTCCCGGTCACCGCGTTGAGCGCTGAAACGCGCGAGGCGCTCCTGCCTCCGGCCATGGCCTCCTGGTTCGATATGGGGAATGCCGCGGCGGCGCTACGGGCAACACATCAGCGCCTGGCGCATGGGTCCGATTACGGTGTGTGGAAGGTGGTCCCCGGAAGCGACCACCTGATCGCGAGCAGTCAGCCGCACGCTGTCGTCGAGGCCGTGACCGAAATGATCGTTGGCGGTTACGATCGTTCCCCGTGAAAGGCCTTCTGCCTGCGCTTGCCGTCCTGCTGGGGTGGACCTGCGCCGCGTCGGCCCAAACACCCGTTCTCAAGCCGGCGGACGCCGGTGCCAATCCACTGGCCGCTCTGAACCAGGAGGTCAAGCAGGTTCTGGCGGACGCGCAGCTTCCCTTCACCGAAACCCAGGAACGTGCCATCGCGCTGATGATGGAGGAGCGCCGCCGCGCCAGCGAAGACCTGTTCGGCGACCTCTTCGACTTCAGCGGTGGTCCCACCGAAGGCGCCGACGAAGACCGCCTCCGATCGGCGATCGACTGGATGCGGGGCGAGTTTCTCAAGAACCTCGCGGTGTATCTCACCGAGGCGCAGGCCGCCGCGTGGAACGCGCATCTGGCCGCGCGCAGGAGCGCCGATCCCGGCTCGTCACGGCAGACCGCGGTCGAAACTCAATATGTCCGCATCAACAACAACTCCTTCACCGCCGAAAACAACGGCTATAACGCCGGAGGGGGCGACACCGACGTCATTCCGCGGGGAGGCGGCGGCGCCTGGCACGGCAACACGGAGTTCCTGCTCAAGGACGATGGGCTGAACGCGCGGAACGCGTTTGCGGACAACAAGCCGACGTACCAGGAGCGGCAGCTCGCGTTCGAAGTGAGCGGCCCTTCGATCCCGGGGCGGATGTCCACGTCATTCGAGTTCGAGCAGAGCAATGCCGAGAACGTGGGAACGATCAACGCGACGCTGCCCGAAGGCGTCTTCGCGCTCGGCATTACGCGGCCGCGGATGACCCGCGGCTTCGAGATCGAGAACATCTACCAGCTCGCGCCTTCTCACTCGATCGAGATTTCGATCGGTCGCGGCAGCGATACCAGCCGCGGCGACGGCATCGGCGGCTTCACGCTGCCGGAACGGCGATCGGACGGCTTCTACCGCGAGTGGGATACCGACCTTTACGCCTTCTCGACGCTGGGGTCGCGCGGCATCCACGAAGCGCGGCTCAGTTACAACGTGGGAAGCGGGGAGAGGGTGCCCTTCAGCGAAGCCCTCCGCATCAACGTCCTCGACGCATTCAACGGCGGCGGCGCTCAGAACCGGTCGGAGGAGACCGACCGGACCATCGAGTTCGGCAATCTATTCACGCGGCTCGGCGAGCGGCTCACGATCAAGACCGGCATCGAGGGCGCGCACAGGACGCAGCGCTCGCTCTCCCTGAACAATTTCGGCGGGACCTTCACCTTCTCGAGCCTGGACGCCTACCTCGCCGGTGTGCCGTCGACCTATCGCGTGGCGCGCGGCGAGCCGCTCTTCGAGCACAGTCAGCTCGAGATGGCGGGCTTCTTCCAGGGCGACTTCCAGGTCAACCCGCGGCTGTCGATGATGGTCGGCGTCCGATACGAGGCACAGCAGTATCTCGACGATTACGACAATCTCGATCCGCGCGTCTCCGTGGCGTATTCGCCCGGTCCCAACACCGTGATTCGGGCAGGCGGTGGCATCTTCCACAGCCGGCTCACGAGCAGCATGGTTGCGAACCAACGGCGGTTCGACGGCACCCAGCAATTCGAGATCGTCATCGACAACCCGTCGTACCCCGATCCGCTGGCCGGCGGCACGATCAGGCAGTCGCTGCCCTCGGTGCGCGTCACCGACGCGAATCTGGTCGCTCCGTACGTCGCCGTGACGATGGTGTCGCTGGAGCGGACGTTCTTCTCCAATCTGCTGTTCACGGCGACGTGGGATCGCGTACGCGAGTACAACCGGCTGCGCACGCGAAACATCAACGCGCCGTACGACGCCCGCGTCGAGCCGCGCCAGGCGTGTTCGGCCGAGACGCCGGCTGAGGTGTGCGTCAAGCCGGACCCCTCGCGGGGCAACGTCATCAGCCTCGAGTCGGCGGGCAACGAAATCAGGCACACGCTGCGCCTCAGCGCCCGCAAGCGCTTCAGCATCTTCAGAGGCACGGTGAACTACACCGGACAGCACGTCCGCGGCGACGTGCAGGGCGGCCCCGGGACGCTGCTGACGAATGCCTATGACGAGCGGGCCGACTGGGGCGGGTGGCCGCAGCCGACCCACAATATCAGCGCCAGTCTCGACGCCTCGCTGCCCCTCGGCATCTTCGTGTCCGGGGAGATGGACTACCACAGCGGCCGGTTCTACACGATCACCACCGGCCGCGACGACAATCGTGACTCGAGCCTCACGGATCGGCCTCCCGGCGGCGTTCCCAACAGCGAACGCGGGCCGCAATACTTGAACTTCGACTTCAACGTCTCGAAGGCGGTCTTCTTCCGGCGTGCGCCAGGCAGTTCGACGTCAGGCATCAACGTCAATGTCTTCGCGAACATGACCAACGCCTTCAATCACGTGCACCTGGGCACGCCCTCCGGCGTGATGACGTCGCCCAACTTCCGGCGGATCACCAGCGCCTCCGATCCGCGGGAAATCGAGGTGGGCATCCGCTTCCAGTTCTGAATTCAGTGCGTCAGGGCGTAGAGAAGGACGTTGATGCCGACCGCGTACCCTTTCGGGCTGAAGGCGTAGAAATAGCTCGCATCCTCGCCCTCGCGCTCCCATGAATCGGAGATGTCGGTGTTGTGCGTCATCAGCACCATGACGCGCCCGAGGTCGTCGTTGATGATCCGCGCCGTCGGTACCTGGCTGTCGTACCCACGCTCCGACGTGTCGCCGCCGGAACGGCGGTAATAGCCGATGTTCGGAATCTGCGGAATCTCGGTGAAGACGAACTGCGACCGTCGTATCGGATGGTCGACCGGGAGCTCGACGATGGGGTGTTCCGCCGCGGGAAGCACCTTCCGCAGCTCGAACTCCCACTGCTCCCATTGATCGCTGCCCCAGAAATCGTCCGCCCAGAGGAAGCCGCCCTTCGCCAGATAGAGCCGGAGCGCCGCCGCTTCCTCAGGGTCGAAGATCGCGCTTCCCGGCGCGGTCATGATGACGAGCGGACACTTGAACAGCGTCGGCGACGTGGCCCGCACCAGCACGTGTTTCGGCTCGCCGGAGGGGTAAAACGCCACGCGCGTCTTCGTCAGCTCCGAAAAGCGGATGGACATGTTGACGTCCGCGGCGGGAAAGTCGGTTCGCCAACTGCCGCCGTTGCGGTTGCCGTCGTAGACGAGGCGGCAGAAGTTGAACCGCCCGTCGAAATCGTTCTCGGCGGCGACGCGCTCGCCGAAGGACAGCGCACGCTGAAACTGCGCCGCGCTCACGCCGGCACCGGCGAGCAGTACCACGAGAACGACCCGAACGACCCGAACGGTTCGAACGATCATGCCTTGAGAAAAGCCGTCAGCTCCGTGAGCACCTGATTCCAGACGGGCTCCTCTTCCTGAAGATTGTGCCCGCCGGGCAACCCCTTGCCCGTGACTTTCACGCCGCGTTCTTTCCACACCGCCAGTACATCGTACAGGCGCCCCATCGGTCCACGCTCGCCCCACAAGGTCAGCAGAGGGCACGCGACTTTCTTGTTCAGGTCGGCCTCGTCGTGCTTCAGGTCGATGGAGGCCGCGGCCCGGTAGTCCTCGCACATCGCGTGGATGTTCTCCATCGTGCTGGTCGTCCGGTAATACTCCGCCTGCACGTCGGACATCGGCTTCGCCTGGCGCTGGTCGGCCTGCGCCTTCAGTTCATTCTCGGGACCCGGTGCGGGTCGCAGGTAGTTGAACCAATGGTAGTACGCGCGGACGAAATCGAGCGTCACGTGCGTGTAGAGGTAGTAGGTCGGCAGGATGTCCAGCACGGCAAGCTTCGTCACCTTGCCGGCGTGATCGAGCGCCATGCGGTGAGCGACGCGTCCGCCGCGATCGTGGCCGACGACCGGGAACTTGTCGAAGCCGAAGTGCTTCATCACTTCGACCTGGTCGAGCGCCATCGCGCGCTTCGAGTAATTGGCATGGTCCGGCGTATCCGGCATCTTGCCGCTGTCGCCATAACCGCGCAGGTCGGGCGCGATGACCGTGTACTGCTTCGCCAGCACTGGGCCGACGAAACGCCACGTAATGTGCGACATCGGCGCGCCGTGCAGGAGCAGGAGCGGCGGACCCTGGCCGCCCTTGACGACGTGGATCGTCGTGCCGCTGGTTTTGACCTTCGAAACTGTAAAGCCAGGGAGAAACTTGCTCGTCTCTCCGGCCTGCTGGCCCGTCGACGCTGATCCGGCGCCAGGGGCCTGGGCCAGAACCGTCGATTCGAAAAGCCCGCGACCTGCCGCGGTTACGGCGGCAGCGGCGGTGATCTTCTGAAGCCATTCACGACGTTGCATATGTGACTGGGATTCTAGGGCAAGTGGCGCTCCTGTTGCAGTCGGGCCCGTATGCGATTTGCCTGTATTTTGACGATTGTCGCCACGTTGTCCGGAGCGGGATGCGCGAGCCTCGGCGGGCTGTCGAGCATCATCCAGCCGCCGCGGTTCGAGCAGGCGGAGGGACAACCGGCCCAGCTGCGCATCCTCGGACCATCGCGCACGATGCCGCTGGGCGGAGCCGGCGTTCGCATCTGGCTGAAGGTGACGAACCCCAACGGGTTCGGCTTCACGTTGAGCACCGTCAACGCCGCGTTGATGCTCGAAGGCAGCCGCGCCGCCGACGCGGATTTCCCGCTTGGGCTCCCGTTGTCCGCGCGTCAGGAGTCGGTGATTCCGCTGGATCTCGCCATCAGCTTCTCTGATCTGCCAGGCGCGGCCGGCTCGCTGCGGAAGTTAGCAGTCGGCGGGAGCGTGCCGTACGAACTGGAAGGCACGGTCGGTGTGGACGCCGGACGTCTCGGGACACCGACGTTCGGTCCGATGTTGCTGACGCGGGGAGAGATGCGCGTGGTGAGGTAAGAGCAGAGCTTCAGTAATGCAAGATTCAAAATGCAAAATGCAAACGGCAAACGCAATCAGAACCGGTCCGTTTGCATGTTGAATTTTGCATTTTGCATTTAGTTCTTCCGCGCCCGGCTTTCGCGCAGGTAGTGCGGGCTGTAGTGGAGCCCGTGCGGCGTCGTCACGCGATGGGCCTCCTTCTCGCGGAAGAAATTGGCCTTCGCCTCGCGCACCAGCGCGATTTCCTCGTCGGTGCACTCGCGCATCGTGACGTCCTCCCGCGGTACGAAGAAGACCTGACCGATGGGCAGATTGTGCGCGCCCGCAATCCCCTCGCCGGGCTGGAGCACGTAGCGGAACTCGCTGTCGTGCGCGTACCAGTCGGTCTCGACGCGCACGATCAGCATCGGCGCAATCGGACGCTCGAGGTTGTTGAAGACCGGCGTGTAGATCGTGTCCCAGCCATCCGGGGTCCTGAAGTTGATGTTCCCGCGCAGCGTGACGGCACCCTGGGGCGTGCCGAGGTCCTCAGGCACGATGAAGGCGCGCGTCACCTGCTTGGCGTCCTCCGGCGCGAACGGCGGGTTCGGGACGTGAAATTCCACCTGCTCCTTGATCATCCCGATGCCGCCGAAGGGCAGGACCATCTTCAGCGTGTAGATCGGCTGCCACTTTCCGCCGCTCGCCGTCTGCAGATAGGTGAACTGGTACTGCCCTTCGCCCTCGAACTCGACGTGGTAGGACTCGTGCGGCTCGAGCGCGGGATAGACCATGAAGCCGAGTCCGCTGCCGGCCTCGAGCACCGGGCAGTGCCGGGCGTGTTGGGGCAGGAGCGGCCGCTGGTTCTCGCGGCGGGGCTTCATGCCGATTCCCGGCCTGATCCAGTTGGGAAATGTGCGGACTTCCATTGGTGGATTATGTCCGCGAAGCCATTGTTGAGCGCGCCTTGTCAGGCGCGCATGGCGGACCTGACAAGGTCCGCCCCACGATCTCCGTGGTCCATCTCCCGGCGGGTATAATCACCGCCGTGACGCGCACCTTGTCGTCCGCGCTCCTGCTGCTCGCGGCTGCGGCCGTGCTCGCGAGCGTGCCTGTCTTTACGCAGCCGGCTCGACCCGCGACGCCGCCGGACATCGCCGGCGAATGGCGGCTCGAGAACAACGAAGAAGACACGACCGCCCAGCCGTCGCTCGGCGACTATCTTGGCATTCCGTTCAACGCCGCCGGACGCCTGCGGTCGGACACGACGGCGGAGTCGATCTGGGGCACGCCCGAATACCAGTGCCGGCCGCACTCGGCGCCGCACCAGTGGCGCGGTCTCGGCGGTGCACGCATCCTCAAGGAACAGGACCCGCTCACGCGCGAGGTGAAGGTCTATCACATCCAGTTCATGCGCTCGCTCGACCGTCCGGTGTTCATGGACGGCCGGCCGCACCCGCCGGCGTATGCACCGCACAGCTGGACCGGATTTTCGACCGGCGAGTGGATCGGCAACACGCTGAAGATCACGGCCACGCACTTCAAGGACGGCTACCTGAAGCGCGGCGGACCGCAGGTCAGCGACATGTACACGATGACGGAGTTCATCAGCCGCCACGGCGAGCTGCTGACGATCGTCAGCGTCACCGACGACCCGGTCTATCAGGACGAGCCCTACGTCCAATCGACGACCTATCAGATCGATACGACGGCGACAACCGCAATGGAGACCTGCAACGGTTCGGCGTTTGCCGAGAACGGCGGGACGAATCGCCATCACGTGCCGCACTTCCTGCCCGGGCAGAACGCCGACGCGCGGGCCGAATGGCTGAAGGACCTCAGCTGGATCCCTGAGGTCGCCGCGCTTGGCGGCGTGAAGACGACGTACCCCGAATTCCGCGCGACGCTGAACGGGTCGATTCCGGAAAGCAAGCTGACCGTGCCGGCATCGAAGAGCGCGATCGATCTCGAGAAGCGCATCGCCGCACAGGCCCCGCGCGACGGCGAGGTGCACGTCCTTCCGGTGCAGGGCAGCGTCTACATGCTGGTCGTCGACGGCAACAACGTGACCGCGCAGATCGGACGCGACGGCGTGCTGATGGTGAACACGGCCGCCGCGCACATGACCGAGAAGCTGCAGGCGGCGGTCAATCAGCTCGCGACGAGCGTGCAGGCGCAGGCCGTGACCAACACCTGTGCGGGAGCGAACTGCCCCGGCTCGTGGGGATGGGCGAGCCCGTACATGAACGCGGTCATCGGCTCCCCCGCTCCGGCGCGCCCGCTGCGCTACATCATCAATACCAGCGCGGCAGCGGAGAACGTCGGCGGCAACGAGAAGCTGGCGACCTCCGGATTCTTCCCCCGCGTGCAGGGCTTTGGCACCGCCGTGACGAGCGTGGGACGCGGCGCGTCGATTGTCGCGCACGAGAACGTCCTGAACCGGATGTCGACGGCCGCCGGCAAGCAGCCGGCGTTTCCCGCCGTCGCTCAGCCCACGGACACCTACTTCGACGAGTTCCACAAGCTGCCCGAATACGTCAACGGCGAGGCGGTCATCGTGTACCACGCGCCCGCCGCCACCACCGACGGCGACAGCATCGTGTTTTTCCGGCACTCGGAAGTGATCAGCGCGGGCAACCTGTTTTCAACCGTCAGCTACCCGGTGATCGAGGTCGACAAAGGCGGCAGCATCCAGGGCGTGCTCAACGGACTGAACCGGATTCTCGACCTCGCGGTGGCCGAGTACCGCGCGCAGGGGGGCACCTGGGTGATTCCGGGCCGCGGCCGGCTGTCGGATACGGCGGACGTGGCGTCGTACCGCAACATGATTCACATCATCCGCGACCGCGTTCAGGACATGATTAAGAGGGGCATGACGCTCGACCAGGTCAAGGCCGCACGGCCGACCATGGATTTCGATCGGCGCTATGGGTCAACGACGGGCGCCTGGACGACCGATATGTTCGTCGAGGCCGTCTATCGCAGCCTTCGGGAGAAAAAATGATGCGCAAGGTAATTCTTCTTCTGGTGGGATTCATCGTCGTCAGCGGCGCCGCCTGGGCGCACCATTCCTACGGCGCCACCTACAACACGAAACAGGAGATCAAGCTCGAAGGGAAGCTGGTCCAGTTCGTGTACCGCAATCCGCACTCGTTCGTGCACGTCGAAGCGCCCGACACCGGCGGCGCGATGCAGCGGTGGGCGGTCGAGTGGGCGGGCACCTCGCAGCTGGCCAACACCGGCGTCACTCGCGAATCGCTGAAGGTCGGCGATCAGGTCGTCATCACGGCGCGGCCGTCGCGCGTGAGCGGCGAATACCGCGTGCTGATGGTCCGCCTGATTCGCCCGAGCGACGGCTTCACGTGGGGCTCGCGCGGCGGCGAGGTCGTTGACTAGCGCCCTGTAGTTCAGAATTCAGAATGCAGAATTCAGGCGGAAGAGCCACCATGCCGCAGCGTTCTCGTTTTGCCTGCATTCTGCATGCTGCATTCTGCATTGTCATCGTCCTGTCCAGCACGACGCTCGACGCGCAGCGAGGAGGACGTGCCGGCGGCCCGGCGGCCACACCCCGCGACGGTGCCGCACTCGATCTCACCGGCTACTGGGTCTCTGTCATTACTGAAGACTGGCGCTACCGGATGGTCACGCCGAAGAGCGGCGTGTTCGATTCCATTCCGCTGAACGGCGACGGCCGCAAGGTCGGCATGGGGTGGGATCCGGCAAAGGACGAAGCCGCGGGTGAAGCGTGCAGGGCGTACACCGCGGCGAACGTCATGCGGCTGCCCGGCCGCCTGCACATCACCTGGCGCGACCCGAACACCCTGCAGATCGAGACCGACGCCGGAACGCAGACGCGGCTGCTGCACTTCGGGTCCACGACGGCCGCTGCGGCTCCGAGCTGGCAGGGGCAGTCGGTGGCGCAATGGGAGTACGCGCCTGGCGGCGGGCGCGGCGGCGCGCGCCTCGGCAACCTGAAAGTCGTCACCACCAACCTGCGGACCGGCTACGTTCGCAGAAACGGCGCGCCGCACAGCGACAAGGCTGTTGTCACCGAATACTTTGACGTGAATACGCTCGCCAACGGAGACGCGTGGCTGACGATCACGACCAAGGTCGAGGATCCCGTGTACTTCACGCGACCCTACATCACGACGACCGACTTCAAGAAGCTTCCGAACGCGGCGGGCTGGAATCCGACGCCCTGCTCTCCCCGCTAGACGCTACCGCGCCGGCATCGACGACGCGGAGCGCTTCAACAGATCGCGAATCTCGGCCAGCAGCGCTTCGGTCGGCGTCGGCGCCGCGGGCACGGGCGGGGCTTCCCGCTTCATGCTGTTCACCGCCTTGACGAGCAGGAACACACAGAATGCGACGATGAGGAAGCTCACCATGGCGTTGACGAAGACGCCGTAGTTCACCGTCACGGCACCGGCCGCCTTCGCCTCGGCGAGCGACGCATACGGGCCCGCGGCTTTTGCGCCTTCCTTCAGCGTGACGAACATGTTGGCGAAGTCGATGCCGCCGAGCGCGAGACCAATCGGCGGCATCAGCACGTCCGCGACGAGCGAGCTGACGATGGTCCCGAACGCCGCACCGATGATGATGCCAACCGCCATGTCGAGCACGTTGCCGCGCACGACGAACTGCTTGAACTCACTCAGCATCAGCGTCCTCCTTTGAAGATGTGCCCGAAGGCGGGCAGTCTATCGCGCACGCCTGCCCGCCGTCGAGTGCCGAGAGGGCGCGGAGGGAGACGGAGGAAACGGCTTCACAGTAGCAACGAAGGAACGAAGACGAACGGAGGGCCGTTCGATGGGTCGGCGCGCGACGCGCGCCGACAGCCGTGACGGCGGCCCATCGAACGGCCCACTGTCTCTTCGTGACCTTCGTGACCTTCGTGGTTCGAAACTCCGTTCGTCTCCGTTCCTCCGTTGCTCCTGTGAAACCGTTCCCTCCGTCCCCTCCGTTACCTCCCGTGATTTCGGATTAGCATAAGCGGATGGCATTGTGGCCGTTTGGCACGAAAGAGAAGGCAACGCTCTCGGCGGAGCAGCGCGCGGCGCTGACGGCCGTCGTCAGGAAGTCGAAGTTCGAGATCATTCCGCTGAAGGGAATTCAGGAAAAATCGGAAGCCCTGCCCGCTGGATCGACCGTGACCGTCACCGCGTCGCCGGCGAAAGGGATCGACGCGACGGTGGAATTGGCGGAATGGCTGACGCGCACCGGCCGGGGCTACGACGTCATCCCGCACCTGTCATCGAAGCTGGTTCGCGACCGGTCGCATCTCGGCGAGCTGCTCACGCGAATCAGAGCCGCGGGCATGAACAAGGTGTTCGTCGTCGGCGGCGATGGTGACGCGATCGGCAGCTTCAAGGACGGCGTCGACCTCGTTCGCGCGGTCGCGGAATCCGGCCAGCCGCTCGACGAGATCGGCGTGCCCGCCTACCCGGAAGGCCATTCCGCCATTCCCAACGACGCGCTGATGCGGGCGCTGAAGGAGAAGCAGCCGCACGCCCAGACCATGGCGACGCAGATGGCGTTCAACCCGAACGAGGTCGGGGAATGGATTCTGAAGGTTCGGCGCGAAGGAGTCGGCCTGCCGCTCTACCTCGGCGTTCCCGGCGTCGTCGAGCTGACGAAGCTGATGCGCATCGCGACGCAGATCGGGGTCGCGGATTCGGCGCGCTATCTCTCCAAGAACACCGGTCTGCTCGGCCACATCGCCTCCGCCGGATCGTTCGGACCGGACGCGTTTCTCCGCTCGCTCGCGCCGATCATCGAAGACCCGGCGGCGCGGGTGCACGGCCTGCACGTGTTCACCTTCAACGCCATCGACACGACCGCAGCGTGGCAGAAGCGGATGCTCGACGAACTGGCTGCGGAATAGGTACCTGGGGTCGCTGGGTTGCCCAGGCTACCCAGGCAACCTCAGCGTGGCTCGGAGGCCGCCGGCAGGCGACGCGTCGAGCGCAATCGTGCCCTGATAGACCTCAGCCAGATCGCGAACGATCGCCAGGCCAAGACCGGAGCCGGCCGCCTTCTCGTCGGCCCGGACGCCCCGTTGCAGCACTTTCTCCCTCATCTCCGCCGGAAGGCCCGGACCGTCATCGTCCACGGTAATCGCAAGCATGTCGCCGGTGCGCGCGGAGGCGATTACGATGCGGGCACCTGCCCATTTGCAGGCGTTGTCGAGTAGGTTGCCGAGCATTTCATCGAGGTCTTCACGCTGGACGCGAACCGCGTGGGACGGATCCACCCGCACGTCGATGGCGAGCGTCCGGTCGGCGTAGAGCCGGGGCAACGTCCGCGCCAGCCCCTCCGCGCACTCGGCGACCGACGTGCGGACGCTGGCGGTCGCACCCGATGCGGCGGCGCGCGCGTGCGCGAGGTGATAGTCGACCTGCCGGCGCATGCGGTCGATCTGCTCGCGGATGGCGGCTGCCAGGTCCGCCTGCCCGGCCGCGGACGCGCGTTCGGCTTCCAGCGCGAGCAAGGCGAGCGGCGTCTTCAAACCGTGCGCGAGGTCGCCTGCTTTCGCCACCGCGCGCTGGACGGCCCGCTCACGCTGCTCGATGAGCGCGTTCAAATCGTCGACGAGCGGCTGCACCTCCGTCGCGTAATTGCCGCCAAGACGCGATTCAACACCGTGATGGACGGCCGCCAGGCGTTCGCGCAACTGGGCGATTCCGGCCAGCCCGCGGCGGACCTGAAACGCGCCGCCGGCCATGGCGATGACCGCGGTGACGACGAGGAGGAAGGCATGCGATGACCAGATGAAGTGAATCGACCCACGCTTGCCGAGCACCGGGAGATCGGGCGCAAAGTGGAAGACCGCCGCAATGATGACGAAGGACAGCACGACGAGGCCGATCGTCCACAGAATGGCGCCGAGCAGCACGCGCGTGCGCAGCGACAGCGTCACGGCGCGCCGCCTTCGCCGCGCGGCGGCTCCGACGTGCCAAGCCGGTAACCGAGACCGCGTACCGTCTCGATCAGGGAGGAGCCGAGCTTGCGCCGCAGCCGCGCGATGAACACTTCGACGGTATTCGAGTCGCGGTCGAAATCCTGTGCGTAGATGTGTTCCGTCAGCTCACCCTGAGACACGACGCGGTCGCGATGGTGCATCAGATACGACAGCACGCGAAACTCGTGGCTCGTGAGCTTGACCGGCACGCCATGTTTTGTGACGCGAGCCAGACGGGGATCGAGCGCCACGCCGCCGCAGCGCAGCAGCTGCTGCGGGTGGCCCGCAGCACGGCGGATGAGGCCGCGAAGCCGCGCAATCACCTCTTCCATCCGGAACGGCTTCGCCACGTAGTCGTCGGCGCCGGAGTCGATGCCGTCCACCGTCTCGTGCCAGCTGCCGCGCGCCGTCAGCACGAGGACCGGCACACTGAGGCCGGACTCGCGCCAGCCGCGCAGCAGCGTCAGCCCGTCGATCCGGGGGAGACCGAGGTCGAGCAGCACTGCGTCGTACGATTCGGTTCGCACGGCAAAATCCGCCTGCTCGCCGTCCGCCGCCACGTTGACGGCATAGCCGGCGTCACCGAGAGCCCGCGCGAGGTGCTCCGACAACGCCGGTTCGTCGTCAACGATAAGGACTCGCATAGGCTCGAATTCAGAATGCGGAATTCAGAATTCAGGATGACGAACCGAACCGTCTGCATTCTGCATTCTGCATTCTGCATTGTTCGAAGCCTTTCCTGAACGCCAGCTGAACGCCGCGTTCATGGCCGGTTCAGCGGCTGACGCGTATCGTCCCCACATGTTCAACATCTTCGAGTACGAATTCGGCTACAGCTGGCCCATCGCCTACGGTTTCGCCATCCCACTGGCCATCGGCATCGCGCTCGCCGCCGTCGCAACGTGGCGCCGATGGCGCGCGTGGGTGACAGTCGTGTCGGCGGTCGTCATCGTCTGGTCGGCGGCGGCCCTGTATGTGACGAACGTCGTCTGGGGCATCAACAAGCCGATGACTCTGCCGACGGAACGCTTTCTCCAGGCCGGGTCCGGCCGCGTGCTCGACGCCGGGGCCGGGTCGGGCAGGGCGGCGGTTGGCGTGCTGCTCGCCAGGCCCGGCGCGACGGTCACCGCACTCGATATTTACGACGGGTACATGGGCATCGACGACAACACGCCGGCGCGCTTCATGAAGAACGCGCAGATTGCCGGCGCCGCGGACCGCGCCGACGTGCGCACCGGCGACGCGCGCCAAATGCCGTTCGCCGACGCCTCGTTCGACGCCGTGGTCAGCTCGTACATGATCGACCATCTCGGCCGGGAGGGACGGACGAAAGCGCTGCACGAAGTCGCCCGCGTCCTGAAGGCGCACGGCGAATTCCTGCTGCTCATCGTCAACACCGACTGGTGGACATGGCTGGTGTCGCCGCCGATGGCGCATCACTTCCGCCCGGATGCGGCGCGCTGGCGCGCCGAGCTCCATGGCGCCGGCTTCGACGTCGAGGAAGAAGGGCACCAGCCGGTCACGCTCTATTGGCTGGCGCGCAAGTCAAAAACTCCCAACGCCCAACTCCCAACGACTCAAAACCAGCAATGAAGTCCGTTTGGGAGTTGGAAATTGGAGGTTGGGAGTTATCGCGGTTTGGCCTGCTCGATGGCAATCGCGCGCATCCGCTCCTCCGCACGGGCCGCGGACAGAATGTTCCGCAGCCCGTAATTGCCTTCGTGGCACGCATACTCGAACGGCGGCTGCGACTCGTCGTGCGTCAGGTTCATCACGAACGTCCACGGCCGCGTCCACGTTCGCGGATCATCGAACGTAATCGACCACTCGAGCGTGTCCGGACCGATCGGCGTGAAGCGCTCGACAATGCGAAGCTGGTCGCTGGATCCGCGATAGGGCACCCGGTCGTTGAAGTTGACCGTCTCGACGACGAGCGTGTTGCCGTCCCAGCGCCCGCGGGCGTCGCCGAGATACTGGCGGATCTTCGATGAGAGCGGCGGACGGTTATCGAGCGGGATGACGCGCGTGTCGTGCACCATCTCGTAGGTAATCGTCACGACGCCGGGACCCTGCTGGATCTGATACGAGTTGCCATAGATCGCCGGCATCATCGACCCGGGGACGCCGCGCGTAATGCAACGGTCGTACAGGCTGCGGTCTTCCCATGAATCGGCCGGACCTCTCCCCTTTCGTGCGGCGGCGCGATCGGCCGCCCGCTTCCGGCCTTCGTCGGTGACCGGGGGAACCTTGCCGTCGGGCGGGTCGGAGACGAGCCAGGCCCGGCTGTTGGCGGCAAAGTAGTTCTCGAACCAGTGCATCGGGCTCGTCGCGCCGGGAAACTCGCTCAGCCCGGGCGCGCGTTCGATCGTCTGCTGCTGCCGTTGCTTGGTCAGCGCCGCGAGCTCCGCTTTCGTGAAGTCTTCCAGGCGACGGCCGGCGAATTCTTCGGGCCGCTCGAACGGAATTCCGCTCTCGTCGCTGTTGTTGTACGCGCCGGAGATATCCGGATCGCCCCACGGCGTGCGCGGCGGCTTGTAGGTTCCGCGCGGCGGGATCGACGCGGGCCGCTTGCGCGCCGGGACCTCCTCTGCCTTGATCGGATCGGCCCGTCTGACGGTTCCCGGAGAAATGCCTCCGCCGCCTTGCGCGTGCATGGCCAGTGGCGCGGCGACCGCGACGGCGACGACGACCGAGGCGAGCGATCGCACCTACTTCCTCTCGGCGGCGCGCGCGGCGCTCAGAATGCCCCGCAGGCCCTCGTTCCCCTCGTGGCAGGCGTACTCGAACACCTGCTGCGAGTTGTCTCGCGTCAGACGCATCCCGAAGGTCCACGGCCGTACCCAGGTTGACGGGTCGTCGAACGTCGCCGACCACTCGATGGTGTTGCGGGAGGTGGGACGAAAGCGCTCGGTGATCTTGAGCCGCTCGGAGGCGCCGCCAAACGCCGACGCCTCGATCAGGTTCGTGGTTTCCACAACCAGCGTATCGCCCTCCCAACGCCCGCGCGCGTCGCCCATATGCCACGTGAGCGCCGGCGGCGCGTGAGCGCGCCCGTCGAGCGCGATGATCCGTGTCTCATGAACCATCTCGTAGCGGATGGCCACGAAGCCGGGCGCCTGCGTGATGTCGTAGGAGTTGCCGTAAATCGCCGGCATCATCGACCCGGGGAGTCCACGCGTGATGCAGCGGACGTACAGCGACAGATCCGACGGCTTGTCGAACGGACCGACGTAATAGCCGTCGCCGCCGCGGCGGGCAGCGCGCACGGCCGCCGCACGGCGTTTCGCATCCTCAGTCTGCGCTGGCATCCTGCCATCCGGCGGATCGGAAATCATCCACGCACGACTGTTGGCGGGGTTGTAGTTCTCGTACCAGTGCGGCGGTCCGGCGCCGGTGTCGTTGTCCGTCGTGCCGCCGATGACCACGGCGGTCTTTCGCACCTGCTCGGCGCGCTGGGCCATCAGCCGCGCGAGATCGGCCGGCCGCACTTCGTCGAGCCGCTTGCCGGCGAACTCGACAGGCCGCTCCATCGGGATGCCGCTCTCGTTGCTGTTCGTGTAGGTCCCCTGAAGATCGGGATCGCCCCACGGCGTCCGCGGAATCGTCTGCGCCGACAGAGTGATCACGAATGTACATGCGGCAGCCAGGCTGGCGGCGGCGGGAGTGCCTGTGCTCGTCTTCATACGTCCCTCACACCTGGATCCGCTACCGGCGGCGGAGGAAAACAAACCACAACAGGAAAAGGCCGCCGCCGATCATCGCCCACTGCGTCGGGGTCGCGTTCTCGACGAAATTCTGGATGCCCTGCACGATGTCGCGGACGGTCGACGAATCGCCGCCCGAGCCGCCCTTCTGACCCACGAGCATCCCGTACTCGCCGAGGCCTTGCGCGAGGAGCATGATGTGGGAATCCTAACGCAGCCGCCGGAAAAACGCGCCGGGACGGTTACAGCGACCCGGGCAGCAGCCGATAAACAGAATGCGCCACCGTGCGCAACCCTATGACACTCCTCTTCGCGGCAGCCATGTTCGTCAACGCGCTGCTGCTGTTCCTCGTGCAGCCGATGTTCGCGAAGCTGCTGCTGCCGCGGTTCGGCGGCTCGCCGGCCGTGTGGACCACGTGCATGCTGTTTTTCCAGTCGGCGCTGCTGGCCGGCTACGCCTACAGCCATTCGCTGGTCAAGCTGCGAAAACCGTGGCAACAGGCCGCCGTGCACCTGATCGTGATGGCGCTGCCGATCGTCACCCTCCCCATCGCGGTGGCCAATATGTCGCCGGAGGGCGAGCCGATCTCGTCCGTCCTCCGGCTGTCCGCGATTTCGGTGGGGGCGCCGTTCTTCGTGCTCGCGACGAGCGCGCCGCTGCTGCAGCGGTGGTTCGCGTCGGCCAATCAGCGCGCGCCGGTAGACCCGTACTTTCTCTACGCCGCCAGCAACGTCGGCAGCCTGGCGTCGCTGATCCTCTACCCGACCCTCATCGAACCGGCACTGGCGCTCTCGACTCAGACGCGGGTGTGGAGCATCGGCTATTCGGCGGCCGTCGTGTTGACGGTCGTGTGTGCGATTGTGATGTGGCGGCGCACGGCCGGCGCGGCGGCACCGGCGAGCGCGGCGGACCCCACCGAGGACGTGACCTGGGGGCGTCGCCTCCGATGGATCGCGCTGGCGTTCGTGCCCTCGAGCCTCATGCTCGCCGTCACGGCCTATCTGACAACGGACGTCGCCGCGGTTCCTTTACTCTGGGTGATTCCGCTCGCGCTGTATCTGATCACCTTCGTGGTGACATTCAGCACGTATGCGACGCGGTTCGTTGCGGTCTGTAATCGCTTCTTCCCGTTGGTCCTGCTGTATCTGGTCTGGCTGCTCGCCAGCGAGGCACGGCTGCCGCTGCCACCGATGGCGGCTTCACACCTCATTGCGTTCTTCGTGATCGCCACGCTCTGCCACGGCGCCCTCGCCAGCGATCGTCCGGCCACGTCGCGCCTGACAGACTTCTACCTCTCGCTGGCGATCGGCGGGGCGCTCGGCGGCGTGTTCAACACGCTGGTCGCGCCGGTGCTGTTCGACAGAGTCATCGAGTACCCGCTGGTGCTCGCGTGCGGGATACTGCTGCTGACGTTCCGCGACGGAGTGCAGCCGCTGCTGGGCAGATGGCGGTGGTGGATTCATCCCACGCTCGTTGCAGTGATGACCATCGTCGCGCTCACATGGCCGGCCGGCGACGGCAGGCGCCTGGCGATGGTGACCTGGGGCTTCCTGCTGGGCGCCGTGCTCGTGAGCTTCAGTATTTCGCGCGAACGCCGCCGGTTCGGCATCTGCGTGCTGCTGATGCTGGGGCTTTACGGCGTCATCGGCGGCCGCGGCCACGGCGACGTCGCCTATGCGTCGCGCACGTTTTTCGGGACCTACAGGGTCATGGCGGAAGATGACCCCCGCGCCTACACCCTTCTTCATGGAACGACGGTTCATGGCAGGCAGCACATCGGGTCGCCCGAACCGCTGACGTACTACTACCGCAAGAGTCCGATCGGCCAGCTCCTGGAATCCCGGTCCGGCAAACGGGATCAATCCGTCGGCGCCGTCGGCCTCGGCACGGGAACGCTTGCCTGGTATGCGCGATCAGACCAACGATGGACCTTCTACGAGATCGATCCCGAGGTCGAACGGATCGCTCGCGATCGCCGGTACTTCACCCATCTTGCGACGTGTGGCGCGACGTGTCAGGTCATCATCGGCGATGCGCGGCTGACGCTGCAGCAGCGCTCCGACATGCACGACGTCATCGTGCTCGACGCGTTCAGCTCGGATGCAATCCCCATCCATCTGCTGACCCGTGAAGCCGTCGAGGTCTACCTCTCGCGCCTCGAGCCGGACGGCGTCCTCGCGATTCACATCTCGAACAATCACCTGAATCTGCAGTCGGTGGTCGCGCGCGTGATGCGCGAGCTCGGGCTGGTCGGCCGTGTCCAGCTCCAGCAGGAAACCAGGCAAGAAAAGGGAGAGTTCGCATCGCACTGGGCGGTGCTCGCGCGTTCCGAAACGGCGCTCGGAACGGTGGCCGCCGACAAGCGATGGGCGACCCTGCGCGCGGACGACGGGCGGGCGTGGACCGATGACTTCTCCAACATCTGGAGCGTTATCTACTGGCGCCGTTGATCCGCTGGCTGGAGTTCTTACCTCCTACCTCCTACCTCCTACCTCCCGTATACTTCCGCCAGGCTCTCGAGCTGACCCGGAGGATGCGTATGCGGAGTTCCAGCGTGCGGACGGCGGTCGGCGTGGTGGTGCTGACGGTGTGCGCCGGCGCAGCGTCGGCGCAGACGATGGAGAAGGTGGACTACTTCCCCGACTCGATTGCCGAGAAGGATGAACACCTCCTCCGGTTGAATGGCGGTTCGAGCTGGCTGCTCGCCAACCGCACGTCGGCCCTCGTTGCGGCGGACGTGCTCGTGGTGATGCGGGACGTGGACGTCAACGGTCAGCGGGTGTCCGCCGCCTGGTTGTTCGTGGGCGGTGAAGAGATTCCAGTCAAGCACGTCGAAGGCGTCTATCCGAGGAACCCGGCGTACCTGACGCGGGTCGTCGGCGCAGAGGGGGGCACCAACCTGCGTCTCGCCGACGGGTCAACGGTTGTCGTTCCGAAATACGATCGGTTTTCCATCAGCCGATGGACGCCGCCATACAAGGCCCTGCTGACCGGCAACCGCACGTACTTGTACAACCTGAAGCAGGGCCGGCGCGTCTGGGTGCAGCCCGCGAAGAAGTAAATCGAATCAGGAACCAGCGAGGCCGCACACCGACGGCAGGGCCGCAATGTGCGGGATCGTGTATGCCGGGTTCAGTGCGCGGCAGCTTGCACGGTGACCGTAGCCATACTCGGCCCAGCAACTGCGCGCGCCTATATTCGCCGCAAACCGCAGATCGATGTCGGTATCCCCTACGACGAGCACACGGTCGCGGGCGGGATCTCCGCACACCGGGATGATGTGGCGCTCGTACATCGCCCCATGCGGCTTCGCCGCCGTCACGTCGTCTGATCCGAGCACGACGTTGAAGCACTGCTCGATGGCGAACTGGACGAGCGCCTGCGCCAGCGTTCGCCTCGCCTTCTGACTCACGAGGGCCAGCGTGATGCCGGCGCTTTCGAGCGCCGAGAGCATTTCCCGTGTACCCGGAAACAGGGTCGTCGCGGGCGCCGCAACCGTCGGATGCAGTTCCCGGTAACGGACCGCAACGGCGTCGATGTCGACGTCGCGGCGATCGCGGATCAACTGGCGAATCGCTTCCTCCAGGCTCAACCCTATTCGCCGGCGCACCTCGTCGGGCGGCGGCGGCTGGAGGTCATAGGATTCGAAAGCCGCGCTCAGACAGGCGGCGATGCCGCTGGCCGAATCGGCCAGCGTGCCATCGAAGTCGAAGACCACCAGGTCGAACGCGCTCATTCGTCGGGCGGCACGGGCAATCCGGACGACCCTTCCTGGCACGCCGGACAGCGGCGGATGTCGGCATCGATCCCATATGCGCCGTACTCATGACCGCAGACCGTGCATCGCAGCACGAAGATGCGCTGTCCCTGCGGTCCGCCGGCATTCGTCTTCCGGACGATCTGCTGCCCTTCGGGATTGCGGTAGCCAATCCGCGTGATGTGTTCCCACGAGGTCGGCTTCGACGTCATGACCGCGTACTTGCGGCGCGCCGCCGCCAGCTGGTCGTCGATCTCGCGCGACGAAAATCCACGATGAAGCAGCGCCTCGCGCACCCCTGCCTCGTCGAGCTGCGGCTGCTGCAGCAGCTGCGCGAAGTTCTCCATCCACCGCTCGCGCGAGACCATGCCAAGCGTCTGAAACAGCTCGTGACGATCCATCATCACGAACCGCTCCGTCTTCGCCGGCGCTTCGGCGGACGAGCCCGGATCCTGTTCGGGCAGCTTGAGGAGCACGATCTCCGAGGGCCGATCGGTCATGTGGCGGTCAGGATGCGCTGAACGAAGACGAGATCGAGCCAGCGGTCGAACTTGAACCCGACCTGCCGCAGGCGCGCGGCGCGGATGAATCCCAGCCGCTCGTGAAATCGCAGCGACGGCTCGTTGTCGGCATCCACGCCGCCGATCATGACGTGCTTGTCCTGTTCGACCGCGCGCCGGATCAACGCCTGCATCAACGTCGTTCCCACACCGCGGCCGCGCTCGTCGGCCCGGATATGGACGGTATGTTCGACGCTGAAGCGATATCCCGGCCAGCTCCGAAAGTCTCCGTAGGACGCAAACCCGAGAATGCCGGAATCACCGGCGGCAACGAGGATGGGATACCCCTGCTCGCGACGGGCGTTGAACCACTGCAGGCGATCGTCGAGGGAAGCCGGATCCTCGCGGTACACCGCGGTCGATGTGGCGATGACGTCGTTATAGATGGCCAGGATTCCTGGAACGTCCTGTTCGAGAGCCTCCCGAATGACGAGGCTATGCGCCGCCATGGAACGATGGTAATCGCATATCGCGCATCGTTCTGAAACCCGGCGCCGCCGCGATCACCGCCGGAATCGAATTCACGGCCATCGACGCGGTGGCGATGTCGCCGTGCACGCCGCCCTCGATGCGCGAATGAATCCGCGGGGATCCTTCGATCAGCACTGATTCGTACGATTCAGGGGCGCCCAGATAGGCCTCCAGCCGCAGTCGGATCAGCGGCTCGCCGCCAACGTAGCCGGTTCCACGCTGAATGAGGCCGCACACCTGGCCGGCGCGGACCGACAGCAGCTCGCTCGCCACGTCGGTGTCCGCGATCTTCGGCTCGATGTCATCGGTGACGCGGTCAAGCTTCCAGTTCATCGCGTCCGCAATCATCTGGATCGATTCGGTGAAACCGACGTGACGGACGGTTCCGGCGTCGACGCGGCGGGCGAACTCCTCTCTCGTGAGGCCGGCGCCGATCTTCTGCTGGAACGGCAGACGACGGACGCGTGCGTCCTGCACGCGCAGCACCTCGATCGACGTGACGCGCTCGCAGACGGCGGTGAGCGCGATCGGCAGCGCGTCCATGGTGAAGCCGGGGTTGACCCCGGTACCAAGCACCGCCACCTTTGCCTTGCGCGCCGCCGCGTCGAGGCGTGCGGCCAGGCGGCGATTGGATCGCGACGGATACGCCGCCTCTTCAGTGGTGGTGACGATCGGAACGCGATACTTGAGAACTTCTTCGAACTGCCCGATGACCGATTTCAGCGACGAGCTGGTGCACAGCACGGCGACGTCGGGCCTGGCCGACTTGATTGTCTTGCCGATGTCGCTGGTCACCTTGACGCGCAGGGTCTGTTCGACGCCGATCACGTTGCCTGCGTCCAACCCGGCCTTCGCGGGATCGATGTCAACGGCTCCAACCAGCTGGAATCCTTTGCGCGCAACCACCTGACGCGCGATGCTGGCACCGATTGGCCCGAGGCCGACGACGAGTACGCGGATGCGCATGAGCAATTATCGTGCACTCTTCCGCGTGCTCAGTTGCGCGTTTGTGTTCTGGGTCGGTTCGACGTTCCTCTTTGGCGGTTCCGCGTTCGAGGTTCAAATGTGAAGACGCCTCAGCGCCGCTCGACGTAGCTGAACTCGCCTTCCTCCAGCCGCAGCCCCAGCCGTTGTTGCCATTCCGCCGCTGTTCGTACCTCGCGTGCCGGTGGTGCGGCGTTGAAATCGACGATTTCGATGCGCGTGGGCGAGTCGAGCAACACCGCGACCCTGCTTCCATCCTCGTCGAGCACGGTCATCGCCGCCCCGAAGCGTGCGCTGGACAAGCGGCGGCTCCCCTGAGCACGCAGCCCGCCATCGGTGACCATCAGACGGTGAACCCATTCATGCGTCGTGGCGATGACGGCACCGCCATCGGGACTGAACTGGATGATCGCGCTGTCCAGGCCGTCACGATCGGGCAACGCCCGGGAACCGATTGGCACGGGGATGCCGCGCGGCTCGGCGCGCTGCTCCCGCAGATCGACCAGCTGCACTCCCGTTTCTCCCGACGCCACCGCGAGGCGTGGATCGCTCGGGTGGAACCGCACCGCCGAGACCTGCCGCTGCGGGAACGGTAACGCCGATCCCGTCTGCACGTCGAGGAACCGCAGGCGCCCGGCCTCTATGGCCATCAGGTACCTGCCATCGGCGCTGAACGTGGCGGAACTGACGTCGCGCTCTGTCAGGCGCCGGGAACGAATCGGCGACGACAGCGTGACGAGGTAGGCGCCGTCCGCGCCACGTATCACCAGCCTGTTGCCGTGGCGTCCGACGACTGCGCCTGGTGGAACCTCGCCGGGCACGCGGCGTCCATCGGCGACCGAGTACACCTCGGTCGGCTGACGCCCTACCGCAAAGATGACGAAATTCGAATCGGCGCTGAAGCTGATGCCGCGGACGAGCGCCACGGTGCTTGCCAATCGCGGTTCGATACGGCTCACCAGACGTCCGGCGCCCGTGAACAGCCCGACGGTAAACACTGTGCGCGAAGTGGTGGGACGACGCCAGACGAGCAGCTTCGACGAGTCCGGACTGAACAACACCAAGGGGACCAAACGGCCGCCGGACCACGCGAGCGGAACGCCAACCGTTTCGCCCGACGCCACCGTCCAGATTCGCACGTCATCACCATTGCCCACCACCGCAGCCGTTCGGCAGTCGGGACTGACGGCCACCGTGCGTACCGTGAGTGGCTTCACGGAGCTCATACGCCCACTCGCGAGATTTCTCACCTCTACGCCCTGAGCCCCGACGTAAGCGGCACAACGGTGTTCGGCGCCGAGCATGATGCGCGGCCCCTCCCCGCCAGGACCCAGCAGGCCCGGGTCGATCTCTCGAAACGCCGCGGCACGCCAGAACCGGACGCGGCCCGACGATGACCCTGTCACCAGGTACGCGCCGTCCGGCGTGAACGCGGCGGCGGTCGTCTTCTCGGCAATGAATGGCTGCTGGAGCCGATGCTCGGCCGCATACACCCTCGACTCGTCTGACCCCGGAACCACAAACTGACCGGTCGGAGACAGGTGCGCGGGGTCGCCGGGAAAAGCTCCGGCCGCGTCCCGGACCGCGACGCCGGTGACGGCGTCGAGCACGCCGCTGACAGTATCGAAGTCCACTGCATAGGCCCGCCCGCGGCTGAATACGATCGACTCGCTGCCGTCCATCTTGTCCACCTCGGCGCCAATCCGGCGGCCCGAAAAATCGTACAAGCGGAAAGTAGCCAGGAAGTCTTCATCGGGATCGGGATCCGGGACGATCGCGGCGATGCGCTTCGTCGGCACATCGATTCGAACGGACGTCGCCCCTTTCACGACGCAGGGTCCCCGCCGGAACGCAGCGCGAACGTTCCAGACGCAGACATCGCCGGCGTCTGTCGCGGCCAGGATCCGCTCGCCGTCGGCGACGTAGATCATGTCGGAGATCGCGGAGGCCGCGGCAGCTCTCGGCGTGCGTGAGGACGTGATGAACGCCGGGGGGGCGTCTTCCAACACCTGCACGGCGACAGGCGCGTCAGCCTCACAGTCGTCTTCTTCGGCCTTTTCCACGTCGAATCGCTCGAGCTGCCCGTTCCGCGCCAGGATCACGCCCACCGGGGTCTCGACATACGTCGTCACGGAGGACGCGCAGACGGTCTCCTGCCACTCTCCGTCGGTCGAACCAGGTCGCCACCATCTCAACGTCCGATCCTCGTCACCCAACGTGATCAAGGTATCGTCGTCCAGAAACGATGCCGCTTTGAACAATCGTGGTGTGGCGTCCACGTCGCGGTTCAGGAACGCCGCGGTGGACGGGTCGCGCAGCGTCGCCATCTCGCGCACCCGCGTCACATCAGTCGTGTCCAGGACGTATGCGGTTCCGTTGTTGGATGCGACGAGCATCCGCCTGCCATTGCGGGCCAGGAAAAACGCGGTCGGCGTTCCGGAGACGTTCACCGTCGCAGCAAGCGCGTCCTGGTAGTCCCCACCGGCGATCAGCAGGGCTGCGTTCTGCCGCTCGCTCGTGGGTCTTGCTTCCAGCGCAGTCGCCCGCAACAACAGGGCGCGGTCGCGATCCTCGCCGAGCTCGGCCCGCGCGGCACGGCGGTCCCAGTACCGCGCCCACACTTCGTCGCTCAACCGCTCGATGTTGCTGGGAATCAGGCCTCCCAGCGATAGCGCGCGTTGCAGTCCGTTGTAGCTGCGCCAGGGATAGTCGTCGGTCGCGTTTCGAATGGCCGTGAAGTTGGTCCAGGCCCGTACGCCAACGACGCTGAGCAGGACGACAGCGCCGACGGTGAGCCAGAGCTGCACGCGTCGATGCCGCGCGCGCCCCGCGTGATACCCGCGCTTCCATTCATCCAGGATCAGCGCGTACATATCGTGATAGAGCTCGTACCACGAGGACTCGTCAGGACCAGGGAAACGCCGCAGCAGGCGGACTCCCTCGTTGCTGAGCGCGTCGAGCACCGGCTTGAGATCCTTCCTCTTCACGTCCATGTGCTCGGCCAGCCGATCGAGCTGGTACGCCATCTTGGCGCCGTCGCGCGTCATCAGGAAATCGAAGGCTTTGGCCGCCAGGTCGCGGGCCGCGGTTGACTTCAACTCCTTCAGTTGACGCTCGCAGAACCTGTTGAGGATCACGGCCGGCGCGGCGTCGCCGGCGCGGTGGTCCGTGTATTTCGCGAGGAATGACGTCGTCGCATCCGGGTCGCGCGTCCACAGCTCCTGACACACGATCTGCAGGTACGGCGGCACCACGAAATCCCGATCGACGCTGGCGACCTGCGGCTTCCGCTGGCGCCCGATCGGCAAAAACGCCTCGAGCAGGCGCCGGCCGCGCCTGGCCCACCTGTTCCGCCAGGTCCGCCATCCCGACGGTACTTTCGTGTCTTCCCGCCGGCGGCTCGTGGCGGTCTTGTGGGTCGCCACAGTCCGCCGGAACACGGCCAGGTCGTCCACCAGCGCACGCAGGCCTGCGGCGTCCACGCCGCGCGGCTCCGCCGTCCGGGCGATGATCTCCATCGCCTGCGCCTTGGTTGGCGATTTCAAGCGGTAATAGTTGTTGAAGAGATCCGGAACCTGGTTGTCGAAGACCGACAACCGCCCGAGGAAATCGTCGCGCATCGAGATGATGATGCGGACGCGCAGCTCGGTGGAATTCATGATCTCGCTGAGCTGCGCCACAAACGCCTTCAGATCGTCGCTGAACGCGTAATGCTGAAAGACCTCCTCGAATTGATCGAGGACGAGCAGGAATTCGCGCGTCTGCACCCGCGGTGGCCGCAATTCGAGCGCGGCGTCCGGCGAAGGCGTCGCGCGCTGCGGCCTCCGGTACGATTCCAGCGCGGACGCCAGCGTCGCGTCCGGCGCCAGCGTGACCGTCAGCTTCGCCGCAATCGAGCCGAGCACGGCGTCGAGCGGCGGCTTGCCAGCCCAGTCGCGGTGATAGCAGGTGTCGAATTCCTCTCCGTCGATCGCCTTCAGCAGGCGCGCGCGCAGGAACGACGTCTTGCCAACGCCGGAGGCGGCGAAGAGCAGGGTTGTGTTGCACGAGTAGAGCCGCTCGCGCATCAGGAGGAAATCCCTGTCGCGACCGTAAATCGCGTCGCCTTCTGCGAGCGGGTCCAGCCCCCTGAATGGATTCACGGCCGGCGCCTGATCAGATGTCATAGCGCGCGGCAACGGTCTCATCGAGCTTGGCACTGAATCGCGACAGATCTTCGTGGAGAATCCGGATGTTGTACTGTTTGAAGAACGTCACGTCGAGCGGTCCGAAATTCCTGATCACGCTGTAATCGCCGTAATCCTCGTCGTCCTCGCGCCCGGCTCCCGCGCGTTTGGCGCGGACCCCCTTCAGCATGCCGCGTACGTTCCAGTCGCGCAGGCTGTAGCCGAGAAAGAGAAAGTACGGACGCCGCCGGCTGCTCAGCACGTCGGCAACGCATGCGGGAATGACGCCGTCGTTGTCCGAGAACTTGGAGATGTTGGTGACGTAATCGTTGTCGGAGATGACGATGCTGTCGCGCCCGTCCGGCCAGTCAGTGATGCAGCCATGCACCTTGTAGAGCATCGCCAGGCGCAGCCCGCCGGCCGAATGGCTGGCGCCGGGTACGCTTCCCGGTGCCGGCGGGTCGAGCGTGAACTGGCGTGCCTTCCGTGGTGGATTCGCCGCGACGAGCGCCTGCTCGACCGCGGGATCGACGTTGCCGAAACGCGCGTGGATGGTCGAGTCCTTCTGGCTCATCGTCAGCACCACGTACGGCACCGTCAGCGCGCACTCCATCAACCGGTCGTAGTTCGTGGTCATGATCAGGTAGTGGCCTTCGCCGGCAGGAACAGGCCGGTCGGGGCGCCGCGTCCGCGGGGCCATGAGATGCCAGCGCGCAGCCCGGGCGATGATCCGGTGCGTTGGCGTCGGCTGCTCCTTGTTCTGCATGATGTCGCCCAGACGCTCGAGGAGCGTTTTGCGGCTGCGGACGGCCTCGAAGAACGCGGAGAGTGCCGGCAACGATGCCGGTGCCACACCGGCCAGGCCGGCAACGGCGCGAAGCAGCGTGAGCAGATCTCCCCGGTTCTGCTCGTCGATCTGACGCTCCAACCGCGCCGACACGCGCGCCAGTACGTCCTCGAACGAACCGTATCTCGCGCTCCGTGAGAGCCACTCCGCGAGTTCTGCTCCGGACGGGGGGTAGGTCTCATCCTTGAGGCGATCCAGGAGCTGATCGACGGTCACCGCCGCCGCCGTTTCGCGCGTCTGCTGGATGAGGAACGCCATCTCGAGAGCGATTTCGGCATACAGCCTCGTCGCCTCGTCGAGCGTCACACGCGGGCGACCGGTGGCGTCTGGATAGCCGGATCCCGATGCGCTCAACACCCGGAGTGCTTCGCCGATTCGCGGGTCCCGCTCAGTGGCCTGGCCGCGGTTGTCGGGCGTCGTCCGTGCGGAAATGGATACGCCGGCGCCGAGAAACGGGATGACTTGCTGGGAGCCGCCCTCTGTGAAGCAGTCGGTGCGCAGGTCGTCGTACGGAATGTTGTCGGGTTCAATGATCACCGGCTCGCTCCAGGTGTCACGTGTATTGGAATCCGGACGGGCTGATGCCGACTGTCGCCGTGCCATTGTCCACTCGAACGTCGACGGCGCCTGGCGCCTTTTGCGGCGGCGTCTTCGCCGTGATCGTGGTCGGGTTGGTGACGGTCACGTCGGTGGCCAACGCCTGACCGAACTTGACCGACACGCCGGCAACGAAACCACTGCCGGTGAGTGTGACCGGCGTGCCGCCAGCCGCAGGACCCTGGTTCGGACTGACGCCAGTGATCGTTCCGGTGGGCGCGGTGGTTCCGGTGGCCCCCGGCGTTCCGGCGGCCGCGGTGTAGGTGTACGCGTCTTTCCGTACGACCTCCGGCGCGCCGCTCGCCGTGACGCCGACGTCGACGACGCCGACGGTCTTCCCCGCCGGAACGACAACCGTCAGCGTGTTCGCGTCCTTGATCGTGACGCTCTTCGCAGGCGTGTCGCCAAAACGCACCGAGCACGGGAGGCCAAAGCCGCTGCCGGCGATGGTGACGGTGTTTCCGCCTGCGAGCGGACCGGTCGCAGGTGTGACCATCAGCACGGTGGCAGTGGCCGTCGTCGAGGCTTTGAGGGTCGCCGAGTCCGGCCCGCGCGGGGCTTCGGTGAAAATGCCTTCCGCCACCTTCTTCAGCTTCTCGCTGGCCTGGGCGCTGAACATTCCGACCAGCGCCGCCAGGCCGACGAGCAGGTACGCCGTACCGCCGCTCGGCTCGTAGAGTCCCGCGCGAATCACCAGGTAGAAAACGAATCCCAGCGCGGACGAGGCAAACGGGATCAGCAGGTACATCGGCACCCAGTTCCACACGAGCTTCTGCTCACCGACGTACCAGAAGAACGAGCGCAGCGCATGCACCAGCCCGCCGAGCGCTCCGGCAAACAGCACGAGCAGGACCATCATCCCGTCGGACGGAGCCGGGCACTGAAAACTAAATCGGCCGGGGAGCGAGCTCACGTTCTCCTCGTTGCCGACGATCACGCTGACGGCTCCCGCAGGGTGCATCGGCGTCACCGCCGTGATGAACCGGGAACCGTCCACGTGAACCGATCGTGCAGGCGATCCGCCGAAGCGTACGGTGGTTTGGGGAGTGAAACCGGAGCCAATGATCGAGACCGCTTCGCCGCCGCCCGTGCTCGAGGTCTCCGGGTCGATCGTGCTGACCACCAGCGGCGCCGGGGCCGTTCGGGTCTGAACGAACTGCAATCCTGCCGGGAGCGTCGATGTGCCGCTATCCTGCTGCACGGTCACATCGACGACGCCCGAGGCCTGCGCCGGGGCGGCCAGCACGAGTTCCGACGGGCTCACGAACTGCGCCGCGGCCGGCTCGGCCGCACCGATTTTGACTCGAGCGCCGGCAGTGAATCGCTCTCCGCGAACGCGAACCTGCTCTCCGCCGGTAATCAGGACCTGCGCGGGCGTGACGCTGGTGACAACGGGTGCTGTCGGGCGCTTCTCGACGAACTCGAGCCCGCCGGGTACCGTGACAGCAGGAAGACCCTCGCGCTCGACGACGACGGCGACCCGGCCAACGGCGTGCTTCGGCGTCGTGACCACGATCTCCAGCGGGCTGATCACCGCCGCGGCCAGCGGTTTCGTCTCTCCGATTCGAACCGTCACTCCGAGTTCGAAGCCTTCCCCACGGATGCGGAGCCGCTCACCGCCAGCGGTCAGCACCTGCGAAGGCGTCAACTCGGTGGCAATCAGCCGCCTGACGTCGCACGGCGGAACGACGTTCCAGATCGAAATGATGACGATGAGTGCCAGAACGACCAGATAGCCGCCGAGCCCCACAATTCCCGCAGCGCCAACCGTCAAGTCCTTCTTCTCGTCGGCCACCGTGCTTCTCCTCGCTACGACCTTCGCGGCCGTTGGCCCTCACCTGTGCGCCGGCCTGCCGATGATGGGAAACAGAAAGGCTTCCCGTTGTGAGAGAACGGATTTCGGGACCGGGTATTCAGCGGATCGACGTGGGTAATTCGGGCCTGATTGAACTCGCTGAATGAAGCGCGGATCTTACACAGCCGAGCTAGGGTGTCAATGACCTTTTGAAACGCGCAGGAGGCGGTTGCCAATCGAGGACGAGTCTCAAAAGACAATAACTGCCACAAGACGACACAAAGGACACAACACGTGCGGTTGCCGTTTGTTCGCCACCGGAGGTAACGCCTCTCGGTACGGAGGCACCGCCTCTCGAAGTCCGGGGGCACCGCCCCTCGGCCGCCTGACAGCGTGCGTCGATTTTTCTACGCTTTGCTTCGTGTTTCGAATGCGCCGGATCGCCTGAAGCGCCAGGCAGAGGCATTCCGCCAACGTAGCCAGGCGCCGTCACGCGGGAGTCGCCGGAGCACTTAGCGACACTTCGGTACGGAGGTTCTTCTTCGGCAGGGCGTCTGAAGACAAAAGGAAGAGCCCCGGCCAATGGCGCGGGGCCCGTAATGATGCAGCAGCATAAGGCGCAAAGCGATCACACGCTCAACCGATCATCGTCAATCGGTTGAGAACTCCTAACGAACGTGGCGCCGAACGGCGAACCCTGCATTTCGGAAGCCGAACCGAACACAGAACACGGACAGGGCACCAAGCACCCGGAAGAGTGAACAGTACTATGCCTTCACGTGCTGCGCGACGATCTGCCGCAGCCGATCCGAATCCACCGACTCGACCTCGAGCAGCTCCTCCGCCAGCACCTTCACCGCCGGGCGCTGCCGTTCGACGATCTGACGCGCAGTCTCGTATCCGCGCATCACCAGCGCGCGAATCTCGTCGTCGACGCGCCGGGCCGTCTCCTCGCTGAAGCCGGCGGCACGGTTGTCGCTGTCGAAGCCGTTCGCCGGGCGGCGGAAGTGGACCGGCCCGAGCGGCGACATGCCGAGCTCGCACACCATCTTCCTCGCCAGCTCGGTGGCGCGCTCGATGTCGTTGGAGGCGCCGCTCGTCATCTGCCGCAGGAACAGCTCCTCGGCGACGCGCCCGCCCATCAGGATCGCAATCTGCGATTCGATGAACGGCTTGGAGTGCGTGTAGCGATCCGCCTCCGGCAGCTGCATCGTCACGCCCAGCGCGCGGCCGCGCGGGATGATGGTGACCTTGTGCAGCGGATCGGCGTCCGGCAGCAGCGCCGCGACCACCGCGTGCCCCGCTTCGTGATAGGCGCAGGTGACGCGCTCGTGGTGGCTCATCGCCACCGACTTGCGCTCGACGCCCATCAGCACTTTGTCGCGGGCCGCATCCAGATCCGAATTCCCGATCGTCGTTCGGCCGCCGCGCGCGGCGATGAGCGCCGCTTCGTTGACCAGGTTGGCCAGGTCGGCGCCCGAGAAGCCCGGCGTGCCGCGCGCGATCGCCCGCAGATCGACGTCGGCGTCGAGGGCAACCTTCCGCGAGTGGACGCGGAGAATCTGCTCGCGGCCCTTCAGGTCGGGGTTGCCGACGGTCACCTGGCGATCGAAGCGGCCGGGACGCAACAACGCCGAGTCGAGGATGTCCGCCCGGTTGGTGGCGGCGACAACGATGATGCTGTCGGACTGGGTGAAGCCGTCCATCTCGACGAGCAGCTGATTGAGCGTCTGCTCACGCTCCTCGTGGCTCAGCGAGTTGCCGCCGCGGCTGCGCCCGACGGCGTCGAGCTCGTCGATGAAGATGATGCACGACGCGTGGCGGCGTGCTTCCTTGAACAACTTGCGCACGCGCGACGCGCCGACGCCGGCATACATCTCGACGAAGTCGGAGCCGCTCGCGGAGATGAACGGCACGCCGGCTTCGCCGGCCATCGAACGCGCGAGGAGCGTCTTGCCGGTGCCGGGAGGGCCGACGAGGAGGATGCCGCGCGGAATCCGGCCGCCGATGGTCGCGAAGCGCGCCGGATCTTTCAGGAAATCGACGATCTCCTGCACCTCGTCCTTGGCCTCGTCGACGCCGGCGACGTCCTTGAACGTCACCGTGACCGCCTCAGGGTCGATCGTCCGCGCTTTTTCGAGCGTCGGCACGCGGCCCGTCATCACCCGGAAGAGCGCGAGACCAGCGAAGCCAAAGAAGATCAGGCCCAGTGCCAGCGCGCCAAAGCTCCCGACCCGTGACGGCCGGACGGAAGTCACGTCCACGCGAATGCCGCGGTCAACCAGTGATGAGATCGAGGTCGGATTCGCGGCGAAGTAGCCCTGCGGCGCGACCGTTGCGAACCGTCTGCCGTCGCGGTGCTCATACGTGGCCGCGTCGCCCTCGATGACCACGGTCTTGATCGACCCGCGGCCGACCCCGGTGAGGAAATCGGAGAAGGGAGCCGGGGTTGGCTCAGCTGTCCCGAACATCCGCAGCCCAACGGCCGCGCCGATGACGAGTGTGACAAAGAGCACGCCGGTGCCCATCCAGAACAGTCGAGTACGGGGCAGCTTGCCTGCGAGCACCAGACACCTCAAGCCGACGAAGGGACCGCCCTCGGCCTCGACTGTGCCCGCCGACATTCGGAGGAGCGCGGTAGAAACGAAAACGGCCCGGATTGTAAGGAGGAGCGTCAGGGTTGCGGCGGGTGACCAGCAGTCTGACGCGTTAGTCATTCTATCGGACGCATCCTTGCCTGTAAATAGATGGTGGCAATGGATTTAACGCGGCGGATACGGCTGGGCTGCTCGGGCTGGCAATACCGACACTGGGGCGGCGATTTCTATCCAGCCGAATTGCGGCAGAAGGATTGGTTCGCGCACTACGCGCGGCAGTTCGACACCGTCGAAATCAACAACAGCTTCTACCGGCTGCCTCCGCCCGAGACATTCGCGAAGTGGCGCGACCAGGCGCCGCGAGGCTTTCTCTACACGGTCAAGGCAAGCCGGTTCCTGACGCACATGAAGAAGCTGAAGGATCCCCAGGAGCCGCTGTCGCGCTTCTTCGAGAACGCCACACATCTTCGCCCGCACCTCGGACCGGTGCTCTATCAGCTTCCGCCCGGCTGGAAGGTCGACGTCGATCGGTTCGAGACTTTTCTGCGCGCGCTGCCGAAGGGCTACCGTCACACGGTCGAATTCCGTGACACGAGCTGGTACGACGATCGGATTTATGCGCTGCTTCGCCAATACAACGCCGCGCTCTGCCTCCACGACATGCACGGCTCAGCGACCGGGAAGATCATCGCCGGACCGTTTATCTACGTGCGTTTTCATCACGGTACGTCGAAATACGGCGGCAGATATCCCGACGATCGCCTCGACGAGTGGGCGGACTGGCTGGCAGAGCGTGCCGCCGGTGGGCTCGACGTGTTCGCGTACTTCAATAACGACACCGGCGGACACGCCCCCCGCGACGCCGCCCGGCTGCGCGATCGGCTGTGGGTCAGGCTCCAGGCCGCGTGATTGGGGTGGCGCCGAATGATGATCTGAATCACGGCGACGAACAAATGTCTGGAGGTTCTGTGCAGCACGCGGATTCTGTTGAGAGCCGGCG
The DNA here is from genome assembly GCA_035711805.1 of Vicinamibacterales bacterium. Classification (GTDB taxonomy): domain Bacteria; phylum Acidobacteriota; class Vicinamibacteria; order Vicinamibacterales; family UBA2999; genus Gp6-AA40. The sequence goes on from DASTBV010000125.1 coordinate 32,748, forward strand.
GCTACAATTGTGATTGTGGCTGGCTCGGGCCATCTGGCCCTCACGCCCGAGATCGACGAGTTCCGGCGTCAGTTCGAACGGCTCGCCGACGAGGCGGACGCGCTCGTTGCGCCGCTCACTGAGGAGCAGTTCATCTGGCAGCCGTCGCCGGGATCGTGGTCGGTGGCGCAGTGCATCGACCATCTCAACGTCACCGCCCGCATGTACCTGCCGCGCCTGGACGAAGGCATCGCGGAAGCCATGCGCCGCGGGCTGTACGGGGAGGGGCCGTTCGCCCACGATTTCATCGGCAAGCTGTTCGTGCGGACGATGGAGCCGCCGCCACGGCTGAAGGTCAAGGCGCCGGCGACCTTTCATCCAGCCCCCCAGCGATCCCGCGCCGAGATCATGGCGGCGTTCCGCGCCTACCAGGTGCAGTTCGTCGATCGGCTGCGGCAGGCGAGCGGACTGGACCTGCGCCGCGCGAAGGTGATGTCTCCGGCGAGCACGTGGATCAAGATGTCGCTGAATTCAGGCTTCGCCCTGATGACCGCGCACGAGCGCCGGCACCTGTGGCAGGCGCAGCAGGTCATCGCGGCGGGGGGATTTCCACGGTAAGGCAAAACGCAAAAGTCAAAAGGCAAAAGGCAAAAGGCAAAAGAGGCGGGTAGGTAGATTTCTGCGTACGCGCCCCTCCGCCGAAGTTGCGAATTCTTCATTCTTCCGTCGCGCAGCCGCAAAAAATCAGGTGTTTTAACGGGGAACGTAATCTGCTTCTTCGATCTGCATGCCATACGTGCCGCGCGAGATCGACGAGCGTGCGTTCAGGTTTTTTTGCGGCGTCATCAGATTCGTCCGCACTATCGAGTACGAACCAGGGATTCGCCGTCTCGCGGATCAAATGGTGAGCGCTGCGGGGTCGGTCGCCGCGAATCGCGAAGAAGCGACGAGTGGTTCGTCGCGGCGTAATTCATCCGGTACAACGAAATCGCGCTAAGAAGCGCGAAAGAGAGCGTGCTGTGGCTGCGAGGATGTGAGGAGACGGCCATCGGCGATCGTGCCCAGTGTCAAACACTGCTCGAAGAATCACGTCAACTTGCGCGAATCCTCGCGGCGATCGTTCTTAGTGCGAAACGGCAATGACTTCGGCGACGAGCTCTTCTGATCTTTTCCTTTTCCCTTTCTCTTTTGCCTTTTGCCTTTTGCCTTTTGCCTTTTGCCTTTTGACTTAGGGTCCCTTTACCGCCTTCACAATATGGCGAGCAGAGATGCCGTAGTGATCGAGCAGCTGGTCCGGCGTGCCGCTCCGCGGGATTTCAGGCACTGCCAGCCGCTTCACCGTGAAGCCACCGCCGGCCACCGCTGCCGCGACGGCATCGCCGATGCCGCCGGTCTGGTAATGATCCTCGACCGTGATGAGCCGCCCCTGTGTCTCCTCGGCGCACTGGATCAACGCCGCGGCGTCGATCGGCTGCAGTGAATAGAGGTCGACGACGCGGATGTTGACACCGCCGGCCTGCAGCTCCGCGTGCGCTTTCAGCGCTTCGAACACCGTCACACCGGCGCCGATCACGGTCGCGACGTCGGCAGCGCTCCGGCGCAGGACCTTCAGGCCGCCGACCTCGAAGCGCTCGTCGGGACCGTAGATCACCGGCGTCTTCGGGCGCGACGTCCGCATGTAGACCGGGCCGTGATGATAGGCGGCCTTCTCGAGCAGGCGCTCGGTGCTGACCGCGTCGCATGGATACAGCACGGTGATGTTCGGCTGCGCGCACATCATCGCCAGATCCTCGAGGGCCATCTGCGAGGGGCCGTCTTCGCCAATCGAGACGCCGGCGTGCGATCCGGCCATCTTGATGTTGACGTTGCTGATGGCGGCCATGCGGATGAAGTCGTAGGCGCGCGTCAGGAAGGCGGCGAACGTCGACGGAAACGGGATCGCTCCGCGCGCCGCCAGACCCATCGCCGCGCCGATCATGACCTGTTCGGCGATGAAGACCTGGTAGAACCGGCCCGGCTGCTGCTGCTCGAACTTGTCGCTGAAGGTCGAGTTCTTGACGTCGGCATCGAGGGCGACAATGCGATCGTCGGCGGCGCCCAGATTCGCCAGCGCCGCGCCGTAGGCCTCGCGCGTCGCGACGTTGTCGCCAAGCTTGTACGCCGGCGCCGCAAGCCGGGCCTCTTTCGCGGCCGGACGCTGGCGGCGCGGCGGCGCGGGGATCGGCTGGGCCGGGTCGTCCTCGGGCACGAACTGCGACTGTAGTTCGGCGAGCGCCTTGTCGAGCTCCTCGCCCTTTTTGAGCGCCTTTCCGTGCCAGCCGCCCTTGCCTTCCATGAAGGAGATGCCTTTCCCCTTCAGCGTCTTCGCCAGAATGACGGTTGGCCGGCCTCGCGTGCGGCGCGCCTGCTCGAGCGCGTCGAGTATTGCCGTCAGGTCGTGGCCGTCGATGACGATCGACTGCCAGCCGAAGGCGGACCATTTCGCGGCATGCGTGGTCATGTCGTGCTGCGACGCGGTCGGCTGGCTCTGGCCGAGCGCATTCACGTCGACGATGGCGCACAGCGAATCGAGCCGCTCATGAGCGCCGACCGCCGCGGCTTCCCAGACGGAGCCTTCGGCGGTCTCGCCGTCGCCCAACAGCACGTAGGTGCGATACTCCGAGGTGATGCGCCGTGCGTTGAGCGCAATCCCGACACCGGCGCAGAGACCCTGACCGAGTGAACCGGTCGCCACATCGACCCACGGCAGGCGCGGCGTCGGATGCCCCTCGAGATCGGAATCGAAACGCCGCAGCGTCAGCAGATCCTCGCGCGCGATGATCCCGGCCTCCGCCCACGCCGCGTAGAGAATCGGGGCCGCGTGTCCCTTCGACAGCACGAAGCGATCGTTGTCCGGGTTGGCCGGATCGCGCGGGTCGTAGCGCATCTCGCCGAAGAAGAGCGCCGCCATGATTTCGGCGGCCGAGCAGCACGTGCTCGGATGCCCACTGCCCGCCTCCGTCGTCGAGCGCACCGAATCGATACGCAGACGCGTAGCGATATTCGTCAGCGCCGGAACGCGCGCTGCTGCTTCTACTGCCAATGTGGGAGACCTCCGGTACGTGATTATAGTCCGGCGGTTCACACTTCCCGGTGCTGCGATTCGAACGCCGAACGCGGCACTTCGAACTTCGAACCGAACATGAACACGAACCGGGAACAGAGAACCCGGAAGTGTGAACTTTCTATAATGTCCTGATGGTTGCGCTGCGGTACGCGTATGTGCTCGCCCTCGTCGTGTGGCTGGGGGGCATGGCCGCGCTCGGCGCGATCGTCGCGCCGGCGACGTTTCACGTGCTGCAGGCCAGCGCGCCGGACGTCGGACGGGCGCTGGCTGGCGAGCTGTTCGGCCGGATTCTTGCGCGGTTCCACTACGTCGCATATGCATGCGGCGGCGTCATGCTGATCAGCATGACGGCCATCGCGATCCTCGGCCCCCGGCCGCGCGCATTCGCCGTGCGGGTGGCGATCATTGCGGCGATGCTGCTGATCGCGCTGTACTCGGGCTTCATCGTGCTGACGACCATCGATGCCATCCAGCTGGAAGTCGGGCAACTGCCGTCGCTGCTTCCCGCCGACGACGCCAGGCGGATCCGGTTCGACGAGCTGCACCGCCTCTCGACGCGCCTGATGTTTGCCAACATCGTGGGAGCGCTCGCGCTGCTGTTCTGGGAAGCGCGAGACGACGGACGGTGATGACGCGGACCATCACGCTCATCGAGGGCGACGGCATCGGCCCTGAAGTGACGGCGGCGGTGGTCAGGGTTCTCGACTGCGCCGGCTTCACCGTCAACTGGGAGCGGCATCTGGCCGGCGTGCTGGCGCTCGAGAAGCACGGCGACACGCTGCCCGCGGAGCTGCTCGATTCGATCTCCCGCAACAAAGTCGCGCTGAAGGGACCGGTGACCACTCCGGTCGGCGGCGGATTCACCAGCGTCAACGTCGGACTGCGCAAGGCGCTGGATCTGTACGTCAACCTGCGGCCCGTCTGGAACATCCCAGCGGTGAAATCGCGGTACGACGGCATCGATCTGGTGATCGTCCGCGAGAACACCGAGGACCTGTATGCCGGTCTCGAACATGAAGTCGTCCCCGGCGTGGTCGAGAGCCTGAAAATCATCACGGCCGACGCGTCGAGGCGCGTCGCCGTGTTCGCCTTCGAGTACGCCAGGAGCCACGGGCGGAAGCGCGTCACGGCCGTCCACAAGGCGAACATCATGAAGATGGGCGATGGGCTGTTCCTGCGCACCGTGCAGGAAGTCGCCGCGCGGTATCCGGACATCCGCAGCGACGACCGGATCGTCGACGCCGCCTGCATGCACCTGGTCATGAACCCGGCGCAGTTTGACGTCCTGCTGCTGCCCAACCTGTACGGAGACATTGTCTCGGACCTGTGTGCCGGACTGGTCGGCGGGCTGGGCGTGGTGCCCGGGGCGAACCTCGGAGCGGACATCGCCGTGTTCGAGGCCGTGCACGGGAGCGCTCCGGACATTGCGGGCCGTGGGGTCGCCAACCCGATGGCGCTGTTGCATTCGGCCGTCCTGATGCTGCGGCACATCAACGAGGGCGCAATCGCGGATCGAATCATGGCTGCCCTCGCCGCGGTAATGGGCGAGGGGACGATTCGCACGCGCGACCTGGGCGGCACGGCGTCCACCATGGAGTTTGCGGAGGCCATCTGCCGGCGCCTCTGAGAGACCGGGTTTCCTGTTATAGTCCCTGCCTTGGCGATGCTCGACGAAATTACGCGCGCCGTGCTCTCCCGGAACGAAATCGCGAAATACCTCGAAGGAACGTCAGGCGAGAGCGGTCGTGAGGCGCGCGAACGGATCGAGGCGTATCTCGAGGAGCTGCGGACCACGCAGCGCTACTCGATGTACCGGGCGCTCAAGCATCCGGTCTATCTGCTGCTCCGCAATGTGGAGCGCATCGGCGAAAACATCGAGGCGGCGATGGCCGCCACGCGCGGCGGGCGCGTCGTCTACGTCTCCAACCATCGCAGCCATTTCGATTATCTGGTCGAGCCGCTGGTGCTCGACGACAACGGCGTCCGGCCCCCGGTGATTGCGGCCGGCATCAACATGTTCGGCGGCCCGCTCGGGCTGCTGAATCGCCACGTCACCGGCGCCATGCCGATTCGCCGCAATTCACGCGACCCGATCTATCTGATGACGCTGAAGGCGTACGTCGCGGAGCTGTTGCGGAAGCAGGACCTCTTTTTCTTCCCCGAGGGGGGCCGCAGCTACAGTGGCGAGATCAAACCGCCCAAAACGGGACTGCTGCACGCGGCCCTGCAGGCGGAGCATCCGCACCTCCGGATCGTGCCGACCGCGGTCTCCTACGATCTGGTGATCGAAGATCATGTGCTCGCGCGGCAGCGCGTCAAACGCGGCCAGCGTCCGTTCAGCCGCGAAGTGGCCGAAATGCTGCGCTTTGCCGTCGGCTACAAGTCGCGTGCGTTCGTGACCTTCGGGGCGCCAATCTCCGTCGATGGCGTCGACGCCAATTCGCGTCGCGCGGTGCTCGACCTGGCTCATACCCTGATGAAAACGGTTGGACGGCTCTACAAGGTGCTGCCGACGGCGGTCGTGGCCGCGGCGATGCGACCGTCAATCACCCGGCGCGAGCTCGAAGAGCGCGCCACCGTCCTCGTCGAGACGCTGGCCTCCTGCGGCGCGAACCTCGGAGTGACCAGCGGGCCACAGGCCGTTGACGCCGCCATCGAGCCGCTCGAGGGGCGCGGAGTCATCGTCGCCGACAACGGCCGGCTGCGCGTTCGCGACCGCAACGTCCTGCGCTACTACGCACGGTCGCTCGATCACCTGCTCGAGTCTCCCTCCCGGCGCACGCACTAAACGTGAATGCAAGATTCAAAATGCAAGATGCAAACTGCGCCCGGGTTTGCATTTTGAATTTTGCATTTTGCATTACCGTGTAGTCATCCATGTACGGCGGCTCCAAAGCGCTGTTCTTCGCCTTGTCGCGAAGCACAGCGCTCAAACGGCTGGCGTCGAAGTACGGCATGGCCACGCCGGAGAGCTTCGCGCGGCGGTTCATTGCCGGTGAAACGGTGGAAGAAGCCATCCGCGACGCGCGCATCCTGCAGGCGCGCGGCATGCTGCTGACGCTCGACTACCTCGGCGAAAGCGTCAGCACCACGGACGAAGCATCGGCCGCCACCCGCGAATACGTTCGCCTCATCGACGTCATCGTGAAGTCCGGCATAGAAAGGAACATCTCGCTGAAGCTGACGCAGCTGGGCGCCACCGTCGACCGCGCCACGTGCGTGGACAACCTCCGCCGCATCCTCGATCCCGCCGGAAAACACGGGTTCTTCGTCCGCATCGACATGGAGAACTCGCCGTATACCGCCGTGACGATGGAGGTGTTCGAAACACTCTGGCAGCAGGAGTACCGCAATATCGGCCTCGCGCTGCAGGCGGCGCTGCACCGGACGGCGCAGGACGTGCGGCGGATGATCGAGCTGGGTGCCCGTGTCCGCCTGGTCAAAGGGGCGTACAAGGAGCCGCCGGCCGCGGCAATCCAGGCGAAGAAGGACGTCGATGCGGCGTTCGTCCAGCTCATGCAGCTTCTGCTCGACGAGGGCACCTACCCGGCAATCGCCACCCACGACGAGGCGATCATCGCCAGCACGTGCGCTTACGCGCACAGCAGGAATATCGCCCGCGACCGGTTCGAGTTCCAGATGCTGTATGGAATCCGACGCGACCTGCAGGCCAGCCTCGTCGCGGATGGCCACCGGATGCGAATCTATTTGCCGTTCGGGAGGCAGTGGTTTCCGTACTTCATGCGGCGGCTGGGTGAGCGTCCGGCCAATGTTGGCTTCGTTTTACGGGCGATTCTCCGCGAGCGATAGCCGCGGCGGCGCGCCTCGGGCGCTACGGCTGAGACGGTGTTTCCCCTGTGCAGTAGTGGGAATGGCGTTCGGAGTTCAGACATTAGTTCAGCCGACCGTCCGATTCTTCTAAAGCGCTACCGACTTTCTGAGTGCACTCTTGAGACACCATCCAGCGCCTCACTCCGTAAACACCTGAGCCTGAATAGCTTGCTTTCCGCGTAGGTCATCTGGCACCCCTCTTGATATCTCTGCCGGCGGAGCCTTGCGGACCTGTCTCGCCAGCCGCGACTTGCCCGCCGTAGCGCGAAGCGCGAAGGTGGAAGCGGCGAAGGCGGACCGAGTGGGCGTTAGGGAACGTCCTAACCGACAGGGACTACCAAGGGGAACGCAAAATCATGGCTACGGATTCAACGCTCACGGTAAGCACTGATTCCTCCGGCGTCATAACGCAGCTGCGGCGGTTCATCTGCGGTCTGCACGGCCACGACTCGCTGCTGCACTTCGGAGAGGGACGCGTGTCGCTGCTGTGTTCGTCGTGCGGGCACGAAACACCGGGCTGGGACGTGAAGGGCACGCCCGCGCGCAGCCAGACTGTTCGGAGCGGCGCTGCCCGATCCGAACGTCGCGTCATGCAGATGCCGTTCGTCGGCGAGCGCCGCGTCGCCTGAAAGGGCGGAGGAAACGGCCGCAGCGCGGCCGCCAAACACGACTGTGAAGGCCAGGCGCGCCGCCTGGCCTTTCGTTTTTCGTGGTACTGTCACACAGCCGATCGTGACCGGAGCCGTCTTTGTCGACTAGTGGACGCAGGCCGCTGCTTCCACTCACGCTGACCGCGGTCGGCGTCGTTTACGGCGACATCGGCACGAGCCCGCTCTACGCGCTGCGGGAGTGCTTTTTCGGAACCCATGCCGTTCCACCCACGCACGAGAACGTCCTCGGCGTGCTGTCTCTCATCATCTACTCGCTGGTCCTGGTCATCTCGATCAAGTACATGGCGCTCGTCCTCCGCGCCGACAACAAGGGCGAAGGCGGCATCCTGTCGCTCACCTCGCTGCTGCCGCGGCGTGGAAGCGGTGCGCCGGTCGGACTTGTGCTGCTCGGCCTGTTCGGAGCGGCGCTGCTGTACGGCGACGGCATGATTACGCCGGCCATCACGGTCCTGGGCGCCATCGAAGGCATCACCGTCGCCACGCCGGTCTTCGAGCCATATGTCGTCCCGGTCTCGGTCTTCATCCTGATTGTCGTCTTCAGCGTTCAGCAGTACGGCACGCACCGTATCGGCCGCATGTACGGACCGATCATGGTCGTCTGGTTCGTCGTCCTGGCGGTGCTCGGCCTCACCTGGATCGTCCGGCAGCCCGTCGTCCTCGGTGCGATCAACCCCGTCCACGCGATCGCGTTCTTCCGCGAAAACGGACTGCATTCGATCGCGGTGCTCGGCGCGGTCTTCCTGGTCGTAACCGGAGGCGAGTCGCTGTACGCGGACCTCGGTCACTTCGGCAGGCGGCCGATCCGGATCGCGTGGTTCACGCTGGTGCTGCCGTCGCTGCTGCTGAACTATTTCGGCCAGGGGGCGTTGCTGCTGACTGACGGGGAGATGGCCGAGCAGCCGTTCTTCATGCTGGCGCCCGTGTGGGCACGACTCCCGCTCGTCGCGCTGGCCACGGCTGCTGCCATCATCGCCTCGCAGGCGCTGATCTCTGGTGCGTTCTCACTGACGCGCGCCGCGATCCAGCTGGGTTATGCGCCACGCCTCAACGTCGAACACACCTCTTCGTGGGAGATGGGACAGGTGTATGTGCCGCAGGTGAACTGGTTCCTCGCCATCAGCTGCGTGCTGATCGTGATGGCGTTCCAGTCGTCGGCGGCGCTCGCGGCCGCGTACGGCATTGCCGTCGCGTTGACGATGCTGATCACCGGAACGCTGCTGCCGATCGTGGGACGGATGCGGTGGCGGTGGCCGGTTCCCGCCGTCGTGGCGTTCGTGCTGGTATTCATCGTCATCGACCTCTCGTACGTGGCCGGCAATGCATTCAAGATTCTCGACGGCGGCTGGCTGCCGCTGGTGATCGCCGCCGTCATCTTCACGTTCATGACGACCTGGAAGACCGGACGCCGCCTCGTCGCCGAGCGCCTGACCGCCCGGGCCTTCCCACTCGAGGACTTCGTCGCCGCCGTGGTCGCCAACCCGCCGACGCGCGTCGACGGCACGGCGGTGTTCATGACGGCACAGCCGACGGGCACGCCGGCGGCGCTCGCCCACAATCTCCGCTATAACAAGATTCTCCATGAGCACGTCATCGTGCTCACGGCATTAACGATTCCTGTCCCCTACACGACACCGGAAGAACGCCTCACGGTTCAGCGCCTCGGTCATGGCCTCTACCACGCCAGGGTGCAGTACGGATTCATGGACGATCCGGACATCCCGGAAGCGCTGATGCAGATCAAGGCGCTGGGTGTCCCGATCGACCCGGCCGACGTGACCTACTTCCTCGGCCGTGAAACGATCGTCGTGTCGGACCGGCCGGGAATGGCGAAATGGCGCGAGAAGCTGTTCGTGCTGATGGCGCGCAACGCCGTCCGCGCCACCGCGTTCTTCAAACTGCCGCCGGAGCGCGTCGTCGAACTCGGAGTACAGGTAGAAATGTGAGAAATGCAGAATTCAGAATGCAGAATGCATAGACATGCATTCTGAATGCTGAATTCAGCATTCTGCATTGTGAGTTCTGTGTCCGCCATATCTCCGTCACCACTCGCCTTCGACATTGCGCGTACCGTGAGCGAGGCGGGAGGCCGCGCGTTCGTCGTGGGCGGCTGGGTACGGGATCGGCTGCGCGGCGAGGACTCGAAGGATATCGATATCGAGGTGTTCGGCATTGCTGCCGCCGAGCTGCCGGGGCTGCTCGCCGCGCTGGGCCGGGTCGAGCCGGCCGGTCAGAGCTTTCCCGTTTTCAAGGTCGCGCGCCCTGGTTCCGGCGAGCCCGCGATCGACGTCGCGCTGCCGCGGCGCGAATCAAAGCGCGGCCGCGGGCACAAGGCGTTCGACGTGCAGGGCGACCCGTCCATGACGCTGGCCGAAGCCGCCCGCCGCCGCGACTTCACGATCAACGCCATCTCGTGGGATCCGCTGCGCGACGAGTATCAGGATCCGTGCGGCGGACGCGCGGATCTCGAGCGGCGTCTCCTTCGCGCGGTCGATCTGCGCACGTTCGGCGACGACAGCCTCCGCGTGCTGAGGGCCGTTCAGTTCGCGGCGCGGTTCGAGTTCGCGCTCGAGGATCAGACCGCGGCGTTGTGCCGGCGGATTCCGCTCGACGATCTCCCGGCAGAACGGATTTGGGGCGAGGTCGAAAAGCTCCTGCTGCAGGCACCGCGACCGTCGATCGGGTTCGCGCTCGCACTCGATCTTGGCGTCATCGAGGCGGTCCTCCCGGAAATGCGCCCACTCGTCGGCTGCGCGCAGGAGCCCGAATGGCATCCCGAGGGCGACGTCTGGGTACATACGCTGATGGTCATCGACAAGGCGCGGCAACTGAACGACGACCTCGATCGGCCGCGGCTGACTGCGGTGATGCTGGGAGCGGTGTGCCATGACCTTGGCAAACCGGCGACGACTGCGGTGATCGACGGCCGTATCCGATCGATCGATCACGAGCAGGTGGGAGTCGCGCCGACGCTGTCGCTGCTGGATCGGCTGAACGTGCACACCATCGATGGTTTCGACGTGCGCGCGCAGGTCGTCGGCCTCGTTGCCAACCACCTCAAGCCCGGCATGTTTCACAAGGCGCAGCACGTGGGCGACGGGGCGTTCCGGCGGCTGGCCCAGAAGGTCGACCTCGAACTGCTGGCACGCCTGGCGCGGGCCGACTGCCTGGGACGAACCGGCGCGTTCGACTGTTCGGCGATGGACTGGTTCCTGGCACGGGCGCAGGCGCTCGGCGTCGAGCATCAGCCGCCGCCGCCGTTGCTCATGGGACGCCATCTGCTCGAACTGGGACTGCAACCCGGGCCGCGAGTCGGTGAGATTCTGCGTCAGGTCTACGAGAAGCAGCTGGACGGCGAGATCAAGACGGTAGAAGAAGCCACCGAGGCCGCGACGCGAATTCTGAATTCTGAATTGTGAATTCAGAATGGCTGCGAGATGTAACTCGCGTACGCCTGAGGATCGACATTCCCGCCGGAAATGATCGCCACGCTCGTGCCTGCCGCCGGACCGCGCGCCAGGGCTCCGGCAACCGCCGCCGCACCGCTCGGTTCGGCAACGAGGCTGGCCTCGCTGAACAACCAGAGCACAGCCGCCTTGATCTGATCGTCCGTGACGGTCATCACCTCGTCTACGAGCGCCTGGACGTGCTCGAACGTGAGGTCCCCGGGCCGCACGGCGAGCAGACCATCGGCAATGCTCGAGACACGCTCGAGCGTCACCGGACGACCGGCGGCGCGCGAGCGCGACATCTTTGCCGCACCTTCAGGCTCGACGCCGACGATCCGGACGCCGCTCCGCATCCCCTTGATCGCGACACTGACGCCGGAAATGAGACCGCCCCCGCCGGCCGGCACGAAGACGTCGGTCACGTTCGGGCGCTGTTCGAGAATCTCGAGCCCGACGGTGCCTTGACCGGCGATGACCCACGGATCGTCGAATGGCGGCACCATCGTCAGGCGCCGGCGCGCCGCCTCTTCCTCGGCGCGCGCCTTCCGGTGCAGCGTCGTCGTTCCCGCGAAGATCACCTCGGCGCCATAGCGGCGGACGCCCTCTACTTTGACCGGCGGCGCCGTCTCGGGCATCACGACCACGGCCGGGATGCCAAACCGCTGCGCGACGAGCGCGACAGCCTGACCATGATTGCCGGACGAGTACGTGATGACGCCGGCGGCGCGCGCCTCCGGCGGCAGCTGCGCGATCATGTTGCAGGCGCCGCGGACCTTGAATGCCCCCATCGGCTGAAGGTTTTCGCACTTCAACGCCAGCGGGCCGGCCTCTACGAGTGGGGTTCTCACGGCCACGCCGCGAATCCGCACTGCCGCCGCCCTCACGTCGTCGAGTGTGACCATTCTCTCGGTGGAGTCCGGCTTCAGCCGGATTCGTAGCCTATCTTCATCGTAGCTTCCGCCTTAAGGCGGAAGCCACGTATAGTTTTCGCCGTGAAATTCCTGCGCCTCGCCGGTGCGTGGATCGCCGCGCTTTCGATCGCCGCCTGCTCCAGTGGATCCTCGTCGACGCCGAAGCAGCGCCTGTCCATCGCAACGGGCGGCACCGGCGGAGTCTTCTACCCGTACGGGGGCGGCATCGCCAAGGTCATCAGCGAAAATCTGCCCGGCATTGAGGCGACCGCCGAAGTGACTGCCGCGTCGGTGGATAACTTGAAGTTCCTCAAGCAGGGCACGTCCGACATCGCCTTTACGATGGCCGATACTGCGCAGGACGCGCTCGCCGGGAAAGAGGGATTCGAAGGGATCGGCGCGGTTCCGGTGCGGACGCTCGCGGTACTCTATGCGAGCTACGTACATCTGGTCACGCTGGAGGAGTCGGGAATCCAGCGCCTCTCAGATCTTCGCGGACGCACGGTCTCGACCGGCGCGGCGGGCTCCGGGACGACCGTTCTGGCCAATCGCATGCTGCACGCCGCCGGTCTCAATCCGGAACGCGACATCCGCGCGCAGAGCCTGGGGGTCGCCCAGTCCGTCGACGCGCTGAAGGACGGAAAGATCGACGCCTTCTTCTGGAACGCGGGCCTGCCGACGGCGTCGATCCTCGACCTGGTCAACACGCCCGGCATCCGGGCGCGTTTCATCGCCACAGACGAGATCGTGCCGCTGCTGCAGCGCACCTACGGTCCTGCGCTGTACTACACGGCTGTCATTCCCAAGGGCACGTACAAAACGAATCCAGACGTGCCGGTCGTCGCCGTGGCGAATCTGCTCGTGGTGTCCGAGTCGATGCCCGAGACGCTCGCGCACGACATCACGCAGCTGCTCTTCGACAAGAAGACCGAGCTCGCCGCCATTCACCCGCAGGCCACTGAGCTGGCGATCGAAACCGCGTTGAAGGGATCGCCGATTCCGTTCCATCCCGGGGCAGAGCGCTACTACCGCGAACGGCAGGTGTGGCCGCAGTAACGGGCTGGCGGGAGCGCGCGGGGGACGTCCTCGCCTTCGCCCTCGCCGCCTACGCGCTCTACTGGGTCGTCGGCATTGTCGATCCGCAGATCTACAGGGTCAGCTTCCTGCTGATCGCACTTGCCGCCACGTTTCTCATCTATCCACTTACTTCAAAGAGACTGCCGGCTGCAGTACGCCACACCGTCGATGGCCTGTGTATCGTCCTCACCGTCATCGCGCTCGCCTGGCCGATCGTCGACTTCGACGCATTCGTGCTGCGCGCCGCGACGCCCACCACCGTCGATCTGGTCCTGGGTGCGATCGCAACGCTGCTGGTCCTCGACGCCACACGGAGGACGACCGGCTGGATTCTTCCGGTGACCGCCGTGATCTTCCTCGCCTACGCGTATTTTGGATCGCTGCTCGATCAGGCTGGCCTGTCGCTCATCGCGCATCGCGGCTACAGCCTGTCGCGGATTCTCGGGACGCTGTACATGACGCTCGAGGGAATCTTCGGCGTGCCGCTCGACGTCACGGCGACCTACATCGTGTTGTTCACGATCTATGGCGCGGTGCTCGAATACAGCGGCGCGGGCCGGTTCTTCATCGACTGGGCAGCGTCAACCGTAGGCCGTACGAGGAGCGGCTCCGGCGCCGGCCGCACCGTCACCGTCGCCGGCTACCTCCTCGGCGCCGTCTCCGGCAGCGGTGTCGCGAACACGGTCATGCTCGGCGCCGTCGCCTGGCCGATGATGCGCCGGGCGGGTTACCCGCCGGATACCGGCGGTGCGATGCTCGCCGCATCGGGTATCGGCGCCATCCTGGCCCCGCCCGCGATGGGCGCCGCCGCGTTTCTCATCGCTGAGTATCTGAAGATCACCTACCTCGAGGTGATCGCCATGGCCGCGGTGCCTGCCCTCCTCTACTACCTCTCGGTCTTCCTGATGGTCGAAGGCGATTCCAGGCGGCTGGCGGTTCGTGAGATCGACGTGGCCGTGCCGAGCCCGTGGGCGGTCACGAAACAGGGGTGGCACCACTTCGGGTCGCTCGTGGCGATCGTCGTGCTCATGACCCGCGGGCTCACCGCATTTCGGGCGGTGTTCTGGGCTACGGTCCTGGCGGTCGCCGCAAGCTTTCTGCGCCGCGAAACGGCCCTTGTTCCACGGCGCCTGGGCCGGGCACTCGCCGCCGGCGCCCGCAGTGTTCTTCCGGTTGCCGCCACGACGGCCACAGCCGGCATCATCGTCGGGGTCGTCACGCTGACGGGACTCGGCCTGAAGGTGGCTGGCGTGATCGTCTCGCTCGCGGCGGGAAACGTCATCCTGACGGCCGTCTACGCCGCGCTCGCCGTGTGGGTGCTGGGGCTGGCGGTTCCTGTCACCGCCTCGTACATCATCTCAGCGGTGATGATTGCGCCGGCGCTGACGAGCGTCGGCATCCCGGCGGCCGCCGCCCACATGTTCATCTTCTATTACGCCGTGTTATCGGAAGTGAGCCCACCGACGGCGTTGTCGCCCTTCGCTGCCGCGGCCATCACCGGCGGGAATCCGTTTCGGACGACGATGATTTCGTGGAAGTACGTGGTGCCCGCCTTCGTGGTGCCGTTCGTATTCACGCTGAGTCCCGGCGGGAGTGGCGTGCTGCTCCAGGGCAGCGTCGTTCATATTGTTTCGACATCGGCTGCCGCTGTGCTGGGTACCGCCGCGCTGTCGATCGGAATTTCAGGCTGGCTGCGGCGCCAGGCGACTGTCGGCGAACGGTGTCTGCTCGTCGCCGCCGCCGTCCTGCTGTTTCTTCCGCAGACCACGGCACGGCTTGCCGGGGTGGCCTGCGCGACCATCGCAATGCTGAAGCAGTCGAGATCGGTCTGATGGTCCGCCTGAAGGCGGACACGACCCACGAGACCCGGCTCCGTACGAGACGCGGCGTGCCCGGCGGTCTATATTTGGATATGGCCCGTTACACGCTGGTTTACGGTTTGCGGCTGGTGCCGGAAGGCGCGCTGGTATCCGCCGATGAGGTTACGCTCAAGCTGAAGTCCGGCGAGAGCGCTGGCGTAACGCTGCACACGATTGACGGCACCATCCCGCAGCTGCGCCGCGCGCTGGATCGCAGTCTCGACGCATATTTCGAATTCCTGCCCGGTGCATCCGACGAAGACAAGCGCGATTTCGACGATTCCTGAAAGGCCGACCGGAAGGTCGGCCTCTACCGGTCTACCGGTCCAATATTCGCCCCCTATCCGCCGTTACATTTCCACCTGCACGCCCAGTTCGACGACACGCTCGGGCGGGAGGTTGAAGAAGGCCGTGGCCCGGACCGAGTTGCGCGACATCAGCACGAACAACTTCTCGCGCCACGTCGCCATCCCCGGCCGCCGCCCGACGACGATCGTCTCGCGGCCGAGGAAGAAGGTCAGATCGTCCTCGTCAATCGGGACACCGGCGTCGCGCAGCTGTCCCAGGACCGCGGGAATATCCGGATCCTCCATGAACCCGTACTGGATGCGCGCGTTGTAGATGCTGGCGCCCATCGAGCGCACGGTCAGGCGCTCGTCCGGATCAACGTGCGGCGTGGGTACCGTCGCCACCGTCAGGACGACGACGTGCTCGTGCAGCATCTTGTTGTAGTGCAGGTTGTGCACGAGGGCCGCCGGCGTGCCGGTCGGCTGCGCGGTCATGAAGATCGCCGTGCCAGACACGCGCGTGGGCGGCGCGGTTCGCACCGCCGTCACGAAGGCCTCGAGCGGGAAGGCGCGGGCCGACAGGCGCTCGTAGAGGATTCGCCGTCCTGTCTTCCACGTGGTCATCAGCGTGAACAGCGAGATGCCGATGGCAATCGGCAGCCAGCCGCCCTGGACGAACTTCAGGAGGTTGGCCGAGAAGAACGTCACATCAATCGCCAGAAACGTTGCGGTCACCGCAAGCGCCGCCGGCAATGGCCAGCGCCAGCGCTCCACGGCAATCACGTGCAGCAGAATCGCCGTGATGATCATCGTCAGTGCCACGGCGATGCCGTAAGCCGCGGCAAGTGCTCCGGACGACCCGAAGCCGATCACAATCAGAATCGTGCCGATGGCGAGAACCCAGTTCACCTGCGGCACGTAGATCTGCCCCATCTGCCAGGACGCCGTGTGTTCAACGGTGAGACGCGGCGCATAGCCGAGCTGAATGGCCTGCCGTGTCAGCGAGAACGCCCCCGAAATGAGCGCCTGCGAAGCAATGATCGCCGCGGCCGTCGCCAGAATGACGAGCGGCGGCAAGGTCCACGCCGGCGCGAGCTGGAAGAACGGATCGCGAGTCTCGGGAACGTGAAGCAGCAGCGCACCCTGCCCGAAATAGTTGAGCAGCAGCGCCGGCAGCACGATCGCAAACCAGGCGACGCGAATCGGGCGCGCACCGAAGTGCCCCATGTCGGCATACAGCGCTTCGCCGCCGGTGACGACGAGAAAGACGGCACCGAGGACGGCAAAGCCGAGCCCGCGGTTCTCGATCAGAAAGCGCACGGCGTGTCGCGGATCGATGGCCGTGAGCACGTCGGGGTATCTCGCGATCCAGATGATTCCGAGCAGCGCGAGCACCGCAAACCATCCGACCATAATCGGGCCGAAGAGGCGGCCCACGCGGTGTGTGCCGTGACGCTGGATGGCGAAGATCACGACGAGGACGGTCACGGCGGCCGGCACGACGTAGCGATCGAGAACCGGGCTCGCCACCTTCAAGCCTTCCACGGCGCCCAGCACCGTGACGGCCGGAGTAATCATGCCGTCGCCGTACAGCAGCGCCGCCCCGAAGATGCCGAGCAGGATCAATATGCCGCGCCGTTTTCCCGCTCCCGGGATCAGCGCCGTGAGCGCGAGGATGCCGCCCTCTCCCTGGTTGTCGGCGCGCATCACGATGACGATGTACTTCACCGAGATGACGAGCAGCAGCGAATAGACAATCAGGGACAGCACGCCGAGCACGTTGTCGTGTGTCGGCGGGACCGAGTGCGACCCGAAGAAGCATTCCCGCATCGCGTACAGCGGGCTGGTCCCGATGTCGCCGTAGACGACACCGACGGCGGCAAGCGTCACGGGCAGCAACGCCCGTGGATGGCCGGAAGAAGACACGGAGGGCCTCCAATCACGCCGACGGGGTTAGCTGTCGGGCTCGAGGTTGGAAGTCCTCTATCCGCCTTCGCGCACGGGCCTGCGCGCGCGTCGGCGCGACAGGTCCGCCACTAAACAGAATTCGCCCCAGGCAGTGTGTCTACCGGAACGCCGTAGCGGCGTTCCTTCGTGGGTCCCCCGTGACGCCGCGTAACGGCGTCTTAGGCGTATTCCCTGACGCTACTCCTTCGCGCCGGCTGCGTCAAACACACGAACGTCATCAGCGCCCGGCGCTCGACGTGGTGGAGCGGCGGTTTATTTGCAGGCATACTGAGTCGTGGCCGACTCGACCGTTCATCAACCAACTGAACCGGTGGCGGAATCGGAACCTTCTCACAGCGCGAGCCGATCGCCGGTGACGCCGTTTCCGGCGCCGCGCGATCTGAGCGACAAGCTTCTTCTCGATCTGATCGACGCCGTCAAAGGCATCCTTCGCAAGGAATCCGCGGATCGGCTCCGCGACGTGTACTTGATCGGCGATATCGAGAAGGACGTCGCCAGGGCCGTCATCGAGCGGCTCCGCGAGCTCGCCAACGACAACGGCAAGCCGATCACCGTGTACATCAACAGCGCCGGCGGGAATGTCACCGACGGGCTCGCCATTCACGACTCGATTCGCCAGATCGTCGCCCGCGGCATCGAGGTGACGATCGTCGTTCAGGGGATGGCGTACTCAATGGGCTCGGTCGTCCTCCAGGCCGCAAGCGAGGGACGACGGCTGGCGCTGCCGCACTCGTGGATCATGATTCACGAGCCTGCCAAGTGGGCGGGCTGGCAATCCACCTCCGCGGCGGCGCAGCATCTCGATCGCCTGAAGCAGATGCAGGGGCAGATCTATCAGATCCTCGCCAGGCGATCCGGACGGCCGCTGGCGAAGATCATCAGAGATACGAAGCGGACGGACTTCTACCTCGACGCGCAGAAAGCGATTGAATACGGGTTGATCGACGCGGTCGTCGAGGGATAAATCGTTCGAGACATTCGAGTCGTTCGCGCCGGATATCGGATTAGGTTAGCGCGTTTTTCAGATTGGTCTAACGGTCAGGCCGGCGGGCCAGGCCGCGTCAGCAGGTATCTCCGCCGGCCGCTCGGCACGCCGGCGGGGGTTCGACTGGCCTAGTCGACACTCGTGACGTTCGAGATCGTCACAGGTAGCTCTCGTGCGATCGGCGTCACCCATCTGCGACCGCCGCATCCGGCCCCGGCGACCGAGTCGGCCGGCTGCGCGAGACACCTGCCGCCGCGTCTGGCCCTGGCGACGGCCACACCGTTGGCCGCAATGGGGAGACACAGGTGATCAGCGTCGACGATCCCTTCGAGCGGCGCGATCAGCGCTTCGACAGCCGGAGTCGCGTTTTTCCGCGCCAGCGAGCGGGATCGGCGACGCTGATCACCTGTGGCTCTCCACGTTCCCAGGCTGGGCGGAACGGCCACCGTCGCTACAAGCAAATCGAAAACTACGCTGGGCGAATGGGATGCCGATCGGCGGACGCGGAAGCTAGCGCCACTTAAGTGCGAAGCAGGAAATCGGGTGGAGCAAGTCTTCCGCGGCGAGTTCCGTCAACCTAGGCGGCGCGCGCGGTCCTGAACTCTTCCAGCAGCCTGGCCACGCTCCCCGCGACCGACCGCAGCGTAGGCGCCCAGCCGAGCGCGCGGGCGCGCGGGCTGCGCACGATTTGGTCGAGCGCCAGCGCGTCCGCATACGCGCCCATCTTCTTTCGCGCCTCTTCAATCGGCATATGGCGGACGTCCGGCGGCATCTTGGCGTGCTCGGCGATGGCCGCCACGATGTCGTCCACCGATTCGTCCGCTTCGTCGTTGGCGTGAAACACGCCCGCCGCGTCGTCCATGGTGGCAACGCGCACGTAGAGATCGGCGAGGTCCCGATCGTAGATGCACGCCCAGTGGTTTCGTCCCTTGCCGACGACACGGACCAGTCCGTTGGCCGCGTCTTTCAACAGATCGCCGACGATTCCACGCGCACCGCCGTAGACAACGCCTGGACGGATCACGACGGCGCGCACGCCCTCGCCTCTGGACTCGAGCACCGCCTGCTCGTGTTCCGGAAGCCATGCGACGAGCGGTATCGGGTTCACCGGCGTCTCTTCGGTCGCGCCGCGCGCTTCCCCAAGTACCCACGCGTTGGAGGTGTACACGACGCTGGCGGGAGCGCCGGCGGCCCTGCGCCGTGCCGCGGCGGCAATCAGCGTATCAACCGCCACACGATCGACCTTCTGCGACCGCTTGGAGCTCTCGAGCGCGGTGTGGACGATGGAATCGGCGCTCTCGGCGGCAGCCGAATACGATGCTGGACGCGACAACTCGCCGAGGATCGGACGAACCCCTCGCCGGGATACCTGTTCCGCCTTTTCCGGATCGCGAACCAGTGCCGTGACCTCATGGCCGCTGCGCATCAGCGCGTCCATGACGGCAGAACCGATGTAGCCGGTTGCGCCCGTGAGAAAGATCCGCATCGGGGAAAGAGCGCTAATTCTATTTCAAATGTCCCACACGCGCTCCCGATCGAAGAACGTGATGACGCCGTCTTCGCTCACCTTCAGCACCGGCCCGAACTGACTGGCGCCCATTGCCGCGGTCGTCCGGGCGCCCTCGACTGCGCCCGCATCCAGTTGCTGCGACGGCGGATGGCGGAGAATGGCGCCCGCGGCAAGAAGGCGGCCGGACCTGTCCGTGACGGTGGCGCCATCGAGTGCCGCGAGGCCCATGAAGACGCTCGGATCCAGATCGATGATCGTGCGACGTTCCAGCAAATGAAGGAGATGGCGTCTCGTCGGCCCTTCCGATCCATCTTCGCGTTCGTCGAGCTCCCGGATGGGCAAATCGAGACGATCCGCCGTCGGGACCAGCTGCGACACGGCCACGTCCGGCTCACGAACCACCACGAATAGCGCGCCTTCGCGCGCGTCCGACAGGTCGCGGGCGGTCTGAAAAATCCGCGCGGCGACCGGCTCGTTGCCGACCGCATCGGCCCACAGACGGTATTTCGCCTGCGCGTCCACCAGGTGCCAGGCCGCGCCGCGGAAGGTGAACATCTCGGTGCCTTCCGCGAAGATCTTGATCTCGCGCGAGGGGCTGAGCACGGCGCAGACGTGCCCGTGCTGCAGCGTCGCCCGCGCATGGGGCTGAAACGCCCGTGGCGTCAGCGAATTGTGACGGGCGCCGCTGGCCCACCGCCTGATGTCGATGATGTTGAGGAGCCGTCCCTCCGCACTCGCCAGGTGCAGCGTATGGACGCCCTCCGCCAGACGGAAAAAGCTTTTGCTCCGCGCCAGCGACTCGTCATACGACATCACCACGGAGGTGGGGGGAACTCCCGGCTGGACAGGATCGGCGGTAGTGCCCAGCAGGAGCACGCCGGTCGAGATCGGGCGATTCTCGTAGCTGGAGAGCGCCGCGACGCGCAGCATCTCGATGATCAACGCAATCCGGTCGGCGCGCGTGGCCCGCGCGTCCGTGGCATACGAACGCGGATCCAGAAAGGCGCCGACGTATCGATCCTCGATCGCGCCGCTGAACAGATCGACGCGCTCGGCCAGGATCCGCGGGTTCTGGATGGCGCGGTAACGTGCCGCGAGCACGGCACCGATCGCCTGGGCGAGCCGGATTTCGTGAGCCGTAAACGGCCATCGCGCGGGCACACGGAGCGTATACCGCGTCCCGAACCATCGGATGGTCAGCGCCGACGGATTGGCGGACGGTTCAATGGCCAGGCGGCCGTCAATCGCGGCCGACGACGTCGGCTCCGCGTCAAAGGTCGCGCGCTCGAAGAACTGACGGAGCGCGGACTGCAGCAGGCTGTCGTATAAGGCGCCGACGGGGCTTGCGTCCATCATAAGTTCAGAGGATCAGAGGAATTCAGCGTACTGAATGCCGAATGCCGTCAGAGAACGAATCATAATTTACCGGTGCGCCGTGAGACGCTGGTCGACTTTTTCGCGGATCTCATCACGATCCGCGGCGATTTCCTCGTCTATGACGACGGCTACAAGCGCCGGGTGCACTCCTACGCGGAGGTGGGCCGCGCCGCGCGCGGCTTCGCCGCACGCCTGAGCGCCGCCGGCATCCGCCAGGGCGACAAGGTGATCTTCTGGGGCGAAAACCGGCCGGAGTGGATTGCCTGCTACTGGGGCTGCCTCATCGCCGGAATCATCGTCGTCCCGATCGACTACCGGTCGTCCGCCGAATTCGTGCGCAAGGTCGCGGGAATCGTGGCGGCGAGACTGACGCTCCTCGGCGACGACGTCACGCCCGGCGACCTGTCAGGACAGGAGCACTGGCGGCTTTCCGATCTCGACTGGCGCGGCGACGGGCCGATGCCGGACGTCCCGATGACGCGCGACGACGTCACGCAGATCATCTTCACATCGGGCGCCACCGCCGAGCCGAAGGGAGTGGTGATCAGGCACCGCAATGTGCTGGCGAACATCGTGCCGGTCGAGCGCGAGATCCTGAAGTACCGGAAGTATGCACGGCCGTTTCATCCGATCCGCTTCGTCAACCTGCTTCCGCTGAGCCACATGTTCGGTCAGTCGATGGCGACGAATGTGCCGCCGATGATTCGCGGGACGGCCATCTTCACGCGCAGCTTCAACCCGCACGACATCGTCCGTTTGATCAGGTCGCGGCGCGTGTCGGTCCTCGTGTGCGTGCCGAAGATCCTCGACGTGCTGCGCGAACACGTCGTGCGGACGATGCCGGAGACACAGGAGCCGCCGCCCGCCGGCATTTCCATTCCGGGCCGATGGTGGCGCTATCGCCGTGTTCACTCGGCGTTCGGCCTGAAGTTCTGGGCGTTCGTCGTCGGCGCGGCGCCGCTCGCGCCGGACCTCGAGGAGTTCTGGCGCCGGCTGGGATTCGCAGTCATTCAGGGATACGGGCTGACGGAAACGGCGCCGATCGTCACGCTGAACCATCCGTTCAGGACGAGCAAGGGATCGGTCGGGACGCCGATAGCCGGCGTGGACGTGAAGATCGCCGAGGATGGCGAGATCCTCGTGCGTGGGGAGAACGTCACCAGCGGGTATTACGAAAGTGGCAAGTCACAAGTGGCCAGTGACAAGTTGCAGGAAGGCGTATTCGACGCGGATGGATGGTTCCACACTGGCGACATCGGCGGGCTCGACGAGCAGGGCCGGCTGTTCATTCGCGGGCGGAAGAAGGAAATGATCGTCACGCCGGAAGGGCTGAATGTCTTTCCGGAGGATGTCGAGCGGGCGGTCAACGACGTCGCCGGCGTTCGCGAGTCGGCGGTGGTCGGGGTGGCGGAAGGCGCCCAGGAACGTGTCCACGCCGTGGTCGTATTGGAACCGGGCGTCGATCCCGATCGAGTCATCCGCGAGGCGAACGCCCGCTTGCAGGATCACCAGCGCATTCGCACGATCTCGGTCTGGGGCGCCGCGCAACTGCCACGCACGGAGGGCACACGCAAGCTGAAACGGGCGGCGATTCGCGACTGGGTGCGAACGGGCGGTCAGTCGCCGACAGCGCCGCAGGGCGACTCGCTGGAGGCGCTGATTGCGCGGTACGCGCGCGGCCGGCAGGTCGGTGCCGGAACGACGCTGGAGGAACTCGGCCTCAGTTCGCTGGAGCGCGTCGAGCTGATGGTCGCACTCGAGGATCGATTCCAGACGCGAATCGACGAAGCCCGCTTCTCGGACGCCGCAAGCATCGCCGATCTGAAACAGCTGGTCGAGGCGCCGCCGGCCGCCGCGGCAGTCGAGGAGCCGGTCGACTTCCCGGCCTGGAACCGCCGCCAGCCCGTGCGGCTGATCCGCCGGCTGTCGCAGGCGACGTGGATCGTCCCGCTGACGCGCCTGTTCGCGTACCTACGCGTCGAGGGCCATGAGCATCTGGCCGCACTCGACGGCCCGGTGATCTTCGCGTCGAATCACCAGAGTCACATGGACGTGCCGGTGATTCTGTCCGCGCTGCCTGGTCGCTGGCGGAGCCGCGTGGCGCCGGCGATGCTCAAGGAGTTCTTCGAGGCGCACTTCCACCCCGATGAGCACACGTGGCGCGAAGTGTTCACGAACTCGCTGAACTACTACCTGGCGTGCTTCTACTTCAACGCGTTCCCGATACCGCAGCGTGAAGCGGGCGCCCGGCATTCGCTGCGATACATGGGAGAGGTGACGGGCAGCGGGATGTCGATCCTGCTCTTCCCCGAAGGCGTGCGATCGCCGACGGGGCAGCTCAAGCCGTTTCGCGGCGGCATCGGAATGATCGCATCACGACTCGACCTGCCGGTCGTGCCGGTGAAGCTGGAGCACGTCGATCGGTTGATGCCGGTCGGTTCGACGTTCATTCGTCCCGGACGTGTTCGCGTCGCGTTCGGCGCTCCGCTCCGGCTGCGCGGAGACGACTATGCGGCTCTGGCCGCACGGGTCGAACAGGCCGTGAGGACGTTGTGATCGTGTTCCATCGATGAGCAGCACGGCTCTCACTCGCTGTCGTTCAGCGGCCATTCGAATTGGACTGAAAATCCTACAAATTCCTGTACGTCAGTACGTTGCACGTATTCACCAGCTATGGCACACTCGTTGCTACGATTCGGTGAAAGGATGAGCTGATTGAGCAAGGACGATCTCATAGATATGCAGGGAACGGTCGTGGCCGTTCATTCGGGCGGGCTGTATCGCGTGCAATGCGACGCCGGACACGAAGTGCTGGCGCAGTTGAGCGGCCGGATGCGCCGTTTCCGTATCAAGGTGGTGCCTGGCGACCGTGTGACCGTCGGCGTCTCTCCGTATGACCCTGTCCGCGGAATCATTACGTTCCGAGCGAGATGACGCTTCTGCTTTGAGTACCCACACTACATCTTCCTCGCGCAATCGCCGCCGACGCGGGCCCGCTTCGGGCAAGGCGCCGGGCGGACAGCGCCGGCACCGGTTCCGGCCGGAGATGCAGCCCCGGCCCGAGCCGGCCGTGCTGCCCTACGAGCCGTCGCCATTCGATCCCGCGCCCATTCCGTTCGACCAGCTGTCGCTGGATACGCGCCTGCTGAGCGGCGTCCGCGATCTCGGCTGGTCCGAGACGCGCGCGATCCAGAGCGGCGTGATCCCGATTGCGCTCTCCGGCGTGGACGTCATCGCCTGCGCGGAAACCGGCACCGGCAAGACAGCCGCCTTTCTCGTCCCGATTCTGCAGCGATTCCTCCACGAGCCCGCGCCGCAGCCGCCGCGAACGCGTGCGCTCATCCTGGCGCCGACGCGGGAGCTGGCGGTCCAGATCGAGGATCAGGTTCAGGGCCTGACCTACCACACGACGATCTCGAGCATCGCCGTGTACGGCGGCGTGCCGATGGACATTCAGGAGCGCGCGCTGCGCGCCGGCGTCGATATCGTCGTCGCGACGCCGGGCCGCCTGATGGACCACATGCGCCACGACTCGGTGGAGCTGCGCGGCCTCGAGATCCTGGTGCTCGACGAAGCGGACCGCATGCTCGACATGGGGTTCTGGCCAGACGTCCGGCGAATCATGGCCACGCTGCCGCCCAAACGGCAAACGCTCCTGTTCTCGGCCACGATGCCGGCTGAAGTGCTGAAGCTGACCGAGGAGTTTCTCGCCGATCCGAAACTGGTCCAGGTCGGGAGACGAGGCGGGCCGGCGCAGACGATCTCGCATGCCGTGCAGACGGTGGCCGCGAACGAAAAGACACAGTGGCTCGCGCACTGGCTGCGCGAGGAAGCCACGGGTCCGGTACTTGTGTTCTGCCGGACGAAAATCGGCGCCGATCGACTGGCGACGCGCCTGACCACGCTGGGGGTCCGCGCCGCCGCGCTGCACGCCGATCGCACCCAGCAGCAGCGGATGTCAGCCGTGGAAGGATTCCGCACGGGAACGTATCCGGTGCTGGTCGCCACGGATGTCGCCGCGCGCGGCCTCGACATCGAGGGCATCGCGCACGTCGTGAATTTCGAAGTTCCGGACACGCCCGAGGCGTATGTCCATCGCGTCGGCCGTACCGGCCGCGCGGAATCAACCGGGAGCGCGCTGACGCTGGTGGCTCCTGAAGAATTGCGCGCCCTGCGCGCGCTGGAGAAAGCCGTTGGGGTTCAACTTCAATAACAATCCGATCAATCAGGGTGCGCCGGGTGACAGCGCCCGGGCGCCGATGTCGGCGTCCTCTCCCACGGCACCGGAAGCCCCGGCGGTTGCGCCTGGATCGGCCGCGTCGACGGCCAGCACTGCCTCGACGGCAAGCACCTCGACGGCAAGCACCTCGACAGCAAGCACTGTGACGTCGGACAATCCGCAATCCGCCGCGTTCGTGCGGTTTGGTTCGTGCCGATGGCAGCAGCCTGCCGAGGACGGCAACGCGGCGTTCTGCACACACCGGGAAGTCAAACCCTACGCCGGCACCGCCGGCTTCGACGCCGACGCGTGGTGCCCGGAGTGCCAGTACTACAAGCTGCGCCGCGCGCCGAAGAAGCGCGAGCCGCGCGACGAATACTCGTACTAGTTCGTAGTTGGATAGTTCGTAGTGTCCGCCTTCAGGCGGACCCGGATCGTCGGGTGCCTCGTTCACCGGCCTTTACGCAAAGGTCGCGAAGGACGCTAAGACCGCGAAGAAGACGCTTCTATTGGGGCAGGCGCGCGGCACAACGTCGATCCCGTCACCTAACCGGATCGCTGGGAAAGGGAGACGTGACGCACCCTCGCTTTGGACAAGGCCAGCCTCGCGCGCACACCAGCGTCCACTGGCTCGGGCAAGCCGGCTTCGCGCTCTTCACGGGCTTCGCGGTTCAAACCAGCAACAGCTAGTCCGAGAATTCCTTCGCCAGGTGCACCCACTCGCCGTTGGGAGCGAGCTGCTGATATGCGCGCCAGTGCGGGCGCGCTTCGGACGACTGCCCGTTCTTCTCCAGCGTCACCGCCAGATAGAAATGCGCGTCGGCAAACGTCGGGTTCAGGCGGAGGGCATCGCGGTAGCAGCGCTGCGCCTCGATGTACCGGCCGAGGTCGTGAAAGATGTTGCCGAGGTTGAAGTGGGATTCGAAGATGTCGCCCTCGAGCGAAACGGCGCGCTCGTAAAGCGCCTGAGCCTCGGCAATCTGGTCCCGCGCGTAGTGGATATTCGCCAGGTTGATGAGGGCGGGCACGAGGTACGGATCGATTTCGAGCGCGCGCCGGTACGCCGCGGCAGCGGAATCGAAGTTCGCCGGGTCGCCGTTGTCGAGGATTGAGGCGGCGGTGAAGTACTGCTCCGCGGACGAGGACCGGTCGATGAGCGGCGTTTCCAGCAGCGCCGCCAGCGGCGGCGGCTCGGGCCGCCTGAGCTGCAGGACCTTTGCCGGCTGCGCTTCAATCCGGAAATCCAGCGTCAGCTGACCCTGATGCGAGGCGAGCAGATTCCGCAGGACCGCGCGGAACGTCGCCCCATTCCCCAGGTCGGCGTCGGCTTCGCGAATGACGGTGAGATCGGGAAAGGCGTAGAACGTCTCGCCATGGGCGCGGTGCGCGGGCCGGATCAGCCCCCACTTCTGCATGTAGCGCAGATGATCATCGCGCAGGTGCGTGTACCGCTCGAGCAGCTGCCGACGGGAAAGCGCGGGTGCACCAGTGCTCGTCACGACGTGACCAATATAATCCAGTCGATGATTGTGGGCGGCGATGTTGGCGGCACCAAAACGCTTCTCGGCGTTTTCGAACCAGCCGCGCCGCGTCCGCGCCTGGTCGGGACGCGCAGTTACGTCACGAACAGGTACGGCAGCCTCGTCGAGATCCTCGCGGAGTTCGATCGAGCCGTCGGACGCACGGGCGCGGTGGATGCGGCGGCCGTCGGCGTCGCCGGACCGGTCATCGGCGGCGTCTCGCGGCTGACCAACGTGACGTGGGACATTTCGGCCGCCGAGATTGCCGCGCATCTCGGCACACCGCGCGTCGCGCTGCTCAACGATCTCGAGGCGATGGCGATGAGCGTCGAGGTCCTGACGGCTGATGAAGTGGCGGTGCTGCAGGCCGGCGCCGCGCGCGCCGATGGAAATGCCGCGGTGATCGCCGCCGGGACCGGCCTCGGACAGGCCTACCTGCACCGCGTGAACGGCCGCCTCAGGCCGGTGCCCTCGGAGGGCGGACACGCCGACTACGCGGCGCGGACGGATCGCGAGATCGAGCTGGTGAAATCGCTCCGCCATCAGTTCGGGCGGGTGGAAGTCGAACAGGTGCTCAGCGGCCCCGGCCTCGTCAACCTGCACCGCTTCACCCACCGCGGCGGCGAGTGCGAAATGCTCGAAGGCGTCAGCGACGCGGACGCTCCCGCGCACATCTCACAGGCCGGACTCGGCGGGCGGTGTCAGCAGTGCGTGGAAGCGCTGCGGATGTTCGTCAGCGCGTACGGTGCGGAGGCGGGAAACCTGGCGCTGCGGGCTGTGGCAACGGCAGGGCTGTACGTCGGGGGAGGGATTGCGCCGAAGATCCTTCCGGCGCTGAAGACGGGGACCTTCATGGACGCGTTCAGGGCCAAGGACCCGCTGCGCGAGCTCGTGGAGAAAGTCCCGGTGAAGGTGATCCTGAACCCGGAGGCCGGCCTCGTCGGCGCGGCGGTACGGGCGCAAGACATCATGATGCGCACGTAATGCAAGATTCAAAATGCAAAATGCAAACGCCGTAGTTTGCATTTTGCATTTTGAATTCTGCATTTCATATATGCGGCAGATCGACCGTGTCCAGCAGGTGGTCGAGCCAGCGGCTGGACAGCTTCTCCTGCACGGTGTTCTGTCGCAGCCGCATGTTCAGGTTCGGAAAGTCGACGCGATCCATCTCCTGATCCTGGTTGAAGCACGAGAAGATGAACTCCTCGCGCCCGGTCGCCGGGTCCACGTGCTTCTGCAGGCACTGCGCGCAGATCTCTTTCATCATGCACTGCATCGGCGAGTTGATGCTGGCGATGGCCACGTGGTCGGGTCGGATGTGCGGCGCGAGGACGCCGTACCGCGCGGCTTTCACGGCCGCCATCATCCTGTCGGAGCCGATGGCGATGATGCGCGACACCCCCGCGAGCGGCACGAGCTGCGGTCCCAGCCTGCCTTCGGCGTACGCCACCATCGCCTGCACGATGTTGCCGCGGAAATGGGAGTCCTGCGGCCGATCCGGCTCAATCGACGCGCCGACATCGGTACTCCAGATCACCTGATCCGTTGCGGCTTCGATGTCCGCGCGCTTGAAGAGGTCTTCTCCTTT
>DASTBV010000126.1:0-8276 GCA_035711805.1 Vicinamibacterales bacterium
GTCACTTCAACCTGCTTCGCGCCGCCGCGGCGCCCTTCGACGTTGCTCAGGGCAGCCCCGAGCGAAGTCGAGGGGCGCAGCGTGGGGAACAGAAAGCGCTGCTGCAGGTTGGCGGCATCAGGAATGCGCGTGGCGATGCCGGCGAGGTCGCCTGCCGCGGAGTGACAACTGCTGCAGCGGCCCGCGCCATTGAAGTACGCGCGGCCGGCTTCCGGATCGCCGGTGAGGACCGGAAGCGGGCCGCGTGGATTGCGGTTGCTGGCGACGGCTTCCACGCGCTGGTGGATAAAGTGTGAGAGGTCCACGATCTCGGCCTGCGTCAGCGTGGCTTGATGCGCGGCTGACGGCCGGATGGCCGGGCCGATGCCGTTGCCGAGCCGATCGCGGAGCACGACGGTCGATCGAATCAGGTCCGGTCCGCGGTCGGTGCCCTTGGCCGTGCTGCCGTGACAGTTGATGCAGTGCCTCGCGTAGATGGCCCGCCCGCGATCGGCGGCGGCGTTGTCGATGCGCTGGCGTTCGTACGGCCCACCCTGCGCGAACGCTGTTCCGGTCATCAATAGCAGGGCCGTTCCTATAACCACCGTGGAGCGAGGCCCGCCCGCGCGGACGTGACAACGTTCGCGCCACGATCGGTTCATCACCATGTCCTCACGCCAACGCGCTTTTCGCGTAGTCGAAGCACTTTTTCACTTCCGCCACCGCGCCGCCGGTGCCACGGTATTCGTATTCGATATACGCGCGGATGGGCCATTTCTCGCGCTTCAATAACGCGAGCACCTCGCGAATCTTCGTATCGCCGGTTCCCCACGGCGTGTTGTCGCCCTGATCCTTCCGCCGATCCTTCAGGTGCAGGTTCGTAATGCCGGCGTAGTGCTCGCGCATGTAGGCGACCGGGTCGTAGTTGGCGGCGGTGAAATGGCCGATGTCGAGGTTGACCTTGAAGTACTTCGACAGCGCCATCGCTGCGGCGAAGCTTTCCGGCGTGGCGAATTCGTTCGGATCCTTCGTGTTCGAGTGGTTATGCATCGCCACGACCATCTTCTGCTTCTCGGCAAAGGGAACGACGCGTCTGGCGACGCTGAGCGTGGTTGACGCGGTGATGATCTCGGCGCCGAGCGCGCGCGCGATTTCGAACCCGCGGTTGATCTCCTCGTCGGTGAAGTCGTTGCCGAAGCTGTAATTGAACGCGTAGATGGAGGCGCCGGCCTTGGCAAAGGCGTTCCTGATACCGCGGAAGTGATCGAGCGGCGTCTGGACGCGCCATGTCCGCAACGCCTCGCGGGCTTCGCGGATCTGTTCCGGTGTTCTTCCACGGCCGCCGGCGGCAGCCGGCTCAATCTGGGGCGACCACAGCTCACAGTCCGTCAGCCCGAGCGACTGCATGGCGCCGATGATCGCGGCGCCGGCGTCGCCGCCCGGTGTGCGCGGCAGCTCCCTGAAGCTGTAGGTCTGCACGCCGAGACGTACGCCGCCGACCGTCTGTGCCGCAGTCAGCCGTGGCAGCGCCAGCGTGCCGAACGTCAGGACACCGAACTCACGCCGTGTCATTGTCGTCATGATCCCCTCGTTACGTGCCACGGAGACACGATGACACGGAGAAAAGAGTCGATTCTCCGTGCCTCTGTGACTCCGTGGCCCGTCGCAAGCCTGTCACGCTAATACAAGGCGAAGGCATACAGCGTGTCACCTGCCGCGACCAGCACGTGCTGCCGGCCGCCGACCAGGTACGTCTGCGGCGCATTCGACACCTGGCCGATGCGTGCGTGCCACAGCGGCGTTCCTTTGCCCGCATCGAAGGCGACGAAGTTGCCCGAGACGTCGCCGCCGAAGAGCAGACGGCCGGCCGTCGCCAGCAGCCCGGGCGAGCCCCGGCCGCTTGGCGTCGACGTGGCGAACTTGTGCCGCCACACCGTCTTGCCTGTTTTGTAGTCGATCGCGGCGATGTAGCTGCCGACGCCGGAGACCCCGACTTCGTCCTTGCCGCCGAGGCCCATCGCACCGCGTGGATCGAGCTCGGTCAGGTAATACATCGCGTAGTTCTCAGCCAGCGGCACATAAACCAGGCCCGTGTCGGGACTGTAGGCCTGTGGCGGCCAGTTCGTCGCGCCGCCGTTGTTCGACGACACGAGCGCGCCGCCGATATGGTGATCCTTTTCAGGGATTCGCACCGGCTGGCCCCTGCCGTTGATTCCGGACGCCCAATTCACCGTGTCGGAGAACTTGCTCGTCACCAGCCGTTCACCCGTGAGGCGATCGAGCGTGAAGTAGTAGCCGTTGCGTGCCGCGGTCACGACCAGCTTGCGCGGTTTTCCATTGAACTCGCCGTCAACGAGGATTGGCGTCTGTGCGGAATCCCAGTCGTGCGTGTCGTGCGGGTTGGTCTGGTAATACCAGGCCATCTTGCCGGTGTCGATGTTCACGGCAACGACCGAGTTGGTGAACAGGTTGTCGCCGGCGCCGCGCGGGGCATCGGTGTAGGCCGGCGTCGGGTTGCCGGTGCCAAAGATGTAGAGACGCGTTTCCGGATCGTACGAGCCCGGAATCCACGGATGACCGCCGCCGTTTCGCGCGGCGTCGAGGTCCTTCCACGAGTCGAGCCCGGGATCGCCCGGATTCATCGGCACGGCGTAGAACTTCCACTTCACGTCGCCGTTCAGCGCGTCGAACGAGAGCAGGTAGCCGGGCGAGTCGAGGTCGTTCCCGGTGCCGACGATGACCTGGTTTTCCACGACCGTCGGCGCCGACGTGCAGAAGTACTGCTGGTTGAACGAGGCGATCTCCTTGTGCCACCGCTCTTCACCCGTGCGCGCGTCGAGCGACACGAGATAGCAGTCGGGGGTGACGAAATACAGGTTGTTCCGCCACATCGCGGCGCCGCGGTTGCCGATATGCGTGCCGCCCTTCGTGCGCCAGAAGTAGTGCCAGAGCAGGTGGCCGTCGTTGGCGTCGAGTGCCCAGACGTTGTCCGGTGCCGTCACATACAGGACGTCGTCCACCGCGAGGATCGAGCCCTTGACCGTAGTGCCGCCGACGAACTCGTTATTGCCGACGCCACCGGTGATCGTCCGCGGCGCGCGCGGCGAATACGGCGCGGTGACACCGGGGCCCGCGCCGTTCGGTCCGGCATTGAGGCGGACCGTCCACGCCAGCGTGAGGTTCTTCACGTTCGACGTATTGATCTGTCTGAGGGCGCTGTAGCGGCGGCCGGTGTAGTCGCCCGAATACGACGGCCATCCGTCCGAGAGCGGCTTCAGGATCGTCGCGGGGTCCAGACCAGCCTGCTGGCCTGATAGCGTCGCCGACATCACGGCCACCGCAAGTAGTCGGTAGAGGCCGACCTTCGGGTCGGCCTTTCGTCGCGAGGTTCGGCGATTCATTTCAAGGTCACCAGATACGCCGTGACGTTGTGGATGTCGGCGTCTTTGTATTCCTTGAGCA
Organism: Vicinamibacterales bacterium; assembly: GCA_035711805.1. Classification (GTDB taxonomy): domain Bacteria; phylum Acidobacteriota; class Vicinamibacteria; order Vicinamibacterales; family UBA2999; genus Gp6-AA40. Next base: position 3,442 of record DASTBV010000126.1, read on the forward strand.
ATTCACGATGCGCCTGCAGGGGGTCCGTGACGGCAACGCGCGGGTTACCGTTGACGATCCTCCATGACTGGCGCGTCCCGTTGTCCAGCCGGATCGCCACGGAGAAATCATCGAGCCGCTCGATCTCGCCTTCGACCTTGTCACCGTTGGCCAGGGTGACCGTCGCCCGCGGCGGTTTCGCATTCGGCGCCGCCGGTCCTCCGCGCCCGCCCCCGGTGCCAGGCATCAACCACCACTGCTGCAGCGTTCGCGGATTCTCGATTCGCGTTGCCAGGCCGCGAAGATCGCCCGCGGCGGAATGGCAGGACGCGCAGCGCGCCTTGAAGTATTCCTCGCCGGCTGCTGCGTTGCCGACGACGATCGACTGCGGCCTGTTTCGCGCTTCGTCGTAACCATTCACACGGAAGCTGTGGAGAAAAGTGGCGATGTCACCGATCTGCGCCGGCGTGAGCGCGAACGGCGGCATGCCGCGGTCCTGCCGTCCGTTGCGGATGATGGGCCCGATCAGCTCTCCGTTCTGATCGTCGAGCACGACGCCGGAGCGGAGCAGGCTCGGTCCGCCATCACCGCCGCGGATATCGGCTCCGTGGCAGAACGCGCAATAGGTTCCGTAGACGGCCTTGCCGCGCTCGAGCGCAGCAGGGTCCGCCGGAGGACGCGCCGGATACGCGCCGATCCCGGCGCCGCCGATCCGTCCCGGCGCCGGACCGCCGCCGCGGCCCTGCGGCGGCTGCTGTGCGCGGACGACCGCCGCGACGAACATGATCAGGAGAGCGCACGACACGAACGTGCGAATCACGGTGCACCTCTTAGAAGGCCCTCATTCTTACACGAAGGAATCGGTATACTGACCACCTTATGAACACGCTTTCATCTCTTGCCGCGCGAATGCTGTCGGTCGTCGTGGCATTCGGAGTCTTTGCCGCGCTCGCCGGCGTCGATGGTCTGGCACAGCAGGCGCCCGGCGCGGCTGGGGGGCAGGGCGCGGCCGCGGGACAGGGTGGCGGTCAGCGTGGCGGTGGCGCTGCAGCGCCAGGACAACCAGCGCGCGGCGGCGGTGGTGGCGGCGGACGCGGCGTGGCGCTTGGCGATGGGCCGTGGGAATACGGCAACGGGCCCAACCGCTATCGCGTGGTCGTCGTCACGAAGAACGTCGTTCGTCCGTGGGGCATCGCGTTTCTTCCGAACGGCGATCTCCTGGTCACCGAGCGCAACTCCCTGACGGCCGGCGAGCCAGGCCGCCTGCGCGTCATTCGCAACGGCGTGCTCGACCCGACACCGCTCGGCCCGCTGCCGGACATGCTGGCCGAGGGACTCGGCGGCATGATGGATGTCTCGCTGCACCCGCAGTTCGCGCAGAACCGTCTCATCTACTTCACGTACTCGAAGCGTAACCCTGACCGGACGCTGTGTTTGCCCGAAGCCGAGCGCCAGGCGCTCCGGGCAAAAAAGGAGGCCGTCCCCCAATGTTCGGCCACGACGGCCGTGGCCCGCGCGCGATGGGACGGCGGCTCGACGCTGACGGACGTCAGAGACATCCTCGTCACGAAAGGTTGGTACGGCGGACCAACGCCTCCCAGCGCCGACTGCGGCAGGGGCGGCGGGGCCAATGACGACAACGCGCGGATATCGAAAGGTTGTTCGGTCGGCCCGGCGACCGGCAGCTACGGTTCACGCCTCGCGTGGGACAAGGCCGGTCTGTTGTATGTCACGACGGGCGATCGGAACGGTCCGATGATGTCGCAGGATCCGCAGAATCACAACGGCAAGATCCTTCGCATCCGCGACGACGGCAGCGTCCCGCCGGACAACCCGTTCGTCGGCAACGCGAAGTATCTGCCTGAGATTTACAGCCTCGGCCATCGCAATCCACTCGGTCTGTGGTACCGCGAGAGCACCGGTGAGCTCTGGTCGACGGAAGAAGGTCCACAGGGCGGCGATGAGCTCAACCTCATCAAGGCAGGAAAGAACTACGGCTGGCCGCTCGCAGGGCTTGGACGCAACTACGACGGCTCGATCATCGGTCAGGGCTTCGGCGGGCCGAACATCGAGGACCCGCTCGTCTTCTGGGTTCCGGCGATTGCGATCTCCGGCCTGTCGATTTACGACGGCGACAAGCTCCCGTGGAAGGGACAGGCATTCGTCGGCGCGATGCGCGCCGGCACGGGTCAGTTCATCGCCCGCGTGACGTTCAACGCCAGAGGATTGCCGACCGCGCGCGACCACTCGATGCTGGCGGATCTCCGTCAGCGGATTCGCGAGGTGAAGCCCGGTCCCGATGGGTTCATCTACGCGCTGACCGACGAGAACGCCGGCGCAGTGCTGCGGATCGAGCCGGCGCCGCCAGCAGCGCCTCCGGCGAAATAACCCGCGCCGATTCCCAACCTGATCGCGCGGGACGAGCAGGGTATCGCCGGCACCGTGCAGCTGCAGCCGGCGTGGGCGCCGAATCAGCCACATCGCGGCGACGTCGCCAAGCTGATTGTCCACCGGCGGACGCGCGGGCGCGGCATTGCCCGGGCGTTGATGCACGCAATCGACCAGCAGGCACGCGACCATCGATACACGCTGCTCGTTCTCGACACGTTCAAGGGCGGCGCAGCGGAGCAGTTGTACACCTCGCTCGGCTGGGTCCGCGTCGGCGAGGTCCCGAACTTCGCCCTCAATCCCGACGGCAGCTGGTGCGATACCGTTTTCTTCTACAAGCAGCTGTCGCCGATTCTTAACCCCGAAGAGCGCGAAGGGGGCGAAGAGTGAACCCGCGTTCGGCGCACCACTACACGCGCCGCACGACCGAGAACCGAAGGCCGGCTCCGGCGCGGACTCCCCAGGCCCTGTTCTGTTGAGGTGTCGTCTTATCGACGGCTCGTTCGCCATCTCTGTTCGCATCGTTTCAATCAGAGAGGAGGCATCTGATGGTGAAACAGAAACACGGGGGCGGTGGCCACGATTCGCATGAACCCGGCGGCCACGATTCGCATGAACCCGGCGGCCACCGACCGCATCGGCCACACGACCCGCCGTACTACGACCCGGACTACAGCCATCCGCGGCATCACGACGACGAACCGCCGGCAAATCCGCGCTACCCCGATGAGCGAATCTACGGCAGCTATGCCACGAAACGGCCGCCGCGTTACGTGCCGCATCCGCTGGAACACCTCTGTTTCAAGCCGCGCCGGGAAGACTACAAGCCGCCGATCACCTGCGACGAGCCGAACGACCAGCTGTGCGTGCGCAAGGATCATCGTGCGCTGACGACGGACGAGCAGACCCGGTTTCTGAACGCGTTCACGCAGCTCAATGCGGCGGGCGTGCTCGGTCCGCTGGTCGATATCCACGCGAACGCCATTCATCAGATGCACGGCAACCCGCGCTTCCTGCCGTGGCACAGGATCTATCTGCTGCGGATGGAGGAACTGCTGATGACGGTCGACTCCACGGTCTGCATTCCGTACTGGAAATCGAGCGAGGAACAGGGTTTTCCGTCGTGGCTGCTGTCGTTCACGCCGACGGTGAACCTGATGAACGGACCACATACCGTCGTCCGGAACATCGGCGGGCCGTTTCTGCCAAACGCCGCGGCGGTCGCCGCCGCGATGGCCAACGCCACTTACAATCCCTTCGCCCAGTCGCTCGAAGGCATACACAACTCGGGGCATGTGTGGGTGGGCGGCTCGATGGGCGGCATCCTGACCGCGCCGTGCGATCCGGTGTTCTGGATGCATCACGCGGAAATCGATCGCATCTGGGCCGCGTGGCAGGCGGCCAATCCGGGTCAGAATCCCAACCTGGCTGGTGCGGCCGGGATCATGGATCCGTGGACCGAAACCGAGGCCGACACGCGGGATATCGAGGCGCTCGGCTTTACGTACGCTTGAAAAAAGCGGTTCGCGCTTGCGTCACGGCTGCACGCGTCGCACGACCGAGAACCGAAGGCCGGCTCCGGCGCGGACTCCCCAGGCGCCGATGCCCCACGACTCGAAGCCGTCGTCACCCAACATGTCACGTGTCACGCGAAGGGGTAACGTGAGGCTCACGCGATTGGCAAGCGGAACTTCCGGAAGTTGCGCTGCCGCCTGACGCGCAGCGCCGGGTGCCACTGCGAGCGCGTTGCCCCCGCATCGACGATCGCCGGCGCGGGCAACTACGTGCAGACGAAGCGGATAGAATGGCGAGAAGAGAAACCGCGATGGCGTTCAGACGCCAGATCATCGACTTGCTGTCGCGCGAGCCGCGATCGGCATCGTCGATCGCTCGCGAGATGGGCCTGCGGCGAGGCGAGATCGAGGAGGATCTCCGCCACGCGCTGCGATCGGCCGGTGCCGCCGGCCACCGCATCGAAATCATCCCTGCCCGCTGCAAGGACTGCGGGTTCACCTTCGCAAACGACCGCCTCGTCAAGCCCGGCCGCTGTCCGGCGTGCAAGGGCTCGCGTCTCTTTGAAGCGCAGATTCGTATCGCGGATTAGTGAGGGTCCGCCTAAAGGCGGACACTACGTACTCTTTCTCAGGAACGTCACGATGGTCGTGCCGGTGTTGATGACCCGCTGCCAGCTGTTCGACCATCCGAACAGTGGTCCGCTCGCGGCCCACAGCACCACCACGGCGACCGCCGAGGTCAGTCCCTTTCCGCTGCCCACCCACTCGGTCACGCGCGCGGCGGCCACTTCGGCCGTCCCGCCGCCCCTGCGCCCTGGAACGTGCGCGGGGCCGACTCGCTGCTGAGCATTTGTCTGCTCCCGGAAAATCGTAAGCCAGCGTGGTACCATCCGCGGGCCACGAAGCGCATTCTTCGTGAGCTTCGATCTCTTCGTGCCTTCGTGTCCGGAGGAT